>JADKFD010000062.1 GCA_016717705.1 Rhodanobacteraceae bacterium | reverse complement strand
CGCGGGACACCCGGCGTCCTGGTCGGGCTCGCGTGCCAGAGGGAACGATCAGAGGCCGACTCGCCGATCGTGGGTCACGTTGCTCCGCAGGGCCACGGCGACAACCACGAGCCGATGTGTCACGTAGGCCCGTTCGGGCCAACGTGACCTACAAAAACAACGACGGCCCGCATGCGGGCCGTCGTTCGCTACTTGCCGATCAGCTCAGTTCGGGCCGCGCTTGAGCTCGCGGTCGATTTCGTACTGGGCGCTGGTGACGTAAGCCTCCATCGCCCTGAGCCGATCCTCCATCTCGCGCAGCCGGTATTTCAGCTCGGATGCGGTCACGCCTGGCGGCGGTGCGCTTTGCCATTGCTCGGCCGCCGGCGGCGGTGGCGGCAATTGCGTGCGCGGTGGCAGGATCAGAGCGGCGAGCACGTAGCCAACCACGATCACCGGAACGATCGGCGTCATGCAGGCGACGATGGTCACGATGCGCAACGCGGTCAGGTTCCAGCCGAAGTGGCTCGCGGCACCCGCCAGCACACCCGCGAGCCAGCGCCGATCGATGTCGCGATACAGTCGGGCGCCCGGGCTGAAGCGTTCATTCATGGGTGCAGCTCCCCTCCAGTGGCCGGCCGAAGCGTATTCATAACGATGCCTGTAACTCATATTCGACCTCGCCAGTTCGGTGTGTCGGCATCCAGGATGCGTTCCAGCGTCCGGATGCGTTCTTCCATGCGTCGCGCCGTCTGCCACAACTCGGTGACTTCCCCGTCGGCGCCGCCGACCATTTCGGTCGGCGACGTCGAGGCGCGCCGGCTGCGGTAGTGCAGGATCAACCAGATCGGCACCACGACAACCAGAAAGACAATCAGCGGAGCCTCGATCCACGCCATCGTCATTACCCCTTGGGCTGGTGGACGCGCGCCTTGAGCGCTTCCAGCTCACCCTTGATGCGTTCCTCGGACTCGAGATCCGCAAACGCCTGATTCAGCGTCTTCGCCCGGCCCAGATCCAATGCTTCGGCCTGGGCCTCGACCGCGTCAATGCGCCGTTCGGCATAGTCGAAACGATTCAGCATGTCGTCGATCTTGGCCGAGTGGATCTGCGTGCGCGCCTTCAACGAGGTCTGCGCATTCTGGGCGCGGATCACGATGGTGCGCTGGCGCGCCTTGGCATCCTGCAGCTTGGCCTGCAGCTTGGCGATATCGTCGTTGAGCTTGACCAGGTTCTCGCCGAGCACCGTCAGATCGTGCGCCACCGCCTTGCTCTGATCGCCCAGGGACGCCCGGTGCGACAGCGCCAGCTTGGCCAGATCCTCACGGTCCTTGCGCAGTGCCAGTTCGGCTTTCTGCTCCCAATCGTGCTGCTCCTGATTCAGGAGGCCGAGCTGACGCTCGCGCTCCTTGCGCTCGGCGATGACCTTGGCCGCGGCCGAGCGGACTTCGACCAGCGTATCTTCCATCTCCTGGATCATGAGCCGGACGATCTTCTCGGGATCCTCGGCCTTGTCCAGCAGCGAATTCAGATTCGCGTTGATGATGTCGGAAAGGCGGGAAAAGACACCCATGTTGCGTTCTCCTGTGGATTCATACCCTGCTCGGGTGATTCCACTGTTCCAAGTCCCGTGCCAACCTGGCAAGTGATTGATTTTAAATGCTACCGGCGAATTTCCGACTGCGTAGCCGCGGATTCGGGTGGCGGCCCTCGCCAGCTATGTGTGGAATTCGCCACGATGCCTCGATGTCGGAGCGACGTGCACGTCGCGACCCGGAGGCACCGGTCGCGACGTGCGTGCGCTCCTGAAGCTGCGCTTGCGGCGCCGCAGCTGAACGGCCCTCGCCACCTGCGGCCCGATGAAATCGTATTAGGGTGACGCTTAACGATCCCTTCCCTTAGAATCCGCGCGGCTCTCACCAGCGCATCAGGCCGGACACCCAAGTCGTGGCTGTCCGATGCGATCCCCGTTTCTCCGGAGGTATCAATGAAATTTTCCAAGTTGGCGGCAGTTGCCGCTGCTGCGTTTTCGCTGTCTGCCTGGGCGCAGACTCCGGCACCGAGCGCCGCCCCGGCCGCCGCGCCCGCTGCTGCGGCTCCGGCTGTTGCCGTTGACAAGACCAAGATGAGCTATGCCGTCGGTTACCAGTTCGGCGCTGATCTGAAGGAACGCGGTGTCGACATCGACATCAATGGCGTGATCCGCGCGCTGCAGGACGGCTTTGCGGGCAAGGAAGTCGCCTATCCGCGCGAGCAACTGGCGCAGCAGATGGAGTTGCTGGAGTCCAAGCTGCGCAAGGAAGCGGAAGCCAAGTACAACAAGCTGGCTGCCGAGAACAAGGCGACCAGCACCAAGTTCATGAACGACAACCGCGCCAAGAAGGGCATCGTCGTGTTGCCGTCCGGCATCCAGTATCGGGTGATCGAAGAAGGCAATGGCGCGCGCCCGACGGCCACCAGCGAAGTCACCGTGCACTACCGCGGCTCGCTGATCAGCGGCTATGAGTTCGACAGCTCCTTCGCACGCGGCGTGCCGGCCAAGTTCCAGGTCGACCAGGTGCTCAAGGGTTGGCAGGAAGTGCTGCCGCTGATGCGCGTTGGCGACAACTGGCAGATCTTCCTGCCGCCGGAAATGGCCTACGGTGAACGTGGCCCGCGCCCGATCGGCCCGAACCAGGCGTTGATCTTCGATATCAAGCTGATCGAGGTCAAGTAGCCTCTGAAGCGGTCGTGACCGGGCATCTCCACTCACGACCAGCCTGGATGCAGTCGGTTTCTCGCGCAGCGATCCGAACGCGACAGGCTTGATGCAGGCCGGTGTATCGCGCAGCGATTCACCGGCGATGGTTCGATGCAAGCACCCGGTGAACGCGCTTTCGCGCGTACACCGGGCTACCCAGCTCTGGTTATTTAAGCAGAGACGGCGCCCGCGACAGCGGGATCTTTGCCGCCTGGCAGGCCTGCATCAGCGCCTGTTCCATCTCCACCTTGATCTGGTTGACGATCCTCAGCGCATCGTGGGCTTGCGGCGATTGCGGCTGCGCGCCGGCCTCCAGTGCCAGTGCATCCATCTGCGCCTGGCCCTCGGCTACCTTTTCGGCCTCGTCGTCATCGACGAATTGCGCAAGAAACACGAATCCACGGATCAAGGCGTCACGCAGGCCCTCGTCGGCCGGACTGAGCGTTGCCAGCACCCGCAAGGTGGCTTCCTGGATGGCACCGCGCGGATGCGGCAGGAAGGATCGCGGCAGCGCGGCGCAGCCCGGCTCGATCTGGCCAAGCACCCTTCCGTAATCTCGCAAGATCCTGCTGGCGACCGCTAACACGCGCGTCCCTGCCATCCGGCCAACAGCGGTCGCTGAGCAAATGGTGAATGCGCAGAGGCGTTTTTCATGGCTGCCATGCTTTCACGCGTGCTTCGACCAAGGCAAGCGATACACTTCACAGTATGGATTGGACTCTGACTCGGCGCGAAGAGCGCCCGCTGGCACTTAGCCCGTGCATCGGCATCTGCACGCTCGGCAGCGACGGCCTGTGCGAGGGTTGCCTGCGCACGGGCGCCGAAATCGGCGCATGGAGCCAGCTGACCAACAGCGAGCGGCGGCGGATCATGGACGAGGTGCTGCCGCTGCGCGAGTCCGAACGTGGTTGAATTTCCGATCCATCCGCCGCTCCAGGCGAGCTGGATCACGCGCATGACAGCGGCACTGCGGCCACTGGATGCGGGCGAGCTGGGGCCGTGCAACCTGGACGAACTGGACGGGCTGTTGCCGGCCAACACGCCGCTGCGCCCCGCCGCGGTACTCGTAGGATTGGTGCCGCGCGAGCATGGCTGGCAGGTGCTGTTGACCAAGCGCACTGCACATCTGCCTACGCATGGCGGCCAGATCAGTTTTCCCGGCGGCCGCATCGAGGCCGGCGATCGCGATGCGGTGGCCGGTGCGCTGCGCGAAACCCATGAAGAACTCGGCATCGAGCCGGCGCTGGTCAGGCCACTTGGGCTGCTCGATGTCTATGGCACCATCAGCGCCTTCGCGGTCACGCCGGTGGTGGGCATCATCGATCCGCGCAGTGCCACGCAGCCGGATGCGCGCGAGGTCGATGAGGTCTTCGAGGTACCGCTGCGCTTTCTGCTCGACCGACGCAACCTCCAGCGCGAGGAACGTCAATTTCGCGGTCGAATGCGCGGATACTATGTGTTCCCGTACGGCGAGCGTTATATCTGGGGCGCCACGGCGGGCATGCTGGTGAATCTGCTGGAGCGCCTGGATCGCCATGGCTTCGACCCCGCTGATCTCGACCGCTGACCTGGCCACCCGGCTGGCCGACCGCAACCTGCGCATCATCGACTGCCGTTTCGAACTCGGCGATCCCGAGGCCGGCCGGCGCGCCTATCTGCAGTCGCGGCTGCCGCATGCGCGCTACGCCGATCTCAATCGCGATCTTTCGGATCTGTCGCAGGCGGCCGAACATGGCCGCCACCCGCTGCCGAGCATGACCTCGCTGGCGGCGTCGTTCGCGCGGCTCGACATCACCCGTCATGCGCCGGTGGTCGCTTACGATCAGGATTCGGGTGCCTATGCCGCACGGCTCTGGTGGCTGCTGCGTTCGGTCGGCCACACGCAGGTCAAGGTGCTCGACGGCGGATTCGCCGCCTGGCAACGCGCCGGCCTGCCGCTGGAAACGGGCACACCGCCGCGCTACCCGCCGAGTCGACTGCCAGAGCGCCTGGTGCTGGCGCCGGGCACGTGGCTGAGCGCCGATGCGCTGGCCAATGGGCTCGCCGATGGTACGCTGGCGCTGCTGGATGCCCGCGGCGCGCCGCGTTTTCGCGGCGAAGTCGAGCCGATCGATCCGGTGGCCGGCCATGTGCCGGGCGCGTTGAATCGGCCGTTCATGGACAATCTGGCCCCCGACGGCTGTTTCAAGGACCCGGCGCAGCTGCACCGCGAGTACACCCAGTTGCTGCGCGGCCTGCCGGTCACCAAGGTGGTCCACATGTGCGGCTCCGGCGTCACCGCCTGTCACAACCGCCTGGCGATGGATGTGGCCGGCCTGCGCGGCTCGCGGCTGTACCCGGATTCGTGGAGCGGGTGGATCACCGATCCGACACGACCGGTGGCGGTTGGCGCCTGAGTTGTCGGTTGTCGGATTTCGGTTGCCGGTGGAAAGCAAGAGCATCGCGCGCGAGCGCGCTCCTACAAATCTTCCGTGAACTTGCGCAGGACGTGCAGGAGCGCGCTTGCGCGCGATGCCTTCCGAACCCAGGCGAGCAACGACAACCGGCGACTGACAAGCATCAACCACCGAACGCACTACAAAGTCGTATTGTGGGTTTCAACCTACAGTCGGCAGATGCGAAATGGCCTCCATCCAGTTCCTCGGCGCCGCCGGCGAAGTCACCGGCTCCTGCCACCTGTTGCGCGCGGCGGGCAAGAAGATCCTGCTCGACTGCGGAATGATCCAGGGCGGTCGCGAGGAGGACGCGCGCAATCGCGAGAATTTTCCCTTCGACCCGGCCGACATCGACGCCGTGGTCCTGAGTCACGCCCACATCGACCATTGCGGGCGCCTGCCGCTGCTGGTCAAGCGCGGTTACGCGGGCAAGATCCATACGCAGACGGCTACCGCCGACCTGGTGCGGGTGATGCTGGAAGATTCCGCGCGCCTGGCCGAGGCAGACGTCGAGCAGGGCAATCGAATGCGTGCCCGGCGCGGCCTGAAGCCGCTGGAGCCGTTATACGACCTCGCCGATGTCAGCGAGGCGGTCGCCCGCATGCGCGGGCACGATTACGACCAGCGCATCGAGTTGTATCCGGGCATCTACCTGCGCATGCAGGACGCCGGCCATATCCTCGGCGCAGCAATCGTCGAGATCTGGGTCGACGAGGGCGCCGGCGAACGCAAACTGGTGTTCAGCGGCGACATCGGCCCGGACGGCACGCCGATCATGCGCGACGCCACGCCGGTGCAGCGAGGCCAACCTGGTGCTGATGGAAAGCACCTACGGCGATCGCCTGCACCGCCCGCGTGATCAGACCATCGTCGAGATCGGCGAGGTGCTGGATGCCGCGCGCGGCAGCGGCGGCAACGTGGTCATTCCCGCCTTTGCGGTCGGCCGCACCCAGGAACTGCTGTACTGGTTCTCCAAGCACTTCGACGAGTGGGGCATGCAGCGCTGGAAGGTCTATCTGGACAGCCCGATGGCGACCAAGGTGGTGGATGTCTACCGCCGCCACATGCAGCTGTTCGACCTCGAGGGCCGCACGCAATGGGGCAATGGTGATGATCCCTTCAGCCTGCCCAACCTGCGCTGCGTCGATTCGGCGGAAGAGTCGATGGCGCTGAACAAGCATGAGCGCGGCTGCATCCTGATTGCCGGCTCCGGCATGTGCAACGGCGGTCGCGTCCGCCACCACCTCAAGCACAACCTGTGGCGACCCGGCGCCCATGTGATGATCGTCGGCTATCAGGCGCAGAACACCCTGGGCCGACAACTGGTCGACGGCCATTCGTCGGTGCGCATCTTCAACGAGATCATCCGCGTCAATGCCAGCATTCACACCGTCGGCGGGCTTTCGGCGCATGCCGACCAGCACGGACTGGTCAACTGGTACGGGCACTTCAAGGGCCATCCACCGGTCTACCTGGTGCACGGCGAGGACAAGGCACGCGAAGCCCTGGCGCAGCAATTGCGCAGCAACTATGGCTGCGCTGCGGCGCTGGCTCGGGCAGGGATGGAGCGCGAGATTTGAAACGGCGCGCGCCGATGCATCCCCGGCGATTTCTGACCTGGCGCGCCTCCGGCGCGCCGGGTGGCATCAGCCAGAGCGCCGGGCGTCGCGCGTAGCCTTTCGGCGCCATTGGCGGGGCCACGGACGCGCGTGCCCGGCGTACCAGGGCATGCCGCGTCCGGTGGCGTCAGAGCAGCCGCAGACAATGTTGCAGTCGCAGCAGGCGATCCGCTGCGCTTTCGGGCGTCAGCTCCGGCTCATTGCGACCCCAAACCGGGCTCGGCCAGCCGGGATCACCGACCTGGCGCGCGATCACGTGCAGGTGCAATTGCGACACCACATTGCCCAGTGCGCCGTAGTTGAGCTTGTCGGCGCCAAATTCGCGCTTGAGGATCGGTCCGAGCGCGTAGGCCAGCGACCACAGTTCGGCGCTCAGCGCAGCCGGCAGGTCAAACAGCTCCACCGCTTCCGGATGGCACGGTATCAGCACCAACCAGGGCCACGGCGCATTGACCATCGCGCGCACGTGGATGGCCCCGATGTCGGCCAACGCCACGCTGTCGCCGGCGAGACGCGGATCGAGTTCGAATTCGCTCATGGATTGGCCTGTCCCAGTTGCTCATGCAGGAAGGCCAGTGTGCGCTCCTTTGCCAGCGCCGCGCATGCGGGATCGCCGTGCGGATCGCCAAGTCGATTGAAGGCGTGCCCGGCCGGGTAGCGATACAACGGCGACTGCGGCAGGCGCCGGGCGATGGCGTCGACCGACTCCCTGGGAATCAGCGCATCGCGCTCGCCGAAATGAAACAGGATCTTCGCCCGTGGCCGCTCGTGCAGAAACTGCGGCACCAGCCGGCCGTAGTAGCTGACCGCGGGAAGCCCGAGGCGCGTCGCCGCCAGAAAGGCAATCACGCCGCCCCAGCAGTAACCGACCACGCCAACCGCGCGGCAACCCTGCCCCAGCAACCAGTCCGCGGCGGCGCGCACGTCGCGCAGCGGTGCGTCGAAACCCAGTTGTCCGACCAGTTCGCGTCCGCGCGCCATGCCGGCATCGTCGCAAGCCAACTCGATTCCGGGCTCGATGCGATCGAACACCCGTGGCGCCAGCACCGAGAACCCTGCGGCGGCGTAACCCGCGGCGACGGCGCGGATATGCGCGGTGACGCCAAAGACCTCTTGTACGATCACCAGACCGCAGCCGTTGGAATGCAACGGCTCTGCGAGGCAGGCCTGGATGTGCGCGCCATCGGCGGCGGTGAGTTCGACCAGTCGCGGCATCAGGATGGGTCTCGGTTGCGGGGGATCAGGTGTCAGGCCAGTGTAGATTCCAGCTCAGGAAAAATGCGAGCCATCCCGGCCTTGGGCTAGACTGCTGGCCATGCGCATCTTCATGCAATCCCTGCCGGGTTCGAATGAGCCCCCACGCTACTTCCAGCTGATCCTGCAACAGGACCTGCTCGGGGGTTGGTCCCTCATTCGGGAAGCGGGTCAGCAGGGCACCCGCGGCACCCTGCGGCGCGAACAGTTTCTCGACCTCGAAGCCGCCCAGGCGGCGCTGGTCAAGGCGCGCGACCAGCAGCTGAAGAAGGGTTTCCGGGTGATGTTCAGCCAGGGAGCTGAAGAGCCGGGCAGCGGGCGCAGTTTCCATGACTAGCCCCGCAGGCGCAGGAGAGAGCAATGCGGGTTGAACTGCTGGCCATCTTCACCCTGTCCCTGGCCGCCGCAGGCGGCGGCGACGAGCGCATCGTCTGCGTACCGAGCTTCGATGGCAGCGGCTGGGACTGCGGCAAAGGCGCTGAGGCACCGGCTCCGCGCGCCTTGCCACCTTCGCAAAGTCGTGCGGTCGAGACGACACCACCGCCCTATCTGATTGATCCGTCGCAACTGCCGCAGTTGATGGGGGCGGCGCCGCCGGTCGATTACTCAGCGCCACCGCCGACTCCGGAGCCTCCTGTATCCGTCGAGCCTGATCCTGCGCCAGAGCCATTTGCAGCGCCGGAGCCCGTCGCAGCGCCGGAACCTGTTGCAGCGCCGGAACCCGTCGCTAAGCCGGAACCCGTCGCTACGCCGGAACCTGTCGCTAAGCCGGAACCTGTCGCTAAGCCGGAACCTGTCGCTAAGCCGGAACCTGTCGCTACGCCGGAACCTGTCGCAGCGCCTGCAGCCAGTCCGGTAACCCCGCCACCGACGCGCAGCATCTCCAGCGTGGCCCGCGACGCTGCCGACCTTCTCGCCCTGCCGGGCACTGGCTTCACCGTGCAATTGGCGGCAGCGCGCGGCATCTCCGGTTTCGTCGCCTTCCGCCAGCAGTTGGGCGTTGCGGTAGAAGACACCTTCGTCATTCGCGTCCGCCGCGATGGCGCCGACTGGTGGCTGATGCTCTGGCGCGATTTCCCGGACCTCGCCAGCGCGCGCAGCGCCGCTGCCACGCTGGCCGCGCACGGCAATTTCTGGCCGCGGCGGCTGGCCCCCCTGCAGGCGGAAATTCGCGCCACGCCGGATTGAGCCGGCAGCTTGACCTTTGATTGCCCCTATGGAGTTGTTCATGAGTCCCATCGACAGCGGACGTCACAACCGTTTCTTGCGCGCACTGCGCCAGCAGCCCGTCGACACTACCCCGATCTGGGTGATGCGCCAGGCCGGCCGCTACCTGCCCGAATACCGCGCCACGCGCCAACGCGCCGGCAGTTTCATGAATCTGTGCCGCTCGCCGGAACTGGCCTGCGAAGTCACCATGCAGCCGCTCGACCGCTTCGAGCTGGACGCAGCGATCCTGTTCTCCGACATCCTGACCATTCCCGACGCGATGGGGCTGGGCCTGAGCTTTGCCGAGGGTGAAGGCCCACGCTTTGCCTATCCGCTGCGCACGCTGGACGCGATCTCGCGCCTGGGCGTTCCCGATCCCGAAGGCGAGTTGAAATACGTCCCGGACGCGGTGCGCCTGATCCGCCGCGAACTGGACGGCAGCGTGCCGCTGATCGGTTTCTCCGGCAGTCCGTGGACGCTGGCCTGCTACATGGTGGAAGGTGGGCCGACCGAGAAGTTCGCGCACATCAAGAAGCTGATGTGGGACCACCCGCAGGCGCTGCACCAGTTGCTCGAAGTGCTGACGCAATCGGTGCAGGTCTACCTGGAAGCCCAGATCGCCGCTGGCGCGCAGGCGGTGATGATCTTCGACTCCTGGGGCGGCGTGCTGGCACCCGGCGACTATCGCGAGTTCTCGCTGGCAAACCTGGCCAAGCTCGCGCAATCCATCAACCGCGGCCCCGACAACGTGCCGATCATCGTCTTCTCTCGCGGCGCCAACGGCCACCTGGAAGCGCTGTCGCAGATCGGCGCCGATGCGCTCGGCGTCGACTGGACGGTGGGTCTGGGAGAGGCGCGCAAACGCACCGGCGGCCGCGTCGCATTGCAGGGCAATCTCGATCCGGCCGCCATGTACGCCGCGCCGGAAAGTCTGCGCCAGCAGGTCGACATGGTGCTGCGCGACTATGGCACCGGCCCCGGCCATATCTTCAACCTCGGCCACGGCATCACCCCGGACGTCAATCCGGAGCAGATGCGCGTGCTGGTCGACGCCGTGCATGAGTTGGGCCGGCGCCGCGATTTGTTCGCCTGACATGCCGCAGTAGCCCGATGTATGCGCGACAGCGCATTCGCAGGCAGTACTTGCCGCCGGGTGAATCGCTGCGCGATGCACCGCTGGCCTACGCGACAAGTCGGACCCCTGGCCGCTGGCCCCGCGTTGCGGGTGCCCCGCGGCCTTCGCCGATGCAGTCCATTCCCCCATCCGGAGTCCGTATCGACATGCGCAATCGGCTCGCCTCATGCCTGGTCCTGATCCTCGCGGCCACATCCGCCCACGCCGCCGACCGCTACCTGCTGATCCACGCCGGCACCTTGCTGGACAAGCCGGGCACAGCACCGCGCAAGGAGGCAACGCTACTGATCCGCAACGATCGGATCGAGGCGGTGCGCGATGGTTACCTCAAAGCCGCTGACTTCGATGGCGTCCCCGCGGACACCTCGGTGATCGATCAGCGTGCGCGCTTCGTTTTGCCGGGCCTGATCGACAGTCACGTGCACCTGACCTCGGACAAGGCGGGCATCGAGGGTCAACTGGCGGAGGTCACCGACAATGTGGCCGACATCGCCTTTGATGCCGCCGTCAATGCGCGCAAGACCCTCGCCGCCGGCTTCACCACCGTGCGCAACCTCGGCGATGGCGACGGCGTGATTCTGGCGCTGCGCGATGCCATCGCCGCGGGCAAGGTGCCCGGCCCGCGCATCCTGGATGCCGGCCGTGCGATCTCGACCAGCGCCGGACATATGGACGGACGCCTGGGCTATCGCGAAGAACTGTGGTCGGCGATGGCCAATCCCGCGGTGTGCAATGGCGCCGACGACTGCCGCCGTGCGGTGCGCGACGAGGTCGCCCGCGGTGTCGACGTGATCAAGTTCGCCTCCACCGGCGGCGTCAACAGCCGCATCGGTGCCGGCCTCGGTGTGCAGATGTTCGCCGACGAAGCCAAAGCCATCGTCGAAACCGCGCATCTGTATGGCAAGAAAGTCGCGGTGCACGCGCACGGCGGCGATGGAATCAACCTGGCGCTGGAAGCCGGCGCCGATTCGATCGAGCACGGCACACTGCTCGACGAACGCGGCATCGAGCTCTACCGCAAGAGCGGCGCGTGGTATGTGCCGACGATGTCGACCATCAACGGCTACATCGAACGCCTCAAAGCCAATCCCGATGCTTACACCGGCGAGGTGCGCAAGAAGATCGAATGGCGCATCGGCATCACCGGCAAGGCCTTCGCGCAGGCGCACAAGGCCGGCGTGAAGATTGCCTTCGGCACCGACGCCGGCGTGAGCCTGCACGGTCGCAACGCCGACGAGTTCGAACTGATGGTCAAGCACGGCATGAGCCCCGCCGAGGCGATCAAGGCAGCCACCGTCAACGCCGCCGAACTGCTTGGGCTGTCCGAACAGGTCGGCACACTGGAAGTCGGCAAGCAGGCGGACCTGATTGCCGTGGATGGCGACCCGCTGGCCGATGTGACGGTGTTGAAGACTGTCGCATTCGTGATGAAGGGCGGCAGCGAGCAACGGCTGCAAGCGCCGTAAATCGCAGCCCGCTGTATGCGCGCCAGCGCATGCACCGGTTGCTTGCCGCCTGCGCGATACACCGGGCTACCTGAAGCCGTGCCCTGGTTCCCGCAGGTCCGAATGCGATGCTCCCAGCAGCGCAACCAGCGTCGCCAACAGGCGCGGCGGCTCCACCGGCTTGGCCAGGTGCGCCACAAAACCCACCTCGATGCCGAGCGCCAGATCGTCCGGCGTCGCGCGACCGGTGACGGCGACCAGCGGCAGCGCCGGCCGCTGCAGACGCAAGCTGCGCGCCAGGTCGAGCCCGCTCATGCCGGGCAGATCCCAATCGATCAGGGCGGCATCGAAATCCTGTTGCTGCACCTGGATCAATGCCGAGAGCGCTTCGCCCTCGGCGCAGATCCGGGCGCCCTGCGCGGCGAGTTCATGCGTCAGCACTTCACGTCCAAGCGCATCGTCATCCACCAGCAGCAGGCGCAAGCCGGCGAGTGGCCGGGCCGCCGCCACCTCAGGTACCGCGTCCTCCGCCAGCTGCAAGGGCGATTCTGGCGCTGCCCGCTGCAGCGTCAGGACGAAACAGCTGCCCACACCCGGCGCGGACTCGACGCGCAAGGTGCCCGCCATGCGCTCGGCGAGACTGTGGCTGATCGCCAGTCCGAGGCCGGTACCGGGCGCCGCGCGCTGATCGCCGACTCGCTCGAAGGGCTGGAACAGGCGCGCCAGCTCCGTCGCGTTCATGCCGGGACCGGAATCGCGCACGCGCAATTCGATGCGCTCGTCGACCGCGACTGCACTGACGCCGATGGACCCGTTTATGGTGAACTTGAGCGCATTGCCGAGCAGGTTTTCGACGATCTGCTGCAAGCGATGCGCGTCGGCGCGCACCGCCAGTGCCGGATCGAGGTCGGCGCTGAAATCAAGGCCCCGCGCGCGGGCCGCTTCGGCATGCCGATCGAGCGTCGGCTGCAGTGCCGCGCGCAGTTGCACCGCGCATAGCGGCAGGGCTTCGGTGCGCGCCTGCAGGCGGCTCCAGTCGAGCATGTCGTCGAGCACCCGAGTCAGTTGCCGGCCGGCATCCACCAGCAACTGCAGGTAACGCTGCGCCGGTGGCGTCAGCGATTGGCCAGCCAGCAGGCGGCCCATGCCGAGCATGCCATTCAGCGGATTGCGGATTTCGTGGCTGAGTTCGGCCACCAGCGCGGTCTTCTCCAGCGCTGACCGCTGCGCCCACTCGGCCTGGCGACGGGTATCCGCGAGCAATTGCGCCGCGCGGGTGCGCCGACGGCGCCAGTTCTCCAGGCTCGCCAGCCCGAGCAGCAACAGCAGCAGATAGCCGAACCAGGCAGCGCGGCTGTTCCACCACGGCGGCAACACCCGAAACGGCCAGTTCAAGATTGCCGCGGCCGGTTGCCCGTAGCCATCCCAGGCGCGTACCTGCAACTGGTAATCGCCGTCGGCCAGGGCTCCAAGACGCCGTTCCGGACGCGCTGTTGGCGCACTCCAGTCCTCCAGTCCGGCGAGGCGAAAGCTGAAGCGCTGCGCATGGGCTCGTGCCAGCGTGCTCAGGCGGACCACGACATGCAGTTCGCGGTCGTCCGGCCGCAGTTCGACCTTGCCCGTGGCGGACAGCATTCGCGTGCCATCCGGTCCATCGGCGCTCAGTCGATCGAAGCGCAGTCGCGCGGCTCCCGCCAGTGTCGGCTCGCGCGCCGGGTCGACGCTGATCAGTCCGTCCTCGCTGCCGATCCACAGGCGTCCGCGCGGGTCGACGTGCAGCGGTCGATCGCTGAATTCACGGGTCGGCAGGCCGTCGCGGGTGTCCCAGGCATCCAGCCGGCCGGGTCCGGGCAGGTAACGATAGAGGCCCTGCGGACCCGCCAACCACAGCGCGTCGCCCACTGCGGCCATGCCACCGATGGTCTGGAATTCGACAAAGGCGCGCGGCGCAAACGCGGCATCGCGAAACAACCCGTCACGCCACTGATAGCGCACCAGCTGGCCGTCGACGAAGGCATACACGCGCTCGCCGGCAAAGCAGAATGCGTCGACCCGGGCCGCGGCAATCAAGCTCCGCCAACAGTCGCACGCCGGCTCAAAGGCATGCAGGCCACGGTCGGTCGCCACCCAGACGCGGCCATCGATGCCGTTGCCGATCTGCTGCACCTCGGTTCCGACCAGTCCTTGCGCGGCAAACGGCAGTCGCACGACGATTCCGCTCGCCGGGTCGATGCGGTTGAGTCCGGCGCCCATCGACGCTGCCCAGATCCGCCCTTCGCCGTCGCGGTGCAACAGATCGACCATGCCGCCGACCAGCGCGTCCGCCGTCCATTGCTGAATCAATCGCAGTTTGCCGTCGGCGGCAAGCGCCAGACGTTGCAGGCCATCCTGGTGGCCTACCCACAGCTCTTCGGCGCCAGGCGCCAGCACCGACCACACGCGCTTTTGCTCGCTGCCGGGCAGCGCCAGCGCCTGGATCTCGCCACCGTCGGCTGCCATGCGGTGCAAGCCGGCGTTCAAGCTGGCAATCCAGACCCGTCCTGCGGCGTCGTGCTCGATTCCGCGGATACGTCCGTCGCGCAAACCAACGCTGCCGCCGGCCTGTGGCTGCCACACCTGGAAGCGATCGGCGTCAGCCGGCAGATGCAGCAAGCCACCGCCGTTGCTGCCGAACCACAAGCCGGCGTCGCGGTCGGCGAGCGCCGTCCACAGCGCCTGTTGCGGCACACCGCCGAAACGCCCGGGCTGATAGGCACCGCGCTGCGCCCGGCCATCGACGCGATGCAGCAACTCGCCCATGCCCCCCACCCAGTCGCCACGCTCACCCGACAGCAGCATGCGTGCGCGCGCCGGCAGCGCCAGCAAGGGCAGCGGCTCGCAGCGCGCCAGATGATCGCCATTGACGCTGCACAGCTGACCATCGCGCGTGCTGAACCAGACTTCGCCCCGGCGCAGTCCCATGCCGTAGGCGCTCGTCAGTGGCTCACCGGGCGCGACCATCACTTCGGCAAAGCTGCCGCTGGCCCCATCGAAATGCAGCAGATGGCGTTCCAGCGTGATCAGCCACAGCGATTCCTGCGCGGCGAGCAGATCGAGCACATGTGGACCACCGAGTGCCTCGGGCAGTTCGAAACGCCGCTGCAGACCACCCATCGCGTCGAGCTCCACCAGCCCGGCGCCGTAAGTTCCGACAAACACGCGCGTCCCCAGCGTGGCCAGCGCCCAGACTTCCAGTTGCTCGCTGTGCATCGCCGCCAGATCGATGCGCTCGAAGTCATCACTGGCCGGGCGCCAGCGCGCCAGGCGGCCGCCCTCGGTCGCCACCCAGACCTGGCCCGCAGCGTCGATGGCAAGCGCCTCGACCGAGGTCGAGGCCAGCGCGTCGGGCTGGTCCAGCCGCGCCGGATAACCGACGAACTCATGTCCGTCGTAGCGCACCAGACCGTTGGCTGTACCGATCCACAAACGGCCTTCGCGGTCCTCGGCCAGCGCGTGCACCTGGCCCGACGGCAGGCCCTGCTCGGTGCCGAAGATGCGAAACACGGGGCCAGCTGCGCGGGCGGCTGCGCGCCCGCTTGCCAAGCGCAGGCGCAGGCGCAGAACATCCAGACCCATCGCCTGCAGGTTCCCGTGTCGATCCACGCCCCCATGCCCGCCGCCTCCCCGACCAAGCGCATCCGCCTGCTGCTCGCAGCAATCACTGTTGCCAGTGTGCTCGGGCTGATCCTGTCTGCGATCTACGCCACCGATGCCGTGCTCTCGATCATCGAGCGACTGCAGCGTCTGCCGCCCTGGTTAGGAGTGCTCACGGCGACGCTTGTCTCAGCACTGATGGCCTCGACCGGCTGGCTGATGTGGCGATTGCTGCATCCGCGGGCACGCCAGGCGGGCCCGGCGATCGCGGATACGGTCGACCGCGCGACGGTCGAGGCGCGCCTCGCGACGCCGGCCTTGCAGGCGGCGACAGCACCCCTGCGCGCGGAACTGGCTGAGCTCGATCGACGCGCCGCACTGGAACAGATCTTTGTCGCGCTGTTCGGCGATGTCAGCGCCGGCAAGAGTTCGCTGGTGCGCGCCCTGGTGCCCGGCAGCGAGGTGCGCGTGGACGTGCGCGCCGGCACCACACGCAGCGTGCAGCACTATGAGGGCCGGCTGCCTGACGGCAGTCGATTGACGCTGGCCGACGTGCCCGGCACCAGCGAATGGCAAGGCGAGAGCCGCGCCGTGGCGGCGCGCGAGGAGGCGCTGCGGGCGCATGTCGTCGCCTACGTCTGCGATGGCGACCTGACGCGCACCCAGGCCGAGGAAATCGCCTGGCTGCGCGAGTTCGGCAAACCGCTGCTGCTGCTGCTCAACAAGACCGACCGCTATCGCGCGTCGGAACTGGCGGCGATCCGCGCCCGCCTGCGCGAACGCACCGGCCTGACGCCTTTGGCGATCAGCGCCGGCGGCGTCGAAACCGTCGTGCTGCGCGCCGCCGATGGCAGCGAACAAGCGAGCGAGCGCCAACGCGCGCCGCAACTGGCGCCCCTGATCGATGCGCTGGAAGACATCGCCGGACGCGGACCCGCTGCCTATGAAGCCGCGCGCGAGCGCGCTGTGCTCGGTGCACTCGACCTCAAGATCGGCACCATCGAGGCCGACGAACGCGCCCGCCTCGCCGCTGCGCTGGTGCGCGAGTACGCGCGCAAGGCAGCCCTCGGTGCGCTGGCCGCAGTGGCGCCGGGCACCGATCTGGTGATCCAGGGCGTGCTCGCTACCCGCCTGCTCAGCGAACTCACCCAGTTGTATGGCGTGCCCATGCGCACGATCGACCTCGACCGCTTCGTCGAACTCGCCGGCGGCCGGCTGCGCGGCAGCACCGCGCTGATCCTGGCCATCGTCGGCAACGCGATGAAGGCCTTCCCGGGCCTCGGCACCGTCGGCGGCGGCCTGGTCCACGCGGTGGCCTACGCGATGATCTTCGACAGCCTCGGCCGCGCCGTCGCCGAAACCCTGGCACGCGGGGAAGGCTTCGACCGGAAAATTGCCCTGGAGAGGCTGGATGCCCAGCTGTCCGATCGCAACAGGCTGATGGACCTGGCGCCGCAGATGCTGAAACTGGCGCTGGAATCGCGCGCTGAGGAAGCGGTGGAGCGCAAATGAGCGGACCGCTGATCGCCTTGGCGCCGGCTTGCGGCAAGACTGCGGACTGTATTTCTGGACGCAAAGGGACGCAAAGTACACAAAGGAAGGCGATTTCAATCGGGGCAAGCCTGAGCATCTGGGCAATGAGTCTTCATCCAAAATGGGCTGTTTTGCTCTGTTTGCGTCCTTTGCGTCCGCCTCGCTTTGCGTACTTTGCGTCCAACGCTCTTCAGCCACGATCAAACCGCCGAACAGCGGCGCTTGTCGCAGCCCTCGCTCTCTCAGTTGCCGGCGCCGCGGCAGCGGCACCGGTGGATTACCGCTTCGATCCGGTGCATTCGCATCTGCAGTTCGCCGCCGACCATATGGGTTTCTCGACCTCGATCGGCCGTTTCACCCGCTGGCAGGGCGAGTTCTCCTACGACCCCGACGACGCCAGCGCCAATCGCGTCGACGTCAGGATCGACATCGGCTCGCTGGATCTGGGCGATGGCAACTGGAACCAGACCATGCTCGGGCGCAAGTGGTTCGATGCCGAACGCTTCCCGCAGGCGCGTTTCGTCGGCAATCGCTTCGAACGGGTGGACGCCACGCACGCGCGCCTGCACGGCGATCTCAGCCTCAAGGGCAGGACCCAGCCGGTCACGCTTCAGGTCCGCATCAACCGCTTCGGCACCCATCCGTACACGCTCAAGGCCACCGCCGGTTTTTCCGCCACCACCACACTGAGCCGCTCCGCATTCGGCCTGGATGCACTCGAAGGCACGCTTGCCGATGCCGTGGAGATCCGCATCGAAGTGGAAGGACAGCGCGCCAAACCATTGCAGCGCCGGCCCGGAAAGCGTTGAGGAGCAGCACGCGACACCGGTAGCGCGGCTCCGACGCGCCCGATGCCGGTCTGGGCGCCACAACCCATTCGCGTCGGCGCCGCGGCTCTGCTGCCGGGCGTCGCGCGTAACAGCCATGTCGCGCAACCGGAAACCAGGGACGCGCGTGCCCGGCCTACCAGGGCTCCGACGCACGCCATTCGTAGCGCGGCTCCGACGCGCCCGAGGCCGGTCTGGGCACCACAACCCATTCGCGTCGGCGCCGCGGCTCTGCTGCCGGGCGTCGCGCGTAACAGCCGTGTCGCGCAACCGGAAACCAGGGACGCGCGTGCCCGGCCTACGACCGCGGACGAATCGTGCATGCGATGATTCGTTCCATGAACTCCAGCCACCCCACCCAGCACCGCCACCTGGCGCAGACCGTCGACAGCCTGCGCGCGCTGATCGACGATCCGCTGCTGCCGGCGGAGGTCAAGCGCGCGCTGGAACCGGAGTTTGCCGAGATCGAGCGGCTGATCGACAAACTGGAACAGGGCGAGTTGCACGTCGCCGTGTTCGGTCGCGTCAGCGTCGGCAAGTCGGCGCTGCTGAATGCGCTGATTGGCTCGCAGCAGTTCACTGTTGGCGTGCTGCATGGCACCACCACCACCCGCGAGAGCGCCACCTGGCAGCGCATCGGCGATTCCGGCGTGCACCTGATCGACACGCCGGGCATCAACGAGATCGACGGCGCCGAGCGCGAACGTCTGGCACGGCACGTAGCCGCGCGCTCGGACCTGGTGATCTTCGTCGTCGATGGCGATCTGACGTCCAGCGAGGCCACCGCACTGCGCGAACTGGTGGCCACGCAACGGCCGCTGCTGCTGGTGCTGAACAAGGCCGATCGCTACAGCCAGGCCGAACGATCGGCACTGCTCGAACGCCTGCGCAACCATGCCAGCGGCCTGCTGCGGCCCACGCATGTGGTGATGGCCAGCGCCTTGCCGGCGCAACGACGTCTGATCCGCATCGACGCGAACGGCAACGAGACCGAATCGATGGAAACCCCGGCGCCGGACGTCGCCGCGCTGCGTTCACTGATGTACGACGTGCTCGCCAGTGAGGGCAAGACGCTGTCGGCGTTGAACGCCGGCTTGTTTGCCGGGCGCTTGAGCGATGAGGTGGGCCGGCGTCTGACCGAGGTGCGCGCCGATGTTGCCGACAAGTTGATCCGCAACTACGCGCTGGGCAAGGGCATCGCGGTGGGCATGAATCCGGTGCCACTGGCCGATCTGGCGGCCGCTGCGGGCCTGGACATCGGCCTGGTGATGCACATGGGCCATGTCTACGGACTGCCGTTGACCAAGGCCGAAGCCGGCGAGCTGGTGCTGAAGATCGCCGGGCAGATCGCCGTGCTGATGGGCGCGATCTGGGGCATCAATGTGCTCGCCAGCGCGCTCAAGGGCATCAGCGCCGGCCTGTCGACCGCGCTGACCGCCGGCGCCCAGGGCGCCCTGGCGTACTTCTCGACCTACCTGACCGGCCGTGCCGCCCAGAGCTACCTGGCCAACGGCAAGAGCTGGGGTGAACGCGGACCCAAACGCGTGGTCGAGGACATCCTCGGCAGCCTCGACCGCGATTCCATCCTGCGCGACGCACGCGCGGAAATCCTGGCGAAGCTCAAATCCTGACCGACTGGCGTTGTTTACATGCTTAAACGTGAACCCCCGCAGGCGCTAATCTCGCGCCGCGCTGCGGTCAGACGGGTTGAAACGGCTCTGGATCGGCATGCGCATCGAGCTTTGAATGCCGCCTAGAGAGTGTCTGTGTACGGTCGTCCATGGGAATTTGAAGAAGTTGCGGCTGCGCGCGCAGCAAAAGAACGGGGATGCCGCGCGAAACCGCAAGACAGTGGGCCGCGGTTATGCCGTCAAGAGCTATGCGAGCGATCATGGCATCCTGACCGACGCCGCTGGCGATTGGACACCCACGGACGATGCCTGCCTGCTGGTATTGGGACGTCAGGGCTTGAGCGTGGACGACATGAGCGCGCTGATCGGACGCTCGACGCAAGCCATACGCGGGCGACTGGTGCGCCTGGGACTCAAACTGTCGCGGCTGCGGGAACTGGGGCCGGTAGCGGCGCCCTGAGCGGTCTGATGGGTTTTCGATAGTCGCGATTCGCGCGAGTACGCGCGCCCGGCCTTGGCGACGTGCCGTGACGCGAGGCTTCCGATCGCAAGCTGCACAAGGTCCCGGCGCAGCGCAGCACCCGGTCAAAATCGGCACCGGGCGATACGCAACAATTGGCGAATTCGAAGTGCATCGCGACCTGAGCCCAAAGACGGCCAGATAGCATCGGCTGGCCCCGCCAACCTGTCCTTGCCCATGAATGCCGCCGCCACCAGCCACGCGTTGGCGCCCGATCTTGCGCTGCTCGCGCCGCCGTCGTTTGCCATTCGGCCATCCGCGCAGGGCCTGGTCGGGTCCGAAGCTGGCAGCGGCGCGGTGCTGTCGCTGCTGCTCAAGCCAACTGCGGCGGGCGGCCTGGGCCACGAGCGCCTGATCGAATCGGCGCTGGCGATGATGCAGAAGAAACACGCGGGCGCCGAACGCATCGGCGCACCGCAAACGATCAGCGTGGACGGCAGCAGCGGGCGCTCGGCGCTGATGCGGGCGACCACCGCAGCGAATGCGTCGATCCATATCGTGCTGACGACGGTGATCGCCCCCGATCCGGCAAATGCACAAGCGCAGCGCAATCTGATCGCGGTTCTGGAGGTGCCGACTGGCGCATTCGAACAACGCCGCGGGCACTATCTTGGCCTGGTCCAGCGGCACTTGCGGATCGGCGCTGTGCGGTCGGCGCAACCGCCGCCAGTACTGGAACTGGCGCCAATGGAGGCGCCCAAGGGCGCCGGAGCCGGCGCCGGCCGCGACCGAACTGCCGCCTGCCGCGGTGCCGCAGCACCGCAGCGACCCGCCATCGCGCGCACGCACGCAGCCGACACCGGTGCCTGCCGACGAGGGTGAGTTGCTGGCTTCCGCGGCGCAAGGGCAACGCACGCTGGCCATCAGCATCGCGCTCAGTTTTGTCGCGCGCGCCATCGGCAACGTTCCCGACGTACCCGTGTTTCTCGCCTATGCCATCGCCGCCGCAGTGCTGATCTACGCCATCAGCGGCGTCCTCAAGATCTGCAGCGGATTCGGGTACTCGATGAACGCGAAACTGGCACTGATGTTCTTGGTCGAGCGTGCCTGGCCGGGATTGCCGCCTGGGTCTATCTCAGCGTCAAGACGACCCGCCGTCTGCGCGCGACGGGTTACCGCGTGGGTCTGTTCGGAGCGCGCGCATGAGCGAGTGGTTGCCGTTCCTGATCCTCCCCGCGTGCGCGCTGCTGGCGGTGATCGTCATCGCGCTGATCCAGAACGGCAAGGAACTGGACGATCGCGGATTGCTGGTCGCGTTTGCCGTGCTGCTTTCGACCGCCCTGCTGCTGTCGCTCGGTGTGCTGCGTACGCAGTGGGTGCAGCGCAAGCTGGACCCGACCCAGGAACTGGCGGCGCAACTGCAGGCGCATCCGGTGGTCGTGGCGCTGGAGCTGTTTCATGGCGACGACAACCTGGCCTTGCGCGCAACGATGCTGGCCGAGCTGGACCGCGGCAAATCACTCTCCGAAACGCTGCAGAAGATGCGCCCGGCGCTCTCGCTGATCGGCCACGACCGGCTTGGCTTCGGCGACCAGGCAGCGCGCCTTGCCTGGAGCAAGGTCGAACTGCAGGCCCTGCGCGAACTGGCCGCGCGCGATGTGAAGCAATGCGCCACACTGGCTCTCAGCCAGACCGATGCGAACGCCTATCTGCCCCTCGCATCCGGGATGAGCGCCGAGAACCAGCAGGCATTCGAAGCCGCGTTCGTTGCCATGCTGTCGTCTGCGGATGCGAGTCTGCGCAGACAAGAAACGCCGCCCGGCATAGTTGTCGATACCCAGGAGGCACGGCAACGCTTTGGGCAACTACGCAGCGCTCGCAGCGCTACGGCGACGCCGTCGATGGGTTTTTCCGACGCCGCCAGTACGAGAACGTGGCCCCGTTCACCGACGTGAAGCTGCTTTGCGAGTACCGAATCGCACAGCTGGATGCCTACCTCAGGGAGCCGCCAGCGATGGCAGCGCGCCTGCTGGATTCGGCGATGCGCTGAGACTAGGGGACCCTCTGAACAAGTTCTGCGAGCCGCGTTGTGACCCATTTTGCCTGCCGCTAGGCGCGGTCCGAAGGTCGTAGCATGGCCTACGAAGCCGAGGACCGGAACGACGCGGCAGGCAAAATGGGCCACAACCCTTCGGGACGGGGCTGAAACGGCCTCCAGCATCGTCAGTCGCCTCGGCCAGAGCGCCAGCTATGACCTTCGGCGACTTCCTCGCTGGCGACCGTTTCAGCCGCCGTCGCGGCCGCAGAACTTGGTGGAGTCGAGGACTGGCGCGGTGACGGTGAAGTTCCGTTTCCAGCCCCCGCTCGTCGCACCGGACATGCGGATCTCCCGCATCCGGCGCTCGGACGAGGCGATCATGCTTTCGCCCACGGAAAGTTGCGCGTCGTCGTAGAAAGCCTTACGAGCCCTAGGTTTTGGTACAGGGATTCGTAGGAAAAGCGGGCCGCGCTTCCCCCAGCCTTCTTGTGCTTCAGGCACAACCACCGCCGCAGCCGGCTCGCCGCGTGCCGATCCAGTGCCGTGTAGGCGCGACTGACGGGGCCTAGACAGAAGTAGTTCGCCCAACCGGTCATGATCCGGTTTAGACGGGCTACTTGGTCGTCGGCGTCCAGCAGCAGCGTGCGGCGACTGGTCAACTCGTGGATCTTCCGGCTCACCTTGCGGATGCTCTTGGCGGAGGGACGGGTGCCGAGGTAGGCCCGCCCGGTCCTCGCCGAGTAGCAGCGTCCGAAGGTGTAGCCCAGAAAGTCGAAACGTTCCGCCGGTAGGCGGCGCACGTGGGTCTTGGCTTCGTTCACCGTCAGCTTCAGCTTCTTCATCATGCTTCGCATCGCAGCCTCGGCGCGTGCCGCACTGCCACGACACAAGATGACGAAGTCATCGGCATAGGAAACGATCTGGGCGCGCAGCTTGCGCTCCAGCCCAAGTGTTTTCCATCCCAGCAGAAAGCGGCGCAGGTACAGATTACTCAGCAACGGCGAGATCGGCGCGCCTTGCGGCGTGCCGCGCTTGTCATCCTTCGCCGTCGTCGTGCGCTTGGTGCCGCCACGACCGTCGTCTTCGTCGACCGGCATCACCAGCCACTGCTTGATCAGCGCCAGCAGGTGTCGGTCGACGATCCGTCGTGCCAAGCAACGCATCAGCTCGGCATGCGGCACGCTGCCAAAGTAGTCGCTCAAATCGGCGTCGACCACCTCGGTGTATCGGGTGTTGAGCAACCGATGCACGTGGCGCACCGCGTCCAAGGCACTGCGTTCCGGCCGATAGGCATATTGATGCGGATCGAGATCGACTTCGAAGATCGGCGTCAGTACCAACACGACCGCCGTTTGCACCACCCGATCGCGCACCGTGGGAATACCCAGTGGCCGCTGCTTCCCGTCCGCTTTGGGAATGTAGACCCGCCGCACCGCTTGCGTGCGGTACGTCTTTTCCTTCAAGGCTTGTGCCAGTTCACCCAGCCACCGCTCCACACCGACCGACTCGATGGCAACGAAATCCTGACCATCCACGCCCGGTGCCCCGCGGTTGCTGCGGGCCAGCCGGTAAGCAAAGTCCAGAATGTCGCCGCGATACACCTTGTCGTACAGCGCATAGAAGCGGAAGTCAGGTGCTTCCTTCGCTTTGGCATGCAACGCGTTCTGAAGCTTCTGAACACTTTCTGGAGTTTGTAGGTTCACACCAATCCCCTGTCCCGCGCCTCTTCCAGCGTCTTCCTCGAACCAGGGCTCCTTCCCTCCACCGGCGTTACCCGACTTCATCGGTACTACGAGCCCATCCGCCACCCCAATCGACCGAGCCTGTCCCTCGCGGGCGTCTCGTTGGTCGACCACCATCGACCGGGGCTTCCCGTGTTGCGTCAGTCCTCCTGCGCCAACATGCCGTCGCCACTACCCCGGCGGAACCGCAAGGACTTCGTTGCTCAACTCCCTTGCGATGTCAGTCTTCCCTGTTCTGAAGCCAGGTCGTCTTCCGCATCGGTATTTTCGGGGCCTGCACAGCGTTCACTCGCGTTACGGCCTGTTCGCTCGCCGAGTCGCTTACACGACCCTCTTCACCGAAGGCTCCGGCGACTCGATTACTCTCGTCGCCGCTTCGATTGCTACCGGCCGGAGCAATAGTTGCCGGGCTGGACTACTCTCCAGCTGGAGGACTGCGCCTTCTCACGGCGCACTTCAGAGGGTCCCTAGGGCAAGGGTGAGCGGGGTTTGACAGTCAAGCGTCGAAGTAAGACATTTTTCCTTACCTGTAGTGGGAATAGAAGTCATGGCTGTGACGCTTACTGAAAAAGGCCAGATCACGATTCCACTGGCCATCCGCAAGCGGCTCGGACTGAAGCCGGGCATGCGTCTGGTGTTTGATGAAACCGCGCCGTACCTCAAGGCGACGCGCGAAGTCGACATTGCCCGGATGCGCAGTGCCATCGGCTGTTTGCGCACGGACGGTACGCCGCAATCGCAGCAACTGAGCAGTGGCGTATTGCTCGAACGGATGCGTGGGCCGGCCGAGGGATGATCACCGCCGTCGACACCTCGGCAATTCTGGCCATTTTCACACAGGAGCCAGACGCCGAGGCGTGGCTGCTGCGATTGGCTGCGGCCGCGCAGAGCGGGCCTTTGGTGATTTCCGAAGTGGTGTTTGCCGAACTTGCGGCTTGTTTTGTTCGCGCCGATGACTTGCAACGTCGGCTTGATAGTCTAGCGATCGAACTGCTGCCGTCCTCCAAAGCGACCCTGTTTGCCGCGGGCCAGATATTTGCGGCGTACCGACAAACAGGGGGAGCGCGAACGACGATGGTTCCGGATTTCCTCATCGGCGCCCATGCCCTTACCCAAGCCAATCGACTGGCCAGCGCTGACCGTGGGTATTTGCGAAGCTACTTCGGCAGCTTGCCGTTGATCGGCGCGAACGCCACTCAGTAGCCGCTGCGTCCGGCCAGGAAAGCGGCCAGCAGACCCGGACACAGGCTGTTGAGAGCCTTGCGCAGCGTCAGATCCGACGGGCATGCAGCCAGTTGCCCGGCGCTGCGCAGCAAGCTTGCGCCGAGTCGCTGGTCGGTCGCCGGCAGCGGAAACTCAGTCGCCCGGGTCAGTCGGCACCAGGCGGGAAAGGCGTGCAGCGGCAGCTCAGGGTCAAGATCGCACCAGGCCGACCAGCGCGATGCAAAGGAATGGCTGGTGCTCAGCCAGGATTCGGCGGCGTCCGGGCCAGGCCAGACACAGCTCAACGACGTCGGCATGCACGCGCTCGGGCAATTGCGCCTGTTCGCTCAAATGGGCGTGCCAGACCAGAGCTGCCGGCTGCTCACGCCAGAGCGGATCAAGCCCAGCGCGGCCACGGCCTGCGCCGGCTGATCGAGCAGTTGCCAGAGATAACTCGGGTGGGCGTGTCGGTTATCTGCGTCGAAAGGAACCTGGCTTGCGTGTTCGAGCAGGGCGAGCAAGGCCGGACGCAGCAGCAACATTGCGTCGCGCTGCAGGCAGCGGGTTGCCGCAGCCCAGAGTTCGGACTCGATCCAGGGAACTGCAAGCGCGGCGTCGGCCCAGCGCGCATCGTGGCGCTCGATCAATTCGACGCAAAGATCGCAGTCCGCGACAAAATTGCCGTACGCCGGCAACCGGCGCAGCAATACCAGTTGAGCGTGCACACGCGCGACACTCAGGTCCTTGAGCGCACGGCGTGCCGCGGTTGCGGCAACTTCGGCCGGAGAATGCCGGAACAGGTCGAGCTGGTCGTCCGGTCCGATGCGAAACAGCAGTTGCGGTTGACCGGCCTGGTCTGTGCCGGCGACAGGTTCCGCCGAGGTCGGCGTCGGCGGCGGGCTGGGCGGCGCCGCAAACAGATCCAGATTTTCGCAGCGGATCAACGCCTGTTTCGCGGATTGCACGGCCGGATGCTTGGCTGGACTGGCCAGGGATGCTCGACAAATCGCTCCGGTGACGCAAGCCCGGCGCGCCGCTGGCGCGTTGACAGCGTGCTTGCGACCGGGCCGCGCCGAAGAACCGCTGCGCGGGGGTGCGACGCTCCTTGACCCACCAGAGCCGCGGTGTACATTCGCCATCGACCGGCCCTGGACCTTCCGTGCTTTGAAAACGCTCGCCTTCGTTGTCCTGCTTGCCCTCGCCGCGTGTACCTCCCTGCCGACCGCTGCTCCGGTCAGCGCCGAGCTTGCCGCGTGGCAGAAACGTGCCGACGCCGTGACCATCATTCGCGACGACTGGGGGTGCCGCACGTGTACGCGCGAACCGACGCCGACGTCGTGTTCGGTTTGATGTACGCGCAGGCGGAAGACGACTTCAACCGGGTCGAGACCAATTTCATCAACGCGCAGGGGCGCTTGGCGGAGGCGGAGGGCGCGCCTGCGATCTATCGCGACCTCCGGATGAAGCTCTACATCGACCCCGCGCAACTCAAGATCGAGTACGCCAAGGCCGAGCCCTGGCTCAAGGCACTGATGGACGCCTGGGCTGACGGACTCAACTTCTACCTGCACACCCATCCGACCGTGAAGCCACGGGTGATCACCCGGTTCGAGCCGTGGATGGCACTCAGCTTCAGCGAGGGCAGCATCGGCGGCGATATCGAGAGCGTGGACCTCGGACAGCTCGAAGCGTTCTACGGCGGTAGCGGGCGCTCCACGAGCAGCGCCGGGCCGGCCCTCGCCGGGCAGCGACTGCGGCCGCCGGCGCCGACCGGCTCCAACGGGATCGCCATCGCCGGGGCCAACACCGCCTCGGGCAAGGCGCTGCTGCTGATCAATCCGCACACCTCGTTCTTCTTTCGCGAGGAGGCGCAGATGGTCAGCGAAGAAGGCTTGAATGCCTACGGCGCGCTGACCTGGGGACAGTTCTTCGTCTACCAGGGATTCAATGACCGAGCCGGCTGGATGCACACCAGCAGCAGTGTCGACAACATCGACGAATACCTGGAGACGGTGACCCGGAAGGACGACGGCAGCCACACCTACCGCGTCGGCAATGAAGAGCGGCCACTGCAGGCGAGCACGATCAGCATCCCCTACCGGGCGGCAAACGGCATGCAGACCCGCGATTTCACCGTTTACCGCACCCACCGCGGCCCGATCGTCCGCGCCATCGACGGCAAGTGGGTCAGCGTGCGGATGATGCACAACCCGCTGGTGGCGCTGACCCAGTCTTACCTGCGCACCAAGGCGCGCAGCCTGGAGGAGTACAAGCGCGTGATGGCGCTGCACACCAACTCGTCGAACAACACGGTGTACGCCGATGCCGACGGCAACATCGCCTATTTCCATTCCAACTTCGTTCCCCGCCGCGACCCGAAGTTCGACTGGCGCAAGCCGGTGGACGGCAGCAACCCCGCCACCGAGTGGAATGGACTGTTGTCCTTCGACGAATCTCCCAACGTGGTGAATCCGCCCAACGGCTGGGTCTACAACAGCAACAACTACCCGTACTCGGCGGCCGGCAAGTACAGTCCAAAGCAGGCCGACTTCCCGGCATACGTGGATTCCGGTGCCGAGAATCCGCGCGGCATCCACGCCATGCGCGTGCTCGACGGCCATCAGGGTTTCACCCTCGACAGCCTGATCGGCGCCGCCTATGACAGTGCCATGCCCGAGTTCGAGATCCAGATTCCGCTGCTGCTCAAGGCCTACGAGGAGGCACCCGCCGCGCATCTGCTGAAGCCGAAGCTGGCCCCGGCCATCGCGCTGCTCAAGGACTGGGATTACCGCTGGTCGGCCGCGTCCGTGCCGACTTCCATCGCGATGTTCTACGGCGAACGCTGGCTGGAATACGCAACGCCGGCAGCCAGCGCAGCCGACGTCGAATGTGTACCGGTACATGAAGGACAGCGTGACCCGCAGCAGCGCCTGGAGCGGCTGGCCGCCGCGGTCGACCGCCTGCAAGCCGATTTTGGCACCCTGCAGACGCCGTGGGGCGACATCAACCGCTTCCAGCGCAACAACGGCGACATCGTCCAGCAATTCGACGATGCCAAACCGAGCACGCCGGTGATGTTCGGCTCGGCCGACTGGGGCTCACTGGCCGCGTTCGAGGCGCACGCCTATCCCGGAACGCGCAAGTGGTACGGCACCAGCGGCAACAGTTTCGTGGCCGTGATCGAATTCGGCGATCCGCTCAAAGCCAAGGCAGTGACCGCCGGCGGCCTGAACAGCGTGCCCGGATCCGCACACTTCAACGATCAGGCCGATCGCTACGCCAGCGGCGCCCTGCGCGATGTCTATTTCCATCGCGCCCAGCTGGACGGCCATATCGAGCGCAGCTACCACCCGGGAGAATGACGCTGGATTGCCGGGTTCGGATCGGCGCCGGACTGACGCGGGTTCAACCCATTGCCTTTTCTCGAACGAGCGGCCGCTTTCGCGATCCTCGCCGCAAATCAGCTTCAAGTAGTATCGCGATTCCGCCGTTTTCTGGAATGTAATGGACCCAGTTGCTCGCGCACGACCGACCGCTCAATTCTGGCAATACCTCGTGGTGCTCTGGATCGGCTTGGTGTCCTTGCCCGGGTACGCCGCCGCACTGCTGCCCCCCAATATCGTCCTGGAAACAGGCGGCGAGGTTCGCGCGATCGCAGTCCAAAGCGACGGCAAGATCGTCATCGGCGGCAAATTCTCCAGCGTCAATGGCGTCCCGCGACGCAATCTCGCGCGGCTCAATTCCGACGGCTCGGTCGACAGCTGGAATCCGGCGATGGACGGCAATGGCATTTACGCGCTGCTGGAGTCCGGCGGCAACATCGTCGCGTCCGGGGATTTCACGGCGATTGGCGGTGCCGCGCGGCAGCGGATTGCCGCGCTCGACAAGGTCGATGGAACGGCCACGGCGTGGAATCCAGGGGTCGACGGCCTGGTGTTCGCGATGGTTCAAGTCGGCAACCAGATCTACGTCGGCGGCGGCTTTTCCCAGATCGGTGGCGTCAGCCGCAACCATCTGGCGGTCATCGATGCCGTGACCGGACTCATCGGCGCCTGGAACCCGGAGGTGGATACCGGCGTGCGCGCCATGGCGATCAAGGGCGATCGAGTTTTCATCGGCGGATCCTTCACCAGCGTCGGTGGCGTCAACCAGTTCGGCTTTGCTGCCGTCAGCTTGACTACCGGGGCGTCGATCCTCGAGATCCCTTCGGCGAGTAGTGTCCATACCATCGCCATCATCGGCAACACGGTTTTCCTCGGTGGCGATTTCACTTGGGTGGGTGACCAGCCGAGACGGTTCTTGGCAGCGATGGATGCGAGCAGCGGCTTGGTCCTGCCGTGGAATCCGAATCCCAGTTTCTTCGTGCACGCCTTGCTTGCCGCAAATGAGACCGTCTATGCAGGAGGCAGGTTCGAGAGCATCGGCGGACAGCCGCGCGGAATGCTGGCGGCCATTGACGCATCAAGCGGCGCACTGAGCAGTTGGAACCCGAATCTGAGTGGTCTCCTTGGAAGGTCGCACACGGTCCGTGCGCTGGCCCTGTCCGCCGGGACGCTGTATGCCGGCGGCAATTTCCGCAGCGTCGGCACCCATTCGCGACCGGGAATTGCGGGTATCGCCGCAGACACGGGCACGGTGCGAGCGCTTCCGGACTACGTCGGAGTCGGGCTGGTCGGAGCCCAGATTGACGAACCAGCCGTCTACGACAGCACCACCGACAGCGCGGGAAGGGTAGTTTTCGGCGGTAACTTCCTGCGCGTCAATGGTCAGGCCCATGAACACATCGCGCGTTTGAAAACCGATGGCACGCCGGATGCCAGCTTCATCGCCGGCACCAGCGATATTGTTGAGGCCGTGGCAGCCAGCGGCGACAGGGTCTACGCCGGCGGCCGATTTTTTCGCGCCAATCATCAACCGCGCTTGTACCTGGCGGCATTCGACGCGACTGGTGCCGTGACGGCGTTCGATGCAAACGTCTCCGGGGCGCCGGTCTCAGGCTGTTGGGCGGCGGAGGACGCGCTCTACATTGCGGGCGAATTCACGGCAGTCGGCGGGGTCCTTCGTGACTTCCTCGCGTCAGTGGATCCCGTCAGCGGTGCCGTCAGTTCATGGGAACCCCGGCCAAACAACGTCATCAAGGCCATCGCCAGATCCGGAAACACCGTCTATCTCGCCGGATTCTTCACGACTCTCGGGACTACGCCGCGCTACCGTCTGGGCGCAGTGGACGCGGTTTCGGGCCGGGCGACAGATTGGAACCCGGGAATCAGCGGCGACGCATCCGCGTTGATTGCTGCTGGGGATCTCGTGTATGTCGCGGGAGGTTACAGCAGCCTCGGCGGCGCGCCGCGCAATGGCCTGGGCGCGGTCGATCGCTCCGAGGGCATTGCGACAGCCTGGAATCCAGGCCCGGTTTCCGAAGTTAGGGGAATGGCGCTCGCTGGCCAGACGCTCTACGTCGGCGGCGGGTTCGACTCGATTTCTGGCAGCAACATCCAGAATGTCGCGGCACTCGACACGACCCGTTCGAACGGACTCCTCACGACCTGGAATCTGCAAATCAACGGTTTGGTCGAGACTGTCTCGGCGACCCCGCATGGCGTCTTTGTCGGCGGCGGCTTCACCTCGATCCTCGGGCAATCGGCAAGCGGGGCAGCCGTGGTCACCGATGCAGATTGGTTTCTGCTGGACGGCTTCGAATGAATGGACCTGCGGTGAAGCCTGGGGATGAGAGCTGTGGGCAACTCGCGTTCGGCATATTCCCGGCAGGGTGGAACCGGCCAGTTTCATGTCCTGCCAACCATGGTTTTCGTTGATGCGAAAATCAACTTCGCGCCCGAGCAAGGTCTCGCTGACCACACCTGATCAGCGGCGGCATTCGGGAACCAGCTCATGCAAATACCGCTGAAACCAAACAAACACGCCCCTGACTTGCTCAGCCGGCCCGAGGTCAGCGAAGGCGTCGCACAGTGCGATGCGGTAGCGCAGCTTCAGTAGAGGCGCCCGCTTCTCCCCGTTTAGTCGCTCCGGGTGCTGGGCACGCTGCGCTTGGCCCAACCTACGGTTTTGCTTTGGGCCGGTGGTGTGCGAGGCGCGGACAGATCTGGAGTGCGGTGGCAACTCGCACCGCTTTGGATGCTGCGTGGGTGGCGCGAACCGCAACATGCATTACCCCGCCCGGGAACCGCGGTTGCGGTTCCCGGGGCTCAGCACAATCTTTGCGCCGGGCTCAGCGGCGACGCGAACGCGGCCTTGCGGTCAGCTGCGCCGGCATGTTGGCGAGCTTGGTGCGCACGGCTTCGAAGATCGGGTTGGCGGCGCCGGGTGATTCCATGTGCCGCGCCACGGCGCCGGCGGCGATGCGCGCGATTTCCAGCGGGATCGGATCGAGATCGCCGTCCCAGACCTGCAGCAGCGGCGGCTTGGGAATCGACACGCCCTGGCTGGCCTGACGGAAATCCTCTTCGACCGTGTGCGCGCCGCGCGGCGCCGTGGCGATCGCCACCGACCACATGTAGCGCCCCGGCGTGCGCAGGAATTCCTGGTAGCCGACCAGGCAGTCCTGGAACATCTCGCGCCGCGAGGAGCGCCGGTTGCTGTCGCTGACGGCCACGCTCATGCCCATGGCGGCGCGCGTGATCAAGGCGGCGATGCTGGTCTCGAGTGCCGCGGCATCGACATAGACGCCGCACAACTGCGGTCCGTAGCGATAGGACCAGGACGCGTTGACCGCCGGCGGCGACTTGACGCCGGGCGTGCGCAGCGTGCGCCACGACTGGGTCAGTGCGTGCCAGGCGGTTGCCGTGGTCGGCCAGCACAGGATCTGCGCGTGGGCGCCTTCGTCGATATCGCAGTTGTCACCAAAAAAGGCGATCAGATTGACATCGGTGGGCGCGCGCACCTGGATCGGCCGGCCAATGGGTTCACGACGATCCAGCCGAACTTCCAATTCAATACCCTTGTTGCTCAAAACGTACTCCTTGCACTGGGTGACCTAAGGCGTATGCCGCGGCCACTGGGCTGACTGACTGCGTTCTCGGCGATCAGCTCGATACCGGCAGTCTCCAAGGCGGACAGCACCTTGTTCAGCGAATCGACAACCCCGCGCACGTTGCCATCGGAGGCCTCCATGCGCTGGATCGTCGGTAGAGACACGCCGGCCATTTCCGCCAGCGTGCGTTGATCGATTCCCAACATGGCGCGCGCTGCACGCAATTGAGCAGAGGTGATCATGCGGTTCCGTCAGAACTTCGAACATTGAAGAAGCGCCCGTTTCACGCCCCCGGAATTTCTCTGCCCGGCGCTGGTCACTGCGCCTTTACTACTTTGGTAGATCGCCGCTGGCAGGTCTAGTCGGCGATCTGCTATGGTAGCATGGAAGTAGAAAACATCTACACTGATGTTCTGGACATCACTCGTGCAAGCGCAATCGGCCTGTCTCCGCATGCTCCTTCGCGCCAGCCGGCGTCCTGGTGGCGCGCCTGAGTCGGCATTGACCACGCTTTTGGCGCTGGTGACGGCGTGGTTGGCAATCGGACTGGCCGGACTGATCCGGCCGCGCAGCCTGGAGTTTGCCGGCCGCGCCCTGTTCGTCGCCGGTGCCGTGGTCGGACTGCTGCTGGCGATCGTGGCCGCCATGAGCATTGCCTTGCCGGCTGAGTCGGTGGTGCTGCCGATCGGTCTGCCCGATCTGCCGGTGCATCTGCGTCGCGACGCGCTGTCCAGCGTGTTCCTGTTCCTGCTCGGCTCGGCCTCGGTCGGCATTTCGCTGTTCGCAGCCGGCTATTTCCGCAGTGGTGAAGGCACGCTGCCCGGCGTGCTGTGCCTGGAATACCATCTGTTTCTCGCGGCGATGGCGATGGTGCTGCTGGCCGACGACGCCTACGCCTTCATGGTCGCCTGGGAAACCATGGCGCTGTCCTCGTATTTCCTGGTGACCACGCAGCACCGGATTCCGGAAATCCGTCGTGCCGGTTTTCTCTACCTGCTGATCGCGCATGTCGGCGCGATTGCGATCCTGCTCGCCTTCGGCATCCTCCAGGGCGGCAGCTGGCAATTCACCTTCGATGCCATGCGCGGTGCACAACTGCCACCGATCTGGGCCTTCGCCGCGTTTGCCCTGGCGCTGTTCGGTTTTGGCGCCAAGGCGGGACTGGTGCCGATGCACGTGTGGCTGCCCGAGGCGCATCCGGCGGCGCCGTCGCCGGTGTCGGCGCTGATGAGCGGCGTCATGCTGAAGACCGCGATCTACGGCATGCTCAGGATCACTTTCGACCTGATCGGCACGCCGACCTGGTGGTGGGGGCTGATCCCGCTGGGCCTGGGTCTGTTCACCGCGCTGTACGGGGTGATCTTCGCCGCGACGCAGTCGGACATGAAGCGCCTGTTGGCCTATTCCTCGATCGAGAACATCGGCATCCTGTTCACCGGCATCGGCCTGGCGATCGTCTTCCATGGTGTCGGCATGGACGCGATGGCGGCGCTGGCGCTGATCGCGGTGCTCTACCACGCGATCAACCACGCCTTCATGAAGAGCCTGTTGTTCCTCAGCACCGGCGCGGTGCTGCACGCCACCGGCGAGCGCAACCTCGGCCATCTGGGTGGGCTGATCCATCGCATGCCGTGGGTGGCGTGGCTGACGCTGGTCGGCGTGCTGGCCATCGCCGGACTGCCGCCACTCAACGGCTTCGTCTCCGAATGGTTGCTGCTGCAGGCTTTTCTGCTCGCGCACGAGGTACCCAAGCCCTTCGTCAACATGCTGCTGCCACTGGGCGCGGCGCTGCTGGTGTTGTCGGCGGCGCTGGCCGGTTACGTGATGGTCAAGTTCTACGGGATCGTGTTTCTCGGCCAGCCGCGCGAAGCGGCGCTGCACGATGCCCACGACGCCAGCGTGCTCGAACGCGTCGGCCTGGTATGGCTGGCGGCGGGCTGCGTGCTGCTTGGCTTGCTGCCGGCGCAGATCGTGCCGATGCTGGCCGGCGTGGTTGCCGATCTGGGCATCAACGCCTCGGCCGCGGTCACCTCGGCGCAGTCCTGGTGGATGCTGGCGCCGCTGCCGGCGCGCAGCATCAGCTATGCACCGCTGGTGTTCACGCTGGCCGTCGTCAGCGCCGTGCTGGTCACCGTGCTGGTCGGCCGCCTGGTGTATCGCCGACGCACGCGCCGCGCCGATCCCTGGGACTGCGGCTATGAACGCATCAATCCGCGCATGCAGGATACGGCGGAAGGCTTCGGCCAGCCGATCCGTCACCTGTTCCAGCCTTTCTTCGCGATGGATCGCGAACTGCCATCGCCCTTCGATCGGGCGCCGCGTTATCGCGTGGTGGTGTTCGATCGACTGTGGCGCTTGTTGTACCTGCCGATCGAACGCATCGTGCAACGTGCCGCCAACGCGGTATCGGTGTTGCAGCAGGGACGCATCTCGGCGTACCTGCTGTACAGCTTCGTGACCTTGATCGTGCTGCTGGCGTCGGTGCTATGAACTGGCTCAACTGGCTCGATCAATTCATCGAGGTGCTGGTCGCACTGGCCGCGGCGCCGCTGTTGCTGGGCTGGGTCAACATGTGCCGCGCCTGGCTGCAGAATCGCAGCGCGCCGAGCCTGCTGCAGCCCTATCGCGGCATCCGCAAGCTGCTGCACAAGGATGCGGTGCTCGCACACAACGCCTCGTCGCTGTTCCGCATTGCGCCCTACATCATTTTCGGCACCATGGTCGCGGCAGCGGCGATGATCCCGATGCTGGGTACGCGCCTGCCGTTCACCGCCGCGGCCGATGCCATCGCCCTGGTTGGCTTGTTTGCGGCGGCGCGCATGTTCCTGTCGCTGGCGGCGATGGACGTCGGCACCGCATTCGGCACGCTCGGCGCGCGCCGCGAGATGATGGTCGGCTTTCTGGCTGAACCGACCCTGCTGATGGTGATCTTCGTCGCCTCGCTGATGACCGCCACCACGGCACTGCCGCTGATCGCCGAAAACCTGGCGGCGGCACAGTTGGCCATCCATCCGAGCCTGCTGTTCACGGCGGTGGCCTTCGCCATGGTGATGCTGGCGGAGAACGCACGCATTCCGGTGGACAACCCGGCGACGCACCTGGAACTGACCATGATCCACGAGGCGATGCTGCTCGAATATTCGGCGCGGCATCTGGCGCTGATGGAATGGGCGGCGGCGCTGAAACTGTTCAACTACGCCTGCATCGGCCTGGCGCTGTTCGTGCCCTGGGGACTGGCCTCCAACGGCGATCCGATCCGGCTGGGATTGGCCATCGTGCTGCTCGCCGGCAAACTGGCGGTGATCGGCGCCGGCCTGGCCCTGATCGAGACGCTGTCGGCGAAATTGCGCGTGTTCCGCGCGCCGGAGTTCCTGGCGACCGCCTTTCTGCTGGCGGTGCTCGGCTTGCTGGTCCGTCTGCTGCAGGTGGCCCGATGAATACCATTCCGCTGGACCTGCAGATCGTCAACGCGCTGGCGGCCTTGCTGTTGCTGCTGTCGTTTTCGATGCTGTCGCAACGTCGCATTGTCTCGCTGGTCAACCTGCTGGCGATGCAGGGTCTGCTGCTGACGGTAGCCACGCTGATGGTGGCCTGGCGCACCGGCGAGACCCATCTGTATCTGTCGGGCCTGTTGACCTTTGCGTTGAAGGTGCTGTTCCTGCCGTGGCTGTTGCACCGGCTGATCCGCCGCCTGGAGGTCTACTGGGACACCGAGCCGCTGCTCAACATTCCGGGCACGATGCTGGTCGGTGTGCTGATCGTGGTGTTCGCCTTCGGACTGGCGCAGCCGATCGCCGAACTCGCCAGCGAGACGACGCGCAACAGCATCGGCATTGCGGTGGCGGTGATCCTGCTGTCCTTCCTGATGATGATCACGCGCAGCAAGGCGATGAGTCAGGTGGTCGGCTTCCTGTCGATGGAAAACGGCTTGTTCTTCGGCGCGATGAGCACCACGCGCGGCATGCCGATGGTGGTGGAACTGGGCATCGCGCTGGACATCCTGGTCGCGATGCTGGTGCTCGGCGTGTTCTTCTTCCAGATTCGCGAGCAGTTCGACAGCCTCGATCTGCACCACCTGGAGTCGCTGAAGGAGGGGGATTGATGGGCGGGGAGCGAGCAAGAGCGGGGCATGGGGCACGGGGCACGGGAGAAACGCAAAGGCGCGCGCGTCCGTTACCCGCGCTTTTTCCCGTGCGCCGTGCCCCGTGCCCCGTGCCCCGCTTTGGGCGAGCCATGCCTCAGCCGGGGCGCTAGATGGAATTCCTGCTGCTCCTGGGCACCCCGCTGGCCGGCGCCATCTGGCTGGGCTTCTTCGGCGCCAAGCGACGCGCGCCGGACGTCAATGTCGGGCTCAGCCTGATCACCTTCATCGCTGCCTGCGCGCTGACCGCGCGGGTGATCGAACACGGCGACGTGCTGGTCGGCCGCGAGCAGTTCTTCATCGATCCGTTCAACGTGTTCCTGGTCACGCTGACCGCCTTCGTCGGGCTGACCACTTCGCTGTTCTCGCGCCCGTACATGCGCATCGAGCGCGATCACGGCAAACTGAGTTCGCGCCAGCTCAAGCTCTACCACAGCATGTACCAGTTGTTCATGGCGACCATGCTGATCGCCTTGACCACCAACAACCTCGGGCTGATGTGGGTGGCGATGGAAGCGGCGACGCTGTCGACCGTGCTGCTGGTGACGCTGTACCGCACGCCGGCGGCGCTGGAAGCGGGCTGGAAGTACTTCATCCTGTGCGGCGTCGGCATCGCCCAGGCGCTGTTCGGCACCATCCTGTTGTACTTCGCCGCAGAGAAGGTGCTCGGCAATTCCGGCGTCGATGCGCTGCTGTGGACGCACCTGAACCAGGTCAAGGCGCAACTGGAGCCGTCGGTACTCAGCCTCGCCTTCGTCTTCCTGCTGGTCGGCTATGGCACCAAGGTGGGACTGGCGCCGCTGCACAACTGGTTGCCGGACGCCCACGCCGAGGGCCCGACGCCGATCTCGGCGGTGCTCTCCGGCCTGTTGCTGAATGTCGCGATCTATGCCGTGGTGCGCTGCAAGATCCTGGTCGAAGGTTCGCTTGGCAGCACGTTGCCGTCGAACATGCTGATGGGCTTTGGCCTGCTGTCGGTGGTGCTCGCCTCGCTGTTCCTGTGGCGCCAGCGCGATATCAAGCGGCTGTTCGCCTATTCGTCGATCGAGCACATGGGCATCGTCACCTTTGCCTTCGGCATGGGCGGACCGGTGGCCAACTTCGCCGCGCTGCTGCACATGACGGTGCATTCGTTGACCAAGTCGGCGATCTTCTTCACCGTCGGCCACGCCGTGCAGAAGTCCGGATCGCAGCAGATGGACGATATCCGTGGCCTGGTCACCACCAACCCGACCATCGGCTGGGGACTGATGCTCGGCTCGCTGGCGATCCTCGGCATGCCGCCTTTTGGCGTGTTTGCCAGCGAGTTCCTGATCCTGACCACGGCGATGCAGCAACAACCCTGGGCGACGCCGATCCTGCTGCTGTCGCTGGCGGTCGCTTTCGCGGCGATCTTCGGCCGCGTGCAGCCGATGGTCTTCGGCGAAACCCAGGGCAAGCGCCTGCCGCACCCGCCGGCGCTGCTGCCGGTATTTGCGCATCTGGCGCTGGTGCTGATGCTCGGCCTGTATATCCCGCCTTACCTGGCTGAATGGTATCGGGCGGCAGCGCGTTTGATCGGAGGGGAATGATGCTGACGCCCCTTTTGTCGCAAGCTCGCCCGCTGCCCGGCGCACCCGGCGCACACGCTGCGCAGGTCGACATCAGCCACTGGCGATCAGTGCTGGGCGATGTTGCGGCTGGCGGCGGGCGGCTGGTCTCGCTGTGGGCCGAAACGCCCGCTGACACGCCCGCGCGGCTGCACGCAGCCGTCATCGTCGATTCCTTCCCGACCGCCGATGGCAGCGCGCATACGCAGACCGGATTGCTGCAGCTGTCGGCGACGCTCGCCGCCGATCAGCAGCGTTTCCCCAGCGTGCACGAGATTTTCCCGTCGGCGCTGCGCATGGAGCGCGCCATCCACGACCTGCATGGCTTGCGCAGCGATGCCTGGGATACGCGATCGTGGCTGCGCCACACCAGCTGGTCCGATCAGCGCTATCCGCTGCGCGACGCGCAAATGCCGATTCCCACCACCGAGGCGCCGGCCGATGCCTACGAGTTTGTCCGCGTCGATGGCGATGGCGTGCACGAAATCGCGGTCGGCCCGGTGCATGCCGGCATCATCGAACCGGGGCATTTCCGCTTTTCGGTAGTCGGCGAAAAAGTGCTGCGCCTGGAGCAGCACCTGGGCTATGTGCACAAGGGCATCGAGCGGCGCTTCCAGGAGTTGCCGGCACTCGAAGGTCACCGTCTGGCCGCGCGGATCTCGGGTGATTCGGCAGTCGCTTTTTCCTGGGCGTATTGCCAGGCGCTGGAGGCTTGCGCTGGCGTGACGCTGCCGCCGCGCGCGGCATGCCTGCGCGCGCTGGCGCTGGAGCTGGAGCGCTGCGCCAATCACTTAGGCGATCTTGGCGCGCTCGGCAACGATGCCGGCTTTGCCTTCGCGCTGTCGCAGTTCGGGCGCCTCAAGGAACGCCTGCTGCGACTGACTGCGGCCACGCTCGGCCAGCGTTACCTGTTCGACTACGTGGTGCCCGGCGGCACTGCGGTTGACCCTGAAGCCACGGCGCTGAAGACGCTGGCGGCGTCGATGCCGCTGCTTGCCGCCGAGGTGCAGCGTCTGCACGGCATCCTCGACGAACACGCCGGCGTACGCGATCGATTCAGCGGCGCTGGCATCGTCACCCCGGCGCTGGCATTGCAACTGGGCCTGGCCGGGCTCGCCGGGCGCGCGAGTGGGCAGGCTTTCGATCTGCGCATCGACCTGCCCTGCCCGCCCTATGGCCAGCTTGCGCCGAAGAAGGCGCTGCACCCGGGCGGCGACGTCGCCGCGCGGGTGGCCGTCCGCTTCGATGAACTGCTGGAATCCTGCCGTCTGATCGGAGACATCGCGAGCCAGTTGCCGGCCGGCGACCACCGCGTCGAGGTCCCCGTTCCCGCGGCAGACCTGATCGGCCTGGGCTGCATCGAGGGCTGGCGCGGGCCGGTGCTGATCGCGCTGCGCACCGCCAAAGACGGACGCATTGCACGCTGCCACCCGCACGACCCGTCCTGGCACAACTGGCCGGTGCTGGAACACGCGGTGATCGGCAACATCGTGCCGGACTTCCCGCTGATCAACAAATCCTTCAACCTGAGCTACAGCGGCCATGATCTTTGAGCGTACTGATTGCCTTTGGCGACGCGCTTGCTCCCCTCATCGAACAGAGCCCAAGCGGGGCAGGGCCAGGGCAGGGGGACCAACCTCGGCGCAAAGTCCGACCTTGCTGTGGACTTGATCACCTGACCCCTGCCCCTTCCCCGCCTTGTCCGAAAACCTTGCAGATTCATTCTGTTCGATGAGAACGCACGAGGCCCCATCCCATGCTGAAGACGCTGCGCCAGATCGCCCGTATCGGCATCATCACCGAGCCACCGCCGGCGCCCGACGAGAGCCTGCGCCAGCTTGAGGCGATGGCGGGCGAGGTGCGCGACATTCTCGGGCGCGCGTTGTGCATCCGCGCCGTCGACGCCGGCTCCTGCAATGGCTGCGAGCTGGAGATGCATGCGCTGAACAACGCGATCTACAACCTCGAAGGTCTGGGAATACGCTTCGTCGCCAGCCCGCGCCACGCCGACATGCTGCTGGTGACCGGACCGGTCGCGCGCAACATGCAGTTGGCGCTGCGGCGCACCTGGGAGGCAACGCCCGATCCGAAATGGGTGGTCGCCATCGGCGAGTGCGCCTGTTCGGGCGGCATTTTCGGCGAGAGCTACGCCAGTTGCGGCCGCGTCGCCAACGTCATCCCGGTCGACGTCGCCGTGCCCGGCTGTCCGCCCAGCCCGACGCAGATCCTGCGTGGAATATTGACCGCGATCTCGGCCCGACCCTGAGAAACGCGCAGGTCAGGTTGCCCGCGCAGCGGGCTACGTGACAGTCGTGACACCGGAAGTCACGCAGGCCCTTGCTCCCTTGCGGGCCAACGTGACCTACCCAGCAATCAGACCCGCGTTACCACGCCATTGCGGATGCGCACGTTGCTGCCGTCGAAGCGCCGCAGCAAATAGCCGTCGAAAGACTCGGGATAGCTCAGGCTGTAGTCGCGCAGCAGGCCGATGCCCACCTGCTCGCCGAGCAGCATGCCCTCGATGCCGTCGCTGCGAAAGTGCACTCCGGCGGTGTCGCGACCGACGGAGATGTTCGACGCCAGCTGTCGAGTTCATCGCCGAGCTTGACCGTCGTGTTGATGGCTTCCAGCGCAGTGCCGTCGCGGCTGGCCTGCACTGGATTCCGGAATTGCGAAATCCGGATTGAAGGCCGAGGACGGTGGTGCAGGCACCCGCAATCGCGGCATGCCCGGCTGGATAGGCCGGATGCGTCGGAGAGCCTTCCGGGAAGGCCATCGGCAGCAGGATATTGCCCTGGGCCGATAGCAGTCGCGACGCTGCGACCGAGTTGGCAATCTCGCCGTGCACCAGGTAACGCGGCTCCGGCAGACCACGATCGATCTCGGCGCGCGCCGCCATGACCTCCGGACGCAGGCGGCGATGCACTTGCCATTTCTGGAACCACGCGCCGGCGAGGCCGACGCGTGCCGCCATCGCCACCTGGTTGAGGATGTCCGGGCCGCCGAAGTCGATGAAATTGCCCTGATTGGCTGAACTCAGGTAGGGATTGGTGCTCGACAGCGCGCCGCGCCCGTAGCCGAGCGCAATCAGCGCGGCATTCAGGAATGCCTGGTAGCTGAAGTCGCTGTGCACCCAGTTGGCCAGTGCGCGGCCGTTGTAGATGTAGCGCGGCGTGGCGTCGAGCACATCGGCGCGCGTCGGCAGGCGGCCGTTCTGGATGGCGAGATACTCTTCCCACACCTTCATGTAGTCACTTCCGGCCACCGGCTGCTTGTAGCGCTGCGCGATTGAAGTCGGACCGTAGGGAATGTCCTTCAGCAGGAACTGGCTGATGTACGGACCAATGAGGTCGCCCGCACTGGTGCCACGGAACAGCGAAGCTGGGGTCAGCCGACCACCGACCACCGGGCCGATCTGGTGCGTCTTGTTGTTCAGATCGCCCACTGCGGCAGCGATCGAGCTGTTGCTGGCATAGTCGGCGAATGGCACGTCCCGGGTCAGCGCCTGCCAATAGACTTCGACCATCTCGGCGGCGGTCTCCGACTCAGAAACTCCGGCGCCGGGCGAATGCGCGTCGCCGCGCTGTCCGTGCCGTGCAATTCCATGCAGTAGGCAGCCATCGGATTGGCCAGCTTGACCTGCGCTCCGCTGGCCAGCGGTATGGCTTCAAAAGCGGCCATCGTGCCCGTGCGCACGGCGGCCAGGTAGGTCCGGTAGGCCACCGGATCGACCTCGCCGATGCTGTTGTGCTGCAGGCCCTTGGTGTAGCTGGCTGCGTAGTTCAACACGCTGGCTTCATCCGTGTTGCCCAGTTGCGGCGGTTGGCTGAAAGCTTCGAGCAGATGATTGCGAGCTGCCGCCTCGCGCATCAGGTAGACGTCAAGTGCGCGCTGGCCGGCGGCCGTGCTGGCGACTCCGGCAAATTCGCTCGCGCGGGCGCTGCTGCCCGCACCGACTGCACCGATGCCACCGACGGCGACTCCCGCTTTCAACATGCCACGACGAACCTGATCTACCTCACGCATCACGACCTCCAATCAGCGAAATTCACGCAACTTATACCTGAATGAAGGTTGAACATAACCAATCTTGCTTCATGGAAGTGCGAGCAATCGGCATTTCAATTTGCTGCTCGCCGTCGCAAGACGGTGGTCCGCCAGCCTGGTAACTCCGGAAACCACGCGAGTGCCGACTACCCTTTCCGAACAGCCGCGGCGAGATTGTGGGAGCGGATTTACCCGACAGCTTCGCGGAATGAATCCGCTCCCACAGGTTCGCTGCGCGAACAAGCGCACCGCCACGGGGGCCTGGGCTCACCGCTTCCAGCGCTACCGCACTCTCGCGTACTCGACTCCGCTCAGGCTGCGCACGAAATCGGCGCCCATCAGCAGCGACGGGGTGTAGAAGCCGGCGTGCGGACCGGCGTCGGTGGCCAGGAAGTGGGTGATCTTCAGCGCCGCCTCCGCCGTCAGGGCGTAGCCGTTCGGCGTGCTCAGGGTCGCAATTCGCACATCGCCGCGCGGATTGCGCACCTCGCCGTGGACGTAGCTGCGACTGTCGCCCCGCCGCGACGCGTCCGGCCCGTGGACATTGGCCTCGACGCGACGCTTGAGGAACCATTGCACCGGGCCCAGCCCGAGCAGCGGTGTCAGCCAGCGCAAGCGCCGCAGACCGCTGATGGTGCGCGGCGGCAGCGCCATGTAGACCTCGATGTTGGGAATGCCGGTGCTGACGAAGGCGGTGTAGACATCGCCCCAGGGAATGGTGACCGTCTGCCGGTTGCCGTGCGGGAAAGCAATCTCGCGACGTTTGTAGCCCAGTGGCACGCTGATCAACTCGCCTTCGCGACGGATGCGCCCGCCCTTGCCGAGCCCCTCGATGCTGGTGAGCGCCGTGCCGCGACTGGGCCCACCCTGCGCATCGAAGGCCAGCAGCAGTTCGGTCGCGTCGGGCAGCTCGCGCTTGAGCAGCGCCGCCAGGCAATCGGTCGGCACCACGTCGAAGCCGACGCCGGGCACCAGGGCCACATTGCGTTTGCGTGCGGCGCTGTCGTTGGCATGGGCAAAAGCGAACACGTCGATCTCGCCGGTGATATCCAGATAATGCGTGCCCACCTGCAGGCAGGCGGCGATCATCGGTGCGGCGGTGGCCGAAAACGGCCCAGCGCAATGCAGCACCGCGCGCATGCCCTTGAGGCCACGGCGCAGCGCCTCGGTATCGGACAACTCAAAGCTGCGATGCGGCAGACCAAATTCCAGCGCGAGTGATTCGGTACGGTCCGGATCGCGACCCGCCACGACGGGCTTGTAGCCGGCGGCCACCGCGCGCTCCAGCACCAGGCGCCCGGTGTAGCCATAGGCGCCGTAAACCATCCACGCATCCGCCATGCGGCCTCCCCGCTGCATGCCCGATCGGCGTGGCTATGGTAAGGCTTGCCGACGCTGGCGTGGCGATTGAGGTGCGCCGATCGCGCGCAAGCGCGCTCCTCGCATCGCCGGAATCTCCGCAGGAAGTTGGAGTGCCCGCGCGCGAACCACAGCTGCCGGCCCCTGAATCCGCCCGAAAACACCGCACAACCTAGGATTGCGGTTATCCGCTCGCGCCCTTCCGACCCCAAAACTCGCCCGTGTCCGAAAAATCCCGTTCGATCGCCCCGCTGGCGGCGCTGAAACCCTTCCTGCGCCCGTATCGCGCGCTGATCGCCGGCGCTTTGGGCTTCCTGTTGCTGGCTTCGGTGGCCTCGCTGTCGCTGCCCAGCGCGGTGGGGCAGATGATCGACCACGGCTTTTCCCAGGCCAACGCCGCCTACGTCGACCGCTATTTCCTCGCCCTGCTGGCGGTCGCCATGCTGCTGGCGATCGGCACCGCCGCGCGCTTCTACTTCGTGACGCGCCTGGGCGAGCAGGTGATGGCCGATCTGCGGCGTGCCGTCTACGACCACTTGCTGCACCTGGATCTGGGCTTCTACGAGACCACGCGCACCGGCGAGTTGCTGAGCCGACTCACTGCGGACACCGAGTTGATCCAGACCGTGGTCGGCTCCAGCGCCTCGGTGGCGCTGCGCAGTCTGGTGATGCTGGTTGGCGCGCTGGTGATGCTGTTCATCACCAGCCCCAAGCTGTCGCTGCTGATCGTACTGGGCATTCCGTTCGTGGTGGCGCCGATCCTGATCTTCGGCCGCCGCGTCGAGAAACTCTCGCGCGAAAGCCAGGACCGCATTGCCGACAGCTCGGCGATCGCCGGCGAGACCTTCAATGCCATCCACACGGTGCAGGCGAACGTCGCCGAGGGCCGTGAATCCACGCGCTTTGGCGATGCCGTGCGCAACACGCTGGCCACCGCGCGGCGGCGCATCCGCATGCGCGCGACCTTGACTGCGGTGGTGATCATGCTGACCTTCGGCGCGGTGACGCTGGTGCTGTGGATCGGCGCCAAGGCGGTGCTCGCCGGCAGCCTGTCGGGCGGCGAACTCGGCCAGTTCGTGCTCTACGCGGTGTTCGCCGCCGGTGCGGTCGGCGCCGTCAGCGAAGTCTGGGGTGACGTGCAGCGCGCGTCGGGCGCCATGGGTCGATTGGCGGAACTGCTGGCGATTACACCGCGCATCGCCGAGCCAGTGTCTGCGCTGCCTGCCCCGGCAGCGCTGCGCGAGGCGCTCACCCTCGAAGGTGTCAGTTTCCACTACGCCTCACGTCCGGATCGGGCGGCGCTGAACGGCATCGACCTACGCATCCGCGCCGGTGAAACCGTGGCCCTGGTCGGCCCCTCGGGCGCCGGCAAGAGCACGCTGTTCCAGTTGCTGCTGCGCTTCTACGATCCGGGTGCGGGCAAGATCGGCATCGATGGCGTCGATCTCAAGTCCATGCGCATCGCCGATCTGCGCCGCCTGTACGCGCTGGTGCCGCAGGACCCGGTGATCTTCGGCACCAGTGCGCTGGAGAACATCCGCTACGGCCGCCCGGAAGCCACGCGTGAGGAAGTGGAAGCCGCGGCGCGCGCCGCCGAGGCCTACGACTTCCTGAGCGCGCTGCCGCAGGGCCTGGACACCTACCTGGGCGAGCGCGGCGTGCGCCTGTCCGGTGGCCAGCAGCAGCGTGTGGTCATCGCCCGCGCACTGCTGCGCGATGCCTCGATCCTGCTGCTCGACGAAGCCACCAGCGCGCTCGACGCGCAGAGCGAGCGAGCGGTGCAGCAGGCCCTGGAACGCCTGATGGCCGGCCGCACCACCCTGGTCATCGCCCATCGTCTGGCCACCGTGAAGAAAGCCGATCGCATCGTCGTCATCGACCACGGCCACATCGTCGCCCAGGGCAAGCATGAGGAATTGCTGGCGCAGGGCGGGCTGTACGCGGAGCTGGCGCGCTTGCAGTTGGTCTGACAGCGGCAAATAGCTTGAAAGCAGCAACTAGCAATTAGCTATTGGCGATTAGGGCGTGCTTTCGGAACCTCACGTCGAAGATGAAGTCACGTAAGTGGGCCCTAATCGCTACCCGCTAGCCCGACTTCGCCGATTCGACCTCATTTTGCGGGATTTTCGCATGAACGCCGCTGGTAAGTGATTGATCTGCAATGCACGCGCGGCTGG
>JADKFD010000061.1 GCA_016717705.1 Rhodanobacteraceae bacterium | reverse complement strand
CACCGCTAGCGCGTGCGCGTGCATCGCCGGCGTGCCGGCCAGTACGGTGGTGGTGTCGACGCCGATTGGCATACCGTAAAGATCAGTGAACACGCCACCGGCTTCGCCGATGATCGCCACCAGCGCCGCGATGTCGAGAATGTTGACTTCGCTTTCCAGCACCACGTCGATGCGACCGCTGGCCAGCAGGTGGTAGTGGTAAAAGTCGCCGTAGCCGCGTGTGCGATGGGCGCCGCGTACCAGTTCCGCCAGTTTCGCCCAGCCGGGGCCGCCGGCCAGCGTCTTCAGGTTGCCGGTCGACAGCGTTGCCTTCGACCACTCAGGTGTGGCCGCCACCTTGCACGGTACGCCGTTGAGGAAGGCGCCGCCGCCGCGTCGCGCCCAGGCGGTTTCGCCGAAGGCGCTGGCATGCGACACGCCCAGCAGCAGTTCGCCGCGATGCATCAAGGCGATCTGCGTGGAGAACATCGGATAGCCGCGCACGAAACTCTTGGTGCCGTCGATCGGATCGACCAGCCACTGCCGCTATGGCCGCCTTCTTCGCCGTAGATGGCGTGGTCGGGGTAGGCGGCCGACAACACCTCGCGAATGACTTTTTCGCTGTCTTCGTCGGCCTGCGTGACCGGCGTGGCATCTGCCTTGATGCGCACCGCAACGCCGCGGGCGTAGTAGTGGTCGATGACCTCGCCGGCGGCCAAAGCGGCATTGCGGGCGACCGCCAGTGCCTGATCCAGATCCAGATTCACAAGCTTTCCTCCAGCACGGTGATGCGACCTCGACAATCAGCACGCGCCCGCCACCGGGACGCGGGGCGCCGACCCATTGCAGCGCCTCGACCACCGGGCCCTGCTCCACGCGCGGGACCAGGATGGTTTCGCTGCGATAACTGCCTTGATCGATGCTGGCGGTGCCGCGGATTTCCACTTCGCCATCGCCCTGATCGACCACGCTGGCCTGGATGCGGCCATCGCTGCCATGCGCTTGGATCAGAACGGTGCCCAGGCGCGCCACCACCTGGCCGCGCACGCCGGCGTTGCGCCACTCGATGGCAGCATCGACCGCCTGTGGCATGCCGCTGCGCGAAAGCACCAGGCTGGCGTCCTCGGTGACTACCAGACCGGTGGGTTCGAGCTCCGGAATCGCCAGTGCCGGGCCCAGCCAGCCGGCCTCCGCTTGCGCGGCCAAGTTCGGTCAGCGCATCGCATTCGCCGACTCTCGCGCGACCACGCGCACTGAGCTGGAGTCCTGGGCCGGAAAGGGTCCACGCGCACACTGGGCGCACCGCGGGATCAGGCCCTGCCAACGGCACTTGCCAGTCCATCCGCCCAAGCATCTGCTCGCGGACGGACACGCGTGGCGCGTGCCGTTCCAGACCGTTCCGCTGATGCCCCGCAACTTCAGATCCGGCGCTCGGCGCCCCCCACCATTTCCAGGCCACGGCCGCGGGAAAGGTCGCCAGAAACCACGACGGACAGCGCCAGCAGCGTCGCTGCTGCGATGAGAATCCAGGTTCGTTTCATGAAATTCGCATTCAGGCAAAGTCGGAGCAGGTCAGCGCGAGGTCTGCAGGGTCATCGATGCGTTGACGACACCGGGCACCAGGGCACGGTCAACCGACCATTCATTGATGTCGACGCCTTCGCTGCGGTCGAGATTCTCCAGCCAGGCCGCGAGTTGATCGAAACTGACGCCATCCATGGACACGCGCACGCGATCCTCGCCGAGCGGCTCGATGCGCGTCTGCGCGCTCATCAGGCCGGCGTCGCGCGCGCTGCTGTCGATCAGCGCAAACAACGAGCGCACCGGACGCGGCGCCGCCAGCGTGCGCGTAGCCATGATGGCCGTGACCTGGGTGCGCGCCTGTTGCAGACCGTTCCACCAGGCCTTCATGCCTTCCTCCGGATACGGATGCGGCCGATGACTTCCTTGCCCTCGTAAGAGGTGCTGCCGATCTCCACGTTGAGCGTCGGGTCCAGCATCACCTGTTCGCGCAAGCCCTCGAACCGCGTCGCGTCCGGCGCCCGTACCGCCACTTCCAGTGCGCCGTCGGCGTACACAAATCCCTGCAGCACCAGGCGACTGTCCGCGGTCAGCATCGGTGCCAGTCCCTTGAGCAAGGCCAGTGCCTCGGCGCGGGTGGCGCCGCTCGAGCCCAACCGGGCGAATTCGCTCTTGATCTGGAAAGCGGGATCGACCATGCGCTCGCGCTCGCCAAAGACCTGGCGAAATTGCCCTTCCAGTTCCGCTGCCAGCGCCTGTTCATTGCTCCGTGTGCTGTAGACCTCAATCGCCAGCGCGAGCGTCTGCACCATCACGGCAGCCACCACCACCTTGGCCGCCGCGCTCCACCAGCCGCCGCCCGCCTGGTCGCGACCGGCGGGCGCGAAGCGTCCCTGCAGCAGGTCGATCACGCTGTCGTCGATGGCCTGCAGCGACACCCAGCGCAGGGCGGTGTCGATGCGGTCGGCGTGGCCGATGTCCGAGACTTCGGCGCCGGTCGCCAGAATCCGCAGCGATTCCAGCGGCTGCCCGGCGATCATCGGCAGCAAGTCCGCTTCGCAACCACCGCCCAGACCGGCGATGGTGGCGAAACTGGCGTGTCCCGCATCCAGCAAAACGTCGGCGGGACGACTGGGGCCGAGCAAGGCGGCCTCCGGGACGACGTGATCGGGCTTGACGCCCCCACTCGTTCAGACGCGCCAGCAACTGATCGAGACCGCGGCGCTCGACCACGCCCACCCAGGTGTCCCGGCCGCTCAGCGAGACCGGTGCCACCACATGCAGGTCGGCAACATCGCCGGCAACCCAGTCTTCGGCGAGATAGGCCAGACCGGTGCGCCACTTGGCACGACCGGAACTGGCATCGCGGCTCGCCGCAGCACCAGGCTCTGGTCGGCCCAGACCACCACGGTGTCGTCCACCCGCGGCCATGCCGGCGGCGTACCGTCGATGCAATGCCCGGGGCCGTGCAGCAAGCGACCCTGCCCATCCCGGCACAGCCATTCGATGGCGCCCGAAGGTGCCACGCGCAACCACAAACGGGTGAGACTCACGGGATCGGATGGGCAGAAGACGTCATGCGTCGAAGTCTAACCCAGGGTCCCCGTGAACACCTTCTGCCGACGCAGAAGGTGTTCACGGGGACCCGAGTGTAAAGCTCAATGCTGGGTGAGTCCCGGTCGCCCCTGGCGGTGCGCTTATTCGCGCATCGAACTGGGGGCAAGTCCGCGGATCTGATTTTTTGTCCGCAAAGGGTGAGACGGAGCTTTCCGCGGCATGCCGCGGTTGTCCGGCAGCTGCCGCCAAGAACGCAAAGGAAGCCAAGATTTCTCAATGGCCCACTGGCCTCCGGCGTCTCTTGCTTTCCTTTGCGTGTTTTGCGTCCTTTGCGGAAAATATTGTTTTTCAGTTACTTGCGTTATGTTCGGTGAGAGTTCTCCCACATTGAAACCAGGCGCTTACTCGAACCCCGACTGCATCCTCTGCAACACGCGGCCACCGGCGCCGTTGCGTTGCAGCAGGCTGTAGAACTGGAACACGCGACCGCTCAGTTCGACGTCGGCTCGGGCAATGAAGTAGCGGCTGGACACTTTCAGGTCCTGCAATGCGGCGGGATCGAGGGTCACGCCGGCTTGCGTCAGGGCTTCGACCAGTTCGGTCATCGACCGATATTGCGCGCGGCCGCCGCCCCACAGGCGCTTGGCCAGTTCCTCGCTGATGCCATCGGCCAGGCTCATCATGCCGGCCACGCTGAGCGTGTTGATGTTGAGGCCGACGTCTGCCGGCAAGGCGCTGACCTCGGGGGCCAGCAACTGGTAGATGCGCTGGTCGACGCCCTTGATCAGGCGCAATTCGGAGATGTGCACGAAGGGTCGATTGGCGGCGCGGTACGGCGGGTCGGCGCGCAGGTAATCCAGATCTTCGGCCCCCTGCGGCGAGACCTGGTTGTCGACGTCGATCCAGTCGGTCACCACATCGAGCAGCGCCGGCTCCAGTTTCAGCGCCGCCAGCAGGCGCGCAAAACGCGCCTGGGCGACCGGGTCGCGCGCGCCGTTGCGCACCAGGGTGTTCAGGTTGAAGCGGCCGTCGAGGTCGCTCAGTTCGCCGCCGACGCGCCCACCGGGCACCGGCAATGGCGGCAGCGGCCGTGCCCAGCTGTCGTTGCGCGTGTCGATGCCATCGCCGAGGTCGAGATCGCGCTTGAGCAAGGCCAGCGCAAAATCCTCCATGCCCTGCGACAGCAGGTAAGCGTCCTGCAGGCGCGCCTGGGACTCGCCGCGGCTGATGCCGGTGCTGGTGAGCGTGAACAAGCGCGTGGCAATCATTGCCGCCAGGGCGACGATCAGCAGCGCCAGCAGCAGGGCGACGCCGCGTTGGCGCTTTGGCCCACAAAGTGGACGGCGGATTCCTGGCCGAAGGCGCACGATGTAAGCATTTGGTCCTGGCAACCAAAAGCGGGCAGGGGGCAGGGGCGGGGACCCAGCTCGCCGCACTGTCGGGCGATGATGCGAAGCTGGGCACCTGCCCCCTGCCCCCTGCCCCGTTCCTGATGCGCAAACACGGGATTCATGGCGGGGCGATTCCTGCCGCCACTGTTCGGGCCGCGCCTCATCGCGGCGACTCCGGCAATTCGATCAGCCGCGAAATTTCGCCGCGATCTGCCAGTACCAAAGTCACTTCCACCGCGCGCGGCAGGCGCTCGGGCGCGGTGATGCCGGTCCGCGGCGGCCATTGGTCGAGGCGCTGGCGCACGCTGGCAACATAGCGCCAGGACATGCGCTGTACCTCCTCAAGCACGCGACGCGAACGCGCGGACTCGCGCGGGCTGCGGTCTAGCACCGGATCGCGCGCCCGCCACAGGGCGCCATCAACCACGGTGTAACGCACGCGCCCGGCAACCGGATGCACGCCGTCGCGCGAACTGATCAGATCCAGCACGGTCCACTCGGCGGCAGTCGCGCTACCGGCCAGGGCCGGCAGCTCTTCGCCATAGGGGCCACGCACCGGCCGCGCCAGCGCCTGGCGCAGATCGCGTTCCAGCCCCAGCACCGCCAGTTCCACCGCCCGCTGCCGATCCGCCTCACCCTCCAGACTGGCGCGACTGCGCAACATCAAATCCAGCCCGGAATAGGCCAGCGTCGCGACCACCGCGAACACCGCCACGGCGACGATCAGTTCGAGGAGGGTGAAGCCGCGGGAAGCCGAAGAGCGGGGCACGGGGCAGGGGGCAGGGGGCAGGGGACGGGGCATCCTGCCCTGCGCCAACATTTCGCGACCCGAATTGGAACCCACCCTCGCCACAAAGTCGATCATCGCCAGAGACTTGATCCCCTGCCCCCGGCCCCCTGCCCCGCTGTTGCTTTCCCAGCTCATTCCGCCCGATCCCGACCGCTGGCGAAGCCGCTCAGGGTGACCAGCGGCGGCGCTTTTTCGTCCAGGGACGCGCCGCCGGGGAAGACTTCGGCGTCGAGGCGGCGGATGTCGCCGTCTTCGGTGGCGCTGACGATCAGGCGCCAGCGCCAGATGCGACCGGCCATGCGGCTTTGGCCTTCGCGCGTGCCGGGCGCCGGAAAGGCTTCGCTCAGGCGCGTTTCGGCGATCAGATTGGCCGCAACCCAGCGCGCATAACTGCCGTCGCGCAGGATCTCCTGCGCCCGCGCCTGCTGCCCCACCGCGCGCACCGAAGCGCTCAGCGCGATCGCCAGGATCGCCAGCGCGACCAGCACTTCGAGCAGGGTAAAACCGCGCGTTCTCACCGAAAGGTCCCCGCAGCTATTCAAGGCGCGCCCTGACCCAGAGGACGCAAAGGACGCAACAAGGCAATTCAAGTCGTCCAACGAGCTGCGATTTCCCTTGCGTACTTTGCGCCCGTTTGCGTCCTTGCGGCCCCAAAACAGGTCCGGCTGCGCCTTGCTGGATCAGTCCCCAGCATTGCGCAAAGTGCGGCCGTGAATCTCACTGCGCGCCCCAGGCGCTGAGCACGCTGTCGCCATTGCGATCGAGCGCGATTTGCCAGCCGGTTTGCGCGCCGGCGGCCGATAGAATCAAATCGTGCTCACCGATATCGCCGGTGGGTGCGCACAGCAGTTGTGGCTTTTCCGGCAAGGTAGGCGGCAACGGATCTTCGGCCAGGGAATCGACCAGTTTCAGACCCTTGGCCAGATCGTGCGGTTGCATCGGCCCATCGCGCTTGACCGTCTGCCAGCCCTGCGGCGTCAGTTCGAACCCGAATAGGCCTTGGCGCTGTAACCGAAACCAGCGAAGCGACCTTCGACCACCGCTTCGTCGCACAGCAATTGCAGCACTTGATGCAGGCGCCGCTTCGTCTTCGATCTGGCGATCGCTGCCGGCCCCGCGCGGACAGCAACAGCGCGCCGGAAAGCACGGCGATTACCGCTACCACCACCAGGATTTCCAGCAGCGTGTACCCCGCTGGCGCATTTACCAGTTTCCGATGTCGGCGTTCTCGCCCTCGCCACCAGGACGACCGTCCGCGCCCGTCGAATAGACGTCGAAATCGCCATGCTGACCGGGGTTCAGGTACTGATACGGCTTGCCCCAGGGATCATTGGCAAGCGGTCGACATAACGCTTCCAGTTCGGCGCCGGCGGATTGCCGTCGGGGCTCTGCTGCAGTGATTCCAGGCCTTGCTGCGTGGTCGGATAGCTGAAATTGTCGAGCTTGTAGAGCTGCAGCGCCGAGGTCAATGCCTGGAGATCGCCCTTGGCGCGCGCCACCGAAGCCTCGTGCGTCTTGCCAACCAGATTGAGCACCACCACCGTCGACAGGATCGCGATGATGGCGACCACGACCATGATTTCGAGGAGCGTAAAGCCGCGCTGATGGACGCGCGCGGACAACGAAGCTACTGCCGATCGACGCATGATTCGTCCTTCTTCCCGTGAATGCCCGGCGATCATATCGTAGGCAGGCGGTGCACCCGGATGAATGCCGGGCAAGTCCATCGCAGCACAGGCTCAGTCGCCACGGCCGGCGCACGTGTTCGCGATCCGACAATCGGCGAGGCAAGCCCGCGGACTGTTACTGAGGAGGCGCGAGAAGGAGGCATAGCAGGGCTTGGGAAGTCAGCAAGCCGGGGCAAGGGGAATAATTCAAACTCTTTTGACACTGCTGTTTTTGGCGTCCTTTGCGGAACTTTCCGTCCTTTGCGTCCACAATCGAGGAAAGTCTACAGCGCTAAGGCCCGAAGCAACCCGCTCGGGTCTAGGCGAAAGGTTCGATAGCAGGTGGCGCGTTGGGTGCGATAGGAGGACCTTAAAGCCCTGGCTCGCGTCGAGGAGGCCCGCCCAGTTGCCTCGCTTGGTCAGACCTGGCCTGCCTCTGGAACTCCCCCACCCTGGGACCCCAACGACGTGACCGACAACGCCACCCTCGCCGCCCGCGACCTCAAGGTGCTCTGGCATCCGTGCACGCAGATGTCCGATCATCAATGGTTGCCGCTGATCCCGATCGTGCGCGGCAAGGGCTGCTGGCTGGAGGATGCCGACGGCAAGCGCTATTTCGATGCGGTCTCGTCGTGGTGGGTCAACTTGTTCGGCCATGCCCATCCGCATATCAGCGAGGCGGTGGCCGGGCAGGCGGCGCGACTGGAGCATGTGATCCTGGCCGGCTTCACCCATGAACCGGCAATCACGCTGGCCGAGCGCCTGATCGCAGCCGCTGGCGTGCCCTTCAGCAAGGTCTTCTATGCCGATTCGGGCTCATCGGCGATCGAGATCGCGCTGAAGATGAGTTTTCACTACTGGCGCAACTGCGGCGAGCCGCGCCGCCGGCGCTTCGTGGTGCTGGACGGCGCCTATCACGGTGAAACCCTGGGCGCGCTGTCGATGACGCAGGTGCCGCTGTATCGCGAGGTCTACGGGCCGCTGCTGCTGGAACCGCTGGTGACGCCGGCGCCAACCGCCAAGGATGTCGCCAGCGCCGATACCGCCGCGGACGCGCTCGATGCGCTGCTGGCAGCGCACGCGGGCGAGGTCTGCGCGGTGCTGTGCGAGCCGCTGGTGCAGTGCGCGGCGGGCATGCGCATGCATCATCCGCATTACCTCAGGCGTCTGCGCGAGATCTGCGACCGCCACCGGGTGCACTGGATTGCCGACGAGATCGCCGTCGGCTTCGGCCGCACCGGCTCGCTGTTCGCGCACCAGCAGGCCCTGGTGAAACCCGATTTCCTGTGCCTGGGCAAGGGCCTCACCGGCGGCTATCTGCCGCTGTCGGCGGTGCTCACCAGCGAGCCGGTCTACCAGGCTTTCTACGATGACTACGCCACGCTGCGGGCATTTCTGCATTCGCACAGCTACACCGGCAACGCGCTGGCGTGTGCCGCCGCGAACGCCACGCTGGACCTGCTCGCTGATCCGGCGCTGATGCTGCGCATCGAAAAACTCGGCGCGAGCTTGCAGCGCGCGCTGGCGCCGCTGGCCGACCAACCGCATGCCGGCGAGGTGCGCCGCAGCGGACTGATCGTCGCGGTAGACCTGATCCAGGACAAAGCCCGCGACGCCGCCTACCCCTGGCAGGAGCGACGTGGATTGCGCGTCTATCAGCACGCGCTCAAACACGGCGCGCTGCTGCGGCCGCTCGGCAATACCGTGTACTTCATGCCGCCGTACGCCGCCAGCGAGGACGAGTTGCGCTGGCTGGCGGGGGTGGCGATTGCGGGCATCGAGGCGGCGACCGGCGCGCCGGGCGAGGTCATTCGCGACCCTTGTCGCCAGCGACCACGGTCCTGCGTGCAAAGCGCTCCTGGGGGCAACCTGGCGGCGCCGAGCATCTCGGAGCCGGTCGCGACGCGATGCGTCGCCCCTACTCGCAGATCGCCCCCAAAATAGAGAAACCCACCGTTGCTTGCGCAACGATGGGTTTCCTAAGGGTGTTGCGAAGGCAGCGCGATCAGATCGCCTGCACTTCCTCGGCCTGGAAGCCCTTCTGGCCCTTGACGACCTTGAAGCTCACCTTCTGGCCTTCCTTCAGGGTCTTGAAACCATTGCCCTGAATGGCGCGGAAGTGCACGAACACGTCCTCACCGCCTTCACGGCTGATGAACCCAAAGCCCTTGGCGTCGTTGAACCACTTGACGGTGCCGACCTGACGATCCGACATCTTTGCTATCTCCGAACTTCTATCTGAACTAATGGCCTACCCGACACGGGTACACCGGACTACTGGTGTGCAGGGTTACAGCGGCTTTTACGATGGAGCGGATCGAAAGGATCAGCGCCGCAGCGAGCTACCGAAGCGACGCCCTGGCATACACAGCGCGGTCATTGTAACGGAATCTTTTGCGCTGTCGATAGCTTGGAAACAGTTCTCAGTTGCGGTTTTCGGTTGTCGGTAAATGCATCGGGCGCAAGCGCGCTCCTACACCTCTGCGAAACTCTCCGGCGAACTTGCAGGAGCGCGCTTGCGCGCGATGCCCTTCGGCCACCGTCAACCGAAACCGTAAACCGAAAGCCGGCTCTCAGGCCATCTCGACCCGATCGCGACCCGCCGATTTGGCGCGATACATGGCGCGATCGGCATTGCTCAGTGCGGTGCGCGGATCGGGCGGGTCGAGTTCGGCGATACCAATGCTCACGGTCAATCGATGGCGGTCATTCTGTACGTGCACCGGCGTGCTGGCGGTGCGTTCGCGCAGGCGCTCGGCAAGGCTGCGCGCATGCTCGCCATCGCCATCCGGGACGATGGCAACGAATTCCTCGCCGCCATAGCGGCCGAAGATGGCGGCACCGGCCAGCGCCTCGCGCATGCATTGGGCGAAGTGCACCAGACAGCGATCGCCGACGGCATGACCGTAGCGATCATTGACCGCCTTGAAGGCATCCAGATCGCAGATCAGCAACCAGCCGGCACGCGCCTCTTCGAGTTCGCGGTCCAGCATGCGCCGATTGGGCAGACCGGTCAGCGAATCGAGTTCGGCCAGTGCCCAGGCGCGGTCGCGGTCGCGCTGCAGCGACAGCGCGCGATCCCCGAGCGCGATGGCCCAGCCAATACCCTGCAACATGCAGGCGAGCAACACCCAGCGATGCGGCGCCTGCGTCTGCGGCAAGCCGATCAGACTGCCGACGCTGAACCAGGCGCCGACCACTACCATCGGCATCCAGCCGAGCAGAAACAGGCGCGCCGAGCGGCCACCCGACCAGGCGGTGCCGATCAGCAGCCATGCGCTGAGTATGGCGTTGGCGCCAAACGACAGGTTGATGCCATCGAAGGTCCACTGAGCCAGCGCGAAGTGGTTCTGGATGGCCAGCACATCGACGACACCCAGCACGATCCCGCCGAGTGCGATCCACTGCATCGCGCGACTGCCGCGCGGGAAATGCGAGCCGATGCCGCTGGCGGCGCGCAACAAGGTCACCGCCGCCAGCGCGCCCAGCGTCGAAACCAGCACACCGAAGGCAGCGGTGCGCTCCGGGGTCAGGTGCAGCGTATCGGCGAAGCGAAACACCAGCGGGTGGCGCAGGCTGATCGCCAGCAACATCAGCAGCAGGAAACCGACATAGGCCAGATAGCCAGGCTCGCGCAGGATCAGGCTGAAGGCCAGGCTGAGCACCAGCAGCATGACCAACGCGGCGGTCAACGAAATCTCGAACATCCAGATCTGGCGTTCGTGGACGTAATAGCTGGCACTGTTCTCGATGCGCACGCGCGGATGCACACCCAGCACCGACTCGATCACCAGATAGGCGCCGGCCAGGCTGGCCGCCGGCAGATCGAGTGGCAGCGCGGCACCCCGCACGCCGACGCTGGCGGGCGCCGGGGCCGCGCCGAGCGGCAAGGAGCGCAGCAATTCGCCGGTCGCCGAATACAACCACAGGCGCTGACCGCGGTCGCGTTCCAGAACCAGGAACTGCTGTTGCGCAGACGGCTCGGCGACCGGATCGGCGTGCAACTGGAAAAAGCGCCGCGCGTCCCGGCCCGACTGGTCCTCCGAGGCCGGCGGCAATTGACCGGCAAGCTCCTGCGGAATCGATTCCACCGGGTGCAAAGTCCACGCAGCCAGCGGCGTGCTCGCCATGCACAGCGCGAACATCCACCACAGCCACAAGACCGGGCCCCATCGCATCCGAGTTCCGACACTCCTCCCGCCTGTGGCGAGTCTATCTGGATGGCGACCATTGGCGCGCCGATGACGCTATGTTACTTGCCGGCGGAAATTTCCCCTCAGGGCTTCATCCATGACCAGCGAACACCGATATCGCGCCTGTCCCTTGTGCGAAGCCATCTGCGGTCTCGACTTCCGCTTCGACAGTGAGCGACTGACCGCGATCCGCGGCGACCACGCCGACCCCTTCAGCGCTGGCCACATCTGCCCCAAGGGCAACGCGATACTTGATCTGGAAGCCGACCCCGAACGCCTGCGCCTGCCGCAGCGGCGCACGAGCACGGGCTGGGAAACCATCGGCTGGGATGAGGCCTTCGCCTGGGCCGCAGAGAAACTGGCGACGATCCAGGCCGCGCATGGCGCCAATGCGGTCGCCGCGTACCTGGGCAATCCCAACGTCCACCATTTCGGCCATATCGCCTACGTGCCGCAGTTGTTGCGCGCACTGAAGACGCGCAACGTCTATTCGGCGTCTTCGGTCGACCAGTGGCCGCACCAGTTGGTCGCCTGGGCGATGTACGGGCACCAGTTCCTGATTCCGATTGCCGACATCGACCACACCGATTACCTGTTGATGCTCGGTGCCAATCCGGTCGCCAGCAACGGCAGCCTGATGACCGCGCCGGGTTTCCCCAGACGGATCAAGGCACTCACGCGTCGCGGTACCTTGGTGGTGGTCGATCCGCGCCGCACCGAGACTGCCGAACTGGCCAGCCGCCATCTGCCGATCCGTCCCGGCGGCGACGCCTGGCTGCTGCTGGCGCTGCTGCAGGCGCTGACGCGCATCGGGCCGCCGCGACTGGCCGCCTATGGCGAGCGCATCCAGGGTTTCGAGCAGGCGCTGGCGGCGATTGCCGCGGTCGACGTGGGCGATCTTCACGCGCGTACCGGCATCGCCATCGACGAGATCGAGCGCGTCGCGCAGGAGTTGTACGCAGCACCCAGCGCTGCGGTCTATGGCCGCATGGGCGTGTCGACCCAGGCCTTCGGCAGCCTGTGCCAGTGGCTGATCCAGTTGCTGAACCTCTACAGCGGCAATCTCGACCGTGCCGGCGGCGTGCTGCCGAACGATCCGGTGCTGCCGGTCACCGGGCCCGGAACCGGCAAAGGACATCGCGGCCTGTGGTCCAGCCGCGTGCGCGGTCTGCCTGAATTCGCCGGTGAATTGCCGGTGGCCGCGCTCGCCGAGGAGATTCTCACAGCGGGCGACGGCCAGGTGCGCGCGCTGATCACCAGCGCCGGCAATCCGGTGCTGTCGACGCCCGACGGACGCAATCTGGACCGGGCGCTGGCGTCGCTGGAGTTCATGGTCAGCATCGACATCTACGTCAACGAAACCACCCGGCATGCCGATCTGATCCTGCCGCCAACCTCCTTCCTCAGCCAGCATCACTACGACCTGATCTTCAACGCCTTCGCCGTGCGCCAGGTGGCGCGCTGGAACGCGCCGCTGATCGATCAACCGTCCGACGAGCGCGCTGATTGGCAGATCGTCAACGGCCTGGGCGCTGCGCTGGCCGCGGCCAGCGGCAAGGAGTGGCGAGCGCTGCCGCCGCCGGCGGCGATGATCGAAGCCGGCTTGCGGCGTGCGGGCAAGGTCGATGTGGATGCGCTGAAAGCTGCGCCGCACGGCCTCGACCTGGGGCCGCTGCAGCCGAGCCTGCTGCGCCGACTGGAAACCGAATCCGGCAAGATCGAATGCGCACCCGATTTTCTGCTGGCCGATCTTTGGCGCCTGACGAGTGTGGATCGACCACTCGGCGTCGGCGCACTGCAACTGATCGGCCGCCGCGACCCGCGCGACAACAATTCCTGGATGCACAACGCGCCACGACTGACCAAGGGCAAGGCACGTCATCAACTCTGGCTGCACCCGGACGACATGGCCAGTCGCGGCATCGTCGACGGGGCCCGCGTGCGCGTGCGATCAAGGATCGGCGTGGTCGAAACCGAGGCGATGGCGCAGAACGCGCTGCGGCCGGGCGTGGCCTGCCTGCCGCACGGTTACGGCCATGACCGCGGCGACGTCGGCTGGAGCCGCGCCGCCGCCCTGCCCGGCGTCAGCTACAACGACCTCAGCGACCCATTGGACCTGGATATGCCCAGCGGCAATGCGGCATTGAATGGCACGCCGGTGTGGGTGGAGGTGGTGTAGTCGCGCCCGGCGCCGAAGCATCGCGCGCAAGTGCGCTCCTGCACTCTGCCGAGGGGCCACGGAGAATCTGTAGGAGCGACCTTGGTCGCGATCAGAAACATCGCGCGCAAGCGCGCTCCTACAGCCATGCCGAGGGGTCACGCCGCTACTGCAACCACGCCCGCCCATCGCCCAGCACCACGCGGGCGCCTTCATGCACGCCATCCAGCGTCGGCTGTTCGACCACCAGCCGGCGGCCGTCGTCCATGCGCACGAACACCTCGAAACGCGGCGCCGAGCGCTCGTTCTTCTCGACATTGTTGCCGATGACGCCACCAGCCACCGCGCCTGCGATCGTCGCCGCCTTGCGGCCATCACCCTTGCCGACCTGGTTGCCCAGCGCGCCGCCGATGATGGCGCCGAGCACCGCACCGCCGCCGCTGGTCTGGCGCTCGCCGTAGACGCGTTCGATTTTCTCGACCGTGCCGCAGTTGCCGCATTGGCCATAGCCATCCTGATAACCGCCCTGATCGTAGTAACCTGGGGAGGTCACGCAGGCAGCGAGCCCGAACACCGTCAGTGACAACAGCAGTACCCGCATACGCATCGTCGATCTCCTGTGGATGACCCGATGTCGAAACTGCAACGGCGCGGCTGAACAGTAGCCGGATATCGCCGGTGCGGGCAAATCTCGTTCAGCTTCGCCGATGGCAGTGATCGGGCCAGAGTCCTCAAAGCGAGGTAGGCCGGGCACTCGCGGCAATAATGCCCGAGGTAGCGACCGGACCAGTTCCGCGAGACGCCCGGCGCTGCGTCCGCGGCACGCGGCCGCCGGCGCGATCGACCCCGCGCGTCGCCGAGCCCGGCGCGCGCGGAGCCGCGCTAGCTCAAGTCCGGAGCCCTCACCGCGGCCGATAGGTAAACCACGCCACGAAGGCCCGCCCATCGAGCAGCTTGTCAATCAATATGCCCTCGCCATTGCGTGCGTCGCCGCCGTACCAGGTACCGACGATCCACTGCAGATCATTGGCGTTGGCGAATCCCTGCTGCTCGCAGCGCTGGGTGAATTCGTTCGCGGCCGCGCGTTGCATCACGTAGCTGCCGCTGCCGAAGCCCGACGAGTTGGCCCCGCTGGCGTCCCAGCTGAAGTTGGCCCGGGTGCAACTGGTGAATTCCACGCGCATCGACCCCCAGCGCTTCACTACCAGTTCGGCCGGATTGTAGGCGGCGCCGAAAGCCGGCCCGACGGTACTGACCACCGATTCGACCTCGATGCTGCGTTGGCTGATCGAGCCGCTGCCGCTGACCCAGTACTGGTTGCCGACCTGCGCCTCGTCGACGGGCGAGGTGGTTGCAACCGGCAGCACAGTGATGAAGGTGGTGCCCGACACCTGGCCGGCCGTCGAAGTGGTCAACACGCCACGACTGGCGTAACTGACCGGATCGTACTTGACCACCGCATCGGCATCGGCGACCAGCAGGCTGCCATCGGGGTGGTAGGCCATCCCGGTGGGACGATTGAGTCCGCTGATCGCGGTCGCCAGGAAAGCGCCGGTGCTGGCGTTGTAGCGCAGCACGCGGCCATTGCCCTCGCTGCTGACCAGCACGCTCTGGCCGCCGGGTTCGAACAGGATGCCGCGGGTCTCGTTGAGCCCACCGGCGCCGGCGGCGATGAACACACTGGTCTGGCCGCTGGCCGGGTCGCGGCGCACCACGTTGTCGCTGTCGTAGCCGGGCACGTACAAGCGCCCGTCGGGCCCGACGACCATGCCGTTGTCGGCGCCATTCAGGCCCGCCGCGCGTGGTGCGATGGCATCTCCGAGCGACTGGCCGGAAGCCGAAAAGCGCCGCACGCCGTCATAGTTGTAACCCGCCACCCAGATCTCGCCGCCGGCGGGCAGCACCATGCCGGTGCCGCCGAAGTTGGTCGGCAAGGCGATCACGACGTCCTCGAAGGCCAGCGACTGGGCGTCGTAGCGCAGCACCTGGCCGCTGCCCTCGGACACCACATAGAGCTTGCCGTCGCTTCCCAGGCGCGTGGTCTGGGCACCGCCGATGCGGTTTTGATTGTCCAGCAGACGCTCGAAGGCGCCGCTGCAGGCATTGTAGACATGCACGTTGTTGCTGAAATAGCCGCTGACCAGCAATCGGGCGGAACAGGTCGACTGCGCGTGAGCCGTGCTGGCAGCAAGACCGAGTGCGATCATCCATGCAAATTTCATCTGGGTTTTCCTGGCGTGACGGGATGGTGAGAGCACCGTAGTCGACCGTGCCCAGCACCACCTGAAATCCAGTCCCGGAACATCTCCTTTTCTTCTGAACTTTTTCAAGCCATTGAAAAGCAAAGATACATTGCCGGATGACCCAGCCCGCCTGCGCCCATTTCGCGTTGGCGACTGGCAGGTGTATCCGGAATTCAACGAGATTCGCGGGCCCGCCGGCAGCGACCGTCTGCAGCCACGCCTGATCCAGGTGCTGCGCCTGCTCGCGCTGACACCGGGGCGCACCGTCACGCGCGATGCCCTGATCGAAGGCGCCTGGTCGCGGCGCATGGTCAACGACGAGGTGCTGTCGCGCACCATCGCCGATCTGCGCCAGGCGCTCGGCGACGACGCGCGGCAGCCACACTATCTGGAGACCATCCCGAAGCTCGGTTATCGATTGATCGCGCCGGTCGAATGGCTGGAGGAGGCGACGGCGCCACCAGTGCCAACATCAGCAAGGATCCCGGCGGACACGCGCGACGCTGAAGCCGAATCGGCCACTGCAATGACTGCCGTGTCGGCGCCTGCGAACGGCACATCCCGGCGCGCATGGGGGATCGCTGCCGCCACGCTGGCGCTCGCCCTCGCCGCTGGCCTGTACCATTGGCAGACCAACCGGCTGCCGTCCACGGCAATCGACAGCGGCTGGTCGGCCCGATTGCTGCGCGCCCAGCCCTTGACCAGCGCACCGGGCTGGGAACTGTCGCCGCGCTTTGCGCACCGGCTCGACTTGATCGCGTACAGCGAAACCGTTCCCGGCAGCGATACGGCTACGCTGCAGCTACGTTCGCGCGATGGTCGCGTGCAACGCGCCTTCACCGACGGCAGCCACTACGACATCTGTCCGAGCTTTGCGCCGGACGACAGCGAATTGCTGTGGACGCGCCATGGTGACGACAGCTGCGAACTGCTGCGCGCACCGCTGCTCGGCGGGGCGCCGTCTGTCGTGGCCGCTTGCGCCGTCGGGGTCCTCAGTTGCCCGGACTGGTCGGGCGCCTTCGTGGTCTACACCGCCCCGCCCACCGCAGCCGATCGCGGCGCGGGCCTGGCGCGCATCGACCTTCGCGAGGGCCGCCGCGAGTCGCTCACCAGCCCGCCACGGGCCAGCGGCAACGACACCCACCCGCGCATCGCCGCCGATGGACGCCTGGCCTACTCGCGCGGCGTCGAGGGCGATCGCAGTCTGTGGCTGTGGCAGGCCGGCAGCGGCGAGCAGCATGTCGATTTCGCACCCGGCATGAGCTACGGCCAGGCCTGGCTGCCGGACGGTCGCGTGCTGACCGCCACCGATGCACTCGGATTTCGCGCACTGGTGGCAGTCAATCCGATCGATGGCGCTGCCGAACTACTCGGCGCCCGTGGCGCGCGCTATCCGGATGTCGCCGCGGACGGCGCGCTGGTGTTCGAGCACGCCAGCTACGATGCCAATCTGTGGCAAGTGTCAGCCAACGCCGACGCACCACGACGCCTGACCCAGTCGCTACGTTACGACGCCTACCCGCGACTCGCGCCCGACGGCGTGCACGTGCTCTACCAGACCAATCGCGACGGTCCGGAGAGCCTCTACCTGCTGGACCTGGCCAGCAGCACCGAATCACGCCTGCCCCTCGACCCGGCACTGCGCTGGGCACAGCCGGCGTGGTCGGCGGACGGCCAGCACCTGTTGTTGACGCGTTATGCCGGCGCCAGCGGACCGCCGCGCGCGGCGGGCGGATCGGTGCCTGAGGTCGATCTATGGCAATACGCGCTTGGCAGCGACCGGCCAACGCCACTGACCAGCGCCCCGGCCGGCGCCCACGACGCCCAGTTCGATCCCGACGGCAAACACGCCTGGTGTCGCGTCGGTGCCGAACACGTTGCCCGCCTGCAGCGATTTGCCCTCGATGGCAGCGCTGCACCGTTTGTTCGCACGGAAACGGTCGAGCACTACCAGATCGATGCGCAGGGGCTGTTCCTGGTCGTCGATGGCGATGCGCGGCTGTTCCATTGCGCCGATCCGCTCGCGCCGACATGCACCGCGCTACCGATCGAACTGGAACCGACCCAGCGCCGCAACTGGGCAGTGGCCGAGGGCGCCGTCTATTACGTCGCCGCCAGTGGCCAACTGACGCGCCATGACCTCGTCAGCGGAGCGCAGCGCGCCCTGCCCTGGCCGTCGCCCGGCACCTTGAGCCGCGCCATCGACGTCGACCGCCACGAGCGCTTCGCCATCATCGCGCGCACCGACCGCGTCGACATCGATCTGCAGTGGCTGGCGCCGGAGGCGTTTGGAGAACGCGACGCGCCTTTGAGGTCGGTCGAGCGGTCGAGGCTTGTCGCGCGCCAGGCTCAACCATCGCCGACGTTCACGTCGCTCCGATTTGCCCGCAGCCACGCCATCGCCTAGAATGCGACGCAATCGCAGGTTTATCTCCCAACACGAACAGGAGCAATCCCATGCAAGTCCTCTACACCGCAAATGCCAGCGCCAGCGCCGGCCGATCTGGCCGGGTTTCCAGCGACGACGGCATCGTCGATTTCGCGCTGGTGGTGCCCCAGGGCATGGGCGGCCCGGGCGGCGCCGGCACCAATCCTGAACAGTTGTTCGCCTGCGGCTACTCTGCCTGCTTCGGCGGCGCGCTGAAACTGGTGGCCGGGATGCAGAAGGTGGTCACCGGCCCGGTGACGATCAGCGCGGCGGTGTCGATCGGCAAGGACGCCACCGGCTACGGCCTGGCGGTCAAGTTGACCGGCCACATGCCGGAACTGTCGGCCGAACAGGCGATGGCACTGATGCAGGCCGCGCATCAGGTGTGCCCGTATTCCAAGGCCACGCGCGGGAACATCGAAGTCGAACTGGCGGTGGCCTGATCGCAAGTACCCGGTGAATGCGCTCGCGCGCATACACCGAGCTACGTGATTTGGTAGGCCGGTGTGCGGCGCAGCCGTTCACCGGAAGGTTCACGGCAAGTACCCGGTGAATGCGCTGACGCGCATACACCGGGCTACAAGATCAATCGCTCGCGGCTCCCCCCTGGGCCGGTGCGGCGCCAGCGGCACCGGCCTGATGCATGTGCACTTCCATCTGCGGATAGGCGATGCGGATTCCGCGCTCGCGGAAGCGGATGACGATCTGACCGTTGAGGTCATCGATCGCACGCAATCGATCGCCGATCTCGCGCACGAAACAGCGCAGTTCGAAATCCAGCGTGCTGCCCGCCAGCGCCATGAACACCGCCATCGGCGCCGGATCGTAGAGCACGGCGGGGTGCGCACGCGCCAGATTGAGCAACTCCTCGCGCACCTGCGCCGGATCGCTGTCGTAGCCGACGCCAACCTTGATGACGATGCGGGTGACCGTATCGCTCAGCGTCCAGTTGACGAAGCGCTCGGTGATCAGCGCCTTGTTCGGGATGATGATGTCCTTGCCATCCCAATCGACGATGGTGGTCGCACGCGTCTGCACCCGGCGCACGGTACCGGACAGATCGGCAATGCTGACCACGTCGCCGACGCGGAACGGGCGTTCGAACAGCAGGATCAAGCCGGCCACGAAGTTGGCGAAGATCTCCTGCAGCCCGAAACCCAGGCCCACCGAGATTGCCGCCGCCAGCCACTGCAGATCGCCCCAGCGCACGCCGAGAAAGCCGAACACCGCGAACACCATGGTGATCACGATCACATAGCGGGTGACCGCCACGGCGGCATAGCGCACCGAGGCATCCTTGGTGAAGGTGTTGGCCAGCAGGATTTCCAGCAGGCCGGGAATGTTGCGCGCTGCAACGATGCCCAGCAGCAAGGCCAGCAGCGCCAGCACTGCGTCACCGAGACTGATGACGCCGGCCTGGGTCACGCCGTCGACGATTTCCTGGGTCTCCCAGAGCACGATCTTGTCGAGCATGCTGAAGGCTGGCGCCACCGCCGCCAGCGACCACAGCAGCCCAGTGCCCAGCGCGATGACCGTCAGCGCCCGCAGCAGTTTGCGCGACTGCTCGCTGATGGTGCGCAGATTGACGCTGTCGATGCCCACGACCGGCGCGTCCATCGCCGCCGCAGCGTGCTCCAGGTCAGGCAAAGGCGTCGACTGAGCTTGCGCAATGCGTCGTTGGCCGATGACCAGGGAGCGCAAGGCCAGACCGTACATCAAGGCGACGGCGAACAACACCTGCAGCGAGTCGAGCAGCACCCGGGTCAAGGTGGCCACGGTGATCACATAGCCAAATGCCGCCAGAGCCACCATGCCCAGCAGGACTCCCACGAGACCGACGCGCAAGGTTCGCCGCAACAGCGGCCTGGGGTCGTTGCCGCCAACCCGTGAGGCGAACAGCCTGCCCGGCGCCAGCAACCAGCCGGCGATGCCTGCCAGCACCAGTGCCAGCAGGATCGCGGCGGCGCGCAATACGGTGGCATTGGCGCTGTCGACCCCGCGCACCAGCGACAGCGCCATGACGAAGGCCAGCGGCATCACCGCGAACTGCACGTAGCGATGGACCTTGAGCAGTGCCTCGCGGCGCGCCTTCAACCAGCGCAGATGCATATGCGCCAGGCCATCTTCGCGACAGACCACGGCGATCAGTCCAAACAGGAATCCGTAGGGCACCACGATCTGGATCGCTACCCCCAGACTGTGGGTGAACTGGCCAGCGTCGCCGACCAGTTGCAGCAATCGCGCCAGCAGCAGGAACAGCAAAGGCACCGGCAGGGCGATCAGCACGGTGAGTCCCAGCGCCTCCAGGGTGTGCCGCATGCGATCTTCACGCAGATTGCGTACCCGCTCGGCGCGCTCGCGCAGCGCCTTGCCCAGCCGTCCACGCAGCACGGCAATGCCCAGCGGAAGCAGCAACAAGAGGATCCACTGCGGCTTTTCCGCCAATCCGTTGCGCACGCGTTTCAGCGTCGGCAACCAGCGCTCGGCGCGCGACAGGTCCTGCCAGGCCGCACCGAAATGCCGCACCCAGTCGGCATTGATCGGCGGATGGCTCGGAATCCACAGCAGGTTTTGCTCCATCAGTTGTGTCAACGCCTGGCTGTCCGCCAGCAGGCGGATCAGGGTCTCCTCGGATTGCCCCAGCACGTCGAGCATGCGTTGCTGTAGCTGCAGTTGCCGCGGCAGCAGTTCGCCGCGCACCAGCAAGAGTTCGGTCATCACCGCGCGCGCCTCCGGGAGGGTGACCAGTTCCGCCTCGTCATCGGTGGTCAGGCGTGCCAGCGTGCTGCCGAGGTCACCGAGGCGCTCGGACTCCTCGGTGACCGTGATCTGCATCATCCGCACATCTGCAGTCTCGCGCTGCAACGCGACCAGCCGGGCTTGCAGAGTGCGCACATTGGGCAAGCGCCGACGCTCGGCCAGCAGGAGCATGCCGATCGACTCGGTGACGCCGCCGATGGCGATGCGTGCCTTGGCATTCTGCAAGGCGCTGGCCACCTCACTGGCGCCCGATTCCAGGGTCGACGCCTGCTCGCGCAATTGCGCCAGGCGTCGCGTGCCCTGCGACAGACTTTCTCCGGTGCTCACGTTTGCGGCGGCCAGTTCGCGGATGGCCGGGAGCGCATCGGCCTGGTCCTGCGCCTGCTTGCGCAGCACGTCGAGTTCCTCGGCCAGCTGGCTGTCGCCGCGTTCGGCCACCAGCTGTTCGAGGATCGCCACACGGCCACTGCGCTGGGCCAACAGGCGCTGGCGCTCACGGCGACGCGCATTGGCGGCTTGCAGCAGGGTGTCGGCCTGTGACTGCTCGACCGACGCCGCGGCCAGGGCCGCGCGCAAGGAGCGAATCTCGGCCTGCACCGCAGCGCGCTCGATCTGCGCCTTGAAGTCGGCGGACTCCCCCGGCAGCGTCAGTTCATCCAGACGCGCACGCAGTTCCAGCGTCTCGCGACGCAAAGCCATCGGCCGCTGCTGCAATTCCTGGATCTGCTGCAAGGCCCGATCGACGCCTTCGCGCAAGCTGTCGCGCCCATTGCGCTCGACCGCGAGCAACTGCTCGAGCTGATCCAGGCTGGCTCTTTGCGGCAGGCTTCCGCGCCAGCGCAACAGGTCTTCGGTGACCGGATCGGCTGTTGCGGCCGCCGCGGCGGACTGCAGCGCAGCCCCTTCCAGCGCCGCCTGCGTTGCTTCGCGGCGGATACGCTCGATCCGCGCGATGCTCTCGTCGGTGGCCGTCTCGAAGCTCAGCGCCGCATCCAGACGCTGCGTCAGCGCGCTGCGCTCGGCCTCGGCAAGATCGGTCTTCGCGTCCAGCTGCGCGCGCAGTTCCTTGATCGCCGGCAACGGCGACTCGGGAATGTCGGCTTCTGCATCCAGTTCGGCCGTTGCCTCGACACCCTCCCAACTGGCGCGGAGATTCTTCTCCTCCTCGACGCTGATGCTGGCGAGCGCCTGGTCCAGCACGCTCTTCAATTGCGGCAGATCGCGGCGAATGGCGTAGGCCAGTTCGGCTTCGAGGCGGGACTCGCCGCTGACCACCAGCAATTCCGTCAGTTTGCCGCGACGCATTGCACGATCGGCGGTCAGCAAGTCGCCGACATAAGCGTCTGCTTCTCCGGCAGCGACCGCCGCGAGTGCCTCGCCGATGCTGGGATAGGGACGCTGCTCGCTGGCATAGCCGGCAGTCGTCAGCAGTTCCTGCCAGACATGACCCTTGACCACCGCGATGGGTCGACCACGCAGGTCGGCCAGGACGGTCGCAACCGGCCCGCCGCGACGACCGATCAGCGCCGCCGGCAAGCGCAGGTAGGGCGTGCTGAAGAGGAAACGCTCGATGCGTCCCGGGCTCTTGAAGACACTGCTGGCGACGTCGATCTCGCCCTTCTCCAGGGCCGGCAGGACGTCGTCGAAACGGTCCCGGATCACCATTTCCAGCTGCATGCCGCTGCGTTCGGCGAGCATGCGGCTGAGATCCGCGGACAGGCCACGATGACGCCCGCGTCCGTCGATGAATTCGACCGGCGCCAGATCCGGATCGGGCGCCATACGCACCGGGCCGTGCTTGCTCAGCCAGGCCGCGTCAGCGGCGCTCAAGCTCAGCGGGGCGGCGGTGGCCATGCTGGCCAGGGCCAAACCCGCCAGCAGGCACGCCACGGCGGCCTGCCAAATTCGCAGATGGGCGCCCAAGCGACTGGCTTGGCACGATGATCGATCAGGGAAAACCATACAGGAGAAGGTCATCGACGCTTTTTGATTCACGCTGAATCCTTCGCCCCGCTCGCGGGGAGAAGGTGGGTCCGCAGGACCCGGATGAGGGGAACGGCCGACATCGCGAGTGTCAGGTCAGGCGCGCCCCTCACCCGTCACCTGCGGTGCCACCCTCTCCCCGTGGACGGGGAGAGGGAACCAGGTGTGACCTCAAACCACCACCACCGGAATCTTGCCGATCTTCGCCTGCCATTCCTTCGGGCCGGTCTGGTGCACCGAACTGCCGCGACTGTCGACGGCGACGGTCACCGGCATGTCCTGCACCTCGAACTCGTAGATCGCCTCCATGCCGAGTTCGGCGAAAGCCAGCACCTTGGAGCCCTTGATCGCCTTGGACACCAGATACGCGGCGCCACCGACCGCCATCAGATAGACCGCGCGGTTGTCGCGGATGGCGTCGATCGCCGCCGGGCCACGCTCGGCCTTGCCGACCATGCCGAGCAAACCGGTCTGTTCCAGCATGGTGCGGGTGAACTTGTCCATGCGCGTGGCGGTGGTCGGACCGGCCGGGCCAACCACCTCGTCGCGCACCGGATCGACCGGGCCCACGTAATAGATGAAGCGACCGTTGAAATCGACCGGCATCGGCTCGCCGCGACCGAGCATCTCGACCAGTCGCTTGTGCGCCGCATCGCGCCCCGTCAGCAGCTTGCCGGACAGCAGCAGCACATCGCCTGGCTGCCAGCTCGCGGCTTCGTCACGCGTGACCGTATCGAGATTGACGCGCTTGCCCTTGCTGGTGTCGTAGGTCAGCTTCGGCCAGTCCTCCAGCGACGGCGGCTCCAGCGCCACCGGCCCGGAACCGTCGAGCACGAAATGCGCATGACGCGTGGCTGCGCAGTTGGGAATCATCGCCACCGGCAGGTTCGCCGCGTGGGTCGGGAAGTCCTTGATCTTGATGTCGAGCACGGTGGTCAGGCCACCCAGGCCCTGCGCACCGATGCCGAGCGCGTTGACCTTGTCGTAGAGCTCGATGCGCAGTTCCTCGGCGCGATTGGCCGGCCCACGCTCGATCAGATCCTGGATGTCGATCGGCTCCATCAGCGCTTCCTTGGCCAGCAGCATCGCCTTCTCGGCGGTGCCGCCGATGCCGATGCCGAGCATGCCTGGCGGGCACCAGCCGGCGCCCATCGTCGGCACCGTCTTCAGCACCCAGTCGACCACCGAATCCGACGGGTTGAGCATCACGAACTTGCTCTTGGCCTCGGAACCACCGCCCTTGGCGGCAACGATGACATCGACCTTGTCGCCCGGCACCACGGTCATGTTGACCACCGCCGGCGTGTTGTCTTTCGTGTTGCTGCGTTTGCCAGCGGGATCGGCGAGCACCGAGGCGCGCAGCTTGTTGTCCGGGTGGTTGTAGGCCTGGCGCACGCCTTCGTTGACCATGTCCTCGATCGACAGCGTGGTTTCCCAGCGCACATCCATGCCGATTTTCAGGAAAACCGTGACGATGCCGGTGTCCTGGCAGATCGGCCGATGACCTTCGGCGCACATGCGCGAGTTGATCAGGATCTGCGCGATGGCGTCCTTGGCGGCGACCGACTGCTCGCGCTCGTAGGCGCGCGCCAGATTCTGGATGTAGTCGACCGGATGGTAATAGCTGATGTACTGCAGCGCATCGGCGATGGACTGGACGAAGTCGGACTGTTTGATGGTGGTCATGAGTGGGCGGTCGCGGCGGGACTGGCGTGAATTGTAGCCCGGCGTGCGCCCGCAGGGCGTTCACCAGGGTGCCAAGCCCCGGTGAATCGCCGCGCGGCACACCGGGCTAGCCACGTCGTCGAGCGCAAAGGACACAAAGTCGGCACGCCGGCAAACGCGCTAATCTTGGGGGTCCAATTCGGAGTCGCCCCCATGTCTGAAGAAGCGCAAGCCGCCAGCGTCATCAGCCCAATGCTCAATGAAATCGAGGCCCGCGTGCTCGGCTGCCTGATCGAGAAGGCGGCAACCACGCCGGAGCAGTATCCATTGACCGCCAACGCGGCGACGGTCGCTGCCAACCAGAAGACCTCGCGCGAGCCGGTGATGGAACTTGAGCTCGGCGCGGTCGGCCATGCGCTGCGCACGCTCGAAGACAAGAAACTGGTGCGCTGCCAGCACGCTTCGCGCGCGAGTCGCTATGAACACCGTTTCGAAGAGGTGTACACGGTGACCGGCCCGCAGCGCGTGATCCTGTGTCTGTTGCTGCTGCGCGGCCCGCAGACGGCGCCGGAACTGCTGACGCGCAGCGAACGCATGATCAAGTTCAGCGATGTCGAACAGGTCCGCGACACCCTCGATCGCCTGACCCGGCGCCAGCCGGCGATGGCGGTGAAGATTCCGCGTCAGTCGGGTCAACGCGAAGAGCGCTACATGCATCTGCTGTGTGGATCCGAGCACGCCGATCGCGCCGCGGCGCACATGCCGCGTGGCGAATCCAGCGATGGCGCCAGCAGCGGCCTCGTCGATCGCGTGCAGGCGCTGGAAGAGCAGGTGGCGCGGCTGACGGCCGCGTTGCGCGATCTGGGTGCCGACGTGTAGGAGCGACGCTGGCGTCGCGACCGACTGGCTCGCGGCGCAAGAGTGGCCGTAGCAGAACGAAGAGCATCGCGCGCAAGCGCGCTCCTACAAGCTCGCCGAAAGTCCACGCCGGATTTGCAGGAGCGCGCTTGCGCGCGATGCCTTTGGATTGCGCCGTAACGCCGCGCATACGCACATCGCTCCGAGACATACAGAGACTTTCGTCACACATCGTCACCGTCACACATTGTGAACTCCGATGTGACCCAGCGCGTCACTTCCTGCTGCCCATTGACACTTGAATCAACCCTGAATACAGTGCGGCCCCGTCCACCTCGGGTATGAGGCGGGTGCGGCTTCAGGGGGAATTCAGCGCTGTTCGAGGTCGTTGCTGCAGGGGTGCAGCGCGACGGGGCCGATCAGCGAGCTACAGAGTCGGATATCAAGGGGCGCTTCGGACGACGCCCGCGGCCCGGTGCAAGCCGGTTTCGCGGATTCGCTCGGCAGGTACACGGTTTGGGGAGATCGAGGCTCGTGCGAATCTGGGCGTTGGGAACTGCGCTGATCGCCATCACCGGCTGTGCACAGCAGCCGGTCGTGACGTCGACGGCGAGCACGCCCAACGCGATCGCCGGGATCGATGAATCGACCATCGAGCGCACCACCAGCACGCAGGTGCTCGCCGACAAGCAGCCGATCCGCATCGACAACCCATACGGCGACGTCCGCATCCGCTTTGGCGGTTACGAGTCGACGCTGGAATGGCGCACCGTCGCGCAAAATGCCGCTGCAACGCACAAGATCGCGGTTTCAGGCGACAACCAGAGCAACTATGTGGTCAGCGCGCGGCTGCCTGAGGGTATCGCCCTGGCGCCCGATCAGCGCATCGAAATCACCGCCTACGTGCCCAAGGGGCATGACCTCGAGGTCCTGACTGAACACGGCCTGATCGAAGTGCGCGGCGTGCAGGCCAACATGCGCGCCAGAAGCGCCACCGGCAACATCGCCTTTCGCGGCATCGTCGGCCTGATCGACGTTGAGACCGGCGGCGGCAACATCGCGGGACAGATCAACCCTGCGGCTGCCGGAACCCGGCAACGCGTCAGCTCAGCGACCGGAAACATCGTGCTGGGTCTGGTCGACAACCTGAACGCCACGCTGGAAATGGCCACCTCGGGCGTCTTCGCCACCGAATTCAGCGTCGACATCGCCCCGCAGCCGGGCCAGGAACCAAACAAGACCGCGCGCGCCGTGATCGGCAAGCCGGAATCGAATATCGAGGTCGTCAGCAAGCGCGGGGAAATTCGCCTGCTGCGACGATTGGAGTTCCGGCCCGCCTAGAGCGACCGGATGTTTTGGGGCAGCGAGATGGGGAACTCGATAACGCGCCCTCTTAGAGATCGTGGCTGAGCACAAGTCGTTCTTGCAGCAGTCCAACCTACATTTCAGGAAAAGCGTTCATGAAGCTCAAGAAACATCTAGCTTTGGTCGCGGCACTCGCGCTGACGATGGTCAGCGGGCTGAGCGCGCAATCGAGCAGCGGCACCCGTGTTGGCAATGGCGTCGAGGTTGGGGAACCGGTGACGCCGGTGGAAATCAACGTCGATCTGCGCAACCTGCCTACGGTCGATGAATGGCGTCCGGGACAGCCGATCAAGGAAGCCCAGCGGCGCATCTATCGCCCGCTGGATGTGCGCGCGCCGCATGCGCCGTCCGATTGGGTGACCGCGCCGGATCGCCTGGGTGAGCTGCAAGCCACCTTCGACAGTCTGGGCGCTTCGCGCAACGAGACCACCTCGCGCGTCAGCATCAACAACGGTTCGACCGGCGTCAGCCCGGGCGATCCGGTGGTCGAAGTCAATGCCAACTACCTCATGTACGGCATCAATGGCTCGACCGGCACCACCTTCACCGTCTACAACAAGACCGGCACCAAGCTCGCCGGCCCGACCGCGTTCAAGACCCTGGCCCCGGCCGGTGATCCCTGCGCAACCTCGGTCAGCGACCCGATCATCCATTGGGATCGTCTGGCGAACCGCTGGTTCATGCTGGAAATGGGCGGCACCAGCAGCGCCAACCGCCTGTGCGTGTACGTGTCCAAGACCGACAATCCGGTCTCCGGCGGCTGGTGGTTCTACGGCTTCGCGACCCCGGACGTGCCGGATTACCCGCATTGCTCGGTGTGGCACAACGCCTATGTGTGCACCACCAATGAGGGCAGCGCTGGCGCCAAGGTGTATGCCTTCGACCGCGCCAACATGCTGAACGGCGCCACCGCGCGTGCGGCGCAGCGCTTCACCAGCGTGGCCAAGCTGACCGGTTACGGCTTCCAGGCCCTGACCCCGGCCACCTTCATGGGCGCCGCAACCAATGCGCCGCCCGCCGGCTCCGCGGTCATCCTCGCCCGCCACAACGACGACGAGGCGCATGCCGGCACCGGTGCCAACACCACCGCCGACTTCATCGACCTGTTCGCCCTGAACATCGACTGGACCACGCCGGCCAACAGCAACATCGCCACGCTGCCGCGCATCCAGATCACCGAGTTCAACAGCTGGTTCCGCGACTATTCCTCGTTCGCCACGGTGCCGCAGCCGGGTTCCACCTCGCTGCTCGATCCGATCCGCGAAGTCATCCTGAACTCGATGACCTATCGCAACATGGGCAGCTACGAGTCGATCGTCGGCAACTTCGCCACCAACCAGAACGCCGCGCGCAGCGGCACCGTGGTCGATGCCGGCATCCGCTGGTTCGAGCTGCGCCGTGTCGGCGCCGGCAACTGGACGCTGCAGCAGGAAGGCACGTTCAGCCCGGGCGACACCAGCACCCACCATCTGCTCGGCGCCCTGGCGACCGACAAGATGGGCAACATCGGCATGAGCTACAACACCACCAAGACCACCGCCACGACGATTTCGGCCTCGCTGAAGTACACCGGCCGTCTGGTCACCGACGCCAATGGCGTGATGTCGCAGGGTGAAAACACGATCGCCGCGGGCTCTGCCGCGGAGACCTCGGGTCGCTGGGGCGACTACCACCAGACGGTGGTGGATCCGGCCGATGATTGCACCTTCTGGACGGTGGGCATGTACCGCCCGGCCGGCAGCTGGAACACCAGCATCCGCGACTTCAAGTTCTCCAATTGCGGTGGCACGCCGCCGGTCTACTACTCGATCTCCGGTCAAGTCACCACCAGCACCGGCGTAGGCATCAGTGGCGTCACCGTCAGCACCGGCTCGGCTTCCGCCGCCACCGATGCCAGCGGCAACTACACGATTGCCAACCTGGTTGCCGGCAGCTACACGATCACGCCGAGCGCCTCGGGTTACACCTTCAGCCCGGTCAATCGTGCGGTCACCATCGGCAGCGCCAACGTCACCGGCCAGAACTTCACCGGCACCGTCGTCGCCTCGACGTACAGCATCTCCGGCACGGTCGCCACCAGCGGCAGCGTCGGCATCAGCGGCGTTACCGTCAGCACCGGCTCGGCCAGTGCCACGACCAATGCCTCGGGCGCGTACACGATCTCCGGCCTGGCCAATGGCAGCTACACGCTGACGCCGTCGCTGGCGGGTTACACCTTCAGCCCGACTTCGCTCGCAGCCACCGTCGCCGGCGCCAACCTGACCGGTCGCAACTTCACCGGCACGGCCGCCGGCGGCGGCGCGACCGCGCTGTCCAATGGCGTCGGCGCAGCGGGCTCCACCGCTTCGACCAGCGCCAACAGCAACTGGAAGGACTACACGGTCGCCATCCCGGCCGGTGCGACCAACCTGACCATCGCCACCAGCGGTGCCTCGGGCGACGTCGACCTGTACGTCAAGGCCGGCGCGCAGGCCACGCTGACGGTCTATGACTGCCGCCCGTACACCGGCACCGGCAACGAGAGCTGCCCGTTCGCCACACCGACGGCTGGCACCTACTACGTCCGCGTGTACGGCTACGCCACGGGTACGGTGAACTTCACCGTGACCGCATCGTGGACAGTCGGCGGCGGCGGTGGCACGGTGGTCGAGCGCATGGTCAACGGCAACTTCGACGCCATCACCACCAGCGGCAATACGGGCACCGGTTGGACGCGTTCGGCCTTCACCGGCACCTCGTTCAACACCCTGCTGGCCGGCCAGACCAATGCCCAGACCCCGAGCAGTTATGCCTATCTCGGTGTCAACGCCACCACCAGCACGCAGACTGTCGACAGCAACGCCACGCTGATCCCGGCCGGTGCGACGACTGCGACCTTCTCGTTCTACACCTCGATCGTGACCAGCGAGACCAGCACGACGACGGCGTACGACAAGCTGCAGGTGCAACTGATCGATGCCAGCACCAACGCCGTGATCACGACGCTGGTGACGCTGTCCAACGTCAACAAGACCACCAGCGCCTCGACCTACGTGCAGCGCAGCTACAACGTCGTCGCCTACAAGGGCCGCAACGTCAAGGTGCGTCTGATCGGCTCCACCGACAGCTCGCTGGCGACGACCTTCCGCGTCGACACCGTCAGCTTGCGCACGGATGGCTGATCGCAGTCAGTTGACACCGTCGTAATCGAAGGCCCCGGGGAGACCCGGGGCCACCGCCCGCTACAACGCTGCCGATATTGAAGTCCTGCAAGGCCTGGAGCCGGTCAAACGCCGTCCCGGCATGTACACCGACACCACCCGGCCCAATCACCTGGTGCAGGAAGTGGTCGACAATTCGGTCGACGAGGCGCTGTCGGGCTACGCCAAGTTCATCGAGGTCAAGGTCTACAACGACGGCTCGATCGAAGTGACCGACGACGGCCGCGGCATGCCGGTCGACATCCACCCTGAGCACGGCGTGCCCGGCGTCGAATTGATCATGTGCCGGCTGCATGCCGGCGGCAAATTCTCCAACCAGAGCTACAACTTCTCCGGTGGCCTGCACGGCGTTGGCGTCTCGGTGGTCAATGCGCTCAGCGAACGCGTCGACCTGACCATCAAGCGCGACGGCCAGGAGTACAGCATCGGCTTTGCCCATGGCGATCCCACCGTGCCGCTGCAGGTGATCGGCACGGTCGGCAAGAAGAACACCGGCACCCGCGTGCGTTTCTGGCCGGAAGCCAAGTACTTCGACACGCCGAAGCTGTCGATGAGCAAGCTGCGCCACGTGCTGCGCGCCAAGGCGGTGCTATGCCCCGGCCTGACCGTCACGCTGTGGGACGAGGCAACCGGCGAAACCGATCGCTGGTTCTACGAGGACGGTCTCAAGGACTATCTGCGCTCGCAACTGGCGGATCGGGAAGTGCTTCCGGCGGACCTCTTCACCGGCTCGATCAAGCGCACCACCGAGGCCGCCGACTGGGCGCTGGGCTGGACGCCGGAGGGCGAGGTGGTCCAGGAGAGCTACGTCAACCTGATCCCGACCGCGCAGCACGGCACCCACGTCAACGGCTTCCGCAGCGGCCTGACCGACGCCATCCGCGAGTTCTGCGAGTTCCGCAACCTGCTGCCGCGCGGCGTCAAGCTGGCACCGGAGGACATCTGGGAGCGGCTGTCCTTCGTGCTCAGCTTCAAGCAGCAGGACCCGCAGTTCGCCGGCCAGACCAAGGAACGGCTGTCCTCGCGCACCGCGGCGCCGTTCGCCCAGGGCGTGATGCACGATGCCTTCAGCCTGTGGCTGAACCAGCACACCGAACTCGGCGAGAAAATCGCCATGCTCGCCATCGAGCGCGCCCAGGCGCGCCTGAAGACCGAGAAGCAGGTCGTCCGCAAGAAGGTCACCAGCGGCCCTGCCCTGCCCGGCAAGCTGGCCGACTGCGCCTCGCAGGATCTGTCGCGCACCGAGCTGTTCCTGGTCGAGGGCGATTCCGCCGGTGGTTCCGCCAAGCAGGCGCGCGAGCGCGATTTCCAGGCGATCCTGCCGCTGCGCGGCAAGATCCTGAACACCTGGGAGGTCGAATCGACCTCGGTGCTGGCCTCGCAGGAAGTGCATGACCTGGCCGTGGCCATCGGCCTCGATCCGGGCAAGTCGGACCTGTCCGGTCTGCGCTACGGCAAGATCGTCATCCTCGCCGACGCCGATTCGGACGGTCTGCACATCGCCACGCTGCTGTCGGCGCTGTTCCAGCGACACTTCCGCTCGCTGGTGGCGACTGGCCACGTGTTCGTGGCGATGCCGCCGCTGTTTCGCGTCGATGTCGGCAAACAGGTGTTCTACGCCCTCGACGAGAGCGAGAAGACCGAATTGCTCGACCGCATCGCCCGCGACAAGATCAAGGGCCAGATCAGCGTCACCCGCTTCAAGGGCCTCGGCGAGATGAACCCGCAGCAGCTGCGTGAATCGACCATGCACCCGGACACGCGCCGGCTGGTGCAGCTGACCATCGACGACGGCGACGGCACCGATGGTCTGCTCGACATGCTGCTGGCCAAGAAGCGCGCCAGCGACCGCCGCGAGTGGCTGGAGACCAAGGGCGATCTGGCGGTGGTGTGACGGGGGCCCCCCCCCCACCCGTGGTCTGGCCCTGGGGTCTGACGAAGCATACCGCCGCCGCTGAACCCCCGTCTGCGCCGTACAACGGACCTCCAACGCAAACGCCACGGAGTCATCGGTTGCCGTCGGTGAACGGCTGCGCCGTACACCGGCCTACCCAAGACCCGCGTTCTGGTAGCCCGGCGTACGCGCCGCAGGCGCGTTCCCCGGGTGCTTGCCTCAGCTTCCCGCCTCACTGGCAATCAGATGCTCCGCCAGCTGCGCATCGACACCCGGCACATTGCGCCAGTCGATGAAATCGATCTGACGCGGATCGAGGAAGCGCCGCGCGTAGTCGAGATAGACGCGCTCGCGCAGGAACACGTCGAACAGATCGGGGTCGATGTGCTGGTCGACCTTCATCCGGCCCAGGATCTGGATCGACTCAGACAGCGTCTTGGCCGCTTTGTACGGCCGATCCGAAGCGGTCAGCGCCTCGAACACATCGGCAATACCCATCACCCGCGCCGGAATGCTCATCTGCTCGCGCGTGAGGCGCCGCGGATAGCCCTTGCCGTCCATGCGTTCGTGGTGGCCGCCGGCGTATTCCGGCACCTTGCGCAGGTGCGGCGGCCACGGCAGCGCTTCCAGCATGCGGATGGTCGAAACGATGTGGTTGTTGATGATCTCGCGCTCGGCTGCATTCAGCGTGCCGCGGCGGATGCTGAGGTTCATCACCTCCTCGGCACTCAGCAGCGGTTGCAGCGTTCCATCCAGGGCGCGCCATCGATAACCGGCGATGCGCTCGATTTCAGCAACCGCGGCGTCGCTCATGAACTCGCCACCCGTGTTGCTGCGCTTGAGCGTGTCGCGATCCGCGCTCAGCTGCGCGATCCGCTGCTGGTAGCCCGCCGCGTCCAGTTCGCCCTTCAGGTGGGCGATCTCGGCGTCGCGGATGAGCACCTCGAAGCGCGTGTCGACCAGATGGATGCGGTCGAACAGGGTCTCCAGCTTGGTCGCCTTGTCGACCACATGCACCGGCGTGGTGATCTTGCCGCAGTCGTGCAGCAGGCCGGCGATCTTCAACTCGTAACGATCCGCCTCGCTCATGCTGAAACCGGCCAGCGGGCCCACCCCGGTGCGTGCCGCGGCGTCCGCCAGTTGCATCGTCAGCACCGGCACGCGCTCGCAATGACCGCCGGTGTAAGGCGACTTCTCGTCGATGGCGCTGTTGATCAGCGTGATCAGCGATTCGAACAGTGAGGCCATCTGCTCGATCAGCGTGTGATTGTTCAGCGCGATGGCCGCCTGCGACGCCAGCGACTCCACCAGTTGCTGATCCGCATCGGTAAACGCCCGCACCTCGCCACCAGGACCGCCGGCATTGATCAGTTGCAGCACGCCGATGACCTCATCGGCATGATCTTTCATCGGCACCGTCAGGAACGATTGCGAGCGGTAGCCGGTGCGGGCATCGAAGGCGCGCGTGCCGGAGAAATCGAAACCCGGCTCGGAATAGGCGTCCTCCACGTTGACCGTGGTCTTGGTCAACGCCGCGTAGGCGACCACCAGCGAATGATTGGGATTGCCATCGGCATGGTGCAACGGGATCGCCGGCAGATCGATGGGCTGGTCGCCGGGGCCGCCCTGATCCAGTCCCAGCGAAATATTGCGCAGCAGGTCGAACACCAGGGTATCGCCAGCCTTGCGATAGAAAGTCGCGCCATCGGCAAAGGTAAATTGGCGCGCCGCCTCGACGATGCGCTCCATCAGGCTGTCGATGTCGCGATCCGCCGACAGCGCCACACCGATCCGATTCAATGTTTCCAGGCGAATGCGGATGTCGTGTTCGATGGCCACTGGCGCTCCTCCGATTGCACGGCAGTTTGGCCAACACCACGGAGCGGCGCAAGCCTGGAGGCCATGTTGAACCTTGGTAGTCCCGATCGCCCCTGGCGGTGCGCATGTGCGCGCCACGAACATCCAAAGGTAGGTCACGTTGGCCGCGTAGCGGCCTACGTGACACCGAAGCAAGTCACCTAGCCCGCTACGCGGGCAACGTGACCTACGTCAGGGTATTAATCAATTCAATGGGTTACGGGATCGGCCAGCCAGGCCTGCGCCCATCGCGTGGCTGCTGCGAGGTGCTGCAGCGCTTGCGGGCTCGGCGGTTCCCCGAGTTCAAAGGACTCGGCACGAATGCCGAGCAGCGTGCATGGCGGCGGCAACTCACCGAAGGTGTCGACATAGGCCTGCAGCAGCGCTTGCGGTGACAGCGCGTGGCTGCTGAAGCTGGAATCCCGTCGCGCCTGCAGTTGCGTCACCGCGAACGGGGCGGCGTCGGTGCGACTGGCATCGATGAACAACACGCGCGCCCGACCCAGCAGGTCCAGCGCATGCTCGACCTGCAATTGGTAGTCCTCGAGGAACTCGACCCCAGGGTCATCTGCGGCCGCGTCACGTAGGCGTTCGCTGCACAGCGGGCCGAGGGCATCATCGCCGCGGCTGCGATTGCCCCAGGCGAATACCAGCACCGGTGCCACCGCTGCGGCGCTCATGCCGAGCCAACGCCCGGCCGAACCCGATCGTGCACCAGGCTTCCGTCCTGCGAACGCAGCACCCGATCCAGCAGCGCGCCACGCGCGTCGACCAGCTCCACATCCAGCGGCATCTGGCCGAGCGCGTGGGTGGCGCAGGACAGGCACGGGTCGTAGGCGCGAATCGCCACCTCGATATGGTTGAGCAGGCCCTCGGTGAGTTCGTGTCCGTCCAGGTATTCGCGCGCCACCGAGCGCACCGCCTCGTTCATCGCCTGGTTGTTGTGGGTGGTGGAGACGATCAGATTGCAGCGGGTCACCAGATCGTTGTCAGCGACGTCGTAGTCGTGGATCAGGGTGCCACGTGGCGCCTCGATGATGCCCACGCCGCTGCGGCGGCGCTGGCGCTCGCCGGTGCTGGTCAGGTCGCCGGACAGCAAGGCCGGGTTGTCGAGCAACTCGGCGATCACCTCGACCGCGTGCAACATCTCGATCATGCGCGCCCAGTGGTAGGCCAAGGTGGCATGCACCAGTTCGCCCTGCCCCCAGGCGACGAAGACCTGACGCTCCGCTTCGGCGCGGGGCGTCGGGATGAAGTCGCAGTTCTGCACCCGCGCCAGCGGGCCGACGCGATACCAGCCGAGCTCGCGTCCAAGGCTGCGCAGGTGAGGGAACTTCATGTAACTCCACGAGCGCACTTCTTCTTCGATCAGCTGCAGATAGTCCTGGTCGCTCACGCCGTCGAACAAGATGCGGCCGTCGGCATCGCGGACACGCAGCACGCCATCGTAGAAATCCAGCGCGCCATCGGGGCGCACTAAGGACATCAGGTTGGAGCGGAAGCTGCCAAACTGCTGGTAGAACGCCGGATTTTGCGCATGCAGCTGTTTGGCGATCTCCACCGAGTCTTGGGCCCAGGCGAGCATTTGCGGCAAGTCGCGCTTCAGGCTGTCGCGTTCCTCGGCCGTCACCCATTTGTTGATGCCGCCCGGAATCGCTCCGGTGCCGTGTACCCGCTTGCCCGAGGTGATGCGAATGATTTCCTGACCGAATTTGCGCAGCAAGATGCCCTTCCGCGCAATGTCGGGATGGGCCTTGGCAACGCCGACGATATTGCGCTGGGCGACTTCCGAGTCGAAGCCGAACAGCAAGTCGGGCGAGGACAGGTGGAAGAAATGCAGCGCATGCGACTGCAGCATCTGGCCATAGTGCATCAGGCGGCGCACGGCATCGGCGCTGGCCGGAACCGGCATCGCACCGATCACCCGGTCGAAGGCCTTGGTCGCCGCGAGCAGGTGCGACACCGGGCAAATGCCGCACAGTCGCTGCACCATCACCGGCACTTCCCAATAGGGCCGCCCTTCGATGAACTTCTCGAAGCCTCTGAATTCCACGATGTGCAGGCGCGCCTGCATCACGTGATTGTTCTCGTCCAGCAGCAGCGTGACCTTGCCGTGGCCCTCGACGCGGCTGACCGGGTCGATCGCCACCCGGCGCAAGCCGGCCGGGTGTGCAGCCGTCTCCAGTGCAAAGCTCATGAAATTCTCTCAGTCATAGCGCATCAGTCCATGCCCCAGATGCGGCGTGCGGCCGGCG
>JADKFD010000060.1 GCA_016717705.1 Rhodanobacteraceae bacterium | reverse complement strand
GATTCGCAGGCACCGGCTTCAGCCCGCCGCGACGCCAGCTGTGCTAAAAGCGCCACCCTTACTGCTGCAGGAACCACCGCGCAAGACTCTGCTGGTCCCCCACCGATGTTCACGCTGGCGGCCCGCCAGCCGTCGGAAGCGCCCATGGAGCGGCGGCTCCGGCGCCCGCTCCGGCGCCAGTCGCTGAACCGGCATCTTCAGCCCGCGCCTGAGCCCGGCCGAGGCCTTGCCGCCAAGCTCGGACAACGCCCTTTGCTGGCGCCCATCGCGCGGACGCCAACAAGGCACGCGATCAGTTCCGTCACCCGGAAGGAAACGCTCGGCTTTTTGGCCTGGCGCCGGGACAGACGGTCATCGAGATCACCCTGGGCGGCGGGTGGTACACCGGAGATCCTGGCGCCTACATTGAAGGGCGAGGGCATTTCGCGTTGGCGCCATCATCGATCCGGACCGGCGTGACCAGCGAAGGCGCCAAGGCCTATTACACCAAGGGAAACCAGGCGCTGCGCGACAAGCTCGCCGCCAATCCGGAGCTGTACGGGCGAGGCGCAGCTGGTCGAGTTCAACATGAGCGCGCCGAACTTTGGCGCCGACAACTCCGCTGACCTGTGGTGACCTTCCGCAATGTGCACAACTGCGGGGCAGGGGATGTAAGCGCGCAGGGCATGTTCGACGGCTTCTTCGGGGTGCCTGCCGGGCGGCGTGCTCGGCGTGGTCGAACATCGCGCCGATGCCGACGAGACCGGCGACATCCCAAGGAACTGGCCAAGACCGGCTATTTCCCCGGAAGCCGCAGTGATCGAGATGGCGAACAAAGCCGGCTTCACCCTGGCTGAAAAGCGCGAGATCAACGCCAACCCGGCTGACACCAAGGATCACCCGAACGGTGTCTGGACCCTGCCGCCGAGCCTGGACATGGAAGGCGTCGCGGAAGCCGACCAGGCCAAGTACAAGGCGATCGGCGAGTCCGGACCGGATGACCTTTGAAGTTCGCTGCCGGCGGCGGCGCAGTAACGGCGGCTGGCCAGGTATTAGGCCGTGGCCTGACTGAGTGGTCACGTTGCCTGCGCAGCAGGCTACGTGACGATTGACGGCGTCACGTAGGCCCTTCGGGCCAACGTGACCTACGTCGAGGCGGCGGCCGGCCTACTGACAATCGCTCAACCCCGGCCCGGCATAGACCAGCCGTTCGATGTCCTTGGCCTGGCTGACGCCATCCAGCGTGTAGCGGAACACGGCGCGCTCGCCGTCGACGAACTCGACACGGGCGCTGCCGACGGCGGGTACCGGGAAGCTGGTCGCGGCCCCGGTGATGCGATCAAACGGCGTGCCTGACACGGGCCGCGTCAAGGCACCGGCAAACGCGCCTTGTGCGTCGCGTCAGCGCGCCAGCAGCCACATCGGCTGTCCGTCGCCGCCGTAGTGTACCAGGTGACGGACCAGCGTGCGGTCCTGTTCGCTCAGATAGACACCCCAGCCGAACTGTTCCGGGTTCCACCAGATATCGCTGCGATTGGCAACACATCGTTGCGCGAGCCCTTGAAGGGACAGGCGGTTGGCGCCCGAAGCGTGCGTTCGATGCGCCGGATCTGTTCCACGGTGCCGATGATCGTGGTGAATCTGGAGGCCACCATCGCCTGCGGGCGCACACTGAAGCTGCCGACCTCGGTGGCGGTTGCGCTGACGTCGCCGGCGATCTGGTCGAAGCGGCGGCCGGTCGTCCGGTACGCAGGGCCGTGCCAATAGCTGCCATCGGCCTGCAGAGCCAGCACGCCGCCGACGTACCAGGTCGGCCGCCCGTCCGGGCCGAGGTGTACCACGTGGGAAACAGGAGTTGCCCTGCTGCGCCAGCGACACGCCCCAGCCCGGCTCATCGGCCTTCCACCATAGACCGGCGTAGTTCGCCGCCAGTTGCGCCTCGAAGAAATGCACCACGCGATGGGCGTGGTCGCTGTGGTACTGTGCAGGCCGGCGGCGATTTCCATCTGCGCACGATCTCGCCGCCGCGACTGCGCAGTGACGTCGGAATGATGGCGTCGAGGGCGCTGCTGCGCGGGTCGCGGATCACCTGTCCGGCGGCGTCGGGGAAGCCGGCGGAGCGCAGGCTGGCCACCAGTGCGGTCGAGTCGGCGACGCCGATACCGTCGATGCGCGCGAAGCGTTCCGCACACCGGCGAGGGCCTGACGATGTTCAGTTCGTTGAGGATGCCGCGGTGCTCATGCCGGCGGCGCGCGCTCCAGATAGCCCGGCGCCAGCGTCGGATCAAAGCGCCCGAGCGTCCAGATGGTCGGCACCGGGGTCTGCGCCATGATCGGCTCGATGCCGTCGGCGATCATCAGCGACTGCGCGCGAAAGCCGAGCAGGGCACTAATGCGGCTGCTGAACCCACCACCGTTGGACGTGCCTTCGCAGAAGATCGGCGTGCTGGCGCTGATCGTGCCGGCGGCGCGCAGGCGCTCGATGATGCCCTGCACATTGACCACGTCCGGATTGCTCGGGGGGAATTGCGGGTTCCACTGGCGATCGACGCGATTGACGCTGTCGAGCCTGACCACGCCAAGCCGCGCGAGAGCAGCAGGCGCGTCGCGACCTTTGGCTTCGACTTGGTGAACGGCAGATCGCCACCGCCGCCGCTGCCGGGGAAAGGAGAACACCAGACCGCGCATTTGCTGGAATCAGCTGGCGATAGCGCGAGCCGTTGATGTCGCCGGTGGTGGTGTCCAGAGCCGGCGGGAATGCTGATGAACTCGGCGGTCAGGGTGCTGGCGCGCGAACTCGTGGTCAGCGGCGCATGCCAGGCGCGTGGGATCGGCCAGCGCCGGCGCGTCGCCGCGCCAGCGTGCGAACAGGCGCGCTTTCGCCCGGCGCCTGCGCGAAGACATCGACAACGCTGCCCGCTGCGACAAGTCCGCCACCGCAGCCGTTGGCGACGATCAGTCGCGGCAACTGCGGCGCCTGGTGTTGAGGATGGTGCGTACGTCGGCCCACATCGCGCTGACCGGCGTGGCGACCGCGGACAGATCGCCGCTGACCAGAAACACCCCGGCAAATCGGCCATGCGGTCGATCACCGGATAGAAGCCGAAGGCGCCGGGCTGACAGCAGGCTGGCGCGGCGCTGGCATCGACACGCTCGATCCACTGCCCGGGATGCCGTAGCCCAGGAGCGCCCGGCAGCGGCGTTTCGATGACCGGCGCGCCGCGCGACTGATCCTCGGCCATCTGGTCGATCAGGCCGGCGACAGCCATTGCGCGCCGTTCACCGAGCCGCGCTCGAGAACCGCCTGCATCAGCTCGACCGTAGTCGGTCAGCGTCGGACGCGCGCCGCCGGCAATGCGCGGATTGCTGATTTCGACGTAACCGGGTGCCATGCTGAAGAAGCCGTAGTCGGTCTGGGGTCATTCCCAGAGGCTGGGCCACCTCGGCGCGGAACAGATCGTCCCAGCGCAGCCCGCTGGCGATCTCGGCCAGGCGGCCGGCCACCTGCATCGAGTTGCCGCCATACAGAAACCGCGACCGGGCGCGTAGAGCAAGGGCGTGGCCAGGATGTTGTCGACGCAGGCTTGCAAGCTGGCGGTCGGGTCGCCCAGACAGAATGCGGGCGCCCCGGTCAGGCCGGAGGTGTGCGAAAACAATTGGCGCAGCGTGATCGCACGTTTGTCGGCCGGGGCATTGGGCAGATAGCGCTCGATGCGGTCGTCCCAGCGCAGCACGCCGCGATCCACCAGACGCGCGATGACCGCCGCCGACAGCCACTTGCTCGCCGAGGCGATCGGCACGCGCTGATCCAGCGTGTAGTTGCCGAAGGCCTTGGATAGATCGGCTCGCCATTGCGCACGATCAGCACCGCGGCGCCGGGCAGCCCGGCCGTGGCGACCAGCGCCTGCACTCCGGGTGGTGACCGGCGTCAGATCTGGCGTCTGCGCGGCCAGTGGCGACAGCGCGAGCAGGGCGAACAGGATCAGGTGCGGGCGAGGGTCGGTATGTGCGGGGAGTTCGAGGGAACAGCGCCTGCTCAGCAACGGTCGAGAAGCGAGGCGGTTGACCTTGGCTCCGTATAGGGCCGGGCACGCGCGTTCCAGCCCTGATTGTGCCGCAAGCCGCTTACGCGACGCCCGGCGCATTCGCGAACGCGCGCGGAGAAGCCGCGGCGCCGGCGCGAACACTGGCCAGCCCCGCCTTTGTTGGTCAGGCGCGCCGGCGCAGCAGGCTACGTCCTCAGAACGTCGGCGCATTGTCAGGCCAGTCGCCTGCCTGCGCGAACAGGCGGGCCTGCGGGTTTACGCGCGACGTCCGGCCTGGCACTCACGGTTTGCGCGACAACACCCAAACCTCGACCCATGCGACGCCCGCGCGCTTCAAGACCTTGGCCGCTTCGTTGAGCGTCGCGCCGCTGGTCATCACGTCGTCGACCAGCGCGACGCGGCCTGGCAACGCAGTCTTTGTGGAAACCGCAAAGGCACCGCGCACGTTGCGGCGGCGCGTCGTCAAGTCCAGCCCCGGCATCGGGGCGGTCGCCTCCCGCACGCGGGTCAGCGCGGAGGGCAGACACCGGCAGATTCAGCTCGCCGCCCAAATCGCGCGCCAGTTCCAGCGCCTGGTTGTAGCCGCGCTGGCGCAGGCGCGAACGGTCAGCGGGATCGGAATCTGGCGCCTGCGGCGGCGGCTCCGGGCGCGGAGGGTTAGCCGCGCAGCGCCGGACTCCAGTCGGGCAGCAAGGCGCGACCAACCGCCAGCGCATTGTTGAATCTCGGGCGCTGCACCAGATGATCGAAGGGTGCGCGGTAGAGGTATCCGGCCCAGGCGGCGCTCGGAAGGCCGGCAGTCGCTGCAGGCACTTGCCACAGCGGCGCCGGCAGCGGCAACGGTTCGGCACAGCGCGCACAGGCGCTGTCGTTGTGTTCCAGCAGCGCGGCGCAGTCGGCGCACAGGCGACGCGCCGGCGGCCCCGACGCCGCAGAGCACGCAGGCGGGCGCGAGCAGCGTGTCGCCAGCGAAGCTCGAGCAGTTGCGACCAGAGTGTACGCAAGACATTCCGGAAGTGTAGCCCGCTGCTCGTAAAGGCCGGTTTGTCCGCAGCTTCATGGCGCTCACCGGCGCTTCTGCTGGCAACCAAGAGCGCCGGGAGAAGCCGCGCGGCACACGCGGCCTACATTCACGCCCCCCCTGCTGTTGACTCCCGCCGCCCTTCCCGTCGAATCGCGCCCCACCGACCGGCCGCGAAGAAACCTACGGACCCCATCCGCCACGATTGGACCCGCGACGAACTGGCGGACCTTGTTCGACCTGCCGTTGCCGATCTGATCCACCGCGCCGGCAGCGTGCACCGACAGCATTTCGATGCGCGCGAGGGTGCAGGTGTCGACGCTGCTGTCGATCAAGACCGGCGCCTGTCCCGGAGGATTGAGCCTACTGCCCGCAGAGCGCGCACTTCCGCGACCGGCTCGAGGTCGAACGCTTGCTGCCGCTTGACGTGGTCCGGCGAACACGCGGCGCAGGCCAAGGCCGCCGGTGCCACGCGCTTCTGCATGGGCGCTGCCTGGCGCAGCCCGCGCGACAAGGATCTGGATGCGGTCATCGAGATGGTCCGGGAGGTGCGCGAGCTCGGCCTGGAAACCTGCGTCACTGCAGGCATGCTGCGCACCGAACAGGCGCAGCGGCTGCAAGCGGCGGGCCTGACTATTACAACCACAACCTCGACACCAGCCCCGAGCACTTCGGCGACATCATCACCACGCGCAGCTTCGGAAGACCGCCTGGACACACTGGCCGCGGTGCGCGACGCCGGCATGAAAGTCTGCTGCGGCGGCACTGTCGGCATGAACGAGGCGCGCGCGATCGCGTCGGGCTGCTGCACGCGCTGGCTACGCTGCCGCGGCATCCGGAATCGGTGCCGATCAACCTGCTGGTGCGGCGTGCCGGTACCCCTGGCTGATGCGCCGTCGCTGGAGCCCTTCGAGTTCGTGGGCACCATTGCGGTCGCCCGTATCGCCATGCCGGCCTCGGTGGTGCGCCTGTCGGCCGGTCGCGAGGGCATGAGCGAGGAACTGTAGGCGCTGTAGGTTTCTCGCTGGCGCCAATTCGATCTTCTACGGCGAGAAGTTGCTGGACCACCGACAATCCGGAAGCGGAGGCGGATCGCCAGCTGTTTGCGAAGTTGGTTGGGTTGGGCGGGTGTGGGCTGGGGTGGGCGGGGCGGCGGCCGGGTCGAGCGTGGATGCGGCGGCTGTCGCAGCATCTGACGCGGAGAGCCGTCGTACGCAGGCGCAGCGCACTCGAACCGCCTGGGGAGCGGAGCCGGTGCGTTCCGATGCGCGTTCGCAGCCTCACCGCCCACCGGAAGCGCCATGCGTTTTCCACGACGGCTGACCCACGACCACGCCCAGCGACTCGAAGCCGGCCTGCTGCGTCGCGTGCGCACCGCCGGCGATGCGCAACCGGGCCGCATCGTGCTGGATGGCCGCGAGCGGATCGATTTCGGCAGCAACGACTATCTCGGTCTGGCGCGCCATCCGCGGCTGATCGAGGCGCTGGACGATGCAGCGACCATCGGCGTCGGCGCGCGCGCCTCGCATCTGCTCGGCGGACATCACGATGCGCACGAGGCGCTGCAGCGGGCGCTGGCCGAGGGATCGGCTACCGCGCGCGCGCTGCTGTTTTCGACCGGCTACATGGCGGCCACGGGTGCGCTGAGCGCACTGCCCGGCCGCCACGATCTGTGTGTGCAGGATCGCCTCAACCACGCCTGCCTGCTGGACGGCGCGCGGCTGGCGGGCGCCGAACTGCGGCGCTATCGCCACGCTGACGCTGCGGATGCGGCGCGCCAGCTGGCGAGCAGACCGGATCGGCGCGCGATGTTGGTCAGCGACAGCGTGTTCAGCATGGACGGCGATGTCGCGCCGCTGGCCGAACTGGCAGCCCTGGCGCAGCGCGAACGCGCCTGGCTGATGGTCGACGAAGCGCATGGCCTGGGCGTGCTCGGTCCGGCAGGGGTCGCGGCGCCTGCGCGGCGGCTGGCCTGGCCGCGCACGAGGTTCCCGTGGGATGGGCACGCTGGGCAAGGCGCTCGGCGGCTTCGGTGCGGTGATCGCCGGTAGCGAGGCCCTGATCGACGCGCTGGTCAACGGCGCGCGCAGCTACATCTACACCACGGCGCTGCCGCCGGCGCTGGCGCAGGCGATGGTGGGCGGTCGAACTGGCGCGTGAGGCGGATGCCGAGCGCGCGCATCTGCAGGCGCTGATCGCCCATTTTCGCATCGGTGCCGCAGAGCCGGGGTGGAAGCTGCTGCCGTCGGCGACGCCGATCCAGCCGCTGATGGTGGGCGACAGCAGCGCCGCGGTGGCGTTGTCGCAGCGATTGAAGCGGCCGGGTGCTATTGTCCGGCAGTGCGCCCGCCGACCGTGCCCGCGGCAGTGCGCGGCTGCGCATCAGCCTGTCGGCGGCGCATACGGTAGAGGATGTCGGGAGGCGTTGCTGCAGGCTCTGGCAAACGCGAAACGGCGGGACACGGCTGTGGAGTTGCGGGTAGCGTCCGCTTGCGCGCGAAACCTGGAGAGCAGCGGCCAGCGCGCGCTCGCGAAAGGAGCGCTCGCGGCAAGCGCGCCCTACAGCCGCTGAACGGATTGTCACCAGGCAATCCGGTTGCGCCCGCCGTCCTTGGCCGCCTTGAGCTTTTCCTCGGTACGGTCGATCAGGGCGGCGCCGGTCTTGTAGGACGGGTTCCACAGCACCGCACCGATGCTGACGCTGGCGCTGCGGCTCTGGCCCTGGATGAAGAACTCGACGTTGGCGATCGCCGAGCGCACCGAATTCAGCAGCTTTTCCGCTTCGTCGATGCCGGTTTCCGGCAACATCGCGGCAAATTCCTCACCGCCGAAGCGACACAGCAGATCCTCCTCGCGCAGGCCGGCCTTGAGCGCCCGGGCGACTTGCTTGAGCACATCGTCGCCGGCCACCTTGCCCCACTCGCGATTGATTTTCGAGAGTTCATCGACATCGACGATGGCGAGCACGAACTCGCGGTTGCGCCGCGTGCTGCGCGCGATTTCCTGCTCCAGCGATTGCTCGAATACGCGCCGCCGCGACAGCCCGGTCAGCTGGTCGGGGTGACCAGATCGAAGAACTTGCTTTGCGCGGCGTGATCGACATCCTTCTCCTGGGTGAACTGCACCACGGTACCGCCGACGGTGATGAAGTCACCGTCCTTGAGCCGTGCCTCGACCACCGGCCGGTCATTCAGATAGGTCTTGTTGGTCGAGTTGAGATCGCGCACCCAGAAGCCGGAATTGTCGCGCCAGACGCGGCAATGCAGGCGTGAGATCGCGCGGTTGAGCAGGCGAAAATCGCAGTCGGCCGAGCGCCCCATGGTCACCGGCACATCGCCGAGCTTGAGTCGGCGGCCCTGGCTCTCGCCCTGGGTGACGGTGAGAAAGCGCTGTTCTTGGTCGCGATGGCTTCCGCCAACTTGGCCAGGCTGCCACGTTGCGTCGTCAGCGTATCGAATCCGCGTTCCGCCATGGGCTGATCACGCTTGGGGGCCATCTAAGTTGAACGGGATTGTAGTCCTCGAGGGGACATGGGGGAGAGGCAGTGAATAGGAATGGAAGGGGTGCGTTCGCCGCCCCTGCAACACCAGAAAACCTGTAGAACGCGCTGCGTCAGCGCGTTCACCGGGCACTTGCGAACGCGCTCCTAGTCTCCCGCAAATCGGTGAATCGTTTTACTGCGCGAATGCCGCCACATCGGCCTACCAAGGCTTCAGGCTATCCGCCGCAGCCGCACGGGCTGTTCACGTACCGCGGCCAGCGGCAACAACTGCTCGCACACCGCTTGCACATCGGCCAGCACCGCCGCGGCGGTGATGCGCACGCCGGCGCCGGCACCGGCGATCACGATCGGCGTATCGCCCTGATACTCGCTGTGCAGCACGACGCGATTCTCGGTGCCACGCGCACCGGCCAGCGGGTGCGCATCGGGGACCAGCGCGAGGGCCACGTGGGCGCCGTCGGCGAGGCTCCAGCGGGCGCGATAGACAAAGCGTGACTGCGAACGTCGCGCATCCTGGATCAGGCCCAGCCAGTCGCGCTCGTGCGCGCCGACCGCTTCGTCCCACGGCTGTTCGGCACTCAGGTGCAGCAAGGGGTCGAGGAAATTGCCGCCGGTTCGATCTCGACACCGGCCTCGCGCAGCATGATCGTGAGCTTGCGGCGCACGTCCTGTCCGGACAGATCGATGCGTGGATCGGGTTCCGCCAGACCGTGGTGGACCGCCTCGGTCAGGGCCTGGCGCAGGCTGACGCCGTCGTGCACGCGGGTCAGCAGCGAGCCGAGCGTGCCGGACAGCGTGGCCTCGATGGCGGTCAGGCGATCGCCAGCCGCGCGCAGCCGGCGAATGGTCGACAGGATCGGCAGGCCGGCGCCAACGGTGGCCGACCACGCGGCCGGTGTCGTCAGTGCTGCCTGACGCAGCCGCTGGTAGTCGCGCTGGGTGCCGGCGAAGGCGATCTTGTTCGGCGTCACCAACGATACCCCGGCTTCAAGCAGGCGCGCACTGTGCCCGGCGATGGCGGCACTGGCGGTGCAATCGACCAACAGCGCCGGACGCTCCCCGGCGATCAATTGCTCGATCAGGGCTTCGGCGCTGCCGCTGGCATGCGCGCGCAGGCGCTCGGCCGCCAGTCCCGGCGCCAGCCCTTCGGCCTGCCACAGCGCCGCGCGCGAATTGGCGACGCCCACCAGTTGCACCGGTGCATCGATCGCCGGCTGGGCCAGCAGCTTGAGCAGATCGACACCGACGCGACCGCTGGCGCCGATCAGCACCAGCGGGACGCGCGCTGCGCGGGCAGCGGACCGCGCAACCGGAGTCGGCAGGCGCGTGACACTGGCGTCGGCCAGCGGTTCGTCGCGGAACGCGGTCAAGGCCGGGTCGAGCTTGGCGGCATCGACGAGGAAACCGTCGTGGCCGTAAAGGGTCTGGATCTCGAGCAAGCGCCCGCGCGGCAGCCAGTCCGCCAGGCGCGCCTGTTCGGATGGGTAGTACAGCTGGTCGCTGTCGAGCGCCACCACCAGCGCCGGCTGGGTGATCGCGGCCAACGCCTGACCCGGGTCACTGCCCTCGGCAAGATCGTAGCGATTCATCGCTTCAGTCAGGCGCAGATAGCTGAGTGCGTCGAATCGACGCACCAGTTTCTCGCCCTGATAGTCGAGATAGGACAGCACCTGGTGATGCCCATCGTCGCGCCTCTCGCGGCCAAAACGCCGGTCGAGTTCCTCCGCCGAGCGGTAGGTCAGATGCCCGAGCTGCCGCGCCAGCGCCAGCCCTTCGACCGGGCCATCATGCTCGGGATAGTGGCCATCCTTGAATTTCGGGTCGCGGCGGATGAACTCGCACTGCAGCCGCGCCTGCGCCAGCGCCTGCGGCGGTTGCCGCCAGCTGGTCGCGATCAGCGCGATGCGGCGCACGCGCACGGGCTCACGACGCGCCCATTCGAGTACCTGGAAGCCGCCCATCGAGGCCCCGACCACCAGTTCGATCGAGCGGATGCCCAGGTGATCGGCCAGCAGGCGCTGGTGCTGGACCAGATCGCCCACCGTCAGCTCGGGAAAATGTGCCCCGAAGCGTTCACCCGTGCTTGGATCGACACTGGTCGGCCCGGCGCTGCCATAGCAGCCACCCAGTGCGTTTGCACAGACGATGAAGTGCCGCGCCGGATCGAGCAATCGCCCCGGCCCGAAGGCCCCCGCCCACCAGGATTCGACATCGCTCGACGCGGTGAGCGCGTGGCACACCCACAGCACATTGTCCCGCGCAGCATTCAGCGTGCCCCAGGTCTGGTAACCCACCGTGGCACCGTGCAGCAACGCGCCGCTGGCCAGGCGCAGGGGCGCGGTCGGGGTGTAGTGCTGGATGGCGGTTGGGGTGTGGTGGGTGTGGTTCGTGCGGGACATGGGCGCTTCCGAGCTTTTGGCTGGGTTAAACGTGAAACGTGAAACGTGAAGGAGAAGCCGCAAGCCCGCTTCCTTTCACGTTTCACATTTAACTTTTCACTTGCATACCCGTGTCGCCTGTTAATGCCACGGGACCGCGCAATCACGCACTCTTCCGCAACGCCACGCCTTCCAGCGCCTGCGCGAAATCGGCGATGATGTCCTCGATGTGCTCGATGCCGACCGAGACGCGGATCAGGTCGGGCCGCACGCCGGCGCTCTTCTGCTCGGCGTCGGACAGTTGCTGGTGGGTGGTCGACGCCGGATGGATCACCAGCGTCTTGGCGTCGCCGACGTTGGCCAGGTGGCTGGCCAGCTTGAGGCCGTTGATGAAGCCCTCTGCCGCGTCTTTGCCGCCGAGTACCTCGAAGGTGAACACCGAGCCGAAGCCGTGACGCAGGTACTTCTTGGCGCGCAGATGGCTCGGGTGCTCGGTGAAGCCGAGGTAGTTGACCTTGCTGACCTGCGGGTGCGAACGCAGCCAGTGCGCCAGCGCGTTGGCGTTCTGGTTGTGGCGCTCGACGCGCAGGCTGAGCGTTTCGAGACCCTGCAACAGCAGGAAGCTGTTGAACGGCGACGCGACGGCCCGATGTCGCGCAGCCCCTCGACGCGGGCGCGGATGGCGAAGGCGATGTTGCCGAACGGACCGCCGGCGCCGAACACCTCCCAGAACTTGAGGCCGTGATAGGCCGGGGACGGCTCGGTGAACAACGGAAACTTGCCGTTGCCCCAGTCGAACTTGCCGGAATCGACGATCACGCCGCCGATGCTGGTGCCATGGCCACCGATCCACTTGGTCGCCGAGGCGACCACGATGTCGGCGCCGTAATCGATCGGCCGCGCCAGATAGCCGCCGGCGCCGAAGGTGTTGTCGACGATCAGCGGGATGCCGTGCTCATGGGCGATCTTGGCGATCTTCTCGAAATCCGGCACGTTGGAGCCCGGATTGCCGATGGTCTCGACGTAGAGCGCCTTGGTGTTGGCGTCGATCAGCTTGCGGAAGGCCTCCGGATCGTCGCCGTCGACGAACTTCACGTTGATGCCGAGGCGCGGCAGGGTGACCTTGAACTGGTTGTAGGTGCCGCCGTAGAGCCGGCTGGAGGAGACGATGTTGTCGCCGGCCTGGGCGATGTTGGTGATGGCCAGGAACTGGGCCGCGTGGCCCGAGGCGGTGGCCAGCGCCGCCACGCCGCCCTCGAGCGCGGCGATGCGCTTCTCGAAGACGTCGGTGGTCGGATTCATGATCCGCGTGTAGATGTTGCCGAACTGCTGCAGCGCGAACAGCCGCGCGCCGTGCTCGGCCGAATCGAAGGTGTAGCTGGTGGTCTGGTAGATCGGCACCGCGCGCGCGTTGGTGCCGGGGGCCGGCGTCTGGCCGGCGTGCAGTTGCAGCGTTTCGAAGCGGTAATTCGGGCCCTGGCTCATCGCGGCGTCGCCTTCTGGAAGTCTGGAGGTGATGTTTAGACGTCTAGACGTCTGTTGGTGAGAAGCGTAGCCGAGGCGCGCAGGGGGCGTCAAGGGGACCTTTCCTTGTCGGTTTCCGCTTGGGTGAAAAGTGAAACGTGAAACGTCAATGGAAGCCGCGCTCTGATTGACGTTTAACGTTTAACTTTTCACCTTTCACCTTCATGTTTCGCCCAACCACGACCAACAACCCCGCTTCTGCTAGCCTTCGGCGTGACTGGAGGGCGGCATGACCAAGAACAAATTCGTCAATCCGTACGTCGATCGGGGCAAGCGCGCCGATGCGACGAAGAAGATCACCGTGACCATTCCGGTGCATGTGCTGAAGATCCTCACCGACGAGCGCACCCGTCGACAGATCAAGAAGTTGCGTCACGGCACGATTTCCGAACTGCTCACCGAAGCTTTTCTGCACGCCTATACCGGCCAACCGCTGCCGACCGACGAGGAACTGGCGAAGCCGGAGTGAGTGTCGGATCGTCCCCGGGAAGCGCGCCTGGCCCCTCGGTGGCAGCCGTCATTCCCGTCGGTCCGGGCGACCGCAACTGGCATGGCTTGATCGGACTGCTCGATCGCCTCGCGCCGACGCTGCAACGGCGCTTGGTGTTCGCGCGCGGCGACCTGCAGACACGCCCGCGACTGGCCACCGAACGCTGGACCGAGTCCGGTCGTGGTCGCGCGCGCCAGCAGAACGCGGGCGCCGCCGGACTCGATCACGACTGGCTGTGGTTCCTGCACGCCGACAGCCGACCCACTGCAGCGACGCTCTTGGCGCTGCAATCCTTCGTCACGCACGGCGAAGATGCGCTGGGCTACTTCGACCTGCGCTATCTGGATGACGGCCCGGCGCTGATGCGCCTGACCGAACTTGGCGCCTTTTGGCGTTGCCGCAGCCTCGACTTGCCGTTCGGTGACCAGGGACTGCTGCTACGCCGCGAGCGCTTCTATGAGCTCGGCTGCTTCGACGAGTCGCGAGCCTACGGCGAAGACCATGCGCTGGTCTGGGAAGCACGCCGCCACGGCGTGCCGATCCGGCGCATCGCGGCACCGCTTTTCACCAGCGCGCGCAAATATCGCGAACACGGCTGGCTGGCGACCACCTGGCGCCACCAGCGCCTGACCTGGTCGCAGGTCTGGCAGGAGTCGCGCTCGCCATGAGCATCGGCATCGCCGTGTTCGTCAAGACCTCCGCGCTGAGCCCGGTGAAGACCCGGCTGGCGGCGTCGCTTGGGCCAAAGATCGCGCTTGAGGTCTACCGCGCCAGCGTCGCCTGCGTGCGCGACAGCGTGACCCAGGCGGCCCGGCTCGCAGCGTTGCAGCCGTATTGGGCGGTGGCCGAGTCGGGCGGCGCACCGGCCTGGGGCGAATGGGAGGTGCTGGTGCAGCCCGAGGGCGATCTCGGCGCGCGCATGGCCGGCATCCACCGGGCGCTGCTGCGGCGCCATCGCGGCGCGCTGCTGCTCGGTGCCGACGCGCCGGCGCTGTCGCCGTGGCTGATCGGCGAGGCCTGCGCCGTGCTCGGCGGCGGACCGGCGCGGGTGATCGCACCGGCGGATGACGGTGGCTTCGTGCTGTTCGGTGCCAATGCCGATCTCGATCATGGCGACTGGTCCGGCGTGCCCTACGGCGCCGCCAACACCGCGGCTCGTTTCATTGCCAGCGTGGGGCCGGAGCTGTCGCTGACACGCCTTGATGTGCAGCAGGATCTGGATACCGTCGACGATCTGGTCAAACTGCAGCGGCATCCGCCAGCGGAGCCGACTGCGGCCCAGGAACGTTTCTGGCGGCAGATTCCCCAGTGGTTGGCGTAGCCCCGGCAATCGCAGGCCGAGCCCCGGCTGACACCGGATCGCCGACTTGCAGTCGGCGCCGTGCTCGCCGGCGAAAGGCGCCGGGCAACCGGCGATCCAGCGAAGCGAGCGCCGCCTGCTTCCGGAAACAGATTCCCTGCTTCAATGGAATCGCACCGTCGCCATCGAACACGCGCTTGAACTCGGCACGCGACACCGACACGTAGCGCTCGTTGCCGCCGATCTCGACCTGTGCGCCCTGGGTGACGGCGCGCCCGGAATCGTCGACGCGCACCACCATGGTGGCCTTGCGCCCGGTGTGGCAGATGGTCTTGATCTCGCTGGATCGAATCGGCCCAGGCCAAAGGTACTGGCTGCCCTCGAACAGCCGCCCTGAAGTCGGTCCGCAGGCCATAGGCCAGCACCGGGATATTGAGCTTGTCGACGATGCCGGTCGCTGCCACACCTGCGCCTTTGCTCAGGAACTGCGCCTCGTCGACGAGCACGCAGTGCAGCGGCCCGTTTTCGGCGATATCCGCCTCGACCCGCGCCAACAGGTTGTCGTCGCGATCGAACACATGCCCCTCGGCCGCCAGGCCGATGCGCGAGCGCACCTGACCGACGCCGAAACGGTTGTCGATGCGCGGCGTGTAGATGCGCGTGCGCATCCCGCGCTCGGTGTAGTTGTGCGCGCTCTGCAGCAACACCGTGGTTTTTCCGGCGTTCATCGCCGAATAGTAGAAATAGAGTTTGGCCATGGGTGAAAGTCTACCGGCTGGCGCTGGCGCTGGCGCGGATGCATGCGGCTGGTCGCGAGCGCTAATCCAGGAAGCGCACTGCACCCGTGTTGATGTCATAAACCGCGCCGACGAGCTGGAATACTCTTCCTTCCTGCGCGCGTGAGCTTCAGGCGTTTCGACAGCCTGGCGCACCATCGAGCGCACGTTGGCTTCGACCGCCGCGTGGAGCAGTTCGGCCGGGGGCAAACTCGGGTCCAGATGCTCCAGCGCCGGCCGGATGAGCGCCAGCAGCGCGGAAATCCGGCTGCGATGGCGCGTGCCGTGGAACTGCTCGGCGATCGCCGCCTCGACGGCCCCACACCCCTCATGGCCGAGGATCACGAACAGCGGCGTGTGCAGATGCACCCCGGCGTACTGCAGGGTCCCGCGAATGGAGGCGCCAAGCACGTTGCCCGCCACGCGCACGACGAACAGCTCGCCAAAGCCGGCGTCGAACAGCAGTTCCGGGGGCACCCGGCTGTCGCTGCAGCCGAGCACCGTCGCATAGGGCTGCTGGCCTTTGGCGAGATCGGCCAGCACTTCCTTCTGCACGGTCGGGAATCTTGCCTCGCCGTTGAGGAATCGTTGGTTGCCGTCTTTCAGGCGCTGCAACGCCTGTGCGGCGGAGAGTGTCGGTTGGGCGCTGTCTGCCATCATTGACGGTCCCCATGGAGCTTGTGCGTCGAGTCAAGAATAGCTCTCATGCCGAAGCAACATTGGGGGACCAAGGTCCGATGCCGCGGCCCTCGCCATTGACTAGTATTCAGGCAACTTCCCCGCCACGCACTGGAGATCTCGCGGACGCCGTTTCCGCGCCTCGCCGCGCGCCTGCTGGTGCTGATGGCGTTTGCGTTTCTGGTCGCCTGCGCGGCAGGCGGCGCCAAGGTGCGGAGCGACACCAATCCGGACGCGCAGCTGTCGCAGTACCGTACTTTCGCCTTCTTTTCGCCGCTGGCGACCGATCACGACGGCAGCGAGACAGTGCTGAGCAAGCGTCTGAAGCAGGCAACCCGACGCAACCTCGAGGCCAAGGGTTATGTGTACGCGGAAAGCGAGCCCGACATTCTGGTGAACTTCTTCGCCAACATCGAGGCCAAGCAGGAGATTCACTCGACCGCATCGGCGCCGGTGGGCTACGGCTATTACAGCTATCGCGCCGGCTACTGCAACGGCTGGGCGAGTACCGGCAGCAGCGTCGAGAACTACCGCGAAGGCACGCTCACCATCGATCTGGTCGATCCCGGCAAGAAGGTGGTGGCCTGGCAGGGACAGGCCGAAGGCGAGATCGATCCGCTGGCGAGCAAGACCCCGGGCAGCGCGTCGACGATGTGGTCGAGGCGATCATCGCCAAACCGCCAGCGGCCCAGTAACGCCCGCAGTGATGCGCTGCGGGGCGCGAACCGCATCGATCGCGGCTGCCCCCGCCGTCGGCCGGTGATTTCTGGAGGACCAGGTGGTCTGGAGACTGAAGACAATCGGCTCGCAATTGCTGGCTTTCTGCGCCTTGCTGGGCCTGATTGCCGCTGCCGATGCCCAGGATATCGAGCCGCGCGCCTATTCCAACGCGCCGATCGGTGTCAATTTCCTGGTCGCCGGCTACGCTTCACACCCAGGGCGCATTGTCTTTCGATCCGGCGCTGTCGCTGACCGATGCCGACCTGCGCACGAACAACGCGGTGATCGGTTACGCCAGGGTGCTCAATCTCGGCGGCAAGTCGGGCATCTTCGACCTGACCTTGCCTTACACCTTTCTCTCGGGTGAGGCCATCTATGAGGGCGAACCGGTCGAGCGCCAGGTTGACGGCATGTCCAATCCGGCATTCCGGCTGTCCTGGAACTTCTACGGCGCGCCAGCCATGGGGCTCAGGGAATTCAGCACCTGGCAGCAGGATCTGGTGATCGGTGCCAGCCTGCGGGTGTCGGCGCCGTGGAGTCAGTACGATTCCAGCCGGCTGGTCAACATCGGCACCAACCGCTGGTCGTTCAGCCGGAACTGGGCATCTCGAAGACCTCGGACAGTGGACCGTCGAAGGACAACTGGCGGCGACGATCTACACCGAAAACGACGACTTCTTCGGTGGCAATACACGCAAACAGGACCCGATCTACTCGGCGCAGGCGCACACCCATCTACGGCTTCAAATCCGGCAAATGGGCGTCCTTCGACCTGACCTGGTTCGGCGGCGGACGCACCACCTTCAATGGCGTCGACAAGCAGGACCTGCAGCAGAACTGGCGTCTGGGCGCAACCTTGGCGGTGCCGGTGAATCGCAAGAACTCGGTGAAGTTCTATGCGAGCAGCGGGGTGTCGGACCGGACCGGCAACAGTTACGACCTGATCGGCATCGTCTGGCAGTACCGCTGGGGCGGCGGACTGTAGCCTGCAGCGCGATGGTTCCGCGAGGCCGCACTACCGACGCCAGAGCGAAGCCAGGCTCGCGGTGACGAGGCCAAACGCGACGCCTGGCATCGCAGCCATGGCGCGCCCGGAGGGATTCGAACCCCCGACCACTGCCTTCGGAGGGCAGTACTCTATCCAGCTGAGCTACGGGCGCGTTGTTGGGAATGATACGGGGTTTCTGAAGCCAAAGCGCCGACTGCAGTGCGGCGATCGGGAGCGCCCTGTAGGCGCGCGATCGCACCAGCGCATTGCCTGATGCAAGCGATTACAATTCACATGCTATCGGGAGCGATTCGCGTCCCGATCCGCATCACTCTGGGAAACGGAGGCTTCATGAACTTCAAGAAATCGATCGGACTGCTGCTGCTTGCAATGACTTTTGCAGGCAGCGCGTTTGCGCAGAACCCGGCTGTAGACCAATTGACCCAATTTGCCGAAACCGAACCGCAGCAAGCGAACGCCACGGCAATTGGCGTGCTGTGCTTTCCCGGCAATCGCCTGACGGCGCGGCTGCAGGACGACTGCAACAACCTGGTCGGCAATGCTTTCGTGGCCGATCCCGACACCGACACCGCCGTGCGCACCGCGCTGCGCAGCATTACCGCGGACAATGCGACGATTCCGATCGACCGCTCGGGCCTCGGCCAGCTGAACCGGCTGCCGAATGCGCCCTCGGCGACCGGCCCCGGCTGGGCCGCGCTGCTCAGTGCGGATGAGTCGATGGTCGCGCTCAACATTGCCGGCGACGGCAGCGCTGGCAGCGATTGGTCGATGTACATCAATGCGCGTTTCAACAACGACTCCCGCGACGCCAGCAGCAACGAGGACAGTTTCGACAGCGACGGCAACGCGGTCACCGTCGGCTTTGACCTGCGCACCAGCGCTGCCACGCATGTCGGCGCCGCCGTGGTCTACGGCACCAGCAACCTCGACTTTGGCGACAACCCGGATCGCTTGACGCTACCGATGTGGGCTTCGAGCTGTACGCCGGCTGGCAAGGCGCAAGCGGGCTCTATCTGGACTCGCTGCTGTCCTTCAACAGCCGCGACCACGAGCAGGTTCGCCGGATCAACTATGGACTCGGTGCCAACACCGTGAATCAGGCTTTCGACGCCCAGTTCGACGCCGACGAACGCCTGCTGGCGCTCACCGCCGGCTATCAGTTCTCCAGCGGCGCCGCCAGTTTCGATCCCTACGCGCGCATCGAGTTCGTCGACGCGCAGAGCGATGGCTATGCCGAGCGCTCGCGCGCGCCGACCTCGGCTGGTGGCGGCTGGGCGCTGCTGGTGGACGAAATGGAGGAGACCTTCACGCGTGGTGTCATCGGTTTGCGCGCCGCCTATGCGATCAGCGCGAGCAACGGGTCTACGTGCCGTTCTTCGACGTGTCCTGGATCGGCGTCTCCGGTGTCGATGCCAACGCCGCGCGCGTGCGTTATGCCGGCGATCTCTCCGCCAACGTCAACGCCGCCCCGGTGGACTTCTTCATGGTTGCCGACGATGAGGACGACAGCTACGGCAGCGCCGCCCTCGGCCTGAGCGCTCAATGGGCCAACGGCTGGTCCGGCTTCTTGAGCTACCGCGCGAATTTCTCCGAGGATCTCTACGACCGCGACGAGGTCAACCTCGGCCTGCGCATGGAGTTCTGAGGCAGCCAGGCCAAGCGGCCGCGGTCAGTTGGCGCTGATCGCGGCCGCGCAACGCCGGCCGCTGCGGCCTAGTTCCTGCCGCCGCCCGCGGCCGCTTCGATGCCCAATTCGTCGCAGATGTGCACCAGATGCGCCAGCGAGCGAGCGCCCACCTTGGCCATCACCCGGCCGCGGTGCACCTTGACGGTCTTCTCCGCGATGCCGAGATCATAGGCAATCTGCTTGTTCAGACGTCCGGCGATGACATGCGCCAGGACCTCCCGCTCGCGCGCTGACAGCTTGCCAAAGCGCCCCTGGATCTCGGCCAGGCGTCCGTCGTGGACGTAGCGCTCTCGATGCAGCGCAATCGCCTTGTCGATTGCCGGCAGCAGCAACTCCGCATCGATGGGCTTCTCGAGGAAATCCACCGCACCGCGCTTCATCGCCTGCACACTCAGCGGCACATTGCCGACGCCGGTGAGGTAAATGACCGGAAAGCTGAGCCCCATCTCACTCAGGTGCAAGTGCAGTTCCGGGCCGCTCATGCCGGGCATGTTGACATCCAGCAAGATGCACCCGACGCCCTCGGTCGGTACATGCGCCAGAAACTGGGCTGCATCGGTGAAAGTCTGCGGCTGCAGCCCGACCGAACGCACAAGTCGCGCCAGACCCGCGCAAACCTGGGCTTCGTCGTCGATGATGTAGACCGTGGCCTGGGGCGTATCCAAGATGCATCCCGCAGCGCTGCAGAGGTCGCGATTCTACATGGACCGGGTCTTGCTTGGGCGCCATGCCGGGATCGCGGCGGCCGACGCGTCCTCGACACGATTGCGCGTGCCCGATGCGCAGCCATTCAGCGGCACCGGCCGCCTGGTTGATCGGCATCAACGCGGAGCATGTCGGCAGGGTGTTCCATAGCAGTTGCCGGAACGCGGCGACGGATCAGGAGCGCAGCATGCCTAGGATCTTCGATCGCAGGAGCCAACGCACGATCGGCGTGCTGGATATCGCCGAGTTTGCGATGTTTCAGGAACTGATGCGGCAGCCCGAACTCGACAGTGAGATTCCGCAGCTGGATGCCAGTGCCATCGAGCGTCTGGAGTCGATCGGCGCCTCCGACAATCTGCGGCTCATCGTGCGTCAGGTTGCCGACAGCGGAGCCGATCTCGACCTCGGTTGGGAACTGTCCTAGTCCCAGGGAGAGCACCAGGAAGACCTGGATCCTGGTGGCCGATAGCGCACGCGCTCGCGTGTTCGAAGTCGGCGCAAAGGGATGGATTGCTGTTCGAAGTCGGCGGTTACGCCAATCCGGAGGCACACAGCAAACCCAGCGACATCGGACGCGACAAGCCACCGCGAGCACAGGAGAGCGCGTCCCCTGCCCGCCATGCGCTGGAACCGCACACCGATCCGCACGACAAACCGGCGCTCAAGTTCGCCCACGGTCTGGCCGAGATTCTCGAGCAGGGGCGTGTCGAACACAGCTACACGCGCCTGGTGCTGGCAGCGCCGCCGCGTTTCCTGGGACAGCTGAACCAGGCGCTGAGTGGTCAGGTGTCCAAGTTGGTCGCCAAGACCATCAGCAAGGACTACAGCCGCGCCAGCGCCTCCGAAATCAGCGCGATGCTGGATGCGCACGACTGAGGTTTGCCGGCAGCGAGAACCCTTGCAGCAGCGAGGTTTTCGTCGCTACCGTCATTCGGGAATCTGCCGCGTCCTCAGTCGCGACGTCCACGTCGCTCCTACAATGCAGCGGGCGTCGAATCGAGGCGACGTTCGCTCCACAGCAGATACAAGCCGCCAGCGACAACGATGGCGGCGCCCAGCATCACGATCGGCTGCGGCAGCACGCGCCAGAACAGCCAATCGAGGCCGAGGCCCCAGGCCAGCGCGGTGTATTCGAAGGGTGCGATCAGCGAGGCCTGGCCGCGTTTGAAGGCCTCGGTCACGGCGTATTGGCCGATCGAACCGGTCACCGCAATTGCCAGCAGCGTCCAGGCGTGCGCGCCTTGCACCGGGCGCCAGTCGCTGCCGGTCAGCGCAGTGGCACCGAAGGCAACCGCAACCATCAGCCAGAACACCATCGACACCGAGCTGTCGCTGCGACCCAGCACGCGCGCGGTGATCGCGCTGATCGCGTAGCACAGGGTCGAACCGAGGACCGCCATGCCGCCGAGCGAGAGCATCTGCGTACCGCTCGGACGCAGCACCACCAGCACGCCGACCAGGCCTATGACGATCGCCCACCAGCGATTGGCGCCGACGCGCTCGCCGAGCAGCGGCGCGGCAAGCGCGGTGATCAGCAGCGGCGCCACGAAGAAGATCGAGTAGGCCTCCGACAACGGCAGGGTGCGCAAGCCATAGGCAAAGCTGGCCAGCATGGCAATGCCGATGGCGCCGCGCAGCAGATGCAGCGACCAGCGCACCTGGAACAGGCGCGCGCGGCGCCCGAGCACTGCAGCCCAGACGATCACCACCGGCAACGAGGCATAGCCGCGCAGCGCCGCCACCTGGGTGGCCGGATAGTGCGGCGTCAGCTGCTTCAACGCTGCATCCATCATCGCGAAGGCGCCCACCGCGATCACCATCATGACGATGCCGCGCAGATTGTCGGCGCGCTGCTCGGGGTTCATCGGCCTGGTGCTGGGGTGGTCGGGCCGCGCAGCATAGCGGGGCCAGGGCAATGGCGCGCAGCAGCGACAGCCGATGGAATCCGCCGGATCTCGCCGCCAGGGACGACCAGACTCTCACCGAACATCACGTAACCGATTGAAAGTAGGTCACGTTGGCCGCAGGCCTACGTGACATCGAAGTACCCGTCACGTAGCCCGCAACGCGGGCAACGTGACCTACGTCGCGCGGTTCGTTGCGCGAACAAGCGCACCGCCAGGGGCGACCACACTCTCGGCTAACCAGTGCGCTGCCGGCCATGCGTTCAGCGGGTGGGATCGACCTGCGGGATCAGCTCGGCAGGTGGAAACTGCACGTGGTAGCCGATGGATTCGAGGTTCTGCAGCACCAGGCGCGCATCTTCACGCGCCAGCTTGCGCTCCGCAGTCAACTCAAAGCGCAGCACCTCGTTGAGTGCACCGAGGCCCTGTTGCAGGGCCGTCGGCAGTTTCTTCAGGCCTTCGGGATCGGCGACGTAGACGAAAGTCTCTGGGCGACGGGCGCTTTTGTAGACGATGCAGAGCATGAGATCGATCACTTGGACGAGGGTGGCAACGGGATCGCCGAGTTGCACTCGGCGCTCTGCGGGCGCGCCAGACGCAAAGACGCCGACTGCAAGTCGGCGATCCGGATGGATCAGTGCTGCGCCCGGTCCCGATGCCAGCCGCGGTGCTTGATGTCCAGATACAGGCTGTAGACGGCGGTGAACATCGGAAACAGGTTCTGCAGCACGCCCACCGAGTCCTGCTTGGCCGAGAACAGGAAGTAGCTCAGGGTCATCATGCTGCCGACCACGCTCATGTACCAGAACACGCGCGGGATCACCGGTTTGCCGGCGCGCTTGGAGGCGATGAACTGCACGACCCAGCGACCGCCGAACATCAACGCGCCGGTATAGCCGATCAGCTTCCACCAGGTGACGTGCAGCCCGGTCCATTCCATCCACAGCAGTTCTTCGTTCACGACTCGAACTCGTCCACGGCGGTGAGCTTGCTGCGCTGGATCAACCAGGCGACGCCGCGCAGATCCTTCAACCCGACCCAGGCGCGGCCGAGGTTGCCGTACTTGGACTTGCCGGCGGTGCGTTCGCGATGGTTGACCGGCACGCTGATCGACTGCCAGCCGGCGCGCTTGACCAGCGCCGGCAGGTAGCGGTGCATGTGGTCGAAATAGGGCAGGCGCAGGAAGCTCGCCCGCTCGAACAGCTTGAGGCCGCAGCCGGTGTCGGGGGTTTCATCGCGCAGCAGGCGCGAGCGGATGGCGTTGGCAATCTTCGAGGCCCAGCGCTTGCTGCCGCTGTCCTTGCGCTGCACGCGCCAGCCCGCGTAGAGCTTCACTCGGGCGTCGCCGGCATCGCGCGCAAGCAGCAGTTTCGGGATGTCCGCCGGGTCGTTCTGGCCATCGCCGTCGAGCGTGGCGATCCACGCCGCGCGCGCCGCCTTGACGCCCGTGCGCACCGCCGTGCTCTGCCCGCTCTGGCGCTGGTGGTGCAACACGCGCAGGCGCGGATGTTCCTTGCGCAGACGGCGCAACACGCTCAGCGTATCATCACGACTGCAATCGTCGACGAACAGCGCCTCCCATTCGATGTTCAGCGGCGTCAGCGCCGCTTCGATCTCGAGCAGCAAGGAGGTCACGTTGTCGCGCTCGTTGTGCACGGGAACGACGACGGACAGTTTCGGTTCGGTGGTCATCGGTGCGGTGGGTGGTGAGTGGTGAGTGAGCGGCATGCCGGGTCGAGGATCGTGGGGCGCCCGACGGTCGCGACGTGCACCACTCCACTCCCGCCTCGCCCCTAAGATGGCCACGATACTGCCGACACCACTCCACCAGCGGCGGCACGCCAGCCTCGATGGAGGTGCTCGGGGCGTAGCCGAAGGCGGCGCGCGCGGCGCTGACGTCGGCAAAGGTCTCCAGCATGTCGCCGCTCTGCATCTCGCGGTACTCGCGCAACGCCGGGCGCCCGGCGGCGATCTCGATCAATTCGATGAAACGCATGAGGTCGACCGGTTCGCCGCGGCCGAGATTGTAAACCTGGTAGGGCGTCGCGCCGGTGGCCGCGGGCGCGTGGTCGAGCGCGCCAAGCACGCCGGCGACAATGTCACTGACATGGGTGAAATCGCGCTTCATCTGGCCGTGGTTGAACACCTGGATCGGCCGCCCTTCGAGAATTGCGCGGGCAAACAGCAGCGGCGCCATGTCCGGCCGGCCCCACGGTCCGTACACGGTGAAGAAACGCAGCGCGGTGACCGGCAGCCGGTACAGATGGGCATAGCTGTGCGCCATCAATTCATTGGCGCCCTTGGTCGCCGCGTACAGCGACAGCGGCTTGTCGCAACGCGCATCCTCGCGGAAGGGTTGCTGCGGATTCTGGCCGTACAGGCTGGAGGTGCTGGCGCACACCAGATGCTCGACGCCGCCGTGGCGGCAGGCTTCCAGGATTTCGACGAAACCGACGAGGTTGCTGTGCACATAGGCGCGCGGCGCCTGGATCGAATAGCGCACGCCGGCCTGGGCCGCCAGGTGCACCACGCGGGTCGGCGCGTGTTCGCGCCAGATGCGCTCCAGCAGCGCGCCATCGCAGATATCGCCGGCGACCAGTTCGAAGTCGGCTCCGGCGCCCAGCGCGCGCGCGCGGTCGCGCTTCAGGGCCGGCGCATAGTAGTCGTTGAGATTGTCCAGTCCGAGCACGCGCTCGCCGCGCGCCGCCAGAGCGCGGGCAACATAGGCACCGATGAATCCGGCAGCCCCGGTAACGAGCACGGTCATGGCAGGGCAGTCAACGGCGGAATCCAGGGGCGCGAAGCGTAGCGGAAAGGGCTGGAGGCATCCACCCGGCGCGGCCGGCGCGGGCGCAGCTGGCGTTCAGCGCCAGCCCAGCACCGCCACGGTCCGGCGCTGGTATCCTGTGCCGATCAATCCGTCAGCGCCGCCCGGTCGGGGCAAGCATGCGCGGACTCTCCCACCTGAATCCGTTCGCCGCATCGGCGGCAGCACGCAAGGTATCCATGCAACACATCCGAGAGTTGATCCAGAAGGGCCAGGTCGACGAGGCCGAATATCGATTGCGCGACCGCCTCAACGAGGCTCCGGACGATCCCGAGGCGCTCAACATGTACGGCGTGGTGCTCGCGCGCAAGGGCGATGCGCTGGGCGCGCGCAGCCATTTCAAGCGCGCCATCGACGCCGCGCCCGAGCGAGCCGAGCTATCTGGTGAATTACGGGCTGCTGCTGGCCCAGCAGGGCGACTCGCTGCGCGCCGCCGAATTCCTCGAGCGCGCCGCGGCGATCGACCCGAACTGGTCGCGCGGCCACGCGCAACTGGGCGAGCTGGCGCTGTCCTCGGGCCAGATCGAGTCTGCCGAGCAGCGCTTTCGCACCGCGCTGCGTGCCGACCCTGGCGACGCCCAGGCCCACATCGGGCTGGCCCAGGTGCTGCTGGTGCGCGGCGACACCGATCAGGCGCTCGCCCACGCGCAGGCGGGCATCGAAAAGCTGCCCGAGGACTCGCGCGCGCAGACCGTGCTCGGCATGGTGCTGCTGGCCAAGGGCCATCACGCCTTCGCCCGTCAGGCGCTGGACAACGCGCTGCGGCTGGATCCGTTCAACGTGCGCGTGCGCCGTCTGGCGGCCAAGGCGCAGATTGCCGACGGCGACGGCGACGCCGCGCTGAGCACGCTGCAACGCCTGACCGACTTCACGGCGGACGACGCGCCGATGTTGGCGCGGATGTGCGATCTGACCTTGCGTTCGGGTCGCTTCGATGCCACCGCCGATCTGCTCGACAAGGCGCTGGTGCGGGTCGAGGGTGAGCCGTCGCTGGTGCATGCCGCCGCGGAGGCGCGCGTGCGTGCCGGACGCATCGACGACGCCATTTCGCTGCTGGGTTCCTATGCCAAAGCGCAAGCGCATCCATCGATCTGGAGCCACCAGCTCGGCCTGCTGGGCCGCCAGGGGCGCTACGACGATGCTTATGCGCTGGCGCGCGACTGGGCCCAGGCGCAGCCGCATCAGGCCGACGCCCACGCCGAACTGGCCACCGGCGCCGAGATGCGCGGCGACGTCGCACTGGCTCGGCAGGCCGCCGACAAGGCCTTGTCGCTGGATGCCCAGCAACCCAAGGCGCTCAGTATCGCCGCCGCCTATGAACTCAAATCCGGCAAGCCGGGCGCCCATTGCAGCGCGCTGGCCACGCTGAGCAGCGACAAGCTGAGTCCGGGCGCGCGTGCCACCCGCGCGTTTCTGCTCGGTTACGCGGCCGACCGCGAAGGCGATTCCGACCTTGCCGTGCAGCGTTGGCTGGAAGTGCATGCGGCGCTGCCGAGGCAGTCGACGCCGGCTCTCAACGACCCGCTCGGCCCGCCGCGCGAGCTGCCGCTGCCGCTCAGCGGCGCCGAGGGTCAGCCGCTGGTCTTCGTGCCCTACATACCCGGCAGCGGCGCCGAGAACCTGCTGCGCGCGCTGGCACGCGGCGAGTCCATTGCGGTGCTGACCGATCGTCTCGGCGGCCACAGTCGGCATGACGGCCTCTCGGCCGATCAGCGCGCGCAGATCGAGAACAACCTCAGTGAAGGCACGCTGCAACTATTCCGCCGACGCTACTGGCGGGCGCTGGAGCGGCTCAAGCTGCCGCCCGGACGCCTGGTGCTGGATGTGCTGCCGACGCTGGAATGGGTGCAATACGCGGCCCTCTCCGGCGCATTGCCGCAAGGCCGCGTGCTCGCCTTCGTGCGTGATCCACGGGATACCCTGCTGCACTGGCTGGCTTACGGCACCACGCCGGCGCGCGCCATCGGCGAACCGGAACTCGCGGCCAGCTACCTCCTGCGCCAATACCAGCACCTCGACCGCATGCGCGCCTCGGCGGGTCTTGCTGTCAGCGTGATCCGGGCCGAGGAATTCGACACCGACCGCAATGCGCTGCGCGAACGCCTGGGCCAGGCACTCGGCGTGGCGCCGGGATCACTGACGCTGGACGCGCCGCGTCGGCAGGTACTGGGTAATCTGCCGGAACGCCTCGAAAGCGGCCGCTGGCGCCAGTACGCGGCACCCCTGGGCAAGGCCTTCCGCCTGCTGGCACCCGCGGCGCGCAGCTTCGGGTACGACTGAGGGCACGATTTCGTGAGCGGATTTCCCCCCAGCCCGAGATCGCGGTAAACCCGCTCCCACAGCGCCTGCCGCCGATCAACCGCCCTCTGCCGCGCGCGTGACCCAGGCGTCCAGCATCTCCTGGCCATCGGGCGAGATCGAGATGATGTGGCAACCAGTCCAATGGCTGTGTTCGCCACTGGCTGCCTCCGACCACAGGCACTGGATGCCGACCTCCAGGCGCGGTGCGCTGGCGCCGGTTCCGGGCAACGGAAAGTGCACCTGAAACACCTGCCGCTCGGCCAGGGCGCGCGCGCCGATCAGCATCAGCCCGTCGGTCGACAGGTTGCCGATGCGGCCGAGCGGCGCCCCGGTCATGCCGTCGATGACCGGAAGCGATTCCGACACCCGTTTGCGCACCGATCGTCGTTCGCTCACTGCAGCTCCTTCAGCCGGCTTCGGTGCGCGCGTCGGCGGTCAGCCCGGCGCCGCGCAGCATCGAGACAATGCCCTTCCAGGCGCGGTCGATCAGGTTTTCGCGGTTCTCTTCCAGCAGGCGCACATTGCCGCGCACCAGGTCGCGGGCGAGGTCGTCGATGGTGCGTTCCTGTGCCTTGGCGCCACGCACGTTGACGAACAGGCAGCGTCCGGTCACCGGGCTGTACCAGCACAGCTTGCGCCTGGATTTGTCGCCCTGCTGATTGAGAATGAACTCGAACCAGGTCCCGAAGGGCAGATGCTTGATGCGCTCTGCCATTTCCGCCTCGCGCGGCCCGAGCGGCAAGTGCACGTCCTTGCGCAAGGTCTGCAGCAGGGTCTTGCTGGGCTCGGCGCTGGCGACGACTTCGACGGCTGGCGTGTCGGTCTCGTTGCGCACGCCGCCCAGACGCGGCTGCTGCTCGACCAGTTGGCGCACGGTCGTCGCCGCCGCCTCGGCGCTGCTGTCGCCGGCCTCCTCGACCAGCCGTGCGATGTCCGTCCAGGCCTTGCCGACCGCATCGTCCTGGTGCCCGATGGAGGCCATGCCATCCTCGAACACGACGCGCAGCTTCTGCAGTTCGAAGCGACGCTCCGGCAGCGGACGACCGTGGCCGAACAACTCGATCAGGCGATCGACGAATTCCAGCCGTTCGCGCGTCTGCGGGTGATCGTAACCCTGGCGCAGAAAGGTCAGGGCGATGGCGTCGGTCCAGGCGCTCTCCAGCAGCGTGCGCACGGCTGCGGGCGGGTCCGCGCCAGCCAGCCGCTCCCTGACCTTCGCGGTCGCGGCCTCGCGCGCCAGTTCCAGCTTCTCCCTGCCGCGCGCAGCCTCGACGTAGTGGCGCTCGGCGACATCCGCCTTTTTCTTCAGCCCGCCCATATGCCGCGACAGGTCTTCGAACAGGCGCCCGAAAACCGCGGTATCGCTGGTGAAATCCTGGCTGACGCGGTCGACCACCCAGCGCATCTTGTCGACGACGGCGGCGTCCTGGGACTCGTCCTCGACCCACATCGCACTGGTTTCCACCAGCGCATTGAGCAGTTGTCGCGCCGGATGATTGCGCTGGGTGAAGAAGCCCTTGTCCTTCAAGGCCACCTTGATCAGCGGCACCTGCAGTTCCGTCAGCAGGCCCTGGGTGAGACTGCTGGATTGCTGATCGGCCAGCAGGTGGTCGAACAGGAAGCCGACCAGATCGATCGCGTCCGAATCGGGCGCGCTCAAGCGCGCCGGCGCGCCATCGCCGCGCGCGCGCAGCTGGGCCTGGATCTCGCGCTTGACGTCGGCGACGCTGCGATGCACCAGACGGCCGCCGATGTGCATCGGCGCCGCCGCGCCGCGTTGCTGCAGGGCAGCGAGCGCGGCGTCGACATCCGGCTCGGCGGCTATCGCCTGTCCGGCGTCGCCGGCGCCAGCGTCGGCCTGCGCCCTGGGCGCCGCCCGGCCAGCAATTCGCGCAGCGTATCGAAGCTGAGCAGATCGCCGGATTCAGGTCGGCCAGCGCCGGCTGCGGCGCGGTCGACTGCCTCGCGGGCTCGCTGCGCGGCGCTGGCAGCGCTGGCGCTTCGCCCGGAGGCTCGGTCGCACCGGATTTCATGTAGTCGCGCAGGGCCTGCATCGCCGGACCCGTCGAAGCGCCCGGGTGATGGCGCGGGGCGCGGCGGCGGCGCGCTTGGCGCCAGCGCGGGATCGACGGCCACGCTCGGCGGCGGTGAAGCTGGCGGCGCCGCGCCCTCTTCGAATGGGCGCGCCGGTGTCGCTGGACGCGGACCGCCGTGCACTTCCGGCGCCGCGGCGGGCCGCTCCGGTTCGGCCGCGACCGGCGTCTCGGCCGGCGGCGGGACACGCGCCGGCGCCGCCGACCGAGAGGCGACCCGGTGCGGCGACAACTGCAACCAGGCAAGAATGCCCTGGGCGACCAGGTGACGATTGATCGACTCGTAGAATCCGCTGGCGTCGGCGAACAGCGCCTTGTCGATGCGGCGGTACAGCGACAAGCGGTGCGCCGGGCTGATCTCCAGGCACTGCGAGGCGGTCTGCACCGTTGCGCACAAGGCATGCGGCGCGAGCGCCATGGCTTCGAGCTCGAACGGCGCGCCGCCGACGATCACCGCGAGGCGATAGGCGAGCGCATTCAACTCATCGCTGGCGCGCATCTCGGCGCGCGTCGCCACCTCGGTGAGCACCAGCACCTGCTCCAGGTGTACCGGATCGACCAGGCTCAGCTGGGTGCGCCGGCCACCGGCGGGTTCACCCGTCCGCATCTCGTCGCGTGGCACCGCCGGATCGACCAGGTGCAGCATCGAACGCTGCACGCTGTCGCGGCAGGCGGCCATGAAATCGGCCCGGCGGCGGCGCAACTCGCGCAGGGCTTCAAAGCTCAGGTTCTGCTCGTTGACGTTGGGCGCGCGCTCGGCGTGGCGGAACAGATCGGCGTCCAGTTGCTCCAGACTCTGCTGCAGAGCGGCCGCGATGGCCGGCCAGGCGACCTGGTAGATACCTTCGAGCATGCCGCGCACGCGCGTCGAACACTCCGCACGCACGAACTTGGCGAAGGGCAAGAAATCGACTTCCGAACTGCCTGCTTGACTCATCCTGGCGCGTGCCCTTCAGTCAGGGGTCCTAGTGTAGTGCTTGCCGCGTGGGCTGGCAGCCAGCGCCCATGCGGCTCAACCCAACAGCTCGGATAATGGCACCGGTTTGCCGAGCAGATAACCCTGCGCATAGTCGAAGCCGATCGCGCGCACCTCGTCCAGGGTTTCCTGGTCCTCGACATGTTCGGCCACCGTGCGCTTGCCCAGAAGGTGCGCGATCTCGTTGATCGAACTGGCCAGCGCACGGTCCTCGACGGAGCGCGTGATGTCGCGGATGAAGGCGCCATCGACCTTGACCATGGCGAAGGGCAGTCGCCGCAGGTACTGGTAGGACGACCAGCCGGAACCAAAATCATCCAGCACCATCGACAGTCCGGCCTGCGCCAGCTTGCGCATGCCGCTGCCGGCTTCCTCGATCTGCTGGATCGCCGACGTTTCGGTCAACTCCACGCACAACTGTTCCAGCGGCACCGGCTGCTGGCGCAGGGTCTCGATGATCTCGTCGACAAAGGCGGCATCGATGATGTTGCGCGCCGAGATATTGAAGGCGATGCGCGCATTGCCGACCGTTCCGACGCGCTGCAGCACGCGGGTCAGCTCCTGCAGCACATAGCGATCGACGGCAGCGATCTGCCCGTAGCGCTCGGCGGCGATGATGAAGTCGCCCGGCGCGGCGACGCCATCGGCGGTCTGCATGCGCAGCAGCACCTCGATGTAGTCCGGCTGCGCTGCGCCGTCGCTGCCCAGCCATACCGCCCGCTGGCCGTACAGCAGCAAGCCGCGCGACTGCAGCGACTCGTCGAGCCGGCGTACCCAGTTGGCGGATTCGCGCATCTGGCTGAGCAGTGCGTCGTCGGACTGAAAGCGGTACCAGCGGCCGCGTCCGGACTCCTTGGCCGCGTCGCAGGCGCGCTCGGCGTCGGCCAGCAGCCGCGAAACCGATGTGCTTGCCGCATCCACCGGCACCATGCCCATGCTCAGCGACAGCCGCAGATGCTTGCCGTCGAAGTTGAGTTCGAGGGCATTGGCCTGATCGAACAGCGCCACCGCGCGACGCTCCGATTCGGCCGCGGTCAAGCCATGCAGGACCAGCACGAACTCGTCTCCGGCGGCACGCGCAACGATGCCGCTGACGCGTTCCGCCAGATCGGCATCGCCCTGCTCGACCACGCGCGCGCGGCCGGCGCCGAGCATGGCCTGCAGCGACGCGGCATCGATCTCCTCGGTTTTCTGCCCGAGGCGGTTGACCAGCGTGAAACGACTCTGATCTGCCGCCCGCCAGGCCAGCTTCAGCAGACGCGGGTCCTCCCCGGGCGACTCCAGCGACAGCCAGTCGCCCACCTGCAGGGTGGCGAGCTTGCCCTCGGCGCCCGCTGGCGTGCCGGTGGCCGCCGGCGCCGGCGTGTCGCTGCCATCCTGCGCCGGCCAGGACACCGGTCGACCCTTCAGCGCTGCCTCGATGCCATCCAGGCAGCGCTCCAGCGCGGCCGCGTCGCTGCTGCCGGCACACGTCTGGTGCAGCCATTCGAGGTGGTGCGCGGAATCGTTGCCCGGATGACCGCCAGCCGCACGCTGCAGCGCGGCTTGCAAGGCATGCAGTCGCCCGAGCACCTCCTGCCATTCGGGCGCATCGGGACCGGCGCGCAGCAGGATCGGCAGCATCGTCGACGACAACTGCCGCGCCAGCACCTCGACCAGACCCTGCGGCAACTGCCGACCGCCGAACACGGCCGCCAGTTCGCTCTGCACGTGCGCGCGGGCATCGGCGATGCGCTGCTGGCCCTCGCAGGCGTCCACCACGCGTTTCTCGCTGGCCTGACTGGCCGCCCTTTGCCGCTGCAGCAAGCCTTCGAGACGCTCGCAGGTGGCTTCCAGCTGCGCCTTCGTCCACGGCTGCGTTTGCGTCAGCGTGGCCAGTTCTTCGTCGACCGCGCTGCGCACCTTGGCGGTCATCGGATCCTGCCGACTGGCAAACAGGGCGCTGCCGAACTCGACCAGCGACAGCAGTTTGCGCAGCGGCGCGCCGGATTCGCCGAGCCCTTCGCCGTGTAACTCGGATGCCAGGATCGACCGCAGCAGCGGTCGACAGCGCTCGCGGAAACCCGCCGGCAGCAGCGGATCCTCATCGAGCGCTTCATGGATGCGCGCCACCAGATCGACCGCATCGTGCTGGCGCCGTTCCAGCGGTGCGCCGGCATCTCCGGCCAGTTGTCGCGCGCGCTGCTGCAAGCGCGCGCGAAAATCGGCCGGGCTGACCGCCGTGCGCGCGCCGAGCAACTCGCCGGCGGCGCGCAGCAGCAAGGTATCGGCCACCGCACCGCCGCCGGACGGCAGATCCGGGTTGACGCCGGCAGCGGCCGGCGCACCGATACGCCGCAGCGCCGACCACGCGGTGTCCGGGTCGGGCGCCGCAAAGCCCACCGACGGCGCCCGGACCTCGGGGTTGCGCAGGGCAGCTGCGGCGCTGCTGACGGCCGGCGGCACGTCACCCGGCGCGGGGCTCGAAGGCGCTTTGGCGGCCGACCTGGGTGCTGCCGACGCGGACTGGATACCAGCGCGGCGCAGCATCTGACTGAGGCGCTCGTAGGCGGCGCCGAGCTCGAGACCCCGCGGCTGGCCGCGTCTGCAGGATGCGGTCCTGCAGGCCGGCATCGGCCGGCGACACTCAGCGAGTGCGCCAGGGCATCGACCACCGCAGTCACCCCGAGCGCTTCCGGGCTGACACCAGGGCGCCCGGCAAGCGCCACTTGCAGCAGCGCGAGCAGCGATCGCCACGCCGGATCGCACATGCGGCCGAGCGCGCGCGAGGCCTCGCGACCGCTCAACCAGGCACGCATTTCGCCATCGCCCTGCAGTTGCAGCGCGGCAACATCACGCCGGGTCGGCGCGTCGCCCGCGGCGGATACGCGCCAGGCCTGCGTCATGCGGCGGCGGAATTCGTCTTCGATGGTCACCCGCGCGGCCCGCAGTTGCCCGGCCAGCGCGCCCGACGGCTTGGGGTTTGCCGTGGCGCTGGTGCCGGCCTCGATGGCGGTCTGCACCGCGTCGAGCAGTCCGCGGCAGGCGCCGACCAGATCGGTGCGGATGAAATCGATGATCAGCGTGATGCTGCGCGCGGCCGGATCGAGGCTGGCGGCGTCGGTCAGCGAGCGCTTCGGTACCAGCGTCTGGACCTGGGCGACCAGGCCCGGCGCCTGTCCCGGCTCGAATTGCAGGCGCAGCCCGGAGTCGTCGCCATGCCGCACGCGCGCCAGAACCTGCAGCCTGCTGACGTTGGCGTCGTCGTTCCAGACCAGCCAGACCGCCTCGCCCTCGGCGTAGAAACTGGTCGTGCCGGGCATCCGCCGCAGATACAAGCCGCGTTCGCTGGCCCCTTCGAGCGTATACCCGGGATCGGCGCCATAACGACCGTGCAGCGACAGCCGCAGCTGCGCCGCCGGATCGGGCGGACTCGCCGTTTGCGGAGCGTCGGTCAACCGATCGGCTCCTGCCTGGGCGCTTTGGCCGCGCGCAACGGGCGCAGCCGCATCCATCCGGTGCCCGCGGTCAGCGCCGCCCAGGCCTGCTTGATCCAGCCGATCAGTGCCCATGCCAGCCACAGCGCAAACGCCAGCATCAGGGCCTTGTACGCCCAGATCGGCAGCGTGATCGCGCTGGCGCCCGGCAACATGCCGCTGCTGCGGTCGGCCAGCCAGGACAGCTCGCCATAGTTGGCGCTGCCGCCGATCTGCATGTCGGGCGATCCCAACAAGCCCGCCGGAATCGCCAGCACCAGCGCCGCGAAGGCAGCCAGAGTCAGCGCGGCCAGTCCCAGTTGCGCCAGATCGAAGCGCCACTTGCCCCAGTGCCCCGGCAGATAGCGGCGGCGCGCGTCGAGCGCGATGAAAGCCACCGCGACGATCAGCAAGGGGATGTAGCTCAGCGTCGAAAAACCCAGCACCAGCAGCATCCACGCGCGAAACGACAGCAGCGCGTGGCCACTGCGCCCCAGGCCATAGCCCAGCGCCAGCAACACGATCAATGCCGACCAGTAGAGCACCGCCGGCCCGACCACCGGACCGGCCAGTCGCAGCACCCAGCGGTCCTGCGGCAGCGCCAGGCGCAGCGAAATGTTGGCGGCGTCCAGTTGCAGGTCGAGTTCGGGCGTGCGCGAGATCACGCCGACCCCGAGATCTTCGCGCCAGCTCAGGCTGACCATCTGCGTGCCGGGCGATCGGCAGCGTCAGCACACCGGCCTCCGGCTTCAGGTTCAGCGGCCGGCCGTCGATGCTGAGGTTCAACAGTTCGCCATCCGCGGGCAACTTCAGCGCGTGACTGCCGCCCTGGGTCGCGCGCAGGGTCAGATTCAGCGTATGCGTGCGGCTGCGCGTGCCGATGTCGCTGCGCAGATTCACCGCGTCGGCGACCACGGTGGCGCCGGGACTGCACTGGGCGGGCAATGGTCAGCTTGAGCGTTTCGCCGGGCAGCGGATGGAATTCGTGCACCCAGACGTCGTCGTCGTCGATGCCGTCTTCCGGTTCACTGATCGGCACGCCGCTGGTCTTCAGCGACAGACTCGGCCCGACCACGACGCGCCAGACTTCGGCGCGATCGGCCAACGCCGGCGCGGTCAGCACCAGCGTCTCGCTGCGCGCCAGACGCGACGCGAATGACTCGGCATTGCTGCCCGGCAGCAGCGTGATTTCGGCGCTGCCGTCGTCGATGCGCAGTGCCGGGTCGAGTGGCTGCTCGCCGGCCAGCAGGGGCACGCGCACGCTGAAGCCGCCGTCGACCGGCGCGATGCGCTCCACCGTCGTGCGCACTGTCCAGTCGAGATCGAGCGACAGCTCGCGCACGACCCGCACAAAGGGCTTCACCGGCACCCGCGCCGGCGCGTCGTCTCGGCGCCTCTGGCGCTGGGCGCCTCGCGCACCAGTTCCAGGCGCTCGGCCAGCAGCCGGCCGTCGCGCAGGCCAGCGGCGGTCCAGCCCGCTGCGCTGACCAGCACGCGCGCCGGCGCCAGCGGGAAATCCAGCGCCACGCGATCGCCGCGGATGCGCGCGGCCAGCGTCAATCGATGCACGCCGCGCTCGACCGCGACCCAGCCGGCGCCGGCCGCGCGGTGCCGCGCACCGGCGCCGGCGCGTTGTCGACGCGCACCTCGACCTGCGCCAGCGCACTGTCGTCGAGCGGCAGCGGCACCAGCACGCGCTCGGCGGCATGCACGTCCAGCGTCAGCGTCAAGCGTTCGCCGTCGATGCTGAGCTCCGCTGCCGCCAGCCGCGCGCATTGCGGCGCACAGGGCGGCGGCGCCGTCAGGCGCTCTTTCAGCTCCTGCAGCAATTCGGTGTCCGGCAGGTCTGCGCGCCAGCGGCACCCGCCAGCGAGCAGCGCCAGCAGACCGCCGGCGCCGGCGACGGCGCAGGCGCGGCGTATGCACGCGACGCGGCAGCAGCAGCGCGAAGGCCGCCAGCGCCGCCACCAGCAGCAGACGCCACAGCGCGGTCAGCCACGGCGGCGACAGCCACAGATCGAGCATCTGCTCGCGATCGACCGGGCCATCGAAGCCCAGATCGGCCTGCATCCAGCGCCAGTTCGGGCGACCCACGCCGGCCTGCACCACGGCGTCCTTGGCGTAGCGTTCCAGATTTTCGGCGCGCTTGATGCGCGAGCCGGTCACCTCGACCTGCCCTCCATCGTCTGCTGCTGCATGCGGTTCATGTCGGCCTTGCTCGGGCCAGGCCCGGCGGTGCGGGCGGTGGCGCCATCGGCGCGTTCTGCATCCATCGCCATCGGCTCCTGCGGCGCCATCTTGCCGCCGGCAAACGGCCAGGTCGAATGCCGCCATTACCCAGTTGCTGGACACCGCGCCATCGGCCAGTTGCGGATGCAGCGCATAGCGCGCCTGGGCGATCGCAAAGGGCAATGCCACCCAGGCGAAGCCCAGCGCGGCAACCAGGCTGCCCAGCGCCAGCGCCTGGCGCAGGCGCCCGGCGTTCAGCGCGCGCCAGCCGAGCAGCAGCAGCAACAGCGCGATCAGGCTGTAACGCGGTGCATCCGGTTCATGCACGCCGAGCACCACCAGCAGCGCCACGACGCCGGCCAGCGACCATCCGCCCAGGCGCCAGGCCAGCACCACGGCGAAAGCAGCGATGAACACCGCATAGATGTCCCAGCGTTCGAGCCAGGCCTGCGGCGCGCGATCGGCACCGCCGGCATACAGCAGCCGATAGCCGGGCGGCAGGTGCAGCGCGGTGCTCAGTCCGTCGAGACGCTCGCTCCAGCCGTGCGCCGGCAGCGTCGAGGTCCACGGCAGACGCGCGCTGGCCTCCACATTCGCAGGCGGTAGCGCACTTCGATACCGCGCACGCCGCCGCTGCCCCGCGGTCACCAGCAGCGGCTCGCCGCGTTCACTGGCCGACAGCAGCGTGTACGGTTCCGCCAGATCCAGCCGGAAGCCCTGGCGCATGCGCCCGTAGATGCGGTCCTGGATGGTGTAGCCGTTGCCGTTGAAATCCAACCACAGCTCGCGCTGCAGCGACAGCCGGTTGGCGTCGTCGCCCAGCCCGCGGCTGCGCTCGGCCAGCGTCAGCGCCTTGCTGGCCATCGCAAAGGCGGGAAATTCGCGCCACTCGCCGGGAACGTCGGCCTGCGCCGGATCGATCGAGCGCTGCCGCTGACGTCGACC
>JADKFD010000059.1 GCA_016717705.1 Rhodanobacteraceae bacterium | reverse complement strand
CGCAGGCCGCCCGGACCGATGTTCTCCGGCTGCAGCAGATCCTCGAACTCGTAGATCGGACCGGGCGGGCGGCGACCGGAGAAGCGGAAGCGACGGATGCTCGATTCGCGATCGCGGTCGAGCTGCGCGACGCCGGCCTTCACTTCGACATCGATGCCCTCGGCGAAGTGGAACGGCATGCCGAGATCGATGCCATAGTCGAGCGCATTGTCGTCGAGTTCGTCGATGCGCTGCTGGTTGAAACTCTCGAAGGTGAAATCCTGCAGCTGTTCGTCGAAGGTGAAGCGGTACTCGCGCGTGTTTGGCGAGTAGCGCCCGGCCTTGGAGTCGGTGACCTGCCATTTGACGTGCAGATCGTTCAGTTGCGGCAGGCTGTGCTCGCCGTCGAGCTGCAGCGTCTGCAACTCGTTCTCGACCCACTCGAGTTCGGTGATCTGGTCGATGTTGCCGGAGCTGGTCAGACCCTCGTCGATCTGCGTCTGGTCGGTGGTCTGACGCAGCTGCGTGGCGGTAAAATTCAGGCTGTGCAGTTCGCCGATCTTGAGGCCCAGCGCGCCGAACAGGCTGCTGTCGATGCTGCGCTCGGTGTTGCGCCGGGTGAAATCTTCGGCAACGATCAAATCGTCCTGGAACAGACTGTAGGTATTGCGCTGCTCCAGCTGATCATCCCAACTGTGGGCGTAGCGCGCCGCCGCGATGTAGCCGAGGCTGATGTCGCTGTCGCCGAACTGGAACTTGTCGCCGACGCCGATGCCGGTGCCAGCGTTCGGGATCAGCGAGTCCTCGCGCGTGGAATAGCCGAGCGCAGCCAGCTCTTCGCCCGCCGCTTCGAGGGCCAACGGGTCCGACGGCAGGCTCGGCTCATCGAACACGCTGGGCGCGTAGCGGGTATCGTCGTCGTAACCGGTCCAGTCGCTCTGACCGCCGTCGTAGCGCAGTCCGTCCTTTCCGGTGGTGCCGTCGGCGTACTCGATACCCGCGCTGATGCGCACGAAAAAGCTCTCGGGGACGCCGCGCGTGCGCAACTGGATGGTGCCGCCGGCAAACTCGCCGGGCATGTCGGCCGAGTAGGTCTTCTGCACCACGATGCCCTGCAGCACCTCGGTGGGAAAGAGGTCGAGCGGCACCACGCGACGGGTCGGATCCGGGCTCGGCACCTGCGCGCCGTTGAGCAGGGTGCTCGAATAGCGTTCGCCGAGGCCGCGCACGTAGATGTACTTGTCGTCGACCAGAGTCAGGCCGGTGACGCGCTTGAGCGCACCGGCCGCATCGGAGTCGCCGGCACGCGAGATCTGTTCGGCGCCGAGGATGTCGGTGACCGATGCCGAGGTTCGGCGCTCCTCGACGAACGCCGCCAGCGAGCCCTCCACGAAAGGCTCGGTGACGACGAATTCCGCCAGTTCCAGCCCTGCCGGCGTCAACTCGATGCTGCGCTGCGCCTTGCCCTTGGCCGGCACCTCGACCGCGTCCAGCGTCTGCGAGGCGAAGCTGGGCGCCAGCACCGAGACCGAGTAGCTGCCGCCGGGAACCTCGGCGCTGAAGCGGCCGTCGGCGTCGGTGGTGAGGTCGAGCGGCGTGCCGGCGATGTAGACGCGCGCGCCGGCGATCGGCTTGCCGTTCTCGGCGCTGAGCACCTGGCCTTCGAGCACGCCTGGATCGGCGATCTCGACCTTTTCGGCGAGATCGCGCGTCGACTGCGCCGAACTTTCCAGGCTGACCGTGGCGCGCCCATCGGTTTCGAAGTTGACGATCAGCTCGGCGACTTCGCCGGCCTTTGGTGACCAACGGCAGCGTGCTGAGCACCTTGCCCGCGCGCACGATCTCCAGCTGATGCTCTCCGGCCGGCAGCACCAGCCGCAGCGCGCCGTATTTGTTCGGCGATTGCTCGACGCCATCGATACGGATGCGAAAGTCGGCAGTCGGGCCGGCGATGCTGTCGAAGCCATAGACATCGACGCTGGCGTCCTGCGCATTGGCGGCCAGCGCCACGGAGAGCAGCACGGCGAGCAGGGTGCGGCGGGGGTGACGGCGCTTCATCAGTTCCTGCTCTTCTGCAGATGGCGGCCCGTCCCGGTGCGCCGGCGCAACGGCCAACGGTTTCGCGAGATTGCGGGCTTATCTCCGGGCCAAAGGACGCAAGGGACGCAAGGACGCATTTAAATTGCGTCCTTTGGTTGGGATGGAATCTGTTCTGCGGCTCCGGGTTTGCGTCGCTGCGGTCCCTTGGCGTCGCGGCCTCCATGTCAGCCATTTCGCGAGGTCTGCGCGGATGTCGCGAGCTCGCTGCGCGAGCCCGACACCAGGCACTGAATCGTCAACTGCACCGCCAGCGCTCGTCAGCGCAGTCCTGCATCGACTGGCGCAGCTCGGTCGCCTTGCGGAACAGATCGGGCTTGGTCAGCTTGGCCAGGTTGCGTTCGGCCCCGATGAAGTCGCCTTCCTTGAACTGCGCGTAGGCCAGCGCGTAGCGCACGTCTTCGTCGTCGAGCAGGCGCGTGCGCAGCAGCGCCGCTTCCATGCCGCGGACTTCGGCGAAACGGCCGAGTTCGATCAGGATGCCAAGGCGTTGTTTCAGCTTGAGCGACTGATCGCTGATTTCCGCGTTGACCGCCAGCGCGCGCGCATACAACTTGGCGCGACGAAACAGTTCGGCGGCTTCCGGCTTCAGCGCCGGATTGACCAGCGCCGCGCGATACATCAGTTCGCCGGCGGCGAGCGGCTGGCCGTTTTCGAGATAGGTCGCGGCAAGTACCTTGACCACGTTCTCGCTGGCCGGAAACTTCATCCGCGCCGACTCCAGGAACATCAGCGCCGCGTCGAACTGGCGCGCGCGCTTGAGCGCGTTGCCGATCGCCACGTAGTCCTCTTCCTTGCCCTCGGCCACCGCGAGATAGCGCTGTCCGCGCGCCGCGGCTTCCTGGTACAGCCCGAGCTCCATCAGGAAGAACACCTCGCGACGCAGGAACTGGGTGTTCGCCGGGAAACGCCGACTGCCATCGGCCAGCGTCGCAAACGCGCGCTCGCGGTCCTTGAGCAGCCAATGCGCTTGCGCGCGCATCAGGAACACCGACGGCAAACTGTCGAAGGCCGCGCCGCCGCGATCCAGCGTTTTCAGCACATCGGCGTAACGCTCCAGCCCGAACTGCGCCTGCGCCAGGTAGAGAAAGATCGTCGGTTCGGTCTGGCCGGCGGCGATCGCCTTGTCGAAGGCGGTCACCGCCGCTTCCGGCTGCTGCAGGTTGAGCGCGATCAGCCCGCCGAGCGTGTGGTACTTGATCGCGTCCAGTTCCGGATCAGCCGCATCGACCTTGGCGTACTCGATGGTCGCCTTGTCGTAGTTGCCGTCGGAGGCGAGCACGGCGGCGAGTTCGAGGAAGTCGGGTTCGTCGGCGGATTTGGCGAATGCGGGGAATATCACCGCGAAGAGCATGACGACGGCAAGAAAGATTGGTCGCAGGTCACGTTGGCCGCGCAGCGGCCTACGTGACGTGGACACCTTTGTCACGTAGCCCGCTGCGCGGGCAACGTGACCTACAACGGCACTGGGGACTCGGCGGCTCATGACAGATCGAACCTCACCCGCTGCGTCGCCCACACCCGCACCGCCTGCCCCTGGTACTGCGCCGGCTCGAACTTCCACGTCTTCACGCCGGCTTCGGCGGCCGCTTCGAAGATGCCCGCGGGCTGCGCTTCGAGCACCTTGACGCGCTCGACCTGACCGGTCGGACTGATCAGCACGCTGAGCAGCACATAGCCTTCCAGGCCCTGCGCCTTGGCGCGCACCGGATAGGGAATGGCGGTCTGCATGGTCGGTTTCGGCGGCACGTCGACCGAGGCATCGGTCATCACCACATCCTTGTTGTCGCCGAGCAAATTGCCGCCGAGCGCCGACAGGTCTTCCGATTCGTACTGCGGCAGGCCGAAGTCGAGACCTGCCAGCGCCGAGCCCAGATTCGCCGACGGCGGCGCCGGTGCGCGTCGCGGCTGTTTCTTCGGCGGCTCGCGCTTGGTTAGTTCGCGGGTCGGCTTGGGCTTCTCGCGTTTCTCGGCGCTGAGCTGAGTGATCGCGGTGCCGCTCTCGCTGCTGACGACCACGCCCTTGCGGTTCATCCACAGGATCGAGCCGAGCACCAGCGTCATGCCGAGGGTGGCGCTGAGGAGCGCGGCGGCGTAGCGGCGGGGCTTGGGGGCGATCATGGGCGGCTCTTGTAGGCCGATGTATCGCGCAGCGATTCACCGGCGCTTTGCAGCGTCACTGCCCCGGGGAACGCGCTGACGCGCGTACCCCGGGCTACCAGGGCTCGCTTCCGCTCCCACAGAGAGGCGGTCGCCATTTCAACCCTCTCCCGCTTCCACCGACGTCGCCACACCAATGTCCTCAGCCCCCGCCAGGCGCGCCTGATCGACGACTTCGACGAGGCGCCCGGACGGCACCAGCTCGTCGGTGACCACCAGCACGCTTTTTGCGGTCATGCCCTTGATCTGGTCGCGGATGCGGCTCTGCAATGTCCAGATCTGTACCGGTTCGCCATCGATGTAGGTCTGGCCCTGTTTGTCGATGTAGACGCGCACCGCCTTGGTCGAGGCCACCTGGGTGGCGGTGGCGCCAGGACGGTCGATGTCGACCTTCATGTCCTTGACGAAGGTGGTGCTGACCATGAAGAAGATCAGCAGGATGAAGGTCATGTCGATCATCGGCGTCAGATCGACGCTGCCCTCGGACGGCTTGTCCTGGTGACGGCGAAAACTCATGGCAGGATTTCCTCGCGCCCCGGCTTCAGCGAGCACAGGATGTCTTTGATCTGGGCAAGGTCGTGCTTGATCTGGCGCTCACGCCGGTCGAGCAGACTCTTGATGATGTAGCCAGGCACGGCGACGATCAGACCCATCTGGGTGGTGAACAGGGCCGTGGCAATGCCCCCGGCAATGCCGCCGGTCTGGCTGAATAGCGTCATGTCGCCGAGCGAATCGAAGGTCTCGATCATGCCGATCACGGTGCCGAGCAGACCGAGCAAGGGCGCCACCGTGACGATCGAGGTGATCAGCATCGAGTAGCGCTTGATTTCGCTCTCGTAAGCGCCGTAAGCCTCATCGAGGCGCTCGCGCAGGTAGTCCCGCTGCTGTCGCCACAACTCGATGCCTTTGACGACCGCCGTGTCGACGATGCCCCGCGCCTCGCGCGGCTTGCCGCGCAATTGGTTGTTGACCAGCACGCGCACGCTCTTGGCACTGCCGCGGTTGAGCGTGCTCCAGCGCCAGCCGATGGCGAACCACAGCGCCAGCGCGCACAGCAGCAGCGGCGGCATGACGAAGCCGCCATTGGCCAGATACGCGCCGATCGCCTCGGCGGCACTACTGGCATCGTTGACGCGATCGCCGATCATCGCCGCGCGCTCCTCAAGCCGCTTTGACCGAGCGCACCGACTCGCGGCGCTCCTGGTACATGTTGATCACCTGGATCGCGCCGCGCTCCATGTCGTCCTTGATGCGTTCGGCCCAACCGGACAAGAGGTTGCCGAGCAGCAGGCAGGGGATCGCCACCAGCAGGCCCTGCTCGGTGGTGACCAAGGCCACGGCGATGCCGCCGGCCAGCAATTTGGGATCGCTGGTGCCGAACTCGGTGATCACGTCGAAGGTCTGGATCATGCCGGTCACGGTACCGAGCAGACCGAGCAGCGGTGCCACCGCGGCGACCATCAGGATCACCGAACCGAAGCGGTTCAGGCGCGTGCTTTCGTGCAGGATCGCCTCGGAAATGATGTCTTCCAGGTGCGTGCGTTCGCGATCCAGGTTGCGCAAGGCCGCGGTGACCACGCGCGCCGCCGAACCCTTGCGCTGCTTGACCGCGTCGATGGCGTCATTGATGCGGTGCTGGCGCACCAGCGGGCCGGCGGCGTCGATGGTTGGCTTGACTGCCGAGCCAGCCTGCGACAGGAACAGTGCGCGCAACACGACCAGCACCATGGCGATGGCACCGAGGATCAGGATCACGTAACCGATCGGACCGCCCTTGGCCATTTCGCTGACGATGGTCTTCTTCGGCGGCTCGCTGACCGCGGTGGCCGCGCTCTCGAACAGGAAGATCGGCAATGTGGCCGGCGGCTGTCCGGCCTTGAGCGCCTGCGCGATGTCCGCAGACGGCTCGCGCCACAGCTTGAAGGCACCGCCGCCGGCAGGTGCCAGCGCGCCCGTGCCGGAGTCGCTGATGCCGTACACGGCTACGTTGCCGACGCGCACCAGCGCACCGCTGACCTCGGTGCCATCGGCGAGGAAGAACTTGCCGGGCTCGCTGCGCACCGCTGACAGCTCCTTGAGCTTGGCGACGGCCGCGGCGAAGACTTGCGCGGTCTTCTCGCCATCGGCGAGGGCGGCGAATTCGGCGGATGCGGCCAACCCGATGCCGTAGCTCTCCAGAGTCGCGCCGGCCTGCGCAAAGGTCGCCTGCAGCAGCGAACTCACTTCCTCATTGGCGATCGCCGACTCGTCGGCCAGCGTCGCCTGCTCCTGCAACTGCGAGGACTCGTTGTCGAGCGCCAGCACGCGCGATTCGAGCGCCGCCACTTCGTTGTTCAGCGTCGCCTGTTGCGTTGCTGCGGCGCGCTTCATCTGCTCCAGCTGCGCCGCCAGTTCGCGCTTCTGCGCCGACAGGAAGGCGAATTCCTTGCGGTAGGCTTCGTCGACCGAGACCGGGGGTGCGGCGGGTGCAACAGCGGGTGTCGGTGTCGGTGTCGGTGTTGGAGCCGGAGTCTGCGAATGCAATGAGCCGCACGCGAGAGCGAGCGCCAGCAGGATCACATGGGGCAAACGGCTCATCGGGCACCTCCGGCGAGCGCGTTGGGCAGCTCGAACCAGCCTTGGCGGATCTGCTTGCCGAGGGCATCGAAATAGGCCAGCACGCGTTTGCTGTCGGCGGGATCGGTAGTCACTTCGAAACGCCAGGTATCGCCGCTCTTGCGCGCAGCGCCGACGCGGCCGTCGCTCAACTTGAAGAACAGCATCATCGAACCGACCTTGGCGACGTCGGCGAGCACATCCTTGCCGTCGAGGGCGATGGTCTGGCTGTAGATCCCGTTCTCGCGGGTGATGCGAAATTCGTCCTCAGCGAAGGCCCACAGGCGATTGGCCGCGCGCGGCGGCGCCAGCGTGCCGGCCTCGATCTGGCGTTTGAGTTCATCCAGTTCGGCCAGGCGCTCGGTCTGCTTGAATGGAATGCCGGCCGCGATGTATTGGCGCAGACCATCGAGCGCCGCCAGCAACACCGGCTTCAGCGTCTCGCCGGCCACACCGGCATTGCCGGCCTCGGCCTGGCGCTTGGCCAGGTCTTCGCGCAGCTTGCGCACGTTGAGTTCGGATCGGCCAACCGCGGCCTGCAGCTCGGCGCGTTGCGCGGCCAGCGCGGCGGCCTGGGTGCGCGCTTCCTGGCGCGTCAGCTCGACATCGTTGTTGAGCTGCTCGACTTCGGCGCGCAGCTTGATCAGCGATTCGGCCAGGGCGCCGGGTGAATCCGCCGCCTGCGCCGCGACCGCGAGGGACAACGACACGCACGCGACTACAAGACGCATGCGCAAGGAGTTTGCATTCATGGAGCGAGGGCGACCGACAGCGCTTGGGGCAAGCGATGTAGTTCAGTCTAGAAAGCAACTATGACCGGGATGTTGCAGTGTCATCATCGATTGGGACTGGTAGCCGTACCCGGGTCCGAGGCGTGCGTTCCTTCGGTAGCGCGGCCACGGCGCGTGGCAGCCGGGGCGCGACGGCCGCGGGCCCCCCGCGTTGCTCCGGCGCGCGTACCCGGCCTACGTCCGGGCGGCCTTGCAGCCCGGCCCGCCCGTGCCTCTCAATCCCCCAGAAACTGAATGTCCTCGAACTGCCGCTCGTCGCCATAGGCCGCATCTTCGGTCCAGCCGAGCAGGCCAAAGCGCGTGCGAACGAGGTACCAGTCGCGCCCATCGACGGTCTGCTGCACCACCACGAGGACTTTCTCGCCCTTCGGGACGTTGGCGATCACGGTGGCACCCGTTTCGGGCTGCTGCAACAAGGTCGCCGGCTTGAGTGTCGCCGTCGTCACGCCGACGTAGTAGTGCGACTGCGTGATTTCTACCAGCGCGCCCTTGTGGATCGCCCACTTTTCGCGTCCCTCGAAACTGCGATTGCTGCGCCGGATCACGTAGAGAAAACCGTTGCCGGGGATCACCACCTGGTCGCCGCCGAACTCGCCGATCGGTTCGTCGCCGCCCTTGCGCCACAGCGTGAAGGTCGGATCGCAGCTCGGGCCATCGTCATAGCGGAGCTCGAATTCGTCCGTGCTGCCGCGCTCGATGCGCCCCGCCAGCACCCTCCGGTAGCCGCCGGCCGGATGATCCGCAATTTCTTCGAATTCGTTCTTCGCCACCGCGAGTGCCGGGTCGAAATGCACGCTGTGCGGACCGGGTGGATTTCCCTGGTGCTCGTGCTGGCGCTCGCGGGTTGCGCGTCGGCCATCCGCGACGGCGACAAGAGCGTCGCATCGGCGCTGCAAAAGCGCGACGACACGAGCCTCGGTCGGCGCATCGCGCCGGCGCTGGCGGCCCATCCGGGCCAGACCGGCATGCGCCTGGTCAGTTCCAACCTCGATGCCTTTGCGTTGCGCGTGCTCGGCGCGCGCAAGGCACAGCGCAGCCTCGATCTGCAGTACTACATCTGGCACAACGACCTCACCGGCAAGATGCTGGCTGGCGAACTGGTGCGCGCCGCTGATCGCGGCGTCAAGGTGCGCCTGCTGGTGGACGACATGGATGTGCGCAGCAAGGAAGCAGCGCTGCAGACCATGGACGCGCACGAGAACATCGAGGTGCGCCTGTTCAATCCCTTCAAGTCGGCCTCGGGCGCGATGCGCACCATGGTGGAGTTCCTGTTCCGCGGTTCGGCACTGAACCACCGGATGCACAACAAGGCCTTCATCGCCGATGGCCAGTTCGCGCTGGTCGGCGGACGCAACGTCGGCGACGAGTATTTCGGCGCCTCCGGCGAGACCAATTTCAGCGACATGGACCTGGCGATGATCGGTCCGGCGGTGGTCGCCACCAGCGCCGCCTTCGACATGTACTGGAACCACCCGACGGCGGTACGCGTGGAGTACCTCAAGCGCGGCGAGCCGATGTCCGGTGGTCTGGATGCGCTGCGCGGCGCCATCGACGCGCATGTGCGCAAGAGGCGAAGGAAAGCCCCTACATCCAGCGCCTGCGGGATTCGGCCGAGCTGGCGGCGATCCTCGACGGCAGCAACGAGAAGATCTGGAGCAGCGACGTCAAGGTGCTGTCCGACCCGCCGTACAAGGCCGACGGCAAGGCCAAGGACGATCCGAACACGGTGCTGGCCCAGCTGGCCGAGCGCTTTCGCGCCGCGCAGACCAGCCTGCGCATCCTGTCGCCGTATTTCATTCCCGGCAAGAAGGGCAGCCAGTTGCTGGTCGACACCGCTGCGCGCGGGGCCCGGGTGGATGTGGTCACCAATTCGCTGGCCGCCACCGATGTCGCGGCTGTCCACGGCGGTTACTCGCGTTACCGCAAGCGCCTGCTCAAGGGCGGCGTGGCGGTGTACGAGCTGAAGCCGCACGCGGATACCAGCAAGAGCGCTGGCGGCGTGTTCGGCTCGCAGGCATCCCAGGGATCGAAGGGCGGGCAGCTCGGCCGGCGTCAGCCTGCACACCAAGGCGGCGATCATCGACGACGAGTACGTCTTCATCGGCTCCTTCAACCTCGATCCCCGCTCGGCCTGGCTCAACTGCGAGATGGGCGTGATGGTGCGCAGCCCGGAGCTGGCGCGCGAACTGGCCGCCATCGCCGATCGCTACTCCGATCCGGCCAACGCCTTCAAGGTGAGCCTCAACGAGCATGGCCAGTTGCGCTGGACCCACCAGGACGCCGGCCAGATGCAGACGGTGTCGACCAGCGAGCCGCAGGCCGGCACCAAGCGCAAGCTGGTGGCGTGGATCGCACGGATTCTGCCGCTGCAGACGCAGTTGTGAGAAGGCAGGCGCGGGCGTCTGGCGTAAGCGGCTCGATGGCCCGGCGCGGCACAGGACGCGAGTGCCCGGCCTACCAAAACCCGCGCATCCGGTAGCGCGGCTCCGGCGCCGCGCCGGCTCGGTGCCCGATGGGCGTTCGCGCCGGCGCCGCGGGCCGCGGACGAAGCGCCGGCGTCTCGCGTAAGGGCTCGATCGCCCAGGCCAGCCACAAGGGCGCGGGTGCCCGGCATGCCAGAGCGTCCGGACAAGGTCCGACCCACAAAAAGGCCGGTCACGCGCTTGCTTGCGTGACCGGCCAGATCCGTGAAGCGTTCCCGCAGTCGAATCAGAGCGCAGGTGGGTCGTAGTTCACAATGAACCGGAAGTCATCCAGCTCGGTATCGCCCGGATCTTCCTGTTCCACCCGCGCATAGCGCAAACGCAGCGACAGGCCTTTGGCCCAGGCGGTCGGCGGCACCCACTGCACGTTGAGGTCGTACTCGGTCTTGGCGTACTGCGCCGGGTCATCCGGGCGCGAGCCATCGACGTACAGCCCGTATACGCTGAAGCCGGTTTCGGCCGGGAACGCATAGCCCGCGCGCAGCATGAAGGCGTCTTCGCCGGTGCGATTGAAGTCCTCCACCTGCACGCTGGTGTACCCGGGGTAACCGCCCCACGGGCTCTTCATGCTGGTGCCCTCGTCGGTGCCGGTCCAGGCCACCGTAAACAGCGCGCGTCCGACCGCCACTTCGCCCTTGACACCGAACGAGGCCGCGTCGAAATCGTCGCCGGTCAACAGGTCGTCGCCAGTGCTGGTCTGGTCGGTGTACTGCGCAGCGAACTTCCACTTGAGCGTTTCCGACGACGCGATGCTGAAGGTGGACTCGGTGTAGAAGATGTTGATGATGTTGTCGCTGTAGTAATCGACCGCACCAATCGTGAAGTTGCCGTGCCGATAGGTGCCACCGCCGACATAGACGCCCTCGTCGACGCCATCGGGCGCGCCGGCCTGCTCGGACATAGAAACAAACTCGTCGCTGTTCTTCACCTTGATCTGGTCGAAGTAGCCGAAACCGTACTTCCACGTCGGCGCGCCGACGTCGCCGACGACACCCTGCAGGGCAATGTACTCGAAGGTCTGCGGTGTCATCCGCGTGTCGTTGCGGTTGATATATGGGGTGTCGATGCCCCGGCGGCCGAGCGTCGCGGTCATGCCCTCGGTGACGATGACTTCCGTGTACAGCTCGCCCAGGACGGTGTAGCCCTCCTGGCCCGGTGCCAGCAGACCGGCACCATCTTCGTCGTCCTCGCCAGCGAGCTTTTGCGAGGTGTAGACGGTGCCGCCGAAGGCGATGCGCTCGCGGAAATAGCCGGTCTTCAATCCGGCATAACCGCCGAGCGCAAAACTGGACGCATTGCTGCTGTCGAACTTGTTGCGATCCATGAAGAAGGAGCGCAGCTGCACGTCGTACTTGGTGTCTTCGAAGGCCTGCCGGCGCGACTCGCGGATCCAGTCTTCGCGGGTGCGGTTGTCGAAGCTCTCGCTGAGCGGCACCTGGCCCTGCTCGGTCGAGCTGATCATGATGTCGGCGTACGGCGACTCGCCCTCGGCGGCGGCTTCCTCCGCGGCCTTGGCTGCCTCGGCCTCCTTCGCAGCCTGTTCGGCCGCGACCACATCGACTTCCGGCGGCGTCTGCGCGCCAGCGGCAGTCATTCCCAACCCCAACGCCAGCAGCGCCGCGACGATCGCCGTCGGCAGCGCCGCAGCCCGTGGCCGGCGCGCCGAACCCAGCTGTCCTTGTGTGTTCATCATCTGTCTCCTGACGGATTCCATTCGATTCGGCACGCCACGTGCGCTCAATAGATCAACACGATGACCAGGCCCCACAGCGTCAGCAGGGTATTGCTGACCGCGTACGGCACGGTGTAACCGAGCATCGGGATATTGCTCTTGGCAACGTCGCCGACCATCGCCACCGATGCCGTGCTGGTGCGACCACCGCCGCAGGCACCGAGGTTGATCGCGTGATGGAACTTGAAGATGTACTTGCCGATCAGCGGCGCGAGCAGCATCGGCACCGAAGTGGCGAAGATGCCCCACATCAGCAGCGAGACGCCGTTGGCCTTGAGCCCATCGACGAAGCCGGGGCCGGCGCTGATGCCGACGATCGCGATGAACACGTTGAGACCGACCGAGTTCATGAACCACTGCGTCGGTTCCGGCAGGCGGCCGAAGGTCGGGCGGACGCTGCGCGCCCAGCCGAGGATCAGGCCGCCGAACAACACGCCGCCGGACACCGACAGCGTGACTGGCACGCCGCCGACCTTGACGGTGATTGCGCCGAGCAGGCCGAACACCACGATGAAGATGCCGACCCAGATCATGTCGGTCGCCGAGGATGCGCGGTCGGCATAGCCGAGCGCCTTTTCGACGCGCTGCACGTGCGTCTTGCGGCCGGAGATCTTCAGGATGTCGCCGCGGTTCAGCTTGGTCTGCGCCATGATCGGGATGTCGGTGCTGGTCGCACCGCGGGTGATCTTGCGCAGGAACACACCGCGCGCGAAGCCGGAGTTGGCCAATTCGATCAGCGTCTTGCCATCGGCGTCCTTGCTGGTGACCACCAAGTCGACCGACTCGACCGGGATATCGAGCAACTCGGAATCCGCCACTTCCTCGGCGGTGGTGCTGAGCGCGACCAGTGCATCGGTCTTGCCGGAAATCACGCCGATGTCGCCGGCTTTGAGCACCGTGCTGTCGTCGAAGTCGATGATCTTGCCGTCGCGGCGCAGGCGCTCGACGAACATCCGCGATTCCTTGACCATCGCCTCGAGCTCGCCAACAGTTTGCCTACCGCCTTGCCATTCTCCTTGACCCGGTAAGCGCGCATCTGCAACTGCTGCCATGCGGTGTTCATGCCACCGGCCGGCGCGCCCTTGGACATCTGCGCCTCGCAGTCCTTGCAGGCCTGGACGAGGTCGGTGTTGAGCAGCTTCGGGCCGAGCACCGACAGGATCATGCCGGTACCGACAGTGCCGAACATGTAGCTGATGGCGTAGGCCACCGGGTATCTGGTTGAGCAGGGATTCGGCGTTGTCGACGCCGCTGTTGTTGATCGCGGTGGTGGCCAGGCCAATCGATGCGGAAATGGTCTGCGAACCGGCCAACAGGCCCGCGGCCAGACCAACGTCATAGCCGGCGATTTTCGCGCCGATATAGACCGAGACCAGGCACAGCACCGAAACCACCACGCCGAAGATCGCCTGTGGCAGACCATCCTTGGCGACGCCCTGCACGAACTGCGGGCCGACGCTGTAGCCGACGGCAAACAGGAACATGGTGAAGAACATGGTTTTCACCTGCGGCGAAATCTCGAAGCCGAGCTGGCCGATGAGCACACCGGCGAGCAGGGTGCCAGTCACCGAGCCGAGGGCGAACTTGCCGATCTTGAAGCTGCCCAGCCCAGTAGCCGGTGGCGAGGGTGAGGAAGATCACCAGATGGGTATTTGCTTTGAGGTTTCAATCAGCCAGGCGATCATGGTCGTGGCACCTTTTCATGACTATGAATGGGAATCGGCGCCCCTCCGGAGAGGGGCGCCGGATGCTTCAGCGGTCGCCGCCGTACTTGCGGCCGGCCAGCACTGTGGGCTTGATCAGCTTCAGACCCTGCGCCGCCTGGTAGCCGTGGATCTCCTTGACGTCGAGCTTGCGCATGTAGGTGATGGTGTCGGCCTGGATCACCTGTCCCGGCACCATGATCGGGAAGCCCGGCGGGTACGGGATCACGAAGTTCGCCGAGACCAGCGGCGGACCGTTGGCCAGGCGCTCGTCGATCTCCGGGCTGAACAGCTTGACGAACTCGCAGTTCTCGGCGGTGTAGGCCTCGAAGAAGGCCGGGCGCATGTGGCCTTCGTTGCTGACCGCCTTGGCGTTGTCGCGGAAGGCGTCGTGGAAGAAGCTGAAGTTCGGCAGATCGGGCACGTCGACCATCAGCGATTTCACCCGCGCGTCGAAGGCTTCCTTGGCCGCCGGACCGCCATCGCTCAGGCGTTGCTCGATTTCGCGCGAGATGTCGGCCAGCGCCTTGATCAGCAGCGCCGCATCGCTGTGCGTGTTGTTGATGTTGGTCTGCACCAGCACCGAGTTGCGCGAGGTCTTGTTGATCTGGATGTCGAACTTCTCGGCCAGCATGCCCTTGAACTGCGTCCCGTCGTAGCCGGCGCTGCCGCAGACCACGGTCAGGCGCGTCGGATCGAGCGTGACTTCGTCCTCGTCCCAGGCCTCGACCAGGTCGGCCCAGCTGCTGTGCGGCGCACCGAAGTCCTTGAATCCCGACGGACGCAGCTCGGCCGGCACCATGTCCTCGTTGCTGGCGACGCGGAAGTACTTGGAGATCAGCGGGTGGTTGTTGATCGCCTGGCGCAGGCGGATGGCCAGTTCGGTCATCGCCATGGTCATGCCATAGCCTTCGAACTCCATCTGCCGCCGCGCCAGTTCGAGCGACGCGATCAACTGCTGATTCGGCGAGGTCGAGGTGTGCGCGAGGAAGGCCTCGGTGAACGGGCCTTCGACCAGATGGAAGTCCTCGTCCCACACCAGCATCATCGAGCCCTGGCGGAAGGCCGACATCGACTTGTGGGTGGAATCGGTGTGGTAAACGCGGATGCGCACCTTGTCCGGATCCGGCAGCAGGCGCATGTCCATCAGCTTCGGGTTGCCCGGTTCGATTTCACCGACCTCGGCCTTGAACTTGGCGTACTCGGCGCGATAGGCCGGATCGCGGAAACGCGTGGTCAGCGCAGCGGCGGCGCCCATCGCCGAACGCCGGCGATGCAGCGGGTTGTAGCGCGCAAAGCCGAACCACGCCTCGTCCCAGATGAACACCAGGTCCGGTTTGATCGCCAGGCACTCTTCCATCACCCGGCGCGGGTTGTACATGTGGCCGTCGAAGGTGCAGTTGGTCAGATCGATCGCCTTGACCCGGTTCAGCGTGCCCTCGGCCATGCAGTTGAGCAGCGCCTGCTTGATCGTGGACAGCGGCACTGCGCCGTACATCGAGTAGTGCGTCAGCGGGAAGGCTTCGATGTAGTAGGGCTGCGCGCCGCTGAGCACGAAGCCATAGTGGTGCGACTTGTGGCAATTGCGGTCGACCAGCACGATATCCCCTGGCTTGCACACCGCCTGCACCACGATCTTGTTGCTGGCCGAGGTGCCGCCGGTGCCGAAGAAGGCCTTCTTGGCGCCGAATGCGCGCGCCGCCGCCTCCATCGCCTTTTTGATGTTGCCGGTCGGCTCCAGCATGCTGTCGAGGCCGCCGGTGGTCGCCGAGGACTCGGCCATGAAGATGTTGGTGCCGTAGAACGATCCCATGTCGCGGATCCAGTTCGAACGGAACACCGATTTGCCGCGTGCGATCGGCAGGGCGTGGAAAGTGCCGATCGGGCGCTGCGCGTACTTCTGCAGATTGTCGAAGAACGGCGTCTGGTAGCGGTCGAGGATGCCGTCGAGGATCGACAGATGGATTTCCATCGGCTCTTCGACGTGGTGGAACATGCGCCGGACCGGCGCCGCCTCGTCGCTGCCGGCGAGGCTCTCGACCGAGCGGTCGGACAGCAGGTAGAGATCGAGTTCCGGTCGATAGCCCTTGATCCGGTTCGCCAGCACCGTAGCCAGATGACCGGCTTCGACGCTGTCCGGATCGACCTTGATGTGGCGCGCGAGGAAGGCCTTCAGATCAGGCAGGTTGTGGCGCGAGGCAAAGCCGAAGCCATCGATGATGACCACCGCCTGCAGGTCGTTGTTGACCATCACCGCGAGCGCGGCATCCTCGAAGCTGCCCACTTGCACCGCCTGGTAGTGGAAGCGGTCCTCGGGACGGCGCAGACGCGCCATGTCGTCGCGACCGCGCTGCCAGGTCGACGGATCGTTCGGCGTCACCACCAGCACTTCGAAATAGGGCTTGTAGGCACTGCCGTCCTGTGCCGGCGGCATCGCATCGAGAGTATTGCTGTCGCCGTCCGCGGCGGCGTCCCAGGCGAAGTCTTCGCGGCGGAAATCGCCGGACAGCAGCGCGCCGGAGATCTTCTGCACCAGTCGCGTGAACTGTTCCGGATCGCCGGCGCCGAGCGCATCGCCAACGGCGCCGAGCAGGCGCGGACCCGGATAGGCCCAGCAGTGCTCCAGGCGCGTGATCGTGCCGAGCAGAGCGCTCGCCTGTTCGCGCAGACTGGCGGCGCGTGCACCGCTGCGCCCGGCTTGCGTCCACGCCCGTGCAAGCGCATTGAGCTGGCGCCACTGGTCGTTGCGGGAAACTGCCGCGACGAAAACGTTGCTGAGACTGTTGCTTGCTGCGTTCATGGTTCGACTCCTGGAAATGGAAGCGCGGCCGGGGATCGCGCCTTGTTGCAGTTCCAATCACTCGCCTTGCGGCTGGATGAAGGGGGATTTGATCTTTAGGCCGATGCAGCTGCGAAGCTCTTCCGGCTATCGAATGGCGACGAGAACCGAGCTGCACCAGCCCTTTCGAGGCGTAAGTTAGTCGCCTGCCAGAGCGCTATCTATTGCCCTTAGGGCTTACCGAATTTTTACTGCGGTGCGGCAGATTTCAGGCGCGACGCTCTGGTGGGTTCAGACGCGCGCGGTGGCCGCGCTACGAAAGCTGCGCACCGCACGGACGCAGGCCGGGTACGCGCGTCCTTGGGCTTCGCCGGTGCCCGAGTGCGGTTGCGCGCGACGCCCGGCGCGGGCTTGCCGGCAAGTCCGTGCGGCCGTCCGCGCGAACGCCTGCTGGCACCAGCCATCACGCGCGCGGTGGCCGCGCTACGAAAGCTGCGCACCGCCGGACGCAGGCCGGGTACGCGCGTCCTTGGGCTTCGCCGGTGCCCGAGTGCGGTTACGCGGCGACGCCCGGCGCGGGCTCGATGGACGCCTGCCACGCTCTGCGGGTTCGAACCTTGTTCGACCGCTTTCCGCGGACGGTAGCGTCCGGACAAGGCGGACCCACAAAAGCTGAGCTCTCCGACGTGGCCACCTCGACCGGCTCGGCAAAGCTGCCGCCGAGCGCCAGATGCAGGTTGACGCGCTGGATCAGCTGTTCGCTCTGCACCCGCAGCAGGCTCATCCGCGCCGATTGCACCGCCATCTGCTGCTGTTGCACCGCGCGCAAGTCCTGGCGACCGATGCGGAACAGCTCCTGCTCGTACTTGAGCGTGGTTTCCTGGTCGGCGAGCACCTGGGCCAGCAGGCCAACGCGATCGGCCAGCGACTTCGATGTCGCCAGCGCATTTTCCACATCGCCGAGGGCTTTCAGGGCCTGGCCGGCATAGCGCGCCAGTGCCTCGCGCTGCTGCGCAGTGCGCACCTCGACGTTGGCATCGAGCTCGCCGCCGCGATACAGCGGGGCCAGCAGCTTGGCGCCGGCGCCGCCACTGGGATTTTCGTAGTCTTCCTTGAGGTTGAGCACTTCGCTGCTGAGCGTGGCGATGCTGGCATTCAGCGGCAGCATCGGCAGCTTGGCGGCCTTGGCCTCGCCGACGCGATTGAAAGCGGCGGCGACGCGGCGTTCCGCGGCGATCATGTCCGGACGCCGCTCGAGCACGTTGAGCGGCATGCCGACCGGCACCGATTCCGGGAACTCGGGCAGCGCGGGAGCAGCTTCCAGCTCTGCGGACGGATAGCGTCCGACCAGCAGTTCCAGCGAACGCAATGCCTGCTCGTGGGCGAGGCTGGCCTGACGCACACCATCCTGGAGGTTGCCGAGGTTGGCGCGGGCCAGCGACACATCCCGGTTGCTGCCGTTGCCGATGCGTTGGCGATCTTCGGAGAGCCGCACCAGTTCGCCCGACGCCTTCACCATGTCCTGCGCGGCAGCCAGCTGCAGCTTGGTCTCGGTGGCGAGGAACCAGCTGCGCGCCACCTGCGCCGCCATCGATTGGCGCGCGAATTCATAGTCGGCCTGCGCCGACGCGTAGTCCTCGTTCGCCGCGTTGCGGCCGTAGCGCAAGCGGCCCCAGAGATCGGGCTCCCAGGAAATCGCCAGCATCGCCCCGCTCAAGGCTGAAGACATGTCGCCGCCACCGCCACCCTTGATGCCGCCGGTGCCGAACAGCGACAGCGACGGCAGCAGTTGCGCCTGCGCGATGTCGGCATAGGCTGCCGATTGCTCGACCTGCGCCGCAGCGGCGCGCAGATCGGGGTTGCGCTTCAGCGCCTCGACCACCAGCTTGTCCAGCTGCTCGTCGTTGAAGGTCGCCAGCCAGTTGTCGCCGACCTTGCCCGACGGCGGCGTGTCGGCGGTCCAGTGGGCGCTGAGCTCGGTGCCGTACAACGCGTCGGCGCGGATCTGCGCCGAGTCGGGCGGCGAGAGGATCGCGCAACCACCGAGCAACGCGGTGATTGCGAATGCGAGTGTGGTGTGTCGGGCGCTCATGATCATCAATGCATCTTCAGGATCAGCCAGTCGACCTTGGCGCCGACTCGCAGGATGATCTTGCGCAGGATATGGATCATCGCGCCGCTGTTGGTGTAGACGGCCCCATGTCCGCGCGCACCGGGTGCCAGGAACAGTTTCGCGTCTTCCCCGGTAACCTTGAGCTTGACCGCCAGACGCATGTCGGGAGCGACGCCGAAGCCGGTGTTGGGCAGTTGGCCACTGATCGGCAACTGGCCTTGGGCCGTGGCCCAGACGACCGATTCGACCTCGCACTTGATGATCTGCCCGGGGTAGGTCTTGAGCGCAATCTCCGCCTCATTGCCGGCTTCGATCGCGCGCACCTCGTTCTGGCTGAAGAACGCCGCCACGTACTGCTCGTTCTCGACGAAAGTCATTGCCGGAAAGGCCGGGAACGGCGTGGTCATCACACCCGGGCGCAGCGCCAGGGCAATGACGGTGCCGTCGGCCGGCGCGTACTGCACGGTCTGCTCCAGCTGCCACTTGGCGTCGGCCAGTTGGGCCTCGCCCTGCGCAATCTGCGCCATGACCTTGGCGACCTCGTCCTGGATACCGTCGGCGGTCTTCGCGTCGACTTTCTCGCGGACCTGTTGAACTTGCGCCTGCGCCGATTCCAGAGCGTTCCTGGCCTTCAGCAGATCGGTCTGCGCCTGTTCCAGATCGAACTGGTTGCCCGCGCCTACCTTCATCAGTTCGGAGAACTGCTTTTCGCGCGTCTGCGCCAGCTTTAGCTGGGTCCGGGCGCTGGCTTCGCTGCTGAGCGCCGCTTTCAGCTGTTCACCGAAAGTGCGTTGGTTGGCATTTGCCGTGATCAGCTGCGCCTGCAGCGACTGGATGTTCGCCTCGGAGGAGCGCACCTGGATCTGGAACGGCACCGGGTCGATCTTGAACAGCACATCGCCCTTCTTCACCGGCATGTTCGGCTCGACCGGAACCTCGATGACCTTGCCGGAAACGCGCGGATTGATCGGCACCACGTAGTTCATCACGCGGATGTCGGCACTCGACGGTGCCACGATGTTCAGCACCAGGATCAGAATCGTCAAGGCGATGATCGGGATCGTGATGGTGATCACCTGGGTGACGATATTCCACGGCAGCCACTTGAATTTGAAAAACACCAGCCACGCGAAGAAGGCATAGATACCTAGCAGGATGACTTCCATTAGCTGAGCCCTCCTTGTCCGGCCTGTGCTTCCAATGCCGCGAGTCGTTTGCGCAACTGCGCCAGTTCATCGACTGCCGGCTCGTTGCGGACGGGCGCCTTTACGGCCTCCTTGGCGTGCCCTTCAGCGACGTCGGTGCCATAGGCCATCCGGTATAGAACCGGCTTCGAATAGGCCCACAGCCACGCCAGCGGCCACAACATGCCGCCGAAGAACAGCGACAACAGGCACAGCGTATGAATCGCCTCGGCCTGCGGATGGTTGCGCTTGTGGGCGATCTTCTCCGGCAGGATGTGCACCAGCCAGAACACCGTGATGCCGACGATCGGGACCAGGAGGAGTACCACCCAGGCCATGAAATCGGCCACGGCGTCGAGCGTCTCGCCCTTGAACATCGATGCCTGGGCGACCGACGCTGTGAGCAGGCCCACCATCGCGAGGCCGATCCTCGCTGGCGTGAATCGATTGCGTTTGCGCGTCATGTCGGTCATCCGCCCGTGTCCAGAGTGTTCATCATTACAGATTCAGCGACGCCAGCGAGCGCTGTCCGCGCACCGCGACCTAGCCGAAAAAGCCTTTGCGCCAGATGCGCCTGAGGCCCGTTTTGAGCGAGTCTAGGCGCAACAATTGGGGGGCGCCTATTGGGCCTTGGTGCCACTGCCGATGATCGTCCGTGCATGCTGCGCGGCCGCATCATCGGGTCGAATATCCCGCGCAGAGGAGACCGCCGTGACCCCGTTCAACGCCTCCGAGGCCTTTGCAGACCGCACTCACACCCTGCGCGACGGCCGCAGCGTGCAATTGCGCACCATGTGCCCGAGCGATGAGTCCGAACTGCTGCAGGCCTTCGAACGCATGCCCGCCGACGCGCGCTACATGCGCTTCATGCGCGTGGTGCGCGAAGTCAATCTCGACCGCCTGCGGCAGGTGCTGAGATCGATGCCCGACAGCGGATTCGGCATCGTCGCGACGGTCCCGGCAGCCGACGGCATGGACATCGTCGGCAGCACCATCCTGGTGCTCGGCACGGACCCGACTCGATGCGAGTTCGCGATTACCGTGGCGACGCCGTTCGCCGGTAGCGGGCTCGCGTCGACATTGCTCAAGGCGCTCATCGAGGTGGCCCGTGCGCGCGGCATCGTCGAAATGGAGGGCTATGTGCTGGCGACCAACGACGCCATGCTGCGCCTCGCGCGCAAGCTCGGCTTCGAGGTCGGACGCGATCCCGACGACGCCAGTGTCCGCTTGTGCCGGTTGCGATTGGTCCCCGAGCCTTTGTAGGACGCGCTTGCGCCTGCGCGGTGCGCAGCGCTGCGGCTTGCGGTCTGGGAGGGGGGTCTGCGCACGGGCATGCGGCCATTCCCTGCTGGCGGGTTTACCCCGCAGCTTCGCGGGCGGTCCCACCGCCCCCCAAAAAAGCAATGACTTAGGTCATGTTCGTTGAGAGCCCGCTTGCGCGCGCAAAGGCATCGCGACCAGGGTCGCTCCTACACCTGCTGCGCCGGCGCCGCGCCACCCTTCCCATGCAACGCCTGATAGCGCTCGATCACCTGGCGCGCATTGAACAGCAGGCGCTCCTTGCCGAGCTGGTCGGCGAGGCCGGATTGACGTGCGACCTCGAGCACGCCCGGGTTCAGCGCCGCCACCCAGACTTCGATGCCGCGCTCTTGCATGCGCTGGTCGCCATCGATCAGCATCTGCAGCGCCGAGTATTCGAGGTCGGGAACCCGGCTCAGGTCGAGCGCCACGACGCGCGGCTGGTAGCGGGTCACCAAGGCCTTCATCTGTTCGGCGACATTCTGCGCGTTGACGAAGAACAGCCGGCCCTTCCGGCCGCAGGATCAGCAGGCCGGGGAAAGTTTCGTCGTCCGGATGCTCCGGCGACAGCGGGCGCAGCACGTCGGCGCCGCGCTTGCGGCCGATGACGTAGACGTGCGGGAAGGCGGCCTGGCTGGCCAGGCCGATCATCGACACGATGATGGCCACCAGGATGCCCTTGAGCGTGCCGAACACGAGGACACCGATGCATGCCGCCACTGCCCAGCGGAACTCCATCCGCCGCACCGCGCGGATCGCCTTGAACTCCTTGATCTTGATCATCCGCACCGCAAAGTAGATGACCACGGCCGCCAGCGTGGCCAGTGGCAGCAAGGCCAGGGCCGGCGCCAGCAGCAGCATCGTCGCCGCCGCCGTCGCCGCGGTGACCAGCGACGCCCGCTGTGTGCGCGCGCCGGCTGATCGCACCACCGCAGTCTGCGAAGTGCCGCCGCCGCCCGGCATCGCGCCGAGGAAGGCTCCGCCCAGATGCGCCGCACCGGTGGCGACCAGATCGCGATTGGCATCCGTCGGCGGATCGTCCTTGGCGGCGAAGGCGCGCCCGGCGGCAACCGTCTCGGTGAAGCTCATCAGCGCGATGCCGACAGCGCTCGGGAACATCTCCCACAGCAGCGAGACGTCGGGCAGCGTCAGCGACGGCAGTCCGGTCGGGATCAAGCCGACGATAGCCACGCCGTGCGGCTGCAGGCCGATCATCCAGGAGGCCGCAATGGCGCCGCCGACGGCAATCAGCGGCGCCGGCGCACGCGGCAACAGCCGCCCCAATCCGATCAGGATGACGAAGGTGGCGACTCCGACCGCAACCGTCGGCCAGGACGATTGCGGGATCTGTTCGACGACGCTGAGCACATCGCGGAAGAACCCCTGCTTGTCGATCTGGATGCCGAACACCTTGGGCAGTTGCCCCAGCACGATGACCAGCCCGATGCCCGCCTTGAAGCCGGCGAGCACCGGCGCCGAAATGAAATTGGCGACGAAGCCGAGGCGCAGCAAGCGCGCGGCCAGCAGGACGATGCCCACCATCAGGGTCAGCGATGCCGTGGCGACCACCACCCGGGCAGGGTCGCCGTCGGGCACGACCAGGGCCAACTGGGTGCCGGTGAGGATCGCCACCGTCGAGGTCGGACTGACGCTGAGTACCTTTGACGAACCCAGCAGTGCATAGATGATCATCGGCAGGAATGCCGAATACAGGCCTACTTCCACGGGCAAGCCAGCGATCGACGCGTAAGCCATCGCCATCGGCAATACGACGGCAGCGCCGGTCAGGCCGGCGGCGATGTCGGGGCGCAGGCCGGGCTCGCCGGGTTTAATGGTCATGGGGTTTCCTGACCCGCAGGGAGGTAGGTCCAGTGACTTTGACCCAGAACTACGCGGGGCACGTGACGCCCGTTAGCCGATGTCACGTAGGCCGCTGCGCGGCCAACGTGACCTACGGACGGTTCAAAACACTTCCTTGATGTACTTGAACGGGTAATCGGCCGCCTTGTACTTGCCGATCTTGCGCTTGGGCAGCTTGATCTCCTTGGACGGCAGTTCCTTGTACGGAACGTGCTCAAGGATGTGGCTGATCACGTTCAGGCGGACCTTTTTCTTGTCCTCGGAACGCGCCACGTTCCACGGTGCCCAAGAGGTGTCGGTGGCGGCGAACATGTCGTCGCGCGCCTGGGTGTAGTCGTCCCAGCGGTCGAAGGACTTGACGTCCATCGGCGACAGTTTCCAGGTCTTGCGGCCATCGCCGATGCGGTCGCGCAGGCGCCGCTCCTGCTCTTCAGGACTGACTTCCAGCCAGTACTTGAGCAGGATGATTCCGGACTTGACCATGACCTTCTCGAACATCGGCACGACTTCGAGAAAGCCCTTGACCTGTTCCTCGCTGCAAAAGCCCATCACCCGCTCGACGCCGGCGCGGTTGTACCAGCTGCGGTCGAAGATCACGATCTCGCCGGCTGCCGGGAAGTGCGGAATGTAGCGCTGGATCAGCATCTGCGATTTCTCGCGCTCGGTCGGCGATGGCAGCGCAACCACCCGGAACACGCGCGGACTGACGCGCTCGGTCAGCGCCTTGATCGTGCCACCCTTGCCGGCGCCGTCGCGCCCCTCGAAGACGATGCAGACCTTGAGGCCCTTGGCCACCACCCACTCCTGCAGCTTGACCAGTTCGACGTGCAGCTTCTTCAGCTCCTTGTCGTAGTCCTTGCCGGAGAGCCTGGCGTCAGCCGGCGCAGCATCGGCGCCGACGGCGACCTCGGCCTTGTGCTTCTTGTCCTTGTCTCTGGACTTGCCGTCGTCGTCATGATGTTTCTTGGACATGATGGTCTCCTTGGTCGCCGCGCATGGCGGCTGCATGACTCGCATACTCGACTGAGGATGCGCAGACGCAGCCGCAATCGACAATTGGGCCAGGACCTGGGGCCTATCGGGCCGGGCGAACATTTGTAGGCCGGGCACGCGCGTCCTTGTCGCCGGACAGTGCCCCGTGGCTGTTACGCGCGACGCCCGGCGCGGTCTTGCGGCAAGCCCCCGCGGCCGTCGGCGCGAACTGGCTTGGGGCACGTACCCACTCCGCGCGCGCCGTGGCTGCGCAACTGCGGTGGGCCGATCTCAGGGATCGCCTTTGTCCTCGACCCGTATCAGCAACGGCACCGAGCTCACCGCCACCGCGACAACCACGCCGAGCACGGTTTCGACCAGCCGGAACGCCGCGTACTCCCACGGCTGTGCGCTGTGGTCGAGCATGACGATGCCGCAGACATAGGCCGCCAGCTTCGCGGTGCCCTGCAGCCCGAGCGCGTGGCACAGAAACAGGGTGACGCCAATCGACAGTCCGATGGCGCCCGGACCGACCAAGCCGATCACGCTGACCAGAGCACCGATGGCGGCACCCAATACGGTGCCCACCAGTCGCTGCAGGGCCAGTTCGCGCGTCTTGCCCGGCGCAAGGTCGGTGACGATGACCGCACCGATCATCGCGTAGATCGGGAACTCCAGCCCGAAAGCGCCGGCCAGCGCAATCGATGCGCCGGCGGCAAGGCCACTGCGCAGCGCCAGCTGAAACGCTGGCAGCAGCGCTGCCCCGGGCAGCACTCGATCAGCGCTGGCCATCGGCGTTGCCGCCAGCCGGCAGGTACATCCTCGACACCACGGCGAAGAAGAAGCCGCCGGACCAGGTGCACATCAGGATGCCGGTGAGGCCTTCCATCGCCGCCAGCAGGCGCCAGCTCTCCGGCGGCACGATATCGCCGTAGCCGATGGTGGCGTAGGTCACCGCGCTGAAATAGAAACCCAGCTCGGCGCTGGGCACGACCCCATGCCAGGCATAGAAGCCGCCCCAGATCATGATCGCCAGCAGATGGCCGAGGATGACCCAGGTGGCCAGGCGCGACAGCAGCAGGATGCCGCCAACGAAGGAACCCGCAACCAGCTCGCTGTTGAGCCGCAGGCGACGCACGCACCAAACCAGGACGGCGCCGTTGATGGCAACCGTGATCGCGACCAGCGCGGCGCCGTAAAGCAG
>JADKFD010000058.1 GCA_016717705.1 Rhodanobacteraceae bacterium | reverse complement strand
TTGCCAAAGCAGACCAGACCGATACAGCCTCCCTCGGTGGCCTCTTCGGCCCACAGGCTGTAGGGCGACTCCATGTGCGCGGGGTGCTCGCGCGGCAGGTCGGCGTACTGGAACTCGTAGCGATTGAAGGTCATCAGCACTTCGCCCAGCGCCAACAAGCTGGCTTCGAGCGCATTCAGATCGAGACCGCGGAGTTGCGCGGCGTCGATCTCACCGGCCTGGCGGAAGCCGGCATCGCGGGTCTCAAGGGACCAGCGGTAGCGCACGCCGGTGCTGTCGGCATCGCTATCGAGGGCGAGCGCAGGTTCCGGCAGGTCGCCCGGGACCGATTGCCAACGACCCGGGACCTGCGCGTCCGGCCGCAGCGTGAAACGGTGGCGGCGGTGGGCAATGAGGCCTGGAGAAGGCGATCGCAACCTCGCGTTCGCCATACTCGAGAGCGATCCGATCGCAGAAGTCGTCCACGCTCAGGTGCGCCTCGCGCGCCAGTTCGAAGCAGAACGGCTCGTAGCGGTGCAAGACCACGCGACGGTCGCCGCGCGCCACGCTGCCGCTCACGAGCATGCGGACGCGATCGTTGGTAGGCGCCGAAGTCGTCGGTGGCGGGATCTCCGCCCGGCGGCGATGTAGCCTTCGCGCGCTTCCGCGCGGACCAGTTTGGTGACCCAGGACTCGCCGGCTTCGGGGTCGTCATCGGGACCGCGCGCGTGGCCGAGGCCGGCGAGCAGGGCGCAGGCGCCGAACAGCAGTGCGCGGGCGGTCAGTTGCTGAAACATGGCAGTCTCCCTTGGGTTGCGTTGGCCGGGTGGATGGGCCCGGCTGGTTCGCAATCTGCATCGAGCCGCGTTCGCCGGTTTGACCGGAGGTTGCGAATGCTTGACGCGTGGTGCGCAAGTCACCTTCAACGACGGTGTACATGCGCCGGGGGCTGGTGGTCACGGCGCGCAAACCGACGACGCTTGCTCGATCAATGCGTGCAGGCAGACTTCCAGGGTGCGCCGCAGGCGCAGCGCGGTGGTGGGCATCGGCGTGCGCCAATAGCCGGGTGCCAATTGCGCAAGCGCCTGGCTGCCGTCGATGCCGGCCAGCCACAGCGTCGGGCAGGGCAGTGGCAGTTGCGGTTCGCGATCAACGACCCGCAGGTCGGCGATCGCAGTTTGCCCGCGGTCCACGCGCGACGACGGCCCGCGGCCAATGACGAGCAAGTTCGCCGATCAGGTAGTCGCCGAGGTCGCCATCGACATCGAGCACGATGCGTGGCGGCAGGCGGACTACCTTGCCCGGAGGAAACGACATCGATGCAATCTCCGCGACCGCGCCACGATCCGTTGTCCGCTCACTCGAAGCCATTGCGCATCAGCGTATCGGCGCTGGCGACCTGCGTGCAGCGAGAATTCGCTGGTACTGCCATTGGGCGCGGTCGCGGTAGCGGTGATGGCGTTGCCGAGTGCGGGATTCGCGTCCAGATGCACCACGAAGCTCTCGGCATTGACGGTCAACGGCGTGACGATATCGGTCAGCGCGACGTCCTGGCTGCCGAGGAAGATCGTCCCTTCACCGTGGCCGCTGGCGTCGCAGGCGACGCTCTCGTAGAACGACAGCGTGAATCGGGCATTGGCACCGGGCTGTGGAATGTCCAGGCGTCCGCGCGCACGCGCTGCCCGAGCCCGGTCGCTGGCTGCGCGAGGCAATTCGGGGAAGTTCTGGCGTCCGTTGGGGCCGGTGTCTGCATCGTGGAGATCATTCGCGGTCACGCCGTCCTCGCCGAGGTCGATACCGTTCGACTGGTTGGAATGGCTGCCGTTGCCGAGGGTCGCGCCGGTCACCGAACCTGCGCCTTGAATGACCCCGACCGCGCCACAGTTGGCCGCCGAATTGGCGATCCGGTTCTGCTCCCCCGGCAAAGCGCCGCCGATGTGCAGGTTGCTGACCGTCGCTCCTGCCGCGCTGACGCGCACGCCGCAGCCGATGTTGCGCACGCTGGTTCCGTCCGCGCAGTGCCGATCAGATTGCCCTGGACCACGCTGTTGTTGATGCCGTTGATGAACACGCCGAAAGCCAGATCCACGCCCCCGAACACATTGCGTTGTTCCGCGCGCGTGCCGCCGACCTGGATCTGGGCGCCCGCGGTGATGCCGTCGCCGGTGGTGGCGCCGGTGAAGTTCCCCGACGGATCGAGGCCGATGAAACAGCCCTCGACGCGCGAGCCGCGGCTGGAGCCGGTCGGTTGGCTGCCGCGCGCGCCGTCCGGTATCTCGATGATCGCAAGCCCGCGCAAGATGGTGCGCTGGGCCAGCGCCAGCGCCGCGGAGCCGTTGCCTTCGCCGCTGGCATTGACGACGATGCGCAGCTGGGCGTTGCTCGCGCCGCTGGCGAGGTGTTGCGGCTGGAACCGGGCTGGGTGTAGCCATCGATCATGACTGGCTGCAGCACCTGCGGCAGGCCTCCGCTCGGGATCAGGTGCGGGCCGCTGCCGGGGATGTTGAAGGCGATGATGTTGGCATCGGACGCGGTATTGGCCTGTTCCATCGCAGCGCGCAACGAGCCTGCTCCGCTGGTCGCGGTATTGCTGACCAGCAGCGCGGTCGGACTCTCGCTGACCGCCAGGCAAGCCGACATCTCGCTGCTGTTGAATGCCGAATCGGTGGCGACGGCGGTGATCGCAGTGCCCAGGAACAGCGGCTCGATGCCGTTCAGGGTGATCGAGAAGGTCTCGCTGGCGCCATTGGCCAGCGAGATCTGCTGCGATCCGAGCACGCGCTCGCCCGGGCCGTGGCCGGAGGCATCGCAGCTGGCGGACGCATACAGCGTGATCCGGTACTGCAGCGCCGTGCTGCCCGCCGGGCGGTCCAGCGAGCCTTCCACCAGCAGGGAATCGAAGCCGCGCCTGGCGAGCGTCAATACCGGGAAGTTCTGCAGGTTGTTGCCACCGGTGTCGCCATCGTTGGCGTCGTTCGCCGTAACGCCGTCGCCGTTCAGGTCGATCGGCAAGTCGGAGGCGTCGAAGCGGTTTCCGCCGATCTCCGCGCGGCTGCCTGGTCGGACCACGATACCGTCGACCACGTTGGCGATGAGGTTCGCGCGCTGCAGCCCCAGGCTTCCCGTGGCATTGGTGCTGACCTCGATCCCGATGCCGCTGCTGCCACGCACCTGCGAGCCGGTGGGGTCGACTCCGATGAGGTTGCCGTCGACCACGACATCGGAACCATTGTTTGCCGAGATCGCTGCGGTGGCGCCAGCGGCGATCACGTTGCGCTCGGCGGGATCCGCACCACCGATCTGCGCGCTTGAAGCGGAGTTGGCGTTCACTTGGCGGAAAGATGCGGCCGCGCCGCGGCCGAGCGGATCGAGACCGAGGAAGTTGCCGCCGACCAGACCGCCGGTCGCGCCTGCGCAAACACTGCCGGTACTGGTTTCGCCGAAGGCGATGGCGCGCTGCGCGAAGCCGGTCACCGCCAGGCCGCGGATGCTGACGCCGGCTGAACACACCGCCAGCCCCCGACCGCCGCTCCCGAGCGCGGGCTCGGCATCCAGCCAGATGCGGATCACGGCATTGCTGGCGCCGTCGCTCAGGGTGTTCGGGAGGGTACCTGCCTGCGTGTAGCCGTCGATCGACAGGGGGCTGGGCAATGGTCGGCAGGTTGCTGGCGACCACGATTCGCTGTGGCTCGCTACCCGCCAGGTTGAAGGCGATGGTATCGGCCGCAGCCGTCGCGTTGGCTGCGGTGATGGCCTGGCGCAGGGTGCAAGTGGCACCGCAACTGCTGCCGGCCGTGTCGGCGGTGCTGGTCACGGTAAAGGTGGCCGCAACGGCGCCATCGAGGCCCAGCGCAAAGATCAGCAGGAACAGGCGCAGCATGTCAGCAGTCTCCGCTCGAAGGTGCTGGCAGACTGGTGCAGGGGCCACGATCGGCGTTCTACCGGAAGATGCAGGCGCTTGACATCATGTTGCGTGCCGTTGGCGATACGACACCGAGACCGCCACGGTGCGCGCCGGGCGTCTGCAAACGGCGCGAGGCTGCACCGGGCCGGCTGCCCGGTGTAGTGTCTGCACTGAACCCACGACCGAGCGCACCGATGGCCGATCTCTCCACCAACTTCGTCGGGATTCGTTCCCCCAACCCGTTCTGGCTGGCCTCCGCGCCGCCGACCGACAAGGCCTACAACGTCAACCGCGCCTTCGAGGCGGGTTGGGGTGGGGTGGTGTGGAAGACACTCGGTATCGATCCGCCGGTGGTCAATGTCAGCTCGCGTTATGGCGCGGTCAAGCTCAATGGCCAGCGCATTGCGGGCTTGAACAACATCGAGTTGATCACCGACCGCCCACTGGCGGTGAACCTCAAGGAGATCGCCGAGATCAAGCGCCTGTGGCCGGACCGGGCGATGATCGTGTCATTGATGGTGCCGTGCGACGAGGCCTCGTGGAAGTACATCCTGCCGATGGTCGAGGACACCGGCTGCGACGCGGTCGAACTCAACTTCGGCTGCCCGCACGGCATGAGCGAGCGTGGCATGGGCGCGGCGGTGGGCCAGGTGCCCGAGTACGTCGAGATGGTCGCGCGCTGGGTCAAGCAGCATTCGAAGCTGCCGTGCATCGTCAAGCTGACGCCGAACATCACCGACATCCGCACCTCGGCGCGCGCAGCCTTCCGTGGCGGCGCCGATGCGGTATCGCTGATCAACACCATCAACTCGATCACCTCGGTTGACCTCGACATCATGGCGCCGACACCGACCGTCGACGGCAAAGGCACGCACGGCGGCTACTGCGGGCCGGCGGTGCGGCCGATCGCGTTGAACATGGTCGCCGAGATCGCGCGCGACCAGCAGACGCACGGCAAACCGATCAGCGGCATCGGCGGCATCGGTACCTGGCGCGACGCCGCCGAGTTCATGGCGCTTGGTTGCGGCAGCGTGCAGGTGTGCACCGCGGCCATGCACTACGGCTTTCGCATCGTCGACGACATGATCGACGGGCTGAACAACTGGATGGACAGCAAGGGCTACGCGCGCCTGGATGATTTCGTCGGCAAGGCGGTGGGGAACGTCACCGACTGGCAGTTCCTCAACATGAACTACGACATCAAGGCGCGCATCGACCAGGACAAGTGCGTCAAATGCGGCCTGTGCCACATCGCCTGCGAAGACACTTCGCACCAGGCGATCACCAGGGAGAAGGATGGCGTGCGTTTCTTCGAGGTGATCGACGAGGAATGCGTGGGCTGCAATCTGTGCATGCACGTGTGCCCGGTGGATGGCTGCATCACCATGGAACGCGTCGACGACGGCAGCTACCGCAACTGGACCACGCATCCGAACAACCCGATGCGCAAGGTCGAGGCCTGAGCGCCACATGTAGGATGCCGGTGAGCGAAGCGAACCGCATCAATGGGTGATCGCACCGCGACCGATGCGGTTCGCGTTGCTCACCACATCCTACTTGGGCTGCGGGCAACGTGACCTACGAATGAGTGTTTGAGCGACCAACCCAATACCTCAAGCCATCAGCCGCTGCACCCGATTCGTAATCGAATGCGCTTGCGGCGGCGGGGCGCGTCCGTCGCGTACCGATTTGGCGAACGCCGGCAGCAGCGCAATCGCTTGTTCAATGGTGACGACCATCGCCGGCGTGACCTTCAGCTGCTGCTCCATCAGGCGGATCGACAGCTGCTCCAGATGGCGACAGAACTCACCCAGGGCGGTGGCCCCCACCATCAGCGCCGACCCCTTGATCGTGTGAAAGCCCCGGCGCAGGTTCTGCATCGCAGCCTGGTCCGCGGGATTCGCGCGCCAGACTGCAAACGCGCGCTCGAGCAATTCGGTGACGTCGTCCAGTTCGGCGAAAAACACTTCGCGCAATTCCGGGTCGAAGTCATCGTCATGGGTGCTCGATCGCCGCCCGATGCCGACGAGCGAGCCCAGTCTTTGCAGCAGGGAAGTGAACCAGGCGATCACGAGGTGGGCGTCCGCCGACGAGTGCGTATCCAGTGGATGCTATGCGTTCTCGGCTTCCACCGCACACTCGTCGTCCCGGGTTGGCGCCGGCGTCGAACCAAGGACCCTCAGAGCGTTCCCAATCGGGCATGGAAGCTTGCACGTCGGCCCAGACTTGGGACCAGGCTGCAAGATCGTACGCGGGCATGACAGTTTGCCCCGCCTTCTTGCGCTAACTCCAATAGGCGCCCGGCGTTCGGGCGTCCAATCCACCACGCGAGGTTTCCATGAAAGCGACTGCACGCCAATTCGTGTTTATGACGACGCTGATCCTGCTCGCCGCGCTGGCCACGCCGCCAGTTCGGGCCGGCGGCCTGACCCAGGTGTTCTATCCCTCGCAGGACGACACCCAGTTCACCGTCGACGTGCCGTCCGACTGGACGCTCACGCCACAGGGTGAGGAGGGCGCCGAGGACTACTTCGAAGTGGAGGGCCCGAACGGTCTGGAACTGTCCTTCCGCGTGGTTCCGGGAGCGGACATCGATGCTGCAGTCAAGGACCACATCGCCTATCTCAAAGAGAACTTCACCGACATCACGCTGGGTGAGTCGAAGGAAACCAGGATCAATGGCATGGACGCGATCATCCTGCCGGCCAAGGGCAAGGATGAGGAAGGCGTGGCACGCGATTTCGGCGCCGGCTGGTTCCAGCTGGGCGGCGGTGCGGTGGGTGAGCTCTGGTACAACGTGGATGTCAGCGACAGCGCCGGCACCGCGGCGGCAGTGGCGGTGCTGAACTCGCTGAAGATGCCCTGAGCTCGTCGGACCCGCTCCGAGCGATTGGAAAAGCATCGCGGGCGGAGCCCACTCCCACAGGTCCGCTGCAAGTCTGTGGGAGCTCAGCCCGCGATGCTGTTCGACGAGTTCGCGCCTGCGCATGATTCCTGTTTGCACCGCGCCCGGCCTTTGCGTACTTTGCGTGCACTCGAACAGCATCCCGCGGAGCGACGACCATGAGCAGCGCCAGCGCCCCCACCCGGATTCTCGGCGACGTCGACCTGATCAACGCCGACCTGCTGCCAAGTTCGCCCGAGCACCGCACCTGGGACTGGAAGGCGATTGCCGCGCTGTGGGTGGGCATGGTGGTCTGCGTGCCGGCATACATGCTGGCGGCGGGCATGGTCAGCGAGGGCATGTCGTGGAGCCAGGCGGTCGGCACCATCCTGCTGGCCAATGTGATCGTGCTGCTTCCGATGCTGCTGATCGGCCACGCCGGCGCCAAGCACGGCATCCCGTTCCCGGTGCTGCTGCGGGCGTCCTTCGGCACGCGCGGCGCGAAGTTGCCGGCGGTGCTGCGCGGACTGGTCGCTTGCGGCTGGTTCGGCATCCAGACCTGGGTTGGCGGCGCAGCGATCTACACCATCGCCAACGTCGTGACCGGCAACGGCTTCGTCGGTTCGCCGCTGCCGCTGCTCGGCATCGATGTCGGCCAGACTGCCTGTTTCCTCCTGTTCTGGGCGCTGCACGTGGTGTTCATCAAGTACGGCACGGAATCGATCCGCTGGCTGGAACTGTGGGCGGCGCCGTTGCTCATCGTCATGTGCCTGGCCCTGCTCGGCTGGGCCTACATCAAGGCCGATGGTTTCGGGGCGATGCTGTCGGCGCCCTCGGCCTTCGCCGAAGGTGGACCCAAGGCCGGCCAGTTCTGGAGCGCCTTCTGGCCCTCGCTGACCGCCATGGTCGGTTTCTGGGCAACGCTGGCGCTGAACATTCCCGACTTCACCCGCTTCGCCCGCAGTCAGCGCGACCAGATCATCGGCCAGGTGCTCGGATTGCCCTTGCCGATGGCGCTGCTCGCCTTCGTCGGCGTTGCGGTGACTTCTGCCACGGTGGTGATTTACGGTGAGGCGATCTGGGACCCGGTGGCGCTGACCGGGCGCATGGGTGGATTTGCCGTGGTGATCGCGCTGCTGGCCCTGCTGCTGGCGACGCTGACCACCAATCTCGCCGCCAACGTGGTCGCGCCGGCGAATGGATTTTCCAACCTTGCGCCGGGGAAGATCTCATTCAAGATGGGCGGCTACATCACCGCCGGCATCGGCATTGCCATCTTTCCGTGGAAGCTGCTGGAGACCACCGGCGCCTACATCTTCACCTGGCTGATCGGCTACTCGGCACTGCTCGGACCGATCGCCGGGATCATGCTCGCCGACTACTTCGTGATCCGCCGCACCGAACTGGACATCGCCGCGCTGTTCCGTCACGACGGCGCCTATGGTTATCGCGGCGGGTGGAATCCGGCCGCCGTGATCGCGCTGATTGTCGGGGTGCTGCCGAATCTGCCGGGCTTCCTCAAGGCCGCCGGATTCGTCGCCGAGGTGCCGGCGGTATTCGTGTCGATCTACACCTATGCGTGGTTCGTTGGCTTGTTCGTCGCCGGTGCGATTTATTTGTTGCTGATGCGTGGCAGCAAAATCTGAATCAGGCCAGGGAAGTAGGTCACGTTGGCCCAAAGGGCCTAGGTGACAGTGCGCCGAGTCACGTAGGCCGCTGCGCGGCCAACGTGACCTACGCTTGGCATCCGCATGAACAGCCCCACTAACGTCGAGTCGCTGCCCGGCGCCTGCCTGCTAGCATCGCGGCAATCTTCCACGATGGAGCACGACTCATGTCTGATCCCAAAGCCGCATGGATGCCGGACTGGCAGAACATGCAAAAGCAGTTCTTTACCGCGTGGACCGACGCCGCCCGCGGTGGCGTTGCGCCGTCGATGCCGGTGCATGAAGGATTCGATGTCTGGTTGAAGACTTTCGGTGGCCGCGACTCGGGCAATGAAGTGCTCGACAAGGTGGTCGGCAGCGCCAGGCAGTTTGCCGAGTTCATGCAGGGCGTGGTTGGCCAGTTGGCCACGACGCGCCCCGATCTGGCTACGCCGGCTGGCATGCGCGAGGCGCTGGAAAAGGCCATGGGTGGGCTGACCGCGCAGAAGAATCCGATCGTCGATGCGCTGCGTGGTATCAGCAGCGAAGGCGCCAAGGGATTCGAGGACATGTACCGCGAGTGGCTGAAGATCGCCAAGCCGCTGGAGGCCGATGCGCGCAACTACATGAACATGCCCGCCTTCGGCATGAATCGCGAATCGACCGAACGCCAGCAGGCGCTGATGCAGGCCTTCACCGATTACCAGGATCAGAACACGCGCTACAACACGCTGATGTTCAAGGCCAGTCGTCTCGGGCTGGACAAGTTCGAGTCCAAGCTGGCCGAGCGCAGCGAGCCGGGCCGCGAGATCACCAGCATGCGCGGGCTGTACGACGTCTACGTCGACGCCGCCGAAGAGGGTTACGCCGAAGTCGCGCTGTCCGACGAATTCCGTGAAGTCTATGGCGCCATGGTCAACGCGCAGATGCGTGTGCGCCAGATGGTGCAGGGCGAGGTTGAGCGGTCCACCGCCGCCGTGGGCATGCCCGGCCGTACCGAACTCGACAGCGTGCACAAGCGTATGCACGACTTGCGCCGTCGCGTCGCCAGTCTCGAAGAACAACTGGCCGAGGCCGTTGCTGCAATGAAGGCGGTGACGTCGGCGCCGCCCGCCGCCCAAGGCCGCCGAAGCCGGCTGCTGCGGCCAAGGTCGCGCGGCCAAGCCCGCCCCGCTGCCAAGGCCAAGGCTGCCGCCAAGCCCAAGCCGGTTGCGGCGAAAAAGGCACCGACCGCCCCGCCAAGCCAGTCGAAAAGAGCGCTGGCGCCGCAATGCCGAAATCGTCCAACCGTCGTAGCCGGAGCTGATCATCATGGGACCTTTGAGAATCGACCCCAAATCCGCCCTCGAGGAAGTCGCGCGCTACAGCCAGAAGCTGACCGCCGGCGCCGACGTGTTGCGCAAGCTGGATGACGTCCACTACGGCGTGACCGCCAAGGAAGCCGTCTACCGGGAAGACAAGGTGGTGCTCTACCACTTCAAGGGCGACAAGGCGCCGACCGCGAAAACGCCGACCTTGATCGTCTACGCGCTGGTCAATCGTCCGTTCATGACCGACCTGCAGGAAGACCGCTCGCTGGTGCGCAACCTGCTGGCGCGCGGCGAGGACGTCTACCTGATCGACTGGGGCTATCCGGACGCCGCCGATCGCTATATCGGGCTCGACGACTACATCAACGGCTACATCCGCCGTTGCGTCGATGTGGTTGCCAAGCGGCATGGCCTGAAGGCGATCAACATCCTGGGCGTGTGCCAGGGTGGCGCCTTTTCGCTGTGCTTCGCCGCGATCTACCCGGAGAAGGTCAAGAACCTGATCACCATGGTGACGCCGGTGGATTTCCACACGCCGGACAACATGCTGTCGCATTGGACCCAGGGCATGGACGTCGATCTGTTCGTCGATACCCTCGGCAATGTGCCGGGCGACCTGATGAACTACTGCTACCTGACGCTCAAGCCTTTCCGCCTCAATCACCAGAAGTACATCGGCCTGGTGGACATCCTCGATGACAAGGCCGAGCTGGAGAACTTCCTGCGCATGGAAAAGTGGATCTTCGATTCGCCGAACCAGGCCGGCCAAGCCTTCCGCGAGTTCATCCGCGATTTCTACCAGGCCAACAAGCTGGTCGAGGGCGGCCTGAAGATCGGCGACAAGGACGTGGATCTGAAGCGCGTCACCATGCCGGTGCTGAACATCTACGCCGAGCAGGACCATCTGGTGCCGCCGAGCGCGTCGATTCCGATGAAGAACGTCGTCGGCACCAAGGACTACACGGTGCTGGCGTTCAAAGGCGGCCACATCGGCATCTACGTGTCCGGCCGCGCCCAGCGCGAAGTGGCGCCGACCATCCATGACTGGCTGAGCAAGCGGGCCTGAGTAACGGCGCGAAAGGCATCGCGACCAAGGTCGCTCCTACAATTCTTGCGTGACTCTTCGGCAAGGTTGTAGGAGCGCGCTTGCGCGCGATGCTTCTGATCGCGACCAAGGTCGCTCCTACAGATTGCCCGTGATCTATCGGCAAGGATGTAGGAGCGCGCTCGCGCGCGATGCCTTTGCGATCTCCCCTATGCTGCCGCCATGGCCAGAAGCAAACCGACACCACCGCCGCGGCAAACCCGCAAACGCCGATGGCGCCGCTGGCTGCTGATCCTGTTGCTGACGCCGGTCGTGTTCAGCCTGCTGCTGGTCCTGATCTTCCGCTTTGCCGCGCCGCCGCTGTCCGGGGTGATGGCCGAGCGCATCCTTCAGGCGCGTGCAGCCGGGCAGGACGATTTCCGCATCGACTACCAATGGTGTGAATTCGAATCCTTCGGGCCGTATCTGCCGCTCGCCGTGGTCGCCTCGGAGGACCAGCGTTTCCTCGACCATCACGGCTTCGATACCGTCGAGATCAAGAAGGCGCTGGATGCGGCCGAGGACGGCGAGCGCCTGCGTGGCGCCAGCACGATCAGCCAGCAGGTAGCCAAGAACCTGTTTCTGTGGAGCGGCCGCAGCTGGCTGCGCAAGGGGCTGGAGGTCTATTTCACCGCTTTGGTGGAACTGGCCTGGCCGAAGAAGCGCGTGCTGGAGACCTACCTCAACATCGCCGAAACCGGTGATGGCATGTTCGGCTTCTGCTCGGCCTGCCAGCGTCGATTCGGCAAGCCGTGTTCGACACTGGCGCCGTACCAACTGGCATTGATGGTGGCGACATTGCCCGATCCGCGCCGCCGGCGTGCCGACAAGCCGACGCCCTATCTGCACCAGCGCGCCAGCTGGATCGTGCGCCAGATGGAGCAGCTCGGTGGCCCGGCCTGGCTACAACAGATGGAGTCGGGCAAGCCGGAGTAGGCCAACCACGGCCGAAGTCCGCGGACCGTAGGCCGGGTACGCGCGGCCCCAGCCCCCGCCCCCGGCGCGATCACTGACGCCTGGTGCAGCCCGCACGCCGTGGCCGCGCTACCACGGTCGCCTCGAACCGGTAGCGGTTGCCGCTGCGCTCGACGCTCGGCGCAGGAAGCGTGATATCGACGTCTGCGCGCGCCTGAGGCAGGATCACTGCTTGAATTGCAAACGGAAGCCACCCATGCGCACCACGCGCGGATTTGTCGATATCGAGCTGGTGACCGGACAGGAAGTGGCGCTCACCGAGGAGTTGGCCAACCATCTGACGCGCGTGCTGCGCCTGCGCAGCGGCGACAGTGTGCAGTTGTTCAACGGCAATGGCCGCGAATATCGGTCCACGCTGACCTCGCTGGAGCGCAAGCGCACCCTGGCGCGGATCGAGGGCGAGGTGTCGCCGCTGTCGGAGTCGCCATTGCGACTGACTCTGGCGCAGGGTCTGTGCCGCGGCGAGAAGATGGACCTGGTGCTGCAGAAAGCGACCGAATTGGGCGTGCATGCAATCCAGCCGCTGGCCACCGAGCGCACCGAGGTGCGCCTGGATGCCGAGCGCGAAGCGCGGCGGGTGGCGCACTGGCGCCAGGTCATCGCCTCAGCCTGCGAGCAGAGCGGGCGGGCGATCCTGTCCACGCTGGCAGCGCCGCTGTCGTTGCCGAACTGGCTGGTGCAATTGGGCGCCGCGGCGCCGGCCGTGAACCCGCAGTCGATGCGCCTGATGCTGGACCCCGAAGGCGACGCCAGCTTGCGCGACCTGCCGGCAGCCTGCGAGGCCATCCTCGCCGTCGGCCCCGAAGGCGGTTTCAGCGACAACGAGGCCACCTTGTTGCAACGCATGGGTTTTGTCCGGCTGCGCCTGGGGCCGCGTGTGTTGCGCACCGAGACCGCCGGGCTGGCGGCGATCGCGGCGCTGCAATCGCATTGGGGAGATTTGTAAGGCTTGGAATAGGAGCATCGCGCGCGAGCGCGCTCCTACAAATTTGCCGAAAGTCCACGCAAGAATTGTAGGAGCGCGCTCGCGCGCGATGCTCATCTTCCAATACTCGTGGTGCGTTCCTGCCACCCGCCAAGCTGTCAAAAATCGACTTCCACCACCGCCCGGTCACGCTCGAAATAGAACTCGGCCGGCGCCGTGTACATCAGGAAACTCAGGCTGCCGTCCTCGCCCTCGGCGAGCACCAGGCCGCGGTAGTGCAGCCCGCCGTTGTTGTCGAAGGCCAACTCGGCGCGAAATCCGCTGCGGCCATTCAGGGTGGCTGGGCGCAAATCAGTGGCGCGTACATTGACCAGTGAGGAAGTGCGCAGGCCCTCGACGATCAACTCGGCAATTTCGACATCGCTGAGTCCGGCGCGAAAGCGCGCGCCTTCGTCGCGCTCGCCGCGCAGGCGCGCGCGGAACACATGCTCGCCGGGTTCGATGTCGGTGTAGATGCGCAGCGCGTTGAGGCTGACACCGTCGCGCGTCCACAGGCGCTGGCCCTGATGGCCCAAGGTCGCTCCAGGACAGCGGCGTCGACAGCGGCAGGCCGTCGACCGTTTGCGCGCCGGGCTTGACCAGGGGCGATGAGCAGCCGCCAAGCAAGGTCAACAACAGCACGAGCAGCCCGTGTCGTGCGAATCCTGTGGGAGCGAGCTTGCGTCGCGAGTTGGAGGCTTGCATTGCTAGCGACGCAAGGTCGCTCCCACAACCGGGAACAGCGCAGCAGGTTGGTGGTGTTGCTCGCATCATCGCAGCCACCCCTCGATCAAGGCGCGATCCTCGGCTTGCGGAGCGCGCTTGAGATACTCGTCGAAGGCGCTCCTGGCCTCGTCGTTGCGACCGAGCTGACGCAGTGCCAGGCCGAGGCCGCGCCAGTTCGCGGGCACGCCGTTGCCGGTGGCGATGGCGTCCCGGTATGCAGCAATCGCCAGCTCGAAGTCGCCTGGATGGGCGCGGCGCCGGTACATCTCGCCGCGGTAGAAATGGGTCTGCGCCGCATCAAAAGGCAAGCCGCCGAGGCGCTGCAACAGGACCTCGGTCTGAGCGTAGTGGCGACGCGAGATCTCGTCGCCGAGCCATTCGTCACGCTGCGCATCGATAGCGGCGCGGAAGGCGTCGGCGCCCAGCGTGCCACCATCCGTTGCGGCCGCCTGGGTCAGTCGATCGCGTCGCTCCTCGCTGGCCGGGTGGGTGGCAAAGATCGACGACAGCAATTCCTTGTCGCGCACCTTCTCCTCTTCCCACACGGCGGCCCACAGCGTGCCAGCGCGATGGTCGTCGTAGCCGAGTTCGCGCAGACGCATGAGGCCATAGTCGTCCGCAGCGCGCTCCTGGTCGCGACCGAAGGCGTACAGGGTGCCGTAGGCGCCCATGCTGGCCGCGGCGCCGATCAGTCCGCCGCCGCCGAGCACCTGCAGGGCCAATGCCAGGTTGCTGGTCGATTTGAGCTTGAGCCAGCGCGCCAGCGAATGGCGTTCGACATAGTGACCGACCTCATGGCCGATCACGAAGGCCAGCTGCGCCTCGTCCTCGACCCGCAGCAAAAGGCCGGTCCAGATGATGAGCATGCCATTGGGGCCCATCTGCGCGTTGAAATAGGGTTGGCGCACCAGATAGACGCGGATTTCCGGACAGTAGTCGCCGGCGAGCTTGCAGGTCAGTTCGGACAGATAGCGATTGAGCGCCGGATCGCGCACCAGCGCCGCCGAATTGGCCAGATCCTCCTCGTAGCGGTTCATCTGCATGATCAGGCCGGCTTCGTCGCTGGCGGCGTCCAGCGGCGGCGCGGCGGGGGCGAGGCGGTCGACCGTGGGCGTGGCGCAGGCGGTGAGGAGCAGGCACGAGACAACCAGCAGCGTGCGCAGAAGGGCAGGGGGCACGGGCAAGCGCGCCCTACAACTTCGCGTGGACTCTCGGAAATTTGTAGGAGCGCGCTCGCGCGCGATGCTCCTCGCCGACAACCGGCGCGCTCACAACGGCACCCCATCCAGCAACATCGCAACCGCCGCCTTCGCGCCTTCCGCATTGCGCATGTCGCCGGTTGCCGAGTTGAGCAGGTTGAACCAGACCACGCGGCCATCGTTCAGATCGACCAGCGAGGCAAAGCCGACCTGCTGACCGAGCGATACGCCGATGCCGAACACCATGCCGATCGCCATGACGGCCTTGCGGTTGCCAGTGGCGTAGCTGTCGCGCAGGAACAAGAACAAGGCGTAGCGGGCGTCCGGATCCAGCTTGCGCACGCCGGGGCCGAGGGTCCAATCGAAAGCCTTGCCCTTGTGCGGCAGCGGCACGTTGAAGTGCCGGTGCAGCAGGATGCTGGTGCCGACTGCCTGGTGCAGCAGGATCGACTGGCGTTGTTCCTCCTTCTGCAGCGGATCCTGCGGAACGCGGTAGTGGCTCAGTTGCGCACCGCGCGACTTGAGAGCGGCATCCAGCGCCGCGGTGGCGTATTCGCGCGCCGCGGCGGTCCAGTCGGCGCGCGGTTGCTGCACACCGCTGGTCAAGAGTTCAGTCAGTTCGATGTCGGGCTCGACGATCAGCACCTGCGCACCGCGACCAAGTGCCGCCTGCTCGGTGACGCCATCGGCGCGGTGGTGGCTGGTTTGCGCGCAGGCGCTCAGGAGCAGCGTCGCGAGCAGCAGCGCGATCCGAACGGAATGACTCATTGTATCGGCGTAGGTCACGTTGCCCGCGCCGCGGGCTACGTGACAGGTGGGGTGGCCGTCACGTAGGTCCCTGCGCGACCAACGTGACCTGCCGTTGCCAGGGTCATCGTCACGTAGGCCGCAGTGCGGCCAACGTGACCTACATTGCCACTCTCGGTTCATTCAAACCCGTTCGCGAACACGCCATCGCTCGGCAACGGCCACACCCAGGCGCCGCGCGCGCGCGTCCACACCGCCAGCGTGGTGAATCCGCGGTCAATGGTCATGTCCCAGATCATCACGTTGGGAAGGCCCAGGTGCTTCTGCCACACCACCGGATTGGCCTCGACGTCGTCGGTGTAGTACAGGCCCCAATCGGAGCCGGCGAACACCTGCGTCGGCCGATGCGGATTGACGATCACGCTGTTGACCGGGATGTTGGGCAGATTGCCCGAGACGTTGCGCCAGGTGAAGCTGGCGCAGCTGGCCGTGCACTTGACCTGGAACACGTGACCGGGCGTGCTTGGCGTGTTCTGGTCGAAGCCGGCCATCACCGCGTAGCCGATCAGCGGATCGAGCGGATCGGTGGCCACATCCAGCACGAAGCGATTGGGCAACACGGTGTTGGCGCCGGTGACGTTGACCCAGGTGGCCGAATTGGCAACGTTCTGGCCCATGTTGAAGCCGATCCAGACATTGCCGTCGTTGGTGCCGGCAATCGCGTTGTTCGGCGTGTTCACCGCGTAGGCCACCTGGTTGATGAAGGAGCGGTCAGCCAGCGTGCCCTTGGTCAGATCCGGGCTGTTGGCCAGCCAGCTGCTGGTCGGCACGCCGCCGGTCACCGATTCCCAGACTCGATAGCTGCCGGCGATGATGCGGCCGCAGCCGGTGGCGGCCGGGCAGCCGGTGGTCTCGCCGCCGAAACGATAGAGATCGAAGTTGGTGACGAAGGTCTTGCGATCACCGCCCCAGCCGCTCGGTGAGGCGCTGGACGCGCTGGTGCTGCCGAGGCCACCGCTGGCGGTGCTGGTGGCGACGATGGCGCCGTTCTGGCTGGAGTAGTACCAGCGCTGCTGCAGGATCGGCTCGATGGTGCTCCAGAAGCCGTCGCCGCCATTGCGCCCTGCCCAGGACTGCGCGCCGAAGTTGCCGCCGGCCCAGGTCGAGACCATGCACGAGTTGTCTTGCGCGCCGCCGACCGCACTGGCGTTGGGCGCGGTGTTGAAATTCGGCGAAATGCCGCCGGAATAGAACTCGATGGTGTTGAGAGTGGCGTTCAGCGAGGTCCAGGTCGGCGAGGCGGCCATCGCATTGCCACTGTAGTAGACGCCACCGTCGGTGCCGATGAGCAGGCGGTTGGGGTCGTTGTTGACGAACGCGCGCGCGTGATGGTCGACATGCGGCGCCGATCCCGATGTTGCCCAAGGCGCTGCCGCCGGTGGTCGAGCGGAGGGTGCGGAAAGCGCTCAGGATAACCGTGTTCGGATCGGTGGGATGGACCGTCAGGCCGGCGTTGTACCAGCTCTGCGCGCCCGAGCCGGTGATCGTGCCAGTCTGCGGCTGCAGCCAGTGTCGCCGGCATTGGCGCTGCGCCAAATGCCCAGGATCACTCGGTCCGACCGACCGGGGGAATTTGCGCTACCAATGCATAGACCACGTTCGAATCGGAGGGCGCCAACGCGATTTCTACTCGACCCAGCGTATTCGTCGGGAACGGATTTCCCGTGGAAGTACCCGCTGGCCAGCCATTGTCGGCTCGTGTCAGCGTCGTCCAATCCACCGGGCAGCCGCTTGCGGGCACCGTGGCCCGATAGACGCCATTGGCGCCATTCTGTTCGAGCCCGGTCTGCACCGTGGTGGCAAACCCTCGTGTACCCACAGACGCGATCAGCCTGGTGGTTGCACCCTGGTCAGTCGCAATCAGGCCGGTAATGTCCTGGCGCTGTGTCGGAAAGGCGTTGGTCAGGCATGGGCCAGTCCAATTGTCGCCGCCGTCATACGAGAGATATACGCCGGTCTTGGCGCCGACGATGACGATGTTCGAGTTGTTCGGATCGACCACCACCTTGCCGATCGCCTGGTATTGCGGCGGCAGGTTGACGTTGGGCGGGTAGAAGGGGTTGAACACATCGGCGCCCTTGACCGTCCAGGTGTTGCCGCCATCAACCGACTTCAGCACACCATTGGAGCCGAACGCAAACGAACCGAAGCGCAGATCGCCGGTGCCGGCGTAGAGCACGTCCGGATTGTTCGGGTCCAGCGTCATGTCGCCGATCGCGCTGTTCTGGATCGGTTCCAGGTTCGCCGAATTGTCGGTGGTGTTGACCCAGGTGGTGTTGGCGTCGCAGCAGTTGGTGGTCTTCCACACGCCACCGCCGTTCGAACCCATCCACGCGATCGCCGGATTGGTCGGGTGCCCGAGCACCACATTGGCGCGGCCGGATTCGCCGCCGCCGGTCCCCAGCGGGCGCGGGCCAAGGGGCGTGAACACGGTGGGATGCCAGCGCATTGCCGGCGTTCGCGCGAGGACGTGGTGCCGTCGGGCAGGTCCTGCGACACGTTGGCAGCTTCGATCCCGGCGTCGTACAGCCAGCGCGGATTGAAGTGGCCAGTGGGGTAGGTGGCGCGATCCAGCCAGTAGGGGCCCCATGTTGGCTTCCTGCGCCAGCGCGCCGCGCAGGGCCGGCGCGTCTGGGCATCGGCGCGCAGATTCGATTGATGGTGGGTGCAGAAGGGAGTTGACCTTGGCAGAGCCCCAGCTTTCCGTCCGCAGCGCGCGCGCGCGGGAACTCGCACACCGTCTCGCAAAGCGTGAACGTCGGTCGGTCGCCGAGATCGTTGAGCGCGCCCTTGAGGCCTACGAATCGGCGCAGACCGGACGCGAGTCGGCGGCGTCGTTCTATGCGCGCATGAGCACGGACTTCGGCGCAGACGTCGACCTCGATGCCTTGATCCGCGAATCGCGAACGGCCAATCCGGGCGTTGACTTGTAATCTTCCTCGACACCAACGTCATCTCGGAAACGATGCGCCTGCGCCCGGATCAGCGGGTCGTCGACTGGCTGGTCCGCCACGACGCCGAACTGGCGCTGTCCAGCGTGGTCATCGCCGAACTCGCCTTCGGTATCAACAAGCTGCCGCCGGATCAGCGCGCCCAACGTCTCGCGGCGGGTCTCGAAGCCTGGCGTCAGCGCTTCGCCGGCCGCGTGTTCGCGTTCACCGAGGAGTGCGAGTTGGTCTACGGCACGCTGATGGGTGGCGCTGTCCGGCGCGGCAGATCGATGTCCGCGCAGGATGGAATGATCGCCGCCATTGCCATCACGCACGGCAGCAAGTTGGCAACCCGCAAGTCCTCGGATTTCGACGGCACGTCGGTGAGTCTCATGAATCCTTGGGACTGACCTGGGCGAGGCAGCCGACGCACAGCGCCGGGTGTCGCGCGGATCCACACTTCGCACCAACGACCATTGTTGCCGCGCGTACCCGGCCTACCAAAGCTCGGCGTTGAACCAGGGAGTGGAATCCGCACAGCTTCACGGTGCGAAATTCACCGTCAGTTCCAGCTGCACACCACTTTGCCGCAAGCGCCCGCTTCCATCAAATCGAAGCCGCGCTGGAAGTCGTCGATGTGGATCTGGTGGGTGAGCACCTTCTGCAGCGGGAAGCCGGTCAGCACCATCTGCGTCATCTTGTACCAGGTCTCGTACATGCGCCGGCCGTAGATGCCCTGCAGCGTGAGGCCCTTGAAGATCACCTTGTCCCAGTCGATGCCGGCGCCCTTGGGCAGGATGCCCAGCAGCGCGATCTTGCCGCCGTGGTACATGCAGTCGAGCATGTCCTGGAAGGCGCGCTGGTTGCCGCTCATTTCCAGGCCGACGTCGAAGCCTTCCATGTGCAGGTCCGCCATCACGTCCTTGACCGACTGCTTGGCGACGTTCACCACGCGCGTGGCGCCCATGTCGGCGGCCAGCTTCAGGCGGTAGTCGTTGACGTCGGTGACCACCACATTGCGCGCGCCGACATGCTTGCAGATGCCGGCGGCGATGATGCCGATCGGGCCCGCGCCGGTGATCAGCACGTCCTCGCCGATGACGTCGAATTCCAGCGCGCAGTGCGCGGCGTTGCCGTAGGGGTCGAAGAAGGCCGCCAGTTCCGAGGAGATCTGGTCCGGGATCGGCCACAGGTTCGACGCGGGCATCGAGATGTATTCGGCGAAGGCGCCGTTGCGGTTGACGCCGATGCCGATGGTATGCGGACACAGATGCTGCTTGCCGGCGCGGCAGTTGCGGCAAACGCCGCAGACGATGTGGCCTTCGGCGGAGACGCGCTGGCCCAGCTGGTAGCCGCGCACGCCGGCGCCCATGTCGACGATGCGGCCGACGAACTCGTGGCCGATCACCAGGCCCGGCTTGATCGTGCGCTGGCTCCATTCGTCCCATTTGTAGATATGCAGGTCGGTGCCGCAGATCGCGGTCTTTTCCAGCTTGACCAGCACGTCATTGGTGCCGACTTCCGGCAGCGGCACCTGCTCCATCCAGATCCCCTTGCCGGCCTCGCGCTTGACCAGGGCTTTCATCATCTGTGGCATGGGGGCGTCCTCAAAGGTGATCGGGAGGCGCAAAAGTATAGGCCGTGCAGGATGGGTTCACCCCACGAGCCATTGACTTTGTGGGAGCGGGTTCACCCCGCGAGCTGTTGATTTTGTGGGAGCGGGTTTACCCCGCGAGCTGTTGATCTTCGGCAGTACCAGAACAGCCCAGAGACCGAACAGCAAAGCTCGCGGGGTAAACCCGCTCCCACAGGTGAAGCCAGAGCACAAGCAAAGCTCGCGGGGTAAACCCGCTCCCACAGGTGAAGCCAGAGCACAAGCCGCTCCCTCCCTGCAGTTACGGCAACAACACCGCCCGGTACTCGCGCACCGGCACGGCGCCGAGCGCCAGCATGCCGTCGGTGAATTCGCGCAGCGGACGATCCGGGTGCAGACGACGCCAATCCAGCCAGATGGCGTGGATGTCGCGATAGCCCTGGTGGTAGGTGGTCAGCTGCGGCGATGTGAGCATCGCGCGGCGCCACATGTTCGACGCGAACTGGGCGTCGAGCAGGGCCTCGTCGGTCAGGAACTGCGCCAGGCGCGCTTCATCCCAGCCTTCGCTGTGGACGACGATGTCGGCAATCAGCCGCGCGATGTTTTCCAGCTGTTTCTTGTAGTGCGCCAGACGCTCCTGCGGGCCGCCCCAGCCCAGATCCAGCATCAGGCGCTCCGAGAAGCTGCCCCAGCCCTCGCTGTAGACGCCGTCGCCGAACAGGCTGCGCACGGCGTGCGGCTGGCGCGCGGCGACCTTGAGTTGCACATAGTGCCCGGGCACCAGCTCATGCGGCACGATCATGCGGTTGAAGCCACTGTTGAAGGCGCTGAAGAAGCGCGCCTTCGCGTCTTCGGGTGCCGAATCGGGGATGTTGGGCAACAGGAACAGAGTCTGCGCATCCGGATCGAAGGGACCGGCTGGGTAGACGCCGCCGACGCTCTGGCCGCCGAGCCAGGCCGGCGCGGTGCTGATCACCAACGTGCGGGGCTCGGGCAGGGTCAGCAGTTCATGTTCGGTGGCGAAGTCAAAGGCGGCATCGGTGTCGGCCGTGTATTGCGCCACCAGTTCCTGGGTGGACGCCGGTCGTGCCGCCTCGATCAGCGTGAACAACTGGCGCAACACCTCGTTGTCGTCGAGTGGCACCGGCGTATCCGGGCGCAGCGTGGCCCAAACGCCGCGGCCATAGGCGGCTGCCTCCTGACGTTTGTCGGCAAGCTCGCGACGTGCCTGGGCGAGCACTTCGGGCACCGCTTGCTGGATACCAGTGACAATGCGGAATCGCTCTGCATAGCGCGCGCCGAGGCGAAAATCCGCCGTGCCGGCGGCGGCGAGTTCATCGGCGCGAACAGCCAGCTTCTCGATCGCGCGCGCCGCAATCACGCCAGCCTTCTGCAATCGACTCTTCAGTCCGGACGATGCGCCCTGCGCCTTGGGCAGACCGTCGCGATAGAAACCGGCCAGCGCACGCAGGCGGGTCGCCGCTTCGGCGGCCTGCTGCGGAACCACCCGGGACGGATCGGCGTCCGCCAGCGCTGTCAGCGCCTGGTCGACCAGCCGGGGAATGCCTTCAGTGCGGCGCGCCGCCAGCGTCAGGCGCTCGTTGGCCGGACGATCCTGGCGCAGCACCAGATACAGCGTTGCCTGGCTCAGCGGCTCGGCCCAGAACAGCGGATCGTTGCGTGGGCGATCGCCGTCGCGCCATTCCAGCAACTCCTGCTGCACCTGGCGCTGCAGCAATTCCAGGTCGATACGCCGCGCGTTTTCGGGCTGTCCCGCCAGTTCCAGATTCAGCGCGGCGAGGCTGGACTCGTTGTAGGCGATCCAACGTGCCCGGCTGTCCTTGTCCAGTTGCTCCAGGCGATCGTCGCTGGCGTAACGACCGGCGGCGGTGGCCCTGGATGGGAACATGTCGAGGTAGTGATCGACATAGTCGGCAACCGTGTCCGCAGCCACTGCGGCGGAGCTGATCAGGCAGGCGGCGGCAAGGCCGATCCAGCGGGGCAGGGTGGGCATCGCTGGCTCCGCAATTGGGGAGCCTCAGTCTAACCAGTCGCGACCGGGCAAACCTGGAGTGCGCCGGCTAGCCGGCGCTCTGGATGCTTGTCGGTGTTCGCAGCCCCATCCACAGCGGTGGCAAGCCACCGCACTCCAGACTTGTCCTGTCGTGACCGGGTCTCACCAAGGGTCCGGCACGAAGCCCGGGAACGGGCGGGCGTCGCCTTGCTCGGCATAGTGACGATACGGCGGCGGCAGGATGCCGGCGGCGATCAGGTTGCGGCGACTGTCGTACCAGATCGCGTTGACTTCAGCGGGCTGCGAACTGGCGCGCACGAACTGGGTCTGGCGCGCCTGGCTCCATTCGCGCTCGCCATGGCCGGTGCCGAGCTTTTCCTCCGACCGCTCGCGGCCGGGGATCCCGCTGGCGGCTTCGGCGGCGGCCTGGTCGCGTGTCGAAGGCGCTGCGGGCTGCGCGCCGGCATACGGCTCGGCCGCAGGCGCGCGCCGCGACAGCGCGATCTCGTCGTCGTACTGCGGGTAGTAGCGCTGTTCCTCGAACACCGCCACGCCGATCACGCCGACATCATCCGGACGCCCGGTGCGCGCGGCATAGCTCTCCGGCAACGGCGCGAAGTTGAACGCGGCGATCTCGCTCAGGTTCTTGCGCCAGCCGTTGATGGTGGTGCTCTGCCAGGGGTCGAGCACATAGCCGGACTGACCCGGATTGGCGGTCTGCCCGGTGACCACATTGACGCCGTCGACCGAAACCACCGCCAGGACACGCTCGCCGGTGCGATTGGTGACGCGGATGGCATAGCGGTGGCCCGGTTCGCCGGCGGCGTACAGGCGGCCATCGAAGTGGTGCAGCGGGATGCTGCGGCCGAGCGTACGGTCTTCCAGGCGCACTTCGACGCGCTGTGCGGCGGCCAGGCCGGGCAGCAGCGCGGCGGTCAGGGCGAGGATCGGGATCAGCTTGCGCGGGCTCATTTCTGTCTCCTGCGGGTGGGTTCAATGACAGAAACGACCGCGGGAGTGGAATGGGGTTAGCGCGCGTAGGTCACGTTGCTCGCTGGGCGAACTAAGTGACATCTACGCTCCCCAGGTGAAATCCACGCGCCGATGTCAGGTAGGTCGCTGTGCGGCCAACGTAATCTACTTGGATTGCGGCAGGGCCAGAACCTGGTCCGGCGGCGGCAGTGCATGCCCTGGCGTGACCACACGCGACAGCAGCCAGCCGACGGCCTTTCCGAGTGGACGCAGCGGCGACTGCTGCAGCGTCGCGGCCGGCACCGGTTGACTGTCGACCATGCGCGCGATGCTGAAACGGAACACATACGCCGGTTCCGAGCCCATGCGCAGATCGCTGATCACGACATCGTCGCCTTCGCGATGGATGGCGTAGTAGCCGTGGGTGAACCAGCGCAGTCGATCGAAGGCCCACTGTCCGGACAGCGCCGGGATCAGATCGTCGGCACTGGCGAAGCGTCGCCACGGGCCGGGCCAGTCGTCGGCCAGCAGCGAGTAATAGGCCTCGCGGTAGCCGCCATCCTCGCGCACCAGCACACGCCAGAGCAGCGTGTTGAAGGCGCTCGGCAGCGCCAGCACCGCAGCTGGCGCCTCGCCTGCGTTTGCCAGCGCCTGCCGCGCATGTGCTTCGACATGGCGCTGGGCGATGACGCTCCAGCCGAGGTAAGCGGTCGACAGCGCCAGCGCCCATGGCAAGGAGCGCGCTGCCGCGATACTGAGCGGTCGCCACGCCACCCAGGTCATCGCCAGCAGCAAGGGCAGGGTGTACAGCGGGTCGATGATGAACACGCTGCCGACGCCAAATGGGGTGCTGTCGAACGGCCACAGCAACTGGGTGCCATAGATGGTCATCGCATCCAGCAACGGGTGCGTCACCAGCGTCAGCCAGAAGATCGCCAGCCAGCGCCGCGGCGCCAGTCGCAGCGCCGCGTCGAACTGCCGGCATGCCAGCCACAGCAAGGGCGCCAGCGCGGTCAGGACCAGCAGCGAATGGCTGAAGCTGCGGTGGTTCGTGAAATCCGCAACCGGGTCGCCGTAGCGGATCAACACGTCGAGGTCCGGCAGGGTGCCGAGCGCCGCGCCGTAGACCAGCGCGCGCCGCCGCTGGTCCGGCGGCGCAATGGCGGCTGCGAGCGTCGCGCCGAGCGCGATCTGGGTCAATGAGTCCATCGCCGCAGTCTACGGGTGTTACGTGAAACTGCCGATTACGGGTGGACCCAGGGGCCGACGCTGTAGCATGCAGCGACCGAAGCGAGATCGAGAATCCGTGCGCCTGCACCGGCTGATCCTGTGCCTGCTGTGGCTGACATCGCTGCCCTGCGTTGCCGAACCGGTGCGCCTGACTGCTGCGGGGGGCTTTCGTGTCGATCTGGTTCCGGCGCTCGGAATGCTCGATCCGCAGGTCGACACCCTGGATGCGCAGCGCGCGTGGGACGCGGTCGCGCGCGGCGAACTGTCGCCGCTGCCGGGGCCCAATCCCAGTTTTGGCTTTGTCCATGGCGCGCGCTGGTTCTTCGTCCGTATCGACAACGTCGACCACGCGGCGCAGCGCTGGCAGCTGGTGATCGAGCAGCCGCGCATCGACGAAATCCTGATCCAGACGCGCGATCAGGCGGGGGAGGTGCGTGAGTTTCTACTCGGCGATCGCCTGCCGTTCGCCGCGCGCGGCGTGGCCCACCGTTATCCGAATGTCGAGCTGGCTCTGCCGCGTGGCGGTGGGCTGGACGTGCTCATCGGCGTGCGTTCAACCTCGTCGATCCAGTTGCCGCTGCGCCTTTTCACGCCAACCGAGCTGTGGGCTGCCAGTCACGACGAACAGGCCGGACTGGGTCTGTATTACGGCATCCTGCTGGCGCTGTTTCTCTACAACCTGGCGGTGCTGGCGTCGATCCGCGATGCCAGTTACGCCTATTACCTGGCCTATCTCGCCGCCTTCGGCCTGTTGATGCTGGCGTTCAACGGTGTCGGCTTCCAGTATCTGTGGCCCAACGCGACCACCTGGCAGAGCGCCTCGCTGCCAGTGTCGATCGGTGCGGTGCTGTGCAGCTCGCTGCTGTTCGCCCGCAGCTTCCTCGACCTTCGGCGACGGGTGCCGCGGGTGGCGCGTCTGTTCGACTGGGTGGTCCCGGGTTTCGCGCTGCTGTCGCTGCTGGCATTCACCCGCTGGCAACTGCAGGTCACGCAGTTGCTGAACATCGGCGTCATCGTGTTCGGCATCGTGGTCACCGTGTCAGCGCTGATCAGCGGCCGCAGCGGCTATCGGCCGGCGTGGTATTTCCTGCTTGCATGGGGCCTGTTGATTGCCGGTGGCGTGGCCTTGCCGCTGTCCTCCTTCGGTCTGCTGCCGCGTTCGATTGCCACCGAATTCGGCCTGCAGATCGGTTCGGCACTGGAAATGCTGCTGTTGGCATTTTCGCTGGCGTATCGCATTCATCTGCTGCGCGCCGAGAAAGAGGCGGTCGAATACGATGCCCGGCACACGCTGGAAGCGCGCGTCGAGGAGCGCACTCGCGAACTGGCAGAAACGGCGCAAGCGCTGGCGCAGGCCAACGCGCAACTCGAGGACGTCAATCGCCGCGACGGGCTGACCGGTGTCTACAACCGCCGCTACCTCGACGAAGCCCTGCGTCTGCAGTGGCAGATCGCCGCGGAAACCGGGCGCAGCCTGGCGCTGCTGATGATCGACATCGACCACTTCAAGTCAATCAACGACCAGCATGGGCACGGTGCGGGCGACGATTGCCTGCGCGTGCTCGGGCGCCTGCTGGAGGGCTGTTTCCCCGAGCACGGCGTGATCATCGCCCGTTATGGCGGCGAGGAATTCACCGTGGTGCTGCCGGGGCATGATCGCGACATGGCTTTGCAGCGCGCCGAGACTCTGCGCGGCGCCATCGCCGCTCGCGCCTTCGATACCGAAGCCGGCGCGATCGCGATCACCGTCAGCATCGGCGTCGCGGCCGTCGATCCGCCCGCCATTCTCGGCGCCGCCGAACTGCGCAAGCGCAGCGACGACGCGCTTTACGCCGCCAAGCGCAGCGGGCGCAACCGGGTGGTGGCGGGGTAGAGTGGCAAGCGATCGCGCGCGAGCACGCTCCTACAAATGCTCCGCAGATCTACGCAGGAATTGTAGGAGCGCGCTCGCGCGCGAAACACAACTCACCCGGCCGCCTCGCCCTGCCGTCCACGCACCTGCGCCTCGACCACCGCCAGCGCGGTCATGTTGACGATGCGGCGCACCGTTGCCGAGTTGGTCAGGATGTAGCAAGGCTTCTTCAGGCCCATGACGATCGGTCCCAGCGACACGCCGCCCGTGAGTACGCGCACCATGTTGAAGCAGATGTTGGCGGAGTCGAGATTCGGGAACACGAACATGTTGGCCGAACCGGTCAGCATGGAATTCGGGAACAGGCGTTCGCGGATGCCGGCGTCGATGGCGGCATCGGCGTGCATTTCGCCCTCCACCTCCAGGTTCGGCGCGCGCTGGCGCAGCATTTCCAGCACCTTGCGCATCTTGCGGCTGGTCACGCTGTCCTCGCTGCCGAAGTTCGAGTGCGACAGCAACGCCACCTTGGCGGTGATGCCAAAGACCTTCAGGCGTTCCACCGCCATGATGGTCGCCGTCGCCAGTTCGTGGGCGCTCGGGTCCTGGTTGACGTAGGTGTCGAGGAAGAAGAAAGTGCCGCGGTCGCAGGCGACCGCGCTCATTGCCGCCGGTGCCTCGATGTCGCCCTCCAGGCCGACAATGTCCTGGCAATACTGCAACTTGCGCTGCAGGCGGCCGACGGTGCCGCCGATCATCGCATCGGCTTCGCCGCGTTCGACCATCAGCGCGCCGATCACCGTGCCGCGCGAGCGCACCACCGCCTTGGCGGTCGCCGGATTGACGCCGCGGCGCTCCATGATGCGGTGATAGTGCTGCCAGTAGTCGTTGAAACGCGGATCGGAATCGATGTTGGTGATGTCGAAGTGCACGCCCGGCTTGATCCACAGGCCGAGGCGTGCGATGCGCTGCTCGATCACTGCCGGGCGTCCGATCAGGATCGGTTTGGCGAAGCCCTCGTCGACGATGTTCTGCACCGCACGCAGCATGGATTCTTCTTCGCCCTCGGCGAACACCACGCGCTTGGGTTCGCGCCGCGCGGCGTCGAACACCGGCTTCATCATCAGGCCGGTGCGGAAGATGAACTGGTCGAGTTTCTGCCGATAGGCGTCCATGTCGGCAATCGGCCGTTTGGCCACGCCCGAGTCCATCGCCGCCTGTGCCACCGCCGGCGCCAGGCGCACCAGCAGGCGCGGATCGAAGGGCTGCGGGATCAGGCAGTCGCGGCCAAAACTCTTGACCTCGCCGCCATAGGCCGCGGCTCCGACTTCCGAAGTGCCCTCGCGCGCCAGCTTGGCGATCGCGTGCACGCAGGCCAGCTTCATCGGCTCGGTGATCGTCGTTGCGCCGACATCCAGCGCGCCGCGGAAGATGTAGGGGAAACACAGCGCGTTGTTGACCTGGTTCGGGTAGTCCGAACGGCCGGTGGCGATGATCGCGTCCGGACGCACGGCCAGCGCATGTTCCGGCAGGATTTCCGGGTTCGGGTTGGCCAGCGCCAGGATCACCGGCTGCGGCGCCATGGTCGCCACCATCTCCGGCTTGAGCACGCCGCCGGCCGACAGGCCAAGAAAGATGTCGGCGCCGGCGACGATGTCGGCCAGCGTGCGCAGCGGCGTGTCGCGCGCGTAGCGGGCCTTGTCGGCGTCCATGTCCTCGACGCGGCCGACGTAAACCACGCCCTTGCGGTCGGTGACGAGGATGTTCTCGCGGCGCATGCCCAGTTGCACCAGCATGTCGAGGCAGGCAATGCCGGCAGCACCGGCGCCGGACACTGCGAGCTTCACCGTGCCGATGTCCTTGCCGAGCACATGCAGCGCATTGACCACGGCGGCGCCGACGATGATCGCGGTGCCATGCTGGTCGTCGTGGAACACCGGAATCTTCATGCGTTCGCGCAGCTTGCGCTCGACGATGAAGCACTCCGGTGCCTTGATGTCTTCCAGGTTGATGCCGCCGAAGGTCGGTTCCAGGCTGGCGATGATGTCGACCAGCTTGTCCGGGTCGAGCTCGTCGATTTCGATGTCGAACACGTCGATGCCGGCGAACTTCTGGAACAGCACGCCTTTGCCTTCCATCACCGGCTTGGCCGCCAGCGGCCCGATGGCGCCGAGGCCGAGCACCGCGGTGCCGTTGGTGATCACCGCGACCAGATTGGCTCGGGCGGTGACTGTGGATGCCTCATCGGGATCGGCGACGATGGCGTCGCAGGCAGCTGCCACGCCTGGCGAATAAGCCAGCGACAGGTCGCGCTGGGTGGTCAGCGCCTTGGTCGGCGTGACCTTGATCTTCCCCGGCGGATGCTGGCGGTGATATTCAAGTGCACTCTGCTTGAGCTGGTCGGAGATCGACGACATGGCGGGCACCGGCAAATGGGGTGCGCGGAGGATATCACCGGGGTTGTGGCAGGAACTCGGGAGGGCAAGGGCAAAGCCGGGACTTGCAGGCGGCGCTCAAATTCTGGGTTCTGCAGTTACTGCGCTTCCCGGAGCCGGAACATCCCGAGTCCGTCCCGGCCCAGCCGGCGCACTCCCGATCAGCTCGCCCAACCCGCCAGCACGATGATCGACAGCAGCACCAGCCAGGCGATCAGCAGGCGCCACAACAGGCGCCTGGCCTCTTCGACGGCTTCATCGCGGATCGGTGAGCCATCGGCGGAAACGAATTCTTCGTCATCGATGTCGACACAGGCGCGCGCTGCGGCCGAGAGAAATCCCAGATCCAGGTGCAGGAATCCCTGGCCATGGGCTGCGTGATGTTCGCGCCAGGCTTTGCCGACGGCGTCGAAATCGGAAACCAGTGCCAATGCCAGGCTCATCAGTTGCGCCGGCAGCCAGGCCAGCGCCGCATAGAGTTGCTCGGCCGCTGCGGTCTGCGCAGGCGGCAGTCGGTTGCGCAATTCCGCTGACTGCGCCAGCAGTTGCAGCAGGCGAAAGCAGACGGCCCCGGTCGGGCCGAAGGCGACGAACCAGAACAGGGGCCCGAACCATCGCGTCAAGCCGGCGACGAATACGCTGTCGATCAGGTCGACGCTGCGCACCGGCGTATCGACGGCGTTGCCGCCGAGTGCCTGCAAAGCCTCGCTGCGATCCGCAGCGCTCTCGGCGCGTGCTGCCCGCCGCGCGTCGTCATCGAGATCGCGCGGTCCCCAGCAGAAAAACAGCACGACCAGCGCGAATACAAAGCCGAGCAGACCATGCAGCGTCCCGCCGAGCGTCAAGTCGATCAATGCGGTCGACGCCAGCAGAGGTACCACCACCAGAGCCAGTCCGAATTCCGAATTCCACAGGCCGTGACCGCCGAGCCGCTCGTCGAGCCACTGCAGCCAACTGCGCAGCCACAGGAATTGCCGCAGTCGCACCAGCTCCGGTGCCACCGAGCCCAGCACCATTACGATCAGGATGGCGAGCAGCGCCAGCGCCATGGAAACAGTCTCGACAAGAAGTGTGTGCGCGCAGTTGACGCGGAAGACGTGCGCGCGTCAAGGGACCTGCCCAACCAGATCTGCGCGCCCGCAGAACGCGTTCAGTGAGGGGCAAAGTCAGGTGGGCTGGAACAACTCGTCGCTGCTGCGGCCGGTGCGCGCCTCATACCAGTCTTCCAGCAGGCGCGACGACAGCGACAGCCCGGGCGGCAGGCGGATTTCGCCAGAGCGGACCGCGGCCAGCAACTGCTCGGGCGAAAACCATGCCGCGTGTTCCAGTTCGTCGCCATAGTGCAGTTCGTCATGTTCGGCGCGTGCGGTGAAACCGAGCATCAGGCTGGCCGGGAACGGCCACGGTTGCGAGGAGTGATAGTCGCATTCGACGACGGTCACGCCGGATTCCTCCAGCACTTCGCGGCGCAGCGCGTCTTCCAGGCTCTCGCCCGGCTCGACAAACCCGGCCAACACCGAATAGCGCCGCGCCGGCCAGCTGGCCTGGCGGCCGAGCAGTACGCGACCTTGGTGCTCGACCAGCACGATGATGGCGGGGTCCAGGCGCGGGAATTGTTCCAGTCCGCAATCACTGTTGCTGCAGCGGCGCCGATGTCCACCCAGCTCGATGCGCGTGGCAGCGCCGCACTGACCGCAGTAGCGATGGCGCTGATGCCAGTGCACCAGGGCGCGCGCATAGGCCGCGTAGCCTGCAGTGGCGGGTGGCAAGGACAGCGCGGCTAGCCTGAGGTCGACCCAGTTTCGATGCGCGCTTGCCAGGGCTTCGCGCTGGTGGTTGTCGACGATCAGCGCCAGCACGACCTGGCCCGCGCTGGTGCCGAGCGACAGGCGCTGCTCGGCATCGACATCGAGCTCCGCGAGCGTGGTCACCGGCGCAAGCCCGCCGCCGGCTTCGATCAGCAGTTCGCCGCGGGCACTGATGTAGAAGCAGCACGCTGCGCCGAAATCGACATCGATCTCGCCGCGACCGACGCTTTCGCGCCAGTCAGCCGAACGATCCAGTGGCAGGCCGGTGAACCAGTTGCGCGCGCTGCGGAGTTCGGAACCCATCAGGCCGAGAACGACGAACCGCAGCCGCAGGTGGTCTTGGCGTTGGGGTTGCGGATCACGAACTGCGCGCCCTGCAGGCTTTCCGAGTAGTCGACCTCGGCGCCGGTCAAATACTGCAGGCTGACTGGATCGACGATCAGCGTGACGCCATCGGTCTGCACCGCGAGGTCATCGTCCTGCGCGGTCTCGTCGAAACTGAATCCGTACTGGAATCCGGAACAGCCGCCGCCCTGGATGTAGACGCGCAGCTTCAGCTCCGGATTGCCCTCTTCCAGCATCAACTCGCGCACCTTGCGGGCGGCTGCATGGGTGAACTGCAGGCTGGCCTCGTCGATCACGTCATTCATGTCTGCGTTTCCTCATCTGCAACTACAGGTGCGGCCAGTTGCGATCGCAATCAAGTGCTGGCTTCCGGCTTGGCCAGCTGTTTGCGCGGCTCGTCCTGATGCACCATCTGGCCGTTGACCTGCGCGCCGGCTGCCATTTCCAGCACCCGGTAATACACATTGCCACGTATACGCGCGGTCGCGCCGAGCACCAGTTTCTCGGCAACGATGTCGCCCAGCATTTCGCCATGGATCTCGGCCTGCGGCACTTGCACCTGGCCCTCGATCTGCCCGCGCTCGTAAAGCTTGAGCACCGCGTCGCCGGCATCATCGGCGATCACCGTGCCCTTGATGCGGCCTTCGATGATGAAACTGCCGGCGAACTTGATATCGCCGGTGATGCTCATTCGCTCCCCGACCAGGCATTCGACAGTACCCGCCGGCATGGATTTGCTGCTCTTCTTGTCCCCGAACATCACGCGTCCCCTTCGATGACCACATCCTTCCACATGAATTCACGCTCTATCGGGCCACTGCCTTCGGGTAGCACCTTGAGGCGCACCGACGCCGGCTTGAAGCCTTCGGGAAGCATGATCAGTCCAGACAGTTGCTGGAAGTACTTGAATGAAAATTCGAGCGTCGGCCCGGTTCCGCCGAGTTCCGCCAGTCCCAGGCGGGCGCTCTTCTGGCCGTCCTCGCCACTGATGCTGATCTCGACCGTACCTGATGCCTGCCGATTGCGCTTGAGATTCTGACTCAAGGTCAGGGCGAACTGAAAGGCGCGCGCGTTGTCGGTCTTGCGCAGCGCAAGGCTGTGGATCGACATGCCCGGCTGCTGGGCGCCGCCTTCCATCAGGCGTTGATAGAAGCTGAGATCGCTGCGCAGCGAGGCAATCTCCTCCTGGCGTGCGATCAGCGCCTGCTGCAGTTCCTGGTTGGCACGATCGGCAACCTGCTGGCCGCGCTCATGCTGGGCGGCAATGCGCTGCAGTTGCAGCTTTTCGTTGTCGGCGGCGGCCAGAGCGCGACGCGCCTGCGCCAACTCTCGCGAGACTTCGACAAATTGCGGCGCGATGGTCGCGCGCAGCAGCAGATAAGTCGCCGCCAGACTGCCCAGCCACAGCGCGGCAATGATCAAGCGCCAACGCCATTTCAGCCGCGGGTCGTCTTCGACGAGCCGCAAACGCCGCGCTGGAGTCCCGGTCGCCATCGATCAACCCAGGCGCCGGAGGGCGCGGCCAGTGGCCGGGACTTGCTGGGGGGGTTGGCGCACGGCAGTCCACGAATCGACCAGGGGAGCCGGCTTATAAACGCGCAAACGCCCGGCATACAAGAACGCGGCGAGCAGCGTTCATCCTGGACTCGCAAACGGATGCGGCGGTACTGGGCCGCCCGAACCCGATCTGCGGTGACAGAACTAATTCTGTGGGTCCCTAGTGCAACGGGAGCCCGCTGGTATAGTCGGGAAATCTCGCGTGCTCAGAGCTTGCCGTGCTACCCCAGGATGAGTCACAGCAAAACGCCGAGCTCCGTCAGGCCTTCCTGAAGCATCTGCCGCGCCGCATCGAGGCGGTGCGCAAGCGCGGACAGCGCGTTTGCCGCGGCATCTGGGACGTCAACACGGTGACTCTGCTGTACCAGGACGTCCAGGGACTGGCTGGCGCAGCCGGTCGCTATGGTCTGGTGGAGGCCAGCGAGCGCCTGTTCCAGGTCGAACGCCTGCTCGATCCCTTGATCCGGCAACTGCGGATGCCGAGTGCGGAAGATCGCAGCGCCATCGAAGTCCTGCTGGAATCGCTGGTCGCGGCCGCCGAGCCTGCAGCGCCGACCGTTCGCAGCATGCGCGATTTCGTCGTCCCGGCGGCCGAGCGCAGCGGGCAGACGCATTTTCCGGGTTTGCTCACGCCGCCAGACGAATACTGGCGCCGCTTCAGTCACCGCGACGTGGCGATGATGACCAGCGAGCTGCATGGCCAGCCGCCGGTCATCAGCGCGCTGACGCCGCAGTGGCAGTCGCAGGGCAAGGGGTCCGGCGACGCCTCGGAATCGGGGGTCGAGGGCCAGTTGGTCAACGCCGATTCCGTATTCGCACTGGACGCTGCGCATTCTGCCGCCAGCACGCGCACCGTCGAGAAAGTCGAGCCGGTTCCTGTGGTGGCGGCGGAAACGCCGATCGCCGTGGAAAGGCCGGTTTCGCGCCCACGCACCGGGCGCATTTTCTACCTGTCGGACATTGCGCCTTTCGGTCGCGAGTTGACGCAATCGCTGGGTCAACTGGGCTATGCGGTCGATCGTCTGGAGAGCCCGGAAGAGCTCAAGGAAATGCTCGGGTCGCTGGCCCCCGACCTGATCGTCATCGATGGCGGTTTCTTCGAGCAGATCGAGCACCTCGGCGAGTTCGTCAAGCGCGTCCGCCTGAGGGTCTCCGGCAAGCTGCCGCTGATGGCGTTTTCCGATCTGAATGATCTGAACTCGCGACTGAAGGCGATGCGCGCGGGCGTCGACACCCTGGTCCCGCTGCCGATGACGGCGCAGGAAGCGTCGCTGCGCGTGCGCGACCTGATCGAGGTCGACAGCGAGGATCCGTTCCGCGTGATGATCGTCGAGGACGATCGCTCGCAGGCGATGTTTGCCGAATCGGTGTTGCGCAAGGCCGGCATGAATACGCTGGCGGTCACCGATCCGCTGGATACGCTGGAGCGTCTGGAGCGATTCCGCCCGGACCTGATCCTGATGGATCTGTACATGCCGAACATTTCCGGCATGGAACTGACCGCGATCATTCGCGAGCGCGACCAGTTCATCAACACGCCGATCGTGTTCCTGTCCGGCGAGCAGGATTCGGAAAAGCACTTCGAGGCGCTCTCCGCGGGTGGCGACGATTTTCTCGCCAAACCGATACGCCCGAAGTATCTGATCTCCGCGGTCAACAACCGCGCGCGACGCGCGCGGCAGCTGGCGCGCAAGCGCGTGCTGGATCCGAAAGATTCGACGACGGGCCTGTTTCACCGGACCTATGTCATTGATCGCCTGAACGAACTGCTGGGTCACGAGGATCGCAGCCAGCAGACCGGCGGCGTCATGTTCATCGAGGTCGAGGGCGCCCAGAAGCTGCGCGAGCAGAAGGGGCTGGCCGTGTACGAGCCGGTGATGCGGCAGGTCGGCGCCACCATTGCCAGCTTCGCGCGTCCCGATGAGCTGGCGGCGCGCTACGGAGATTCGACTTTCCTGTTGCTCAGCCCGGTGCGCGCGGTTGGCGAGATGGAGCAGTTGGCGCGGCAACTGGTCGATCGCCTGGGCAACGAGTCGATCAACATCGAGCAACACAAGGTCACGGTGACGGCTTGTATCGGCATCGCCGCATTCACGCCGCAGATCGCCGATGCGGCCGACATGCTGAATGCCGCGGAACGCGCTTGTGCGCGGGCGCGGCAACAGCCCGCCCGCGGTGTCGTGGTCTACCAGCCGGAGGCCCTGACCGCTGGCGGCGGTCTGGTCGCCGCCCTCCGGCGGGCGCTCGAGGACGACGGATTCCAGCTGCTGTTCCAGCCCATCGTGTCATTGCATTCGACCGGCGAAGAGCAATACGAGGTGTTGTTGCGATTGCGCGGCGATTCCGGCGAGATCATCGGTGCGCAGCAGATCATCGAGGCTGCCCGCAGCGCCGAACTGGTCGGCGCGATCGATCGCTGGTGCCTGGCCAAATGCCTGCGCGTCATCGAGGAGCGCAAACGCCAGGGCCGCCCGGTGCGCCTGTTCGTCAATCAATCGGTCGAGAGTGCGCTGGATCCGGAACGGGTGCCCTGGCTCAGGCAGTCGCTGGAGACCCGGCGTCTGGCACCCGACTCCCTGGCACTGGAACTGCGGCTGGGCGACGTCATGACGCGCATGCGCGAGGCCCTGGCCTTCTTCGAAGCCGTGCGCAAAATTGGCGTGCGTGTCGCCATTGATGACTATGACGGCGGTCTGACTGCATTACAGTTGCTGAGTGTGATTTCGGCCGACTACCTCAAGCTGTCCGACAAGTACACGCTCGGCAACGCGATCAGCGCGCATGCCGACGAATTGCGGACCCTGGTGCGCGCAGCCCATGACGGCGGACGCCATGTGATTGCGCCGAAGGTCGAGACGGCGCAGAGCGCTGCTTCGCTGTGGACCATGGGTGTCGATCTGATCCAGGGTAATTTTGTGCAGCAGCCGGGTTCCGAGCTCGGGTTTGACTTCAGCGCGTCTGCGCTTTAGCCGGCGGTTGTGTCACCACATTGGAGGGGCAGCATGGCAAGTGCGGGACAATCGGGATCGCAGGAATTGCGTCGTCAAAGCGCCGTCGAGTCGGTCCTGTATTGGAGCGCGGGTAGCCTGCTGTTCGCACTGGTGACGGCGCTCTCCGTGCGTGCCTGGGCGCCGATGGGCGTCCTGGTTGCATGGGCCGGCGCGCAACTTTTGCTGACTACCGCAGCGATCTGGGCACGGCTGACGCTGAAGAACAACAGCGAGCGCGCCTTGATGGCGGCGCGAGGCGTGCTTGGCGCGAGCGCGTTGTGCTGGGGCTTTGGCGGTATCGCACTCGGCATCCTGCCATCGGGTGGCACCAATCTGCCGATCATCCTGGCCATTTCCGGCCTGGCGACTGCCAGCGTCTGGCTGTTCGCCAAGGACTGGAAGCTGCTGGCAAGCGTGCTGCTGTTCTTGCTGGCGCCAGTGGCGATCGTCCTGCTCGGCGGCCGCGTGGTTCAATGGCCGGCAGCCGTCCTGCTGCTGCTGTTGGTGGTGCTGAACTACTTTCTCGGTCGCCGTCAGGGCCAGCTCACCGACGCCCAGGATGGCGCAGCGGATGGGCCGGTCACGTCGCCGGTTGCGCGTGCGGAACGCGATGCAGGGGCGGCAACGCTGGCGGTCGCGGATGCCGCGGAGCTCGCGCATCTGCGCAGCGAACTCGAGCGCCACCGCAACATCGAAAAGGAAATGGAGGTCTCCAAGCAGGCGGCCGAGTCGGCGAACATGGCCAAGGGCGAGTTCCTCGCGACCATGAGCCACGAGATGCGCACGCCGCTCAACGGCATCATCCCGCTGCTGGAGATTCTGCGCGACACCAAACTCGAAGCCGATCAGCGCGAGTACCTGAATACCGCTTACCAATCCGCGCGATCGCTGCTGCGCATCATCGACGACATCCTCGACTACTCGAAGATCGAGGCCAACAAGCTGGAGCTCGAAACGGTCGGGCTGAATCTCAAGGACGTCGTCGACTCGGTCGCCCGCCTGATGGAGAAGGCGGCGGAGGCCAAGGGCCTGAAACTGTCGGTCAGCTTCGACCCCAATGTGCGCCTGGCCTGCCGCGGCGACCCGGTCCGGTTGCGCCAGGTGCTCTCGAATCTGGTCAGCAACGCGATCAAGTTCACCGACAAGGGCTCGGTGCAGATCCAGGTGAGCAAGCGTGGCGAGACCCGCACACAATCCGAAGTGCTGTTCGCCGTGCGCGATTCAGGCGTGGGAATCTCGCCGGAGCACGCCGAACGGCTGTTCAAGCCCTTCTCCCAGGCCGACACGTCGACCACGCGCAACTATGGCGGTACCGGCCTGGGGCTGGTGATCTGCAAGCGCATCGTCGAGCTGATGGGCGGCAAGATCGGCCTCAAGAGCGAGACCGGCAAAGGCTCGGTGTTCTGGTTCAGCGTGCCGTTCATGAAGGCCATTGGCGACGTCAGTGCCGATCGCCGCGACCTCTCCGGGTCGCGCGCATTGATCGTCTGCAACGATCCGAAGATGACCCAGCGTTTGTCCGGCTATTGCCAGACCTGGGGCATCAGCCAGATCGCCACCAATACCACCGCGGATGCGCTGAGCAAGCTGAAATCCTCGGCGACCCTGGGCGAAAACTGGGCCTTCGACGTCGCCGTGGTCGATCTTGGCAGCATGCGACCGACGGCGGCGGCACTGGCGCGCAACGTCGGTCGCGAGCCGGCCCTGGAGAAACTGCGTCTGGTGTTCGTCGAGGGCGATGAAGCGCCGCCACCGGAACTGCAGGTGGATCCGGTGCGCGCCATGTCGGTGAAGCGCCAGTTCGGCGAGGCCGAGTTGATGGCGGCGCTGAACAAGCTGCTGCAGGTGGCATCCGGCAGCGACCGCCGCTTCAACCTGCTCGAAGAAGCTGCCCGCCTTGGTGTTGACGACGCCGCTTCCTCCGCTGGCCGCGGGCAGTCAGGGCAGGTCGACGTCGCGGTCGACGCGCCGCCAGCCAAACTGACCGGGCACGCGTTGCTGGTGGAGGACAATCCGGTCAATCGCCAGGTCGCGCAACGACTGCTGAGCCTGATCGGCATCACTTTCGACGTTGCCGAAAACGGCAAGGAAGCCTTCGACATGATGATGGCCAGCAACCACTTCGATGTGGTGCTGATGGATTGCCAGATGCCGGTCATGGATGGCTACACGGCGACGCGTTCGCGGCGCACGCTGGAGCAGGAGCGTTCGATAGCGCGCATCCCGATCATCGCGATGACGGCCAATGCAATGGCCGGCGACCGGGAGAAATGCCTCGCTTCGGGCATGGACGATTACATGTCCAAACCCTTGAACCGCGGGTTGCTGGAACAGACCATTCGCAAATGGATGCCGAAGAACCGCAACAGCGCGACTTCTGCGCCGCCGGTTGCAAATGCTCCGGTCGCGGCGAATCCACCACTGACGCGGCTGACCGAGCCGGTCAAGATGACGACCCAGGCTCCGGCGATCAACGAGGGAATCGTCAACGAGCTGATCGACGTCATGGGCAGCGAGTTCACCTCGCTGGTCCGGGTTTATCTGGAAGACACGCCGAAGAACCTGAACCTGCTGATATCCGCTGCGGAACGCAATGACGTGCAGGCGATGATTGCGCCGGCGCACTCACTGAAATCGACCAGCGCCAACCTCGGGGCGATGGCGCTGTCGGATGTTGCCAAGTTGATCGAGCACGGCGCCCGCGCGGGCACTCTGCGCGACAGTGGCGGAATGGCGCGCCAGGCGGGCATCGAATTCCGCCGGGCCTCGGACGAGTTGCAGCGGCTGTTGCAGAAGGCGGGCGGCTGAGCCCGCGCGCTGCGCGCGCGGGCCATGCACGAGCGGCGCTCTGGTCGCTCTCTCACCGAAGATGCCGTAATTCCCTGAAAGTAGGTCACATTGGCCGCAGGCCTACGTGACATCGGAGTACCGGTCACGCGGGCAACGTGACCTACGTGATTCGGAGTACTGTTGGAGCGGATTTACTCCGCGAGAGCGATTGCGGGATGAATCCGCTCCCACAAGTAGCAAGCGCACATCGAGGCGATGAAAATGCCTATATCGCCGCGCGCTCGACCGAGAAACTTTCGCCGCAGCCGCATTCGCCGGCTACATTCGGATTGCGGAACACGAAGTTGCGGTTCAAGCCCTGGCGCACGAAATCGATCTCGGTGCCGTCGACCAGGGGCAGCGTCCTGGCGTCAACCACCACCTTGACGCCATCCTGCTCGAAGACCTGATCTTCGGCGCTGGCCGCGGCAGCGACATCCACCGTGTAGGCCCAGCCACTGCAGCCCATCTTGCGCACACCCAGGCGCATCCCGATGCCGCCGCCCTGATCGATCATGTACTGGCGCACGCGCTGGGCTGCGGCTTCGGTCAGTGTGATGGACATGATGGGCTCGATCTCTTGCGAAGGACATGAAGGTTAACAGGGTGCAGTTGAATCGGCGCAGGGACGTCGCCGTTTGGCCGCTGTATGATCCCCGGCCTCGCCGCTAGATGCGGCAGTTTGTCGGGAAATCAAGAGCATGGCCTGGGTTACGGTCAAGGACGCATTGGCGGGCAAGCACGCGGAAGGTACGGCGATCACGGTCAAGGGCTGGGTGCGCACCCGCCGCGATTCCAAGGCCGGCATCTCCTTCATTCAACTGAATGACGGCAGTTGCATGGGCAATCTGCAGATCGTGGCACCCGCTGCGCTGGGCAACTACGCCAGCGAAGTGCAGCACCTGACCAGCGGTTGCTCGATCGAAGCCGACGGCGTGCTGGTGCGCTCGCAGGGGCAGGGCCAGGCTTTCGAGATCCAGGCCAGCGCGGTGCGGGTGATCGGTCTGGTCGATGATCCGGAGACCTATCCGATCCAGCCCAAGGCGCATTCCTACGAATTCCTGCGCGAAGTGGCGCACTTGCGGGCACGCACCAACACCTTTGGCGCGGTCACCCGCGTCCGTCACGCGATCATGCAGTCGATCCATCGCTTCTTCGACCAACAGGGTTTTTGCTGGGTGAACACGCCGATCATCACGGCGAGCGACTGCGAAGGCGCTGGCCAGCTGTTTCGCGTGTCCACGCTGGACCTGCTGAACCTGCCGCGCACCGCAGCGGGCAAGATCGACTTCAGCCAGGATTTCTTTGGCAAGGAAGCCTACCTGACGGTTTCCGGCCAGCTGGCGGTCGAGGCCTATTGCCTGGCGCTCAGCAAGGTCTACACCTTCGGCCCGACCTTTCGCGCGGAGAACTCGAACACCCCGCGGCACCTGGCCGAATTCTGGATGATCGAGCCGGAAATTGCCTTTGCCGACCTCAACGACGACGCCGCGCTAGCCGAGGCGCTGCTCAAGAGTGTGTTCAAGGACGTGCTCGAACGCTGCGGCGAGGACCTCAAGTTCTTCGACGAGCGCGTGCAGAAGGGCGTCATTGCGCGGCTCGAACAGATGGTCGATTCCGAGTTCGCCCGCATCGACTACGGCGACGCCGTGATCGCGCTGGAGAAGTCGGGCAAGGCATTCGAGTTTCCGGTGCACTGGGGCGCCGACCTGCAGACCGAGCACGAGCGCTACCTGACCGAGGAATATGTCGGTCGCCCGGTGGTGGTGATGAACTACCCGGAGCAGATCAAGGCCTTCTACATGCGCATGAACGATGACGGCCGCACCGTCGCCGCGATGGACGTGCTGGCGCCCGGCATCGGCGAGATCATCGGTGGCAGCCAGCGCGAAGAGCGCATCGATCGGCTCGACGCGCGCATGATCCAGTTCGGCCTTGAGCCGCATGCCTACGAGTGGTATCGCGACTTCCGCCGCTATGGCAGCGTGCCCCACGCCGGCTTCGGCCTCGGTTTCGAGCGACTGGTCGCTTACGTGACCGGCATGGCCAATATCCGCGACGTGATCCCGTATCCGCGCACGCCGGGGAATGCGGCGTTCTGATTCGCGAAAAGACATCTGTCCGCAAAGAACGCAAAGGACGCAAAGAAGAGCGGAAGAGCCTTGACCATTGATTCTTGCGCTCGCTTTGCGTCCTTTGCGGACAAGAAAATGTTCTTCTCCGCCAACTTGCCCGCGCAAGGCAGGTTCGTTCGCGGATAGCATCGGTTGTCGTTCCGTCTGGCCCGGATACCCCTCGCATGCGCCTCAGTGTGGTCATTCCCTGCTACAACGAAAGGGCAACGATCGCCGCCGTGCTGACGGCGGTCGAGAATTCGCCCTATCCGGACAAGGAGATCATCGTCGTCGATGACTGCTCGACCGACGGCACCCGCGAGCTGTTGCAATCGGTGCTGGCGCCGCGCATTCATACGCTGCTGTTTCACGATGTCAATCGCGGCAAGGGCGCGGCCTTGCGCACCGGCATTGCTGCCGCGACCGGCGACATCGTGGTCATCCAGGATGCCGACCTCGAATACGATCCCAACGAACTGCCGAGCCTGATCGCGCCGATCCTGCAGAACAAGGCCGACGTGGTGTTCGGCTCGCGATTCATGGGCGGCTTTCCGCACCGCGTGCTGTATTTCTGGCACAGCGTTGGCAATTCCGTGCTGACGCTGGCCTCGAACATGTTCACCAACGTGAACCTCACCGACATGGAGACCTGCTACAAGGCATTCCGGCGCGAGATCATCCAGAGCATCAAGATCGAGGAGGACCGCTTCGGTTTCGAGCCGGAAGTCACCGCCAAGGTGGCGCGGATGGGCGTGCGCATCTACGAGATCGGCATTTCCTACCATGGCCGCACCTATGCCGAGGGCAAGAAGATCGGCTGGCGCGATGGCGTACGCGCGCTCTGGTGCATCGTCAAGTATCGCTTCCGATGAGACTGTGCACTCATCGCAACAGGCTGATTGCGTGAAGTTTCTTTCAAATCAATCGAAGCTGCTGGCACGCTACTTCGTGGTCGGCGGAGCCGCCGCTGGCGTCGACTTTTCGGTGTTCGCGCTGCTTTACAGCGGCCTCGGTTGGCACTGGTTCACCAGTGCCACCATCGGCTTTCTGCTGGCGACTGCGTTCAACTACGCCCTGAGCGTGTATTTCGTATTCACGTCCGGCGTGCGCTTTGCCCGGCGCCACGAGATCGCCCTGGTGTTCCTGGTCAGCTCGGTGGGACTGATGATGAATCAGTTGGCGCTTTGGATCGGCTTCGAAAAACTGCAGATCGACGTCTACCTGGCCAAGGTATGTGCCACCGGGTCGGTGTTCTTCTGGAATTTCGGCGCGCGCCGCTACTTCATTTTTCGCGCCCGGTAGCCCGGTGTACGCGCGAAGCGCGTTCACCGGGTGCTTGCCGCAAGCCCGAGCCAGTGAACTGCTGCGCAACACACCGACCTGCCAAGGCCTCGCAGCCGGATGAACGCGCCGGGGTGCCGCAGCACAGCGCTTCGCCAAAGCGCGCTCAGGGCCTGACGTGGTAGGCGCCCTCGATGACCCACTTGTAGCTGGTCAATTCGATCAATCCCATCGGTCCACGCGCATGCAGGCGTTGGGTGGATACGGCGACTTCGGCGCCGAGGCCGAGTTGCGCGCCATCGGTGAAGCGTGTGCTGGCGTTCCAGTAAACCGCGGCGGAATCGATCCGCGCCAGAAAGGCCGCGGCCAGCGCCGCGTCCTCGGTCAGGATGCCGTCGGAATGGCCGCTGGAATGCTTTTCGATGTGACGCATGGCCATTTCGGCGTGATCGACGACGCGGACACCGAGAATCAGGGCCAGCCATTCACTGTCGAAGTCGGCATCGTTGGCCGGGCTGACACGCGCACCCGGAACCGCGTCGGCCAGCGGCAGGCTGGCGTCGTCGCAACGGAACTCGACGCCATCGGCGCCCAGCGTTTCGATCACTGCCGGGACGAAGCGCGTTGCCACGGCGCGATGCACGAGCAGCGTGTCGAGCGCGTTGCACACCGTCGGGCGCTGCACCTTGGCGTTGCGGATCACCGGCAGCGCGCGGGCGAGGTCGGCGTGTTCATCGACGTACAGATGGCAGATGCCGATACCGCCGGTGATCACGGGAATGCGGCTCTCGCGGCGGCAGAAGGCGTGCAGACCGGCACCTCCGCGCGGGATGATCAGATCGATCAGGTCGTCGAGTTGCAGCAGTTCCAGTGAGGCATCGCGCTCGGTGGAATCGATGAATTGCAGCAGGTCCGCAGGCAGGCCGACGGCCACCAGCGCCTCGCGGGCGATCCCGATCAGGATGCGGTTACTGTGGATGGCCTCCTTGCCGCCGCGCAGCACCGCGGCGTTGCCGGTCTTGATCGCCAGAGCTGCGACATCGATGGCGACGTTCGGGCGCGATTCGAAGATGACGCCGAGCACCCCGAGCGCGACGCGCCGCTTGTGCACGACCAGGCCATTGGGCATGACCCGGGTCTCGAAACGCTCGCCGAGTGGGTCCGGCAGGGTGGCGACATGCTCGACATCAGCGGCCATGGCATCGATGCGCGCTGGATCCAGCAGCAAGCGGTCGAGCATTGCGGCACTCAGTCCGCTCTGCCCAGCCTCAACGCGGTCCGTCGCGTTGGCTGCCAGGATATCCGGCGCGTGTCGACGCAGCAGCGCGGCGAGCGCAGCGAGGAAAGCGTCGCGCTGGTCGCCGGAGCTGAGTTTCAGTGTGGCGCTGGCGTGGCGGGCGCGCGCGGCCAGGGCACGGACGTCGATCGAAGGATTCACAGCATCACCAGGTCGTCGCGATGGATGAATTCGGGACCGAAATCGTAGCCGAGAATGGCCTCGACCTCGTGCGAGCGTTTGCCGGCGATGCGCTTGAGTTCGGTGGCACCGTAGTTGGCGATTCCGCGCGCCAGCGCGCGACCATCGGCGGCGTGTACGGTGACCGTATCGCCGCGCTCGAATTCGCCATCGACGCGGCGCACGCCGACGCCGAGCAGGCTCTTGCCCTGCGCCAGTGCAGCCTCGGCGCCGCCATCGATGGCCACGCCGACGCCGGTGCGCAGGCCGCCGAGGATGTAGCGCTTGCGTGCCTCGCGTGGTGGCGTCAACGCGGTGAAGCGGGTGCCGATCTCGGCGCCGCCGATCAGTTGGGCAATGACGCCCGGATCGGCACCGCTGGCAATGACCACCTCGGTGCCGCCACGCCGGGCGATGTCCGCGGCGCGCAGCTTGGTCAACATGCCGCCGGTGCCGAGCATGCCGCCGCGACCACCGGCCGCCTGCCACAGCGCCTCGGGAATGTCCGGGCTGTCGACCGTGCGTACCAACTTCGCCTGCGGATGCTGCCGCGGGTCGGCGTCGTAAAGGCCCTGCTGGTCGGTCAGCAGGACCAGCAGGCGGGCGTCGACCATGTTGGCTACCAGCGCGGAGAGCTGGTCGTTGTCGCCGACGCGGATTTCTTCGGTGGCGACGGTATCGTTCTCGTTGACGATCGGCAGCACCCGATGCAGGAACAGCTCCTCGAAGGTGCGTCGCGCGTTCAGATAGCTGCGCCGCTGTTCCAGATCGGTGCGCGTCAGCAGCACCTGGGCGACCCGCTGGTCGTAATAGCCGAGCAATTCGCTGTAGAGCGCCATCAGGCGCGGTTGGCCGACCGCCGCCAGCATCTGCTTGGCAGCGACGTGGCGTTCGCCGGGCGCGATGCCGAGCACCTCGCGTCCGGCCGCCACCGCGCCGGAGCTGACCCAGGCGATCTCGTGGCCGCCGGCGGTGAGCTGCGACAGCGTCCGCGCATATTCAATGAGCCGGGGAGCCGATAGCCGGCCTTGTTCGGTGGCCGTGGAAGTGCCGATCTTGACGACGACGCGCATGGAATCCGGGCCTGATGTGACCGGAGAGTCTAGGCGGAGCGGGTGTGGAATGGTGGCTCCAACCGCCAACGGCTGTCAGTCATCGGTTGCTGTTGAGCTCAAAAGGTCAGCATTACCCGCGCCTCGAGAATATCCGGCGCTACCGGGACATCGCGGCGTTCGCCATCAACGTGCACATAGTTGGCGGTCAGCCGCACGTGTTTGCTCAGGTACCAGTTGGCGCCGAGACTGAAGTTGCGGCTGTCGCCGCCGCGCACCGTGCCATCGTCGAGATCCAGTTCGCTGACTCGAACAGCCAGTTCCAGCGCACGACCGTCTTCGCCAATGTCCGGCGCATCGATGGCACCGTCCTTGTAGCTGGTGTGATCTCCGTTGGCGAACCAGCCCGCCTCGACGTACCAGCCGTCCAGTGCTGAGTCGGCCGCGCCGTCTCGCGACAGATCGCTGCGCAAATACTCGCCTTGCAGGGTCCACGGGCCGTGGATCCAGAGTGCTTCGACACCGTTGCGGCGAATGCGTTCGACTCCGTCCAGGGTGCCGGTGTCCAGACGCGTGCGACCGATGCCGCTGGCCTCGACGCGCGAAGAAAAGCGCGCGTTGTCGCCGTCCGGGCGCTCGCGGCCGAGCGACAGGCCCAGATGCAGCACCTGACCCGGATCGGCCCAGGGCGTGTAGACCACGCGTGTGACCACCCCGGTTCCCTGCAATTGGCCGCGCAGATTGCCGTCGTAGCTGCTCGCGCCGAAGCGCCATTGCGGCGTCGCGTAGCTGTATTCGGCGCCCAGGCGCCGCGCCAGGGCAAAGCTGCCGGGCATGCCTTGCTCCATGAACATGGTGTAGCGGTCGCTGGTCAGCTCTTCGAGGTACATCGGTTGCTTGAATTGTCCGATGCGCACGCTGTGTCCTTGCCCGCGCCAGCGCGCGAAGGCGTCGGTCCAGGTATTCGGAAAGACGTCGTACTCCAGCTTTGCATCGAATCCGGCGGGTGCCTTGAGCGCCAGGGACAAGCGCGAGCGGCGGACACCGCCAATCTGGTACAGCGTGTCGTTCTCGTCGGTCCGCAGCCAGTCGTAGTGGAAGTTGCCGCCGATCGCCAGTTGCCAGTCGGGCGATTGCGCTGCCAGCGAGTCACCACAGCTCATCAACAGCACAGGCAACGCGGGCAGCAGCCATGGAGCAGATCGCATGAGGGGGTCTCGGCCAAGGGATGGTTGCAAGCATGTGTCGATTGAGTTGCAAAAACATGACTATTTGACATACCGACTGTCATAAAAGCCTGTGATCCGGCCGGCGAACTGCGTGGGCGATCGAATCTGCGCGGCTTTGCGCCGATGCTGTCATATGAATGTAATGTTTCCATCACAGACTGTGAGGATTGCCCAATGAATGGTGGCCCCGCGTGAGCATGTTGCGACTGAGTCTGTTGTCTTCACTGCTGCTCGGCGGTCTCACCGCCTGCGGTTCCCAGCCAGAGCCGACCGCTGCGCCTGCTTCGACGGAGACGGCCACGGCAGCCCAGGTGATCCAGCTGGATGGCTCCAGCACGGTCTATCCGATCAGCGAAGCGGTTGCTGAGGAATTCCAGACCCAGAACCAGGGCAAGCTCAAGGTCACGGTCGGCGTGTCCGGCACCGGTGGCGGCTTCAAGAAGTTTTGCCGCGGTGAACTCGACATCGCCAGCGCTTCGCGGCCGATCCAGAAGTCCGAGATGGAGGCCTGCGCGGCCGCCGGCATCAAGTACTACGAGTTGCCGATCGCCTATGACGCGCTGACGGTGGTGGTCAATCCGGGCAACACCTTCCTGTCGACGGCGACCATCGAGCAGCTCAAGCAGATCTGGGCGCCGGAATCGCAAGGCAGCATCACGCGCTGGAATCAGATCGACCCGAGCTGGCCAGACGCGGAGTTCAAGCTGTACGGCGCCGGCTCCGATTCCGGCACCTTCGACTACTTCACCGAGGCGGTGGTCGGCAAGGCCAAGGCCAGCCGCGGCGACTACACCGCGTCGGAAGACGACAACACGCTGGTGCAGGGCGTGGCCCAGGACGTCAACGCGCTGGGCTATTTCGGTTATGCCTATTACGCCGAGAACCAGGACAAGCTCAAGGCCGTAGCGATTGCCACCGCGTCTGGCGCGCCCGGCGTGCTGCCGAGCGACCAGAGCGTGATCGATGGCAGCTATGTGCCGCTGGCGCGTCCGCTGTTCATCTACGTCAGCGAAAAGTCCCTGGCGCGCGCCGAGGTCAAGGCTTTCGTCGATTTCTATTTCGCCAATGTCGCCGACCTGGCGCGCGAAGTGCGCTACGTGCCGCTCCCGCCGGAAGCCTACGAACTGGTCAAGAAGCATCTGGCCGACGGCAAGATGGGCACGGTGTTCCACGGCGAGCCGGCAACTGCGGTGACCATCGAGGATCTGCTCAGCCGCGAGGCGAGTCTGTAACGCGAACTCGGTAGACTCAAGGCCCCCTCTCCCCGCGTGCGGGGAGGGTGCGCACAGACGGTGAGGGGCTCCGCCCTGACGGAGCGTGAAAGCTTCGTCAGCCAGCCCCTCATCCGGGTCCTGTGGACCCACCTTCTCCCCGCATGCGGGGAGAAGGAACCCCTCCAGATATCTCGCACCCCTAGCCCGGTCAATGCCCGCAACCATCGCACCCACTGTTGCCGGCCGCCTCGCCTACCGACGCTCGCGCCACCTGCGCGAGCGCTTCATCGAGGCGGCGCTGCTGGGCTCCGCACTGGTGGCGGTGGCGACCACGCTCGGCATCGTCTTCATTCTGCTGAAAGAGTCGATTGCGTTTTTCCGCCAGGTGTCGATCGTCGATTTCTTCACGGATCCGCAATGGACGCCGCTGTTCTCGGACCCGCACTTTGGCATCTGGGTGTTGCTGTCAGGCACGCTGACCAGTTCGGCGATCGCGCTGGGCGTGGCGATTCCGGTGGGCACCGTTCTGGCCATCTACCTGTCGGAGTTCGCCGGTGCGCGCACGCGCGAGATTGCCAAGCCAATCCTGGAATTGCTGGCCGGGATCCCGACCATCGTGTTTGGCTACTTCGCGTTGTTCTTCGTGACCCCGCTGTTGAAGAACTTCATTCCCGGGTTGCCCGGCTTCAATCTGCTGTCGGCCGGCCTGGTGATGGGCGTGATGATCGTGCCGTACATTTCCTCGATCGGCGAGGACGCGATGCGCGCGGTGCCGATGTCGCTGCGCGAGGGCGCCTACGCAATGGGTGCCACGCGTCTGCAGGTGGCCTTGCATGTGGTCGTGCCAGCGGCGTTCTCCGGCCTGGCTGCGGCCTACATCCTCGGTATTTCGCGCGCGGTCGGCGAAACCATGATCGTCGCCGTGGCGGCCGGCAACCAGCCCAACCTGACTTTCAATCCGATGGACCAGGCCGCCACCATCACTGCCTACATCGTGCAGGTGGCCAAGGGCGATTTGCCTCATGGCAGCACCGGGTACCTGACCATCTTCGCTGCCGGCTTGACGCTGTTCGTGCTGACGCTGATGTTCAACCTGCTCGGCTACTGGCTGCGCCGCCGTTATCGCGAGGAGTATTGAGATGGCGATTGCTGCCGGATTGCGTCAGACCATCGCGCGCGCCAAGCGCAACGACGTGCTGTTCGTTGCTCTGGGGGTGGCCGCGCTGCTGTTCGCCGCCTGCACTTTCGTGGCCCTGTTCATCGACATGGTCGGCGACGGAGCTGCGCGCCTGAACGGCGATTTCTTCACCCAGTTCGCGTCGCGCCGCGCCGAGCGCGCCGGCATCCTCGCGGCCTGGGTCGGCAGCTTCGTGGTCATGCTGGTGACCGCGCTGTTCGCGGTGCCGCTCGGTGTTTCCGCGGGCATCTATCTGGAAGAGTACGCGCCGCGCAACAGGATGACGGCGCTGATCGAGATCAACATCAACAATCTGGCCGGTGTGCCGTCGATCGTCTATGGCCTGTTGGCCTTGGGTCTGTTCGTGCACACCTTCGGACTCGGCGCCAGCGTGTTGACCGCCGGCCTGACGCTGGCACTGCTGATCCTGCCGGTGGTGATCGTCGCCACGCGCGAGGCGATCCGTTCCGTACCCGGCGCCATCCGCGAGGCCGCCTATGCGCTCGGCGCCACACGCTGGCAGATGGTGCAGCACCACGTGTTGCCGTATTCGCTGCCCGGCATCCTCACCGGCGTCATCATCGGCCTGTCGCGGGCGATCGGCGAGACCGCGCCGATCGTCACCATCGGTGCCGTCAGTTTCATTGCCTTCCTGCCGCCATCGCCGGTCAGCAGCAGTTTCCCTTTCCTCAACTTCGACTGGCTGGCCTCGCCGTTCACCGCGATGCCGATCCAGATCTTCAACTGGACCTCGCGCCCGGAGGAGGCGTTCCAGGCGAATGCCTCGGCCGCCGCGCTGGTGCTGGTGGCGATGACCTTGCTGATGAATGCGCTAGCGATCTGGCTGCGCTATCGGCTGCGGCGGAATTTGAACTGGTGAGGGATCAGAAGCCCCGCCCCCCCCCCCCCCCCCCCCCCCCCCCCCCCCCCCCCCCCCTTTCCTCTCCGCCGCCCGCCCCAATGAACGACGAACCCAGGAAGCCCGATCTCGCCACGCTCGCCATGAAGGCGCAGGCGCGCGAGTTGAATTTCTTCTACGGCGCCAAGCAGGCGCTGAAGTCGATCACGTTGCCGATCTACGACAAGCACGTCACCGCGCTGATCGGCCCGTCGGGCTGCGGCAAGAGCACCTTTCTGCGCTGCTTCAACCGCATGCACGATCTCTATCCGGGCACCCGCTACGAGGGGGAAATCCGGCTGCAGCCAGACGACGTCAACCTGCTGTCGCGTGAGGTCGACCCGATCGAGGTGCGCATGCGCCTGGCCATGGTGTTCCAGAAGCCCAACCCGTTTCCCAAGTCGATCTTCGAGAACGTCGCTTACGGTCTGCGCATCCGCGGCGAGAAGCGGCGAACAGTGCTGATGGACCGCGTCGAGAAAGCGCTCAAGGACGCGGCGCTGTGGAACGAGGTCAAGGATCGCATGGACGAACTGGCGACAACCTTGTCCGGTGGCCAGCAGCAGCGATTGTGCATCGCCCGCGCGCTTGCCTGCGACCCGGAACTGCTGCTGTTCGACGAGCCGACCAGCGCGCTCGATCCGATCGCCACCGCCAGCATCGAGGAGTTGATCCACGAGCTGCGGCAAAAGGTGACCATCCTGATCGTCACCCACAACATGCAGCAGGCCGCGCGCGTATCCGATTTCACGGCGTATATGTATCTCGGCGATCTGATCGAATTCGGCTGGACCGACGATGTGTTCTTCCGGCCACAGAAGAAGCAGACCGAGGATTACATTACGGGGAGGTTCGGGTGAGAGGAGATCAGTTAAAAGTGAAAAGTGAAACGTCAATTTCGAAGCGCGAGGTATCAGTCCTTTCGAGGCCAAATTTACGTTTCACGTTTTACGTTTCACCTATTCCGCTGCAAGTCGTCGGACCCATGCCATGAACCTTAGCGAACACCTGTCCAAACAATTCGACGCCGACCTGACCGCGCTGCGCACGCGCGTGGTGGAAATGGGCGGCATGGTCGATGAGCAGTTTCGCCGCGCGGTGGAAGCGCTGGCGACCAGCAAGACCATGGTGGCCGAAGAGGTCATCCGCAACGATGCCTCGGTGAATGCACTGGAAGTGCGCATCGACGATGCGTGCGCGCATCTGATCGCCAAGCGCCAGCCGGCTGCCAGCGATCTGCGCATGGTGCTGGGCGTCTCCAAGATCGTCTCCGAACTCGAACGCATCGGCGACAAGGCACGCAAGATTGCGCGCCTGACCGCCAAGGTTTCCGAAGGCGGTGGTAACGATGCCGGCTGGATCGGCGACATCGAACGCCTGGCAGCAGGTGCCCGCCGCATGCTGCGCGAGGCGTTGAATGCCTTCGTCCGCAGCGATCTGGAAACCGCGGTGAGTGTGCTGCGCAGCAATCGTGACTTTGCCGGCGATACCTCGGTGGTCAGCAAGGAAGTGGTGCGGCGCATGTCGGCGCAGCCGGAAAACGTGCCCACGCTGCTGGACATGCTGTCGATCACCCGCGCCGTCGATCGCGTCGCCGATCACGCTGCCAACATCGCCGAACATCTGGTCTACATCGTGCGCGGCACCGATGTGCGTCATGCCACGCTCGAACAGATCGAAAAGGAAGCGCTGGCGCCGCGCTGAGGTCGGCGGGACATTCTGAGTCGAATCTCGCGCCGGTCCAGCTATCCTCGGCGCCATGTACACCCAATGTGTCCGTTGTCTTACTGTCTATCGGCTGCAGGCCGAGTCGCTGGCGCGCGCGCGCGGGCAGTTTCGCTGCGGACACTGCGGCACGGTGTTCGACGGGCTCGAGCGCCTGACCGAGCACCTGCCCGAGGCTCCGTTTCAGGAATTGATGCACGAGGAAGCGAGCGCTACGCCGGTGGTATTGAGCATTCCGGCGATGCGACCGGCGCCGCGCCAGCCGGCGTTGTTCGAGCTGAACTGAGCGGAATCCGATCGAAGTCCTGCCCTGACGGCGCCGCCGGAGCCGCACCTGTCGTCCACGGCGCGTTTGCCCGGCGAGCAACTGGCGCACGATCGCGCCTTCCGCGGCCTGGGCGCGCCGCAGCGCGAAGTGCCCGGCGAAGTCCGTGCGCCGCTGCGGATCGAGGGTGCCAGTCGCCGCGCCGCCGCCATGCGCACGCCGAGCAATGCGGGTTGGTGGACCGGCAGCTTCCTGCTGGCCCTGCTGCTCGGCGGGCAGATCGCCTATGCCGAACGCGCGCGACTGCTCGAAGACGCGCGTCTGCGCCCGCTGCTCGATCGCGTCTGCGACCAGTTCAATTGCCGCTTGCCGATGCGCACCGCGGTTGACGCCATCCGGCTGGTCAGCCGCGAGGTGCGGCCGCATCCGAGTGCGCCCAAAGCCCTGATGATCAGCGCGAGCATGGTCAACGATGCCGGGTTTACCCAGCGCTTCCCGCTGGTCGAGGTGACGCTGTCGAACCTCGGTGAGCGCGTCATCGCCCAGCGCAGGTTCACCCCTGCCGAGTACCTCGCCGAAACCGAAAGCATCGAGCGCGGCTTCCCGGCTGGCGCCACTGCGCCGCTGGTGTTCGAGGTGGCCGATCCCGGCCAGGAAGCCGTGGCCTTCGAGTTCCGCTTCTTGCCGGCGGAGTAGGGCGCACGCGGTGCGGTTGTGGGTCCGGACCTGTCCGGACCGGACCCACAAAATCAGCATCCGCCGCGGCAGATCAAGCCTTCCAGCGATAGCCGACGCCGTGCACGGTGTCGACCGCGTCGAAATCCTTGTCGACGGCGACGAATTTCTTGCGGATGCGCTTGATGTGGCTGGTGATGGTGGCCTCGTCAACCACCACCTGCGCTGCGCTCATCAGCTGATCGCGGTTCTTGACGTGGCCGGGATAGCGCGCCATCGCGTGCACGATCCAGAACTCGGTCACCGTCAACGGCACTTCGACGTCTTTCCAGGTGGCCAGCATGCGCTCGCCTTCGAGCTTCAGGTGGCCGTGTTCCAGCAGTTGGTCCTTGCCCGCGGGCTGGCTCAGCGCCTCGACCCGGCGGAACAGAGAGACGATGCGCGCCAGCAGGTGCTGCAGGCTGATGTCCTTGGTCAGGTAGTCGTCGGCGCCCAGACGCAGGCCGGAGATGATGTCCAGATCCGCATCGCGTGCGGTCAGGAAGATGATCGGCAGCGCGGTCGAGCGCTGGCGCAGTTCGCGGCAGAGTTCGAAACCACCTTCGGGCTCGTCACCCAGACCAATGTCGATCAGCACCAGGTCCGGCATGCGCAGCCCGAATGCGCTGGATGCCTGCGCGCGCGACGCGAAGGTCTGCACTTCATAGCCGTAGCGCTTGAGCGCATCGGCATAGTTGGCACGAATGGCGGGTTCATCTTCGACGATGGCAATCTGACGGGCCATGGGCTCTTGGGTTCGGCGGAGTCGGCGCGAACGGTATGCGCGGCAGCCGCCCGCGGCAAGCGTCGCCGGTCGCTTGTCTTGGATTTGCCCGATGCGGGGCGGGGACGCAAGGCTGGGGCCCGGGACCAAACGCAAAGGGGGCTGGGGACTGGGGGCTGGGGCGCATGGTCGACGTCATCTGGCAAGGCCGGCGGGGTCAGATCGCGCCCGGGGCGATCGGGTCCCAGCCCCCGTGTCCCCCCTGGCCTTTGCCCTTCAACGGGCCGCCGCAATCTCCCCGCATCCTTGCAATCGTCGCCGCATAGTCCGCCGAGTTGAAGATCGCCGAGCCGGCGACGAAGGTGTCGGCGCCGGCTCTGGCGATGGCGCCGATGTTATCGGCCTTGACGCCGCCGTCGACTTCCAGACGGATCGGGCGGCCGCTGGCGTCGATGCGGCGGCGCGCCTCGCGCAGCTTGTCGAGGGCGCCAGGGATGAAGGACTGGCCGCCGAAGCCGGGATTGACCGACATGATCAGGATCAGGTCGAGCTTGTCCATCACATGGTCCAGAAAGTTGAGCGGCGTGGCCGGGTTGAACACCAGGCCAGCCTGCAGTCCCAGTTCGCGGATGAGCCCCAGCGTGCGGTCGATGTGTTCGCTGGCTTCCGGGTGGAAACTGACCAGGCTGGCCCCGGCCCTGGCGAAATCCGGAACGATGCGGTCGACCGGCTTGACCATCAGGTGCACGTCGATCGGCGCGCTCACGCCGTACTTGCGCAGGGCCTCGCAGACCAGCGGGCCGATGGTCAGGTTCGGCACGTAATGGTTGTCCATCACGTCGAAATGCACCCAGTCGGCGCCGGCAGCCAGTACGCGGCTGGTGTCTTCGCCAAGTCGGGCAAAGTCGGCAGACAGGATCGATGGGGCAATGACAGCTGGCAGCATGGCGGCGGTGCTCGGGTTGCGACAGGCGGATGTTAGCGGTCCCTGGGTCGAGTATCCGCCCAGGCCCCAGGCCCACGGTCGAATCCGCAGGATGCGACGGCCTGTGCATCCTGGAGCGGCCGCTTGCCCCTAGAATCGGGCGCATGCAGTGCATTCGAACCCCATGAAGGTACTTGGCAAATTGCTGGGTGGTGGCCTTGGTCTTGCCGCGGCTGGACCCTATGGTGCTGCGGCCGGTCTCGCGCTGGGTCACGCCATCGACGCCGGCTGGATGCGCTGGGGCGTCAGCGAAGGCGTCGTTCCGCTCGATCCGCGGCGCGCGCGCGTGGATTTCCTGTTCCTCTGGCTGGGGCACCTGGCCAAGGCTGATGGCCGGGTGACCGAGGGCGCGGTCTTCGCTGCCGAGCATCTGATGCAGCGGCTCGGGCTCGATCAGGTCGGTCGCGAGGCGGCCGTTCGCGCCTTCCAGCGTGGCCGCAACGAGTCGCTGGATGTGGTTGGCGAAGTGCGTCGCTTCCGCCAATTGCTGAATCCCTCGCGCGAGGAACTCGGCGACATGCTGCGTTCGCTGGCCGATTTCGCGCGCAACGATGGCCACCTGACGCCCGCCGAGCGCGGCCTGATCGAGCGCCTGGGCAGCGCATTCGGATTCAACCGGGAAGCGGTGGGCGACCAGATCGCCGAACGCCAGGCTGGCGCATCGCAGCCGAGTCTGGCGGAGTGCTACGCGGCCCTGGGGCTGACGCCGGCGGTCAATGACGCCGAACTGACGAAAACCTGGCGGCGCCTGCTGGCACAACACCATCCGGACAAGCTGCAGGGGCAGGGTGCGGATGCGCAGGCGCTCAAGCTTGCCGAAACCCGCACGCGCGATCTGCGTGCTGCCTATGAGCGCATCCTTGCGGCGCGGACGCGGGCGATCTGAATGAAGGCCCTGATCTTCGCCGCCGGCAAAGGCGAGCGCATGCGTCCATTGACCGATACCTGTCCCAAGGCGCTGCTGCAGGTGCGTGGGATGCCGTTGATCGGCTGGCATCTGGCGGCGCTGCGTGCGGCCGGCATCGTCGACATCGTCATCAACACCGGTTGGCTCGGCGAACAGTTGCCGGCACAACTGGGCGATGGCAGCGCCTACGGGGTCAACATCCAATGGTCGCACGAGCCGCCCGAGCCCTTGGAAACCGGGGGCGGCATGCGGCGGGCTCTGCATCTGCTGGGGGATGCGCCGTTCGTCGCGACCAATGCCGACATCTACACGGATTTCGACTATGCGAGCTTGCCCGCGGCGCCGACCGGCCTCGCACACCTGGTGCTGGTCGACAATCCGCAGCACCACCCGCGCGGCGATTTCGCACTGCGCGCCGGGCGCGTGCACCTGTGCGGCAGCGAGCGGCTGACATTTTCCGGCATCGGCGTCTATCGTCCTGAGCTGGTCGCCCACTATCCCGAAGGCCGTTACGGGCTGGCGCCGATCTTGCGGGAGGCCATCGATTTCGGCCAGGTGACCGGCGAACACCACCGTGGCCGCTGGTCCGACATCGGCACGCCCGAACGGCTGGCGCTGTTGAACGAACAGGCCGGGCATGCGCATCCTCGGGTGTGAAAGTTCGTGCACGATGCGCCCGAATGGGTGGCTACGCCCAATCGGGCGGGTTCTACTTGACCGCCCACACTGCTGATTTCACACCATGGCTGGTCGCATGACCCCCAAGCGCTTGAAGACGTGGGTCAACTGGTGGCCGCCGTTCCTGTTTGGCGGCGTCCGCCTGCTGGAAATGAGCGAGGACTGGCGCCATGCGCGGGTGCAACTCAAGCTGCGCTGGTACAACCGCAACTACGTGCGCACCCAGTTCGGTGGCCTGCTGTTTGCGATGACCGATCCGTTCTGGATGATCATGGTCATGGAATGCCTGGGGCGCGATTACATCGTCTGGGACAAGGCCGCCAAGATCGAGTTCATCAGCCCGGGACGCGGCGATGTCTACGCCAGTTTCCAGGTGCGCGACCAGGATCTCGACGAATTGCGGGCGGCCGCGGCCGGCGGCGACAAGGTGCTGCGCTGGTTTACCGTCGAGGTGCGCACTGCCGACGACTTTCTGGTGGCGCGCGTGCAGAAGCAGTTGTACGTGCGACTGAAGAAC
>JADKFD010000057.1 GCA_016717705.1 Rhodanobacteraceae bacterium | reverse complement strand
AAGCGTGGGGCTCTGGCTTTCGCCGGCTCAGCTTCGCCGAACTGGGCGCGATAGAGGCGGTACAGGTAGCTCGGATTGTCAAAGCCGCAAAGTCGCCCTGCCTCGGCAATGGTCTGAAAGGTGCCGTTGCTGATCAGTTCGCGTACCTTGTTGAGGCGTTGCTCGCGTAACCAGACGATCGGCGACATACCGGTCAGTTCGGTAATGCGACGACGCAGTTGCCGATCCGACAGGTGGGCGGCCTGCGACCATTCGGCGACGCCGAAGGCAGGATCGACCATCTTGTTGCGCGCGATCAGCAGGATCGGATCATCCGGTCTGCCCGAGGCCTCGATCGGGTTTGCCGACAGGGTGGGCACCGAACTTTCGCCACCCGGCCAGTAGCGGCGAATCTCGGCGATCAGCGTGGCCAGTTCGAAGGGCTTGGTGATCCAGCTCACCGCCCCTGCCGCGATACCGGCATCGCGATCCAACAGGGTCGACTTTGCCGAGATCAATATCACCGGCAAGGCCGCATATTCGGGCATCGCCTTCAAGGTCCGACACAGCGCCACGCCGTCCATTCCCGGGAGCTTGACGTCGCTGACCAGTAAGCGGATGTCGCCGCGTTGCATTTCCGGAAGGGCCGACTCGGCACTTGCGACCATGCGCACCGGAAAGAACTCGGCAAGTCGCTCACTCAAATAAGCGGCCAGTTCCGGGTGGTCTTCGACCAGCAGAATGCCACCCCCCTGGGTCTGGGGCAGCGTCGGCAAATCGGTTTCGCCCCTGATTTCCAGGGCGACCTCATCGAGCGCGATATGCGCGCTGCCGAGCGGGATTTCCAACCAGAATACGGTTCCTTCGGCCGGACTGACTGAAGTACCGATACGCCCACCATGCAATTCGATCAGTTCGCGTGCCAGCGCCAGACCGATCCCCAAGCCTTCGCGTCCTGCCCGCGGCGGCCCTTCCGCGCGAAAGAAACGATCGAACAGGGAATCGGCCAGTTCCGGCGGATATCCCGGCCCGCGATCGGCCACGCCGATACGCGCCCGGTCGCCTTGCTCGTCGACATCGATGCTGACCACGACTCGCGAATCCTCTGGCGCATATTTCAGCGCGTTGTCCAGAAGGTTGCTCAGGATCGTGGTCAGGTGATCGGCATCGGCATAGACCGCCAAGTTGGCAATTTCGCTGCGCAGTTCCAGGTGTACCCGGTGCCGTTGCGCGATCGGCCCGAATCCCGCGATGACCCGATTCGCCCAACCGACGAGGTCGATGCGACGGACCTTGAGGCGCAGTTGCCCGGCCTCGGCTTGCACCAGCCCGACCAGTTGCTCGACCAGATGACTCAATCGCTCGGTCTGTTGCAGCGGCAACTGCAGTCGTTCGCGATCGGCGATCTGCAACTTGCGAGCGCCTTCGACAAGTTCGCGCAGCGGCAGCTTGATCAGCATCAGCGGTGTGCGCAGTTCGTGACTGACATCCGCCAGCAGCCGGGTGCGAAATCGATCGAGCGCCTCCAGGCGCGCGGTCTGCTCAGCGAGCTTGCGATTGCGAACTTCGATCTCACCATGGGTCACCGCGAGATCGCCGTGCACTTGCGCCAGCTCGCCCAGGTGGCCTCCACCCGCTCCTTCTCGGTGCTGAGTTCCTGCGTACGCAGATGCACCTGGGCATCGAGGTCTTTGGCACGCTGACGCAATCGGCTAACGCGCCAGTGAGCCAGTCCGGCCATCAGCAGCAGGAAGCCAAGGCCGAGCGACCAGCGAAACTCGCGGGTTTCGTGCCAGTACGCGGGGACGACAAACTCGAGCACCACCGGATCTTGCGACCAGAAACCGTCGCTGTTGCCGGCCAGCACTTCCAGGCGATAGCGATCGGGCGCCAGCGCCGCGAATGCAGCCACGCGGCGCGTGCCTGCCTCGGTCCAGTTGTGGTCGACCGGATGCAGTCGATAGCGGAAGCGAACCTCGGCGCCGGCCTGCAGATCGGCGGCGTTGTAGCGCACCTGTACCGAGCGCACGCCGAGTGGCAACTGTTGCTTGGCCAGATCCACCGGCGACCCCTGGCTGTCGATGCCGTCGATCACCGCGCGCGGTACCTCGCGTCGCAACGGCAGCTGCGCCGGGTCGATGCGGACCACGCCGCGCTGCGAGGGAAACCAGATGCGCCCGCTGAGATCCAGCGCTGCAGCCGGCTGTACGCCGCCGTTGCCCTCCAGTTCCGTCAGGCCGTCCGCCAACCCCAGTGTCAGCGGCGACAGCACGCGCGTGCGACCCTTGAGATATTCGCTGAGTCCGTCACGGGAAAGGCGGAAAATGCCCTGGTTGCTGTTCACCCACAGATCGCCGGCAGCGTCTTCGACCACTGCATGCGGACTGTTTGAAGGCAGGCCGTCGAGCCGTCCGATGAGCGCGGCACGCGTGCCATCGACATCATCGGCGTCGATCCGCAGCAGACCGCGACCCTCGGTGCTGGCCCAGATCGTATTCTGGCTATCGCGGAACAAGCCGCGCACCGGCACACCGGTCAGTCGAGCAACCGCCAGCGCGTGCGCGCCACCGGCATCGATGCGCCACAGACCATCGCCAGTGGCCAGATGCACCCCGCCGTCCGCGTCATGCAGGATGGCATTGACCCGTTCGCGCCGGTCCGTCGGCCAGACGCGCTGCCAGTGATCTTTGGCCTGACGCCAGGCGCCACCCGTAGTACCCACCCAAAGCCGCGTATCCGGCGCAAAACTGAGCGCCAGAATCGGCAGTTCGGAGAGCGCACGGGGCAATGCAAGCGGCGCAAATCGCTCAGCTCCCGCGGCCATGTGATACAACCCCGGCGCGTAAGTCGCCGCGTAGACGCTCGAGTCCGGCGCCACCGCCACGACCCAGGGATTCAGACCCGGCAGCCCCTCTTTCCGGCCATAGTTGTGTACCTTGCCATCGCGGTCGATGCGCTGCAGGCCGCCACCGAGACTGCCCAGCCACATGCTGCCGTCGCTGGCGCGGGACACCGAGTAGATGTTGTCGCTGACCATCGCGCTGTCGCTGTTGAGCAGATCGACGCGCGCCTCGTGCAAGGCATACACCCCATCGCGCAGCGTACTGATCCAGACGCTGCCCACATCGCCGAACATGAGATCGCGAATCTGGCCGCGACTGTCCAGCTGCAAGATGCCGTCGCGATAGAGTGCACCGTCGTTCGAATGCCAAAGCGCGCCGTCGGCAGCGCGCCAGCTGCGTGAGACGGCCAGCGAAGCGGGCGCTGCATCCACCGGGGTCAGGACGCCGCCGTCGAGTTGATACAAGCCGCGTTCGGCACCGACATAGATGCGCCCGTCCGGCTCTGCACGCAGCTGTTGCGCCATGACCCGACCACCATCGGCATCCTCGACGTAGCTGCCGCCTGCCGACGTCGCCCGGAGCAGGCCACGCTCGGTGGACAGCAGCAGTTCTCCGGCCTCGGTCACGACGGCGATTGGCGTTTCGCCGAGGCTGGGTGTCTGGACCAGGGCTGGATCGGCGAATACCAGGCGCCGCCCGCCAGCACCCCCAAGGTAGACGCCTTGGCGCGGGACCACCTGCCACAGCTCACCGGTGTCCGTCGCCAACGCCAGGGTGACCTGACCCGGCTGTGCAAACCTGCGCCGCAGCGAAAATCCGCCGCGGCCGTCGGGACAGTACCAGCCTTGATTCAAGGTCAGACACAGCGTGGACGGATCGACGTAGTGAATGGGCGACTCGGGATCGGCAGCATCCGGGCGAATCCGCGTGATACCGGCAGAACGCACGCCAAGGAGCTCGCCGCGGGAAGACACCGCGTACAGGCGTCTTGCGGCGTCGGCGTGCAGGGAATTGACGCGATTGCCCGACATGGCCGGGCTGTTGGCGGCGTCGTAGATGGTGAATTCGCGGCCGTCGAAACGTGCCAGCCCATCGTGGGTGGCCACCCAGAGAAAACCGTCGGCGTCGATGCGCGCGGCGCTGGCGCTGGCTACCGGCAGGCCTTCGGTCGAACTGAAGTGGCGGACCACCATGGGCCGGCCCGATGCGTGGGCGCTGGTCAGCAACAACGCAACCAGCAGCACCCTCCAGTCAAGCAGGCAAAAGCGCCGCATTCATGACCCAATCGCGCCAGCGAGAAAGCGCCCGATCATGCCATAGGCACTGCGCGCTCATGGACTTACCGGGCACCCCTTGGACACTCTGCGCGGCGGCAGAACGGATTCAGAGCGCCAGCGCCGCCTGGATGTCGGCGCGCAGATCGCCTTCGTGATACTCGCCAAGCTTGCGCGTGTGCAGGCGCCCGCGGGCATCGACGATGACGGTGAACGGCAGCGCGTCGCGGTCGTTGCCATAGGCGCGCATCAGGCTGAAATCGCTCATCGACGCCAGCAGGACCGGATAGTCGATACCCATTTCGCCGACGTACTTGCGCACCGCGTCGGGATCGTCGAGCGCGATGCCGAGCACTTCGACGCGCTCGGGGCCGAACTCGCTGCGCAGCGCCTGCAGCACCGGAATCTCGCGGCGGCAAGGTGCGCACCACGGCGCCCAGAAGTTGATCACCTGGACACGCCCGGCTGACGCCGAACGGGCGATCGTGGTGCCATCGAGGGCCGGCAAGGCGAACTCGATGGCCGGCGCGCCGACCTCCAGACTCGTCGGCGGCGGATTCAGGCCAAACCAGGTGTGTCCGGCCCACAGGCCGCCAGCGCCAGCAGCCAAGGCGGCGATGATGATGGCGGCCTGCGAGCGCCAGCTCATGGCTGGGCCGACCAGGCCATGGCTTCGGCGACGCCACCCTGGGTGAGCAGTGCCGGCAGCACTCTGGGCTTGCCGCCGTTGGCCGGGAATACCACGTAGAGCGGCACGCCGACCGCCTTGAAGCGCTGCAGGAAAGCGGTGATCGCCGGATCCTCGTTGGTCCAGTCGCCCTTCAGATAGGCCACGCCGTTGTCCTTGAGCGCCGCGCGGAAGGCGTCGGTCGCCAGCACCAGGCGCTCGTTGACCTTGCAGGTGGCGCACCAGTCGGCGGTCATGTTGACGAAGACCGGGCGGCCTTGCGCCTGCAGTTCGGCCAGGCGCTCGACGCTGTAGACCTCGGAGACATCCGCCGCGGCGCCGCGACTGCTGATCGCCGAGGCGTCCAGGCCGGCGACAAAGCGCAGCGGCCAGGCGGCAATCGCCAGCAGCGCCAGCACCAGGCCCCAACGCCGCAGCATCGAATGTTGGCGATGGCGCTCGAACCACCACAGCGCCATCGCCAGTGCAACCCCGCCGGCCATGACCGCGCCGGCGCCGTCCATGCCGACCTGGTGGCCGAGCACCCACAGCAGCCAGACGCCGGTCAGGTACATCGGGAAGGCCAGCGCCTGCTTGAGTGTCTCCATCCACACGCCCGGGCGCGGCAGCTTGGCGGCCAGTCCGGGGATGAAACCGATCAGCAGAAAGGGCAAGGCCAGGCCCAGGCCCAGAGACAGGAAGATTGCCAGCGCCAGCCAGGCCGGCTGCGCCATCGCATAGGCCAGCGCGCCACCCATGAACGGCGCGGTGCACGGACTGGCGACCACGCAAGCGAGCACGCCGGTGAAAAACGCGCCCTTGGCGCCCTCGTCTTCGGTCAGGTTGTGGCCGAGACCGCCCCAGGAGGCGCCAAAAGCGATCACGCCGGACATCGACAGACCGATCGCCAGCATCACGTAGACCAGCAGGCCGACGAAGGCCGGTTGCTGCAACTGGAAACCCCAGCCGAGCGCTGCGCCGCCACTGCGCAGGGCGAGGATCGCCAGTCCAAGCCCGGCGAACGAGACCAGCACGCCGGCCGTGTACCAGATCGCGTGGCGCCGCGCGTAGCCGGATGCGTGAGCACCCTGGGCGAGGCCCATCGCCTTGAGCGACAGGATCGGCAGCACGCAGGGCATCAGATTGAGGATCAGGCCGCCGAGCAAGGCGGCCAGCAGCGCCGCTGCGATGCCCATCGGCGGATCCGCGTCGACCTCCGCGCCACCGAAGCTGTTGCTGTCGGTGTCCTGCTGCCCGCCCGCCCTGATGGCCGCCGTTTCATCGACGCCCGCTCCGGCCGGCAGATCCAGTGTCAGCGAGCGGCGCATCACCGGATAGCAGATGCCCTGATCCTTGCAGCCCTGGTATTCGGCATTCAGCGTGATCGATTGCGCCGCCTGGCTGTCGCGGGCAATCGGCAGCGGCACCTCGATCGACTCGAAATAGACCTGGACCTCACCGAAGTGCGCATCGGTATGCGTCTTCGCTGCGGGCCACTCAGGCGCCAGCGGGCGCACGCCCGACGCCGCGCTGGAAAAGCGCGTCTTGTCGCGATACAGGTAGTAGCCCGGCGCGATGGTGAAGCGCACCAGGATGCGGTCCGGACCGACCGGAATGGCCTCAAAGCGGAAGGCTTCGTCTTCCGGCAAGGCGTCCTGCGGTGAATCGGTCAGCGCACCGGCATGGCCGGGCATACCCAGGCTCAGGCCTGAGGTATTCGGGGTGCTGTTCGGCCATGCCGCAGGCGTTGCGGCGCCGACGCTGACGCCCGCAGGCAATTGCACGGTCAGCTTGGTGCGTTGCGGCGGATAGCAGATGCCGATATCGGCACAGCCCTGGTATTTCACTTCGAGCTGCACGCTGTCGTTGCCGCTCGGCAGCTCCGGCAGAGCCTGGGTCAGCGTCAGCGATGTGCGATAGGTCTCGACTTCACCGAAGAACTCGTCGACCTTCTTTTTACCGTCCGGCACCGAGAACGGATCCAGCCCCGGCTGCCCGCCGACCATCGCCACGCCGAGCCGATGGCGATACAGGTAGTAACCCTCGGCAATGGCGAAGCTCAGTTCGACGCGGTCGCGTGCTGGCGCGGTCGCGGTCAGCGCAAAGGCCTGTTCGACGGGAAGCAGGTCCGATTCGTCGACTGCGGCCGCTGCGATCGTAGATCCCAGCAAGCCAAGCGACAGGGCCAGAGACCCGATCAGTGCCTGACAGCGCGACAGCAAACGGGCAGACATCATCGTGATCGAGGCTCGGTTGGGCACAGCGGGCAGCGAGTCTGCACGCGCGCGATGGAATCGGATAGCTGGGCTCAGACAGCGACCGGCGGTGGAAAGTTTCCATTGCGGGGGATGGCCGGATCCGGCATGGCGCCTGGGATCGGGCCTTTGGAGCGGGGTTTATCCCGCTGGCGTCGTCAAGGGATCGGGGATAACAGCCCCCAATTTCAATGCGCGAATCAGAAGTAGGTGACGCTTGCCGGCGCAGCAGGCTACGTGATTTGCCCGGACAGTTCGTAGTCCGCCCGCGGACGTGACCCACGCTCAACGCCGCTCGCCGAATCGACCCCTACAACCGAAACACCACCCCGGGATGCGATTTGACCACCGCGTACAGGCTTTCCAGTTCCTCGCGCGATTCGACGTAGACCTCGATGTGCACCGACTGGTAGCGCCCGGTGCGGCTCATTCGCGTCTGTACCGGCGCCAAGGTCATGCGCGCGCCGGCGACTTCCAGCGCCACGATCAGGCTGGCGCGGAACTCATCGTCCGGCGGACCCATCGCGATCAACACATGCGCGGCCGGAAACGTCAGCCCGGGTGCCTGCCCGTCCGCGCCGTCCTGCGCCTCACTCATTGGGCGCCTCGTCATCTTCGAACCACAGCCAGAAGCCATCCACCGTGCGCCGCCAGATGCCGCCCTCGGGCGCCGCGGCGATCGCCACCAGCGGCCGCTCGACCAGCAGCTTCTTGTCCAGTTCCACGCGCACGCTGCCGACCGACTGGCCGGCCTCGACCGGCGCGATCAGCAGCGACGGCAGGTTCATGCGCGCCTGCAGCGCCTCATATTTGCCGCGCGGAATCACCACCAGCACATCCTCGGCAACGCCGAGCGCAAGCTTGTCGACCTCGCCCTTCCACACCTTGGGCTCGGCCAGCACCTGGCCCTTGGCGTACAGCGTGTGCGTCTCATAGAAACGGAAGCCATAGTTCAGCAGCGACTGGCTTTCCTGGGCGCGCGTCTCTTCGGTCTTGCTGCCCATGACCACGGCGATCAGGCGCATTTCGCCGCGCTTGGCCGAGCTCGCCAGGCAGAATCCGGCGGACTCGGTGTGGCCGGTCTTGATGCCATCGACGCTCTCGTCGCGCCGCAGCAGTGCATTGCGGTTGTACTGGCGGATGCCGTTGAAGGTGAATTCGGGCGTCGAGTACCACTCGTAGTACTCGGGGAACTCGGCAATCATCGTGCGCGACAGCAGCGCAATGTCGCGCGCGGTCGAGTAGTGCTCCGGATCGGGCAGTCCGGGCGCATTGGTGAAATGCGAGTTCTTCATGCCGATGCGCTGCGCATAGGTGTTCATCTGCTGCACGAAGGCTTCCTCGGTGCCGGCGAGGTGTTCAGCCAGCGCGATGGTCGCGTCGTTGCCCGATTGCACGATCATGCCGAGCAGCAAATCCTTGGCGGCGACATTGCTGTTGGCATTGACGAACATGCGCGAGCCGCCCAATCCGCCCTTCCAGGCGTTTTCGCTGATGCGCACCTGATCGTCCAGCTTCAAGCGATCGGCGCGCAGTTCGGTGAACAGCACGTAGGCGGCCATCACCTTGGTAATGCTCGCCGGCTCGACGCGATCGTCGGCGTTCTGCTCGGCGATCACCTGACCGGTCGATTGTTCGATCAGGATGGCGGATTTCACCGGCAGTGTCGGCGGGTCGGGAATCACCACCGGCGCCGGTGCCGGCTTGGGCACCGACGGTTGCGGCAGCGGGGTCTGCGCGACGAGGACGCCGGACAGCAGCAGGAGCAACAACGGTTGCAGCTTCTTCATCGGATCGAGTAGGTCGTCTGTGGTGGCAAGGGCATCACTGCCGGAATTGCCTTCCGGTCCAGGCTGAGGTGTTGCGGAGCATCACGGCAGCAAGAACCCGTTGGGAGGCGATGCGCTGCGGCATCGTGCGGGAAATCTGGGGAAGCTATCGCATCGCCCGGTGTTTCTGGTTAAGCCTGTGCCGCCGGTCGGCAACCGCCAGCGGCGCATTCAGCTTCAAGGCTGGTGCAACACCCTGGGCTCGCCGAATCCAGCGGAACGCAGGCGCGCTCGCAGCGAATCGGCAGCATCGGGGGTTTCCAGCGGCCCGACGCGAACGCGCCAGACGCGCCCGCGATCGGTGCGCGCAGTGAACACGCGCACCTGCGTGAAGCCGGCGTCGAGCAGGCGGCGACGATACGCGAACGCGTTCGCCCGCGCGCTGAATGCGCCAACTTGCAGGTAAATCGCCCCACGCGAGCCCACCACTGGCGCCGATTCGGGTTTGCGCGGGACTGGCTTGTTCGCGTTGACGTCGTCGCCGGGATGCAACACACGCACTTCGACTGGCGCCGTGCCGCTCAGATGGACACCCAGCTTGACCGCCGCCGCGTAGGACAGATCGATCAGCCGACTGCCGACGAAGGGGCCACGGTCATTGATGCGCACGATCACGCTCTTGCCGTTGTCCAGTCGGGTGACGCGCGCGTAGCTCGGCAACGGCAGCGTCTTGTGCGCCGCGCTGAACTGATACATGTCGTAAGGCTCGCGCGTGCTGGTCAGCCGGCCGTGAAACTTGGTGCCGTACCAGGAAGCCGTGCCACGCTCGACATAACCGGCGCTGCGGGAAAGCACCTTGTAGCGATGGCCGAGCACTTCGTAGGGCGAATGATTGCCATAGCGCGCCAGCGGTTCGTCGCGCGGCACCAGTTCGGGCAACGCGTCCACGTCGAAGGGCACATTCGGCGGGCCGTCCAGCGGCTCATAGCGATGCGGCGGGGCGTCCGCCTGCGGCGCTGGCGGCCGTTCGTGCCCGCGCGAACCGCAGGCCACCAGAGCAAGCGTCAGCAGCAGCAATGCGCCGAACCGCCCCAGGCTGCGACTCACGGAGCGATCCCGCCGGTGCGCGCGCGGATCGCCTGGGCCAGTTCATGCACCGCCATCGCGTACATCGGCGAGCGGTTGTAGCGCGTGATCACGCGGAAATTGCCGAAAATCGCAAACTGCGAGAAGTCGCCTTCGGCCACTTCCAGCGTCAGCAGATTGCACGCCTGTTCCGGGGCGATCGCCGCGCCGTCGGGCGGCTGATAGCCCCACTCGACCAGCTGGCTCAGCGGGAAGATCGGGTCGAGCCCGGTATCGCGCAGGCGCCTGGCGCCCGGTCCCGGCACCATCGGCACGGTCACCGGTTCGCCGCTGACCCAGCCATGGTCGCGCAGATAGTTGGCGACGCTGGAGAGCGCATCCTCGGGCGAGGTCCACAGGTCGATCTTGCCGTCGCCATTGCCATCGAGCGCCCATTTGACGAAGCTGGTCGGCATGAACTGCCCCAGTCCCATGGCGCCGGCGTACGAGCCCTGAACATTGGCCAGGTCGAGTTCGACGCCGCGCGTGGCCGGAAGATTGAGGAACTGGATCAGTTCGCCGCGGAAGAACGGCGCGCGCGGCGGGTAGTACAGGCCCAGCGTGGTCAGCGCATCGAGCACCTTCCACTTGCCCATGATGCGGCCGTAGAAGGTCTCGACGCCGACGATCGCGACCACGTATTCGGCCGGCACGCCGCTGCTGGCCTGCACCCGCGTCAGCAGCTCGCGGTTTTGCTCGAAGTAGGCCGCGCCCTCGCTGATCCGCGCTTCGGTCATGAAGATCGGGCGATAGGCGTACCAGGGCTTGACGCCTTCGGCTGGCCGGCTGATCGCTTCGATGATCGCCGGCTGATAGGTGGCCGATTCCAGCAAGGCGCGTACCTGCGACGCGCGATCGGCGTCGCCCGCGGCGACCTCCTCGACCACTGCGTTCATGCCGGGGTGTTTCTCGGTGTCGGCAAGCGCCGGCGCCAGCCACAGGCACATGGCCGCCACGACGAGCAAACTGCGACAGGCTGCCAGCATTATCGATTCGACCCAATCCACGGAACGGCGAGGATGCTACCTTGGCTGGGCGGGTTTCTCACAACGTCGCAGCCACGGGCTGTTCAGAACCCAAAGGCACCCGACCCCCCCCCCCCCCCCCCCCCCCCCCCCCCCCCCCCCCCCCCCCCCCCCCCCCCCCCCCCCCCCCCCCCCCCCCCCCCCCGCCCCCCCCCCCCCCCCCCCCCCCCCCCCCCCCCCCCCCCCCCCCCCCCTCCCGCCCCCCCCCCCCCCCCCCCCCCCCCCCCCCCCCCCCCCCCCCCCCCCCCCCCCCCCCCCCCCCCGCCGCCCCCCCCCCCCCCGGCCCGCCGCCGCCCCCCCCGGCCCCCGCCGCCCCCCCGCCCCCCCCGCCCCGGGGCGCGCGCCCCCCCCCCCCCCCCCGGGCCGCCCCCCCCCCCCCCCCCCCCGGGCCCCCGCCCCGCGCGGGCGGGCCCCCCCCCCCCGCCAGCCCCCGGCGGCCCCCCGCCCCCCCCCCCCCCCGCGCCCCCCCCCCCCCCCGCCCCCCCCCCCCCCCCCCCCCCCCCCCCCCCCCCGGCCGCCCCCCCCGCGGCCCGGCCCTTCCCCCGGCCGCGCCCCCCCGGCGGCGCCCCCCCCCCCGCCGCCCCGCCCGGGCCCCCCCGCCCCCCCCCCCCCCCCCCCCCCCCCCCCCCCCCCCCCCCCCCCCCCCCCCCCGCCCCGCCGCCCCCCCCCCCCCCTCCCCCCCGGCCGCCCCGGCGGGCCCGGCCCCCCCCGGCGCCCCCGCCCCCGCCCCCCCCGCCCCGCCCGCGCCCCCCGCGGCGGGCCCCCCCCCCCCCCGCGCCCCCCCCCCCGCGCCGCGCCCCCCCCCCGCCCGCCCCCCCCCCCCCCGCTGCCCCCCCCCCCGGCGCCCGCCCCCCCCGGGCCGCCGCCCCCCCCCGGCCCGCCGCCCCGCCCCCCCCCCGCGGCGCGCGCCCGAGCCCCCCCCCCCCCCCCCCCCCCGCCCCCCCCCCCCCCCCCCCCCCCCCCCCCGCGCGCGGGCGGCCGCCGCCCCCGGGCCCGGCCCGCCCCCCGCCGCCCCCCCCCCCCCCCCCCCCCCCCCCCCCCGCCCCGCCCCCCGGACCCGCCGCGGCGCGCCGGCCCGCCGCCCCCCCCCCCCCCCCCCCGTCGGATCGGCGATGACGGAAACAGCCATGTTCAGTTTGCGCAGGGCGGTGCTGGTCATGCTGCTGTTCGCGGCCTCGGGCCTGCATGCCGCGGCGCCCGAATCCGGCTGGTGGTGGAACCCAACCGAGCCCGGCCGCGGCTTTTTCATCGAGTACCAGGGCGGCCGCGTCTTTCTCGCCGCCTTTCTCTACGCCGAAGACGGCCGCGCCACCTGGAGCGTGGCCTTGATGGACGGCGACGCCACGACCGGGTATTCGGGCCCGCTGCAGGCCTTCCGTGACGGCCAGACCCTGAACGGCGCGTGGCGCCAGAATCAGCCGCAGCTTCCCGATCCCGGACGCATTCGCCTCGAAGCCGTCGATGCGCGCCACGCGCGCCTGACCTGGCCGGGCGGCGTGCTGGCCATCGAGCGCCTGGAACTGACACCGGGCGGGCTTACCGCGGCGCGGCCACCGGGCACGCCGGAAACCGGCTGGTGGTGGAACGCCAACGAGCCCGGACGCGGCTTTGGCATCGAGATCCAGGCCGGCATGATGTTCGTCGGCGCCTTTCTCTACGACGATGCCGGCAACCCGGTCTGGGTGGTCTCCGGCGCGGCGCCGATGGCCAGCGCCAGCCGCTACCAGGGCCAGTGGCTGCGCTTTGGCGGCGGCCAGTCGATGAGCGGCAGTTTCCGCCCGGCGCAGTTGCTCGATTCGAGCGCCGGCCTGCAACTGGACTTTACCGGCGCCATCGACGCCACCCTGAGCTTGCCTGACGGCCATCAGACCTGGCTGACGCGACTGGTTTACGCCAGTCAGGCGGAGATTGCGTGGACCCCGGCACTGACGCTCGCGAGCGTGGCGGTACCCGGGACCGGCCAGGCCTCATCGAGCCGCTTGCAGGCCAGTTGGGCTGCGCCCGCCGGCATGCCACCCAGCCACTACGCGGTGCGCGTGATCGACCTTGGCACCAGTGAAACGCGGGCCTTGATCAGCAGTGGCAACAGCATCGTCTTGACCGAGTTGAAAGCCGCCAGTGACTACCGCGTCGAGGTCAGCGTGTGCACGGCCGCGCGTTGCTATCTGACGCAGACGGCCAACGCCAGCGCGACCACGCCGGGCGAGGTCTGGCAGTTGCAAGGCAACGGCAACAGCGTCGCCGGTCTGCGCCGCGTGGTCGCCGACGGCCAGGTCAAGATCCACGCGCTGCGCTACGGAAGCGATGCGCCGGCGGCGCTGGCCGGACGCGTGCAGGCCTACTACGGACCGATGGGTGGACCGGCACTCGCCGGGCTCGCGGTCGCTGCCGCCAATGCGCCGGCCAGCACGACCGACCCCTTGAGCTTCCTCAGCCTGAACAGCCTGGCCGGCAGCAGCGGTCTGATCCGGCCGACGACGCCGGCGCCGCTGGTGGCGGATGTGGCCACCGGCCAGGCGGTGCCGTTGTCGGCGGCCATGGGTGGCGGCGTGCGCCTGTATTTCGAGGCGCTCGGCGCTGGCCGCACGCGCATCCTGTCAGTCGATTCCGCCGACGGTTACACCGGGCGCGATTTCAATCGCGGCGCGGCCAGCACCTGTGCGACCGCGGCCGACTACGCCAGCGGCGGCGGCTGCGCGCCGAGCGTGGTGATCGGCATCGATACCGATGCCGGTGGCAATCCGCGCATTCCCAATGCGCGTCAGTTCAAGATCGGCGTGCCGACGCAGACCGATTGGCGCTGGGACGGCGCCGCCGGCACCTTCATGTGGTTCACCGCCGACACCATCACCGGTTGTTCCAACGTCAATCGCAACCATGTCTATGCGGTCTATGACGGTACACGCTTCGTCGTGCAGTACGACGGTCTGGGCTGTCCACGGCACATCCGCAACGTGCAGGCCGGCCACCCGATGCACCTGGGCGGTGTCCGCTGGAAGTTCTACTACGGCGACACCTCCGACCTGTCCGGCGCGCTGCCCGGTTCGACGCTGCCCTACCTTGGTCCCGCGCGTGCTGTACGCCAACGGTGCCTGACCGGCGACCCGACGCGCGTGGATTTCGCGGACTGGGAGAACGTCGCCGTCGGCCGCCGCGTGCGTTTCCTGTGGCCCAACGGCGAGCCGCTGAGCGACAGCGCCGAGGGTTACATCGACGACTTCAGCATCATCGCCCCGACTGGCACGCTCGATGTGCAACTGCTCTACGTGGCGATCACCGATGGCCGCATCGCGCCACTGATGGCGGCGGCAGTGCTGGTCAATCCGTAGCAAGAGCTCGGTCGGCAGAGCCCTCGATGGAGTTCCCGGCGCCCGCCGCTTGTTTGCGAGCAGCACCGGCCCTGACGGCGCTCACCCGCCGCCGGCTTTGCCTCGCCTGGGCACGCAATAAATGCCGTGCAAGGCACTCAGCACCGCCGTCACCGCCTCGCTGGCGACGCGGTAATAGATGGTCTGCGACTCGCGTCGGGTTGCCACCAGTGCGTCTTCGCGCAGTACCGCCAGGTGCTGCGACAGTGCCGACTGGCTGAGGTCGAGTTCCGCGTTGAGCTGCCCTACCGAGCGCTCGCCTTCCAGCAGATGGCACAGCACCAGCAAGCGGTGTTCGTTGGCCAGGGCTTTCAGCAAGCGAGCGGCTTCACCGGCACTGCTGCGCATCTGTTCGAGATCAAGGTTGGAAGTCGTCATTGGCAGTACCATCAGCAATCTGTCTAATATCTAAATTAGCACACAATGATATAAAGCGTGTGCAGGTGGTTCGCGTGGTGCAACCATCTCTTATAGATCCCGGGAGGGGCATCCATGGCACACATCATCGTGATCGGCGCCGGCATCGGCGGCATGAGCGCAGCCTACGAGTTGCGCGGGGAACTCGGCAACAGTCATCGCATCACCGTGATCGGTGACGGTCCGCGCTTCAGCTTCAATCCGTCCAATCCGTGGCTGGCGGTGGGCTGGCGCACGCCGCCGCAGATCCAGGTCGAAGTCGGTCCATATCTGGCCAAGAAGCAGATCGAGTTCGTGCCCGAGGCGGCCACCGCCATCGACGCGGCCGGCAAACGGGTGACCACGACGTCGGGAAAGATCCTCGATTTCGACTACCTGGTGATCTGCACCGGGCCACGGCTGGCCTTCGAGGAAATCCCCGGTTTTGGACCGATCAACGGCCATACGCAGTCGATCTGCACCACCGACCACGCGAGTTCGGCATGGGTTCGCTACCAGGAATTCCTGAAGAACCCGGGTCCGATCGTGATCGGCGCGGTCGCCGGCGCCAGTTGCTTCGGCCCGGCCTACGAATTCGCGATGATCCTCGACGCCGACCTGCGCAAGCGCAAGCTGCGCGACAAGGTGCCGATGACCTATGTCACCAGCGAGCCCTATGTCGGGCACATGGGTCTGGGTGGTGTCGGCGACTCCAAGGGCCTGCTCGAGGGCGAGTTCCGCCAACGCCACATCAAATGGCTGACCAACTGCAAGGTGCGCGAGTTTGCCGCCGACAAACTGGTGGCGGTCGAGCACAACGATCACGGCGAGGCGCTGCGCGAGCACGAGGTGCCGTTCAAGTTCGCAATGCTGATGCCGGCATTTACCGGGGTGGCGGCGGTCGCTGCCGTCGAGGGCCTGTGCAACCCGCGCGGCTTCACGCTGATCGACGAATTCCAGCGCAACCCGAAATTCCCTTACATCTACTCGGCCGGTGTCTGCGTCGCCATTCCGCCGGTGGAGAAAACCCCGATACCGGTGGGTACGCCCAAGACCGGCTTCATGATCGAATCGATGGTCACCGCCATCGTGCACAACATCAAGTCCGCGATCGATGGCCAGGAGCCCAAGGCCAAAGCCACCTGGAACGCGATCTGCCTGGCCGACATGGGCGATACCGGCGCCGCTTTCGTCGCCATCCCGCAGATTCCGCCGCGCAATGTCACCTGGGCCAAGGTCGGCAAGTGGGTGCACCTGGCCAAGATCGCCTTCGAGAAGTACTTCCTGGCGAAGATGAAGAGCGGCAACACCGAACCGATCTACGAGAAGTATGTGATGAAGGCGCTGGGAATCGACAAGCTGAAGTAGGGCTGGTTGTTGGTTGTTGGTTGTGTTTTTGTTTTTGAGCAAATCAGGGCTCCGTTCACCTGAGCAAAGCGTCCGACGCTTACGCCGATGGCGCCCGTCGATCCCCCTTTGACGAGCGTCTCGCGTCGCGCCGCGATGCTCTCCACCAGTCCCGATTCCCGATCCCTGACCTTGACTTCACATTAGATATCACTATATTAGCGTTATCTAACACAAGGAATCCGTCATGAACATCGACCGTGCCGTAATGGCTTTTGCCGGCTTCGTCGTGCTGCTCAGCGTCACGCTGGCGCAATTCGTGTCCCCCTGGTGGCTGCTGCTGACCGCCTTCGTCGGACTCAATCTGTTCCAGGCTGCGTTCACCGGCTTCTGCCCGATGGCGCTGATCCTGAAAAAGGCCGGCTTCTCCTCCGGCCAGGCCTTCCGCTGACATGAACTGGCGACTGACCACCCTGGCGCTCGCGGTACTCGGGCTGACCGCCTGCGGCGGCAGCGAAGCGCCCACGCCCGCCACCCAGCCATTACCCGAACTGGGCACGCTGACCATTGCGCCCGAGCGTGCGGCGCGCGAGCGGATCTGGGACGGCGTGGTCGAGGCGGTCAATCAGGCCACGCTGTCGGCGCAAACCGGTGGACGCGTGCTGGAGCTGCCCTTCGATGTCGACGACTACGTCAAAGCCGGAGACGTGGTCGTGCGCTTCACCGATGTCGAGCAGCGCTCCGCCAGTCGCCAGGCCCAGGCGCAGTTGAGCGCGGCCCAGGCGGCCGCGCGCGAAGCCGAGGCGGAGTACACGCGCATCGCCGACATCTATCAGCGCAAGCTGGTCGCCAAGGCGCAGCTGGATCAGGCCACCGCCAAGCGCGATTCGGCACGCGCCGCGCTGGAAGCCGCTCGCGCCGGTGTCAGCGGCGCCGGCGAGCAAGTCGACTACACCGTGATCAAGGCACCATTCACCGGCATCGTCACCGCGCGCCACGTGCAGGTCGGCGAAACCGTGCGGCCCGGCCAGCCGCTGATTTCCGGGCTTTCGCTGGGACAGCTGCGGCTGTCGGTGGAGATTCCGCAGAGCGATATCGCCACCATCCGCGAACACAAGCAGGCCACCGTGCTGCTCGGCGGCGATGGCGAGCGCCGCGTGCAGGCGCGTGAAGTCGTCGTATTTCCCTACGCCGATCCGCAATCGCACAGCTTCAAGGTGCGCGTGGAACTGCCCGAGGAGGAGACCGGATTGCATCCGGGCATGACGGCAAAGGTCGCATTCATGGTCGGCGAGGCGCAGAGCGTGCTGGTGCCCGTCAGCGCGCTGGTCAGGCGCAGCGAGGTCAGCGCGATCTACGTGCTCGATGCGCAGCGGTTGAGTCTGCGCCAGGTGCGCCTGGGACATCGCTACGGCGATCGCGTCGAGGTCCTGAGTGGACTTGTGGCCGGCGAGCGCATTGCCACCGATCCGCTGGCCGCCGCGGCCGCGCTGGTCGCCAGTCGCGAGCCAAGGCCATGAGTGAGACACTGGGCTTTTCCGGGCGAGTCGCCCGCGCCTTCCAGAGCAATGCACTGACGCCGATCCTGGCGTTGGCCGGCCTGCTGCTCGGCGTGGCCATCGCGGTGATCACGCCGCGCGAGGAAGAGCCGCAGATCGAGGTCACTTTCGCCAACATCTTCGTGCCGTTTCCCGGCGCCAGTGTGGCGGACGTGGAAAATCTGGTGGCTTTTCCGCTGGAGCAGAAGCTGGCCGAGATCGAGGGCGTCAAGCACGTCTATTCGATCAGCCGCCCCGGTGTCGCCGCGGTCACCGTCGAGTTCATCGTCGGCGAACCGCGCCGCGACGCCATCGTGCGCCTGTACAACCAGATCTATTCGAATCAGGACTGGGTGCCGCCCGGTCTTGGCGTGGGCCAACCGCTGATCCGGCCGATGGGCATCGACGATGTCCCGGTGATGAGCCTGACGCTGTGGACCGATGATCCGCAGCGCGGTGCCACCGAACTGGCCGAAGTCGCCCACACCCTCGAGGCCGAAATTAAGCGGGTGCCCGGTACTCGCGGTGTCTCGACGATCGGCGCACCCGAACGTGCCGCACTGGTCGAACTCGACGCCACGCGCCTGGCCGCCTATGGCCTGACCACGGCCGACCTCAGCGGCGCACTGGCCGCCGCCAACCAGGTGGCTCAGGCCGGCGCGCGCGTCAGCAGCAATCAGGACATCCCGCTGACCGCCGGCACCCACCTGGGCGATGCCGCGCAAGTGGGCGAACTGGTGATCGGCCTGAGCAAGGGCCAACCGGTCTATCTGTCGGATGTCGCCACGATCAAGAGCGGCGGCGACCTGCCAACGCAATACGTCTGGCACAGCAGCAAACACGCGGGTCCGGCCACCGGCAACGCGCCCGCGGTGACCATCGCCATCGCCAAGAAACCAGGCAGCAATGCCGCCGACATCACCAGCGCCGTCAGCCGCCGCATCGAAGCCCTGCGCGGCACGGTGATCCCGGACGGCATCGAGGTCGAGATCACCCGCGACTACGGCCAGACGGCGACCGACAAGGCGCAAAAGCTGATCCAGAAGCTGGTCTTCGCGACGCTCTCGGTGGTGCTGCTGGTGCTGTTTGCGCTCGGCCGCCGCGAGGCGATCGTGGTCGGCTCGGCGGTGGTGCTGACCCTGGCGCTGACGCTCGCGGCCTCCTACTTTCTCGGCTTCACGATCAACCGCGTCAGCCTGTTCGCGCTGATCTTCTCCATCGGCATCCTCGTCGATGACGCCATCGTCATCGTCGAAAACATCCATCGCCACATGGCACTCGGCGGCCGCTCGCTGGCAGAAGCGATTCCGCCCGCAGTCGACGAGGTCGGCGGGCCGACCATCCTGGCCACCTTCACCGTCATCGCCGCGCTGCTGCCGATGGCCTTCGTCAGCGGCCTGATGGGCCCGTACATGCGCCCGATCCCGATCAACGCCAGCGTCGGCATGCTGATTTCGCTGGCGGTGGCGCTGATCGTCACGCCGTGGCTGTCGTTGAAGCTGCTCAAGCACCACGCGCATGCGCGCCCCCCCCCCCTTGGGCGGGTCATCCCGCGATGCGTTTCGAAAGCCAAACAGATGCAGAAGCTCGCGGGGTAAACCCGCTCCCAGAGACCGCAAAGAGCCGCCTGCACCGCCTGTTCGAACGCCTCGTCCGCCCCTTCATCGAAGGCGCCCAGGCCGCGCGTCGCCGCCTGCTGCTGTTCGCCGCGATGTTGCTGCTGGTGCTCGGCTCGGCCGGCCTGGCCGTAGTCGAACTGGTGGTGCTGAAGATGCTGCCCTTCGACAACAAGTCGGAGTTCCAGGTGGTGCTCGACATGCCGGAGGGCAGCACGCTGGAAAGCACCAACGCGGTGCTGAACGAGCTCGCGGCGCAAGTCAGCGAGTTGCCCGAAGTCGCCAGCGTCCAGGGCTACGCCGGCACCTCGGCACCGGTGAACTTCAACGGCCTGGTGCGTCAGTACTATCTGCGCGAAGGCGCCAACGTCGGCGATCTGCAGGTCAATCTGGTCGACAAGCACCAGCGCTCACGCAAGAGCCACGATATCGCCCGTGCTGCGCGACCGGGACTGGCGGCTATCGGCGCCCGCTTCGGTGCGTCGGTCAAGGTGGTCGAGGTACCGCCCGGTCCGCCGGTGATGTCGCCACTGGTCGCCGAGATCTACGGGCCCGATCCGGAGCGTGGCCGCGCGCTGGCAAAGGCTCTGGCAAGCACCTTCGCCAAATCCCCAGGCATCGTCGATATCGACACCACCGTCGAGGCCGACAGTGCGCGCGATGTGGTTGTCGTCGATCGCCAGCGCGCGGCGCGCGCCGGCATCAGTCAGCAGCAGATCGTCGATGCACTGGCGACTGCGCTCGGCGGTCGCGATGCCACCTTCTTGCACGATGGCGCCGCCAAGTACGCGGTACCGGTGCGCCTGCGCCTGCCCAGCGGCGATCAGGCCGAACTGGCGCAACTGCTCGCGCTGCGCGTGCGCTCGGCCAGCGGCGCCCTGGTGCCGATTTCGGAACTGGTCGACGTGCGCCCGGCCAAATGGGAAGCGTCGGTCTATCACAAGGACCTGATGCCGGTGAGCTTCGTGTTTGCCGACGAAGCCGGCGCGCTCGACAGCCCGCTGTACGGCATGTTCTCGATGGTCGGCGACATCAGCGATGCCGGCATCGACGGCACCGCTGTGTCCCAGCACTTCTTCCGCCCACCCGAGGAAGCCACCGCCTTTGCCCTGAAATGGGACGGCGAATGGCAGATCACCTTCGAGACCTTTCGCGACATGGGCCTGGCCTACTCGGTCGGCCTGATCCTGATCTACCTGCTGGTGGTCGGCCAGTTCAAGAGCTATGTCGTGCCGTTGATCATCATGGCGCCAATCCCGCTGACGGTGATCGGCGTGATGCCCGGCCACGCGCTGCTCGGCGCACAATTCACCGCGACCAGCATGATCGGCATGATCGCGCTGGCCGGCATCATCGTGCGCAACTCGATCCTGCTGGTGGATTTCATCAACCAGGCGCGCAGCGAAGGACTGGCCCTGGCCGATGCCGTGGTCGAGGCTTGCGCGGTACGCGCCAAGCCAATCGTACTCACCGGGGTCGCGGCGATGTCTGGCGGTTTCTTCATCCTCGACGACCCGATCTTCAACGGCCTCGCGGTGTCCTTGATCTTCGGCATCCTGGTGTCGACCCTATTGACCCTGGTGGTCATCCCGGTGCTGTACTTCATGTACCTGCGCGGCACCGAAGCCGAGCGGAGTTGAACGCTGCGCTACGGCTGGCCCGCGCCCAGCCGCGGCCGGCACCGGCATGTTGGTGATCGCGTCGACAGTAATTCCGTCGGCTGAGCACTCTTTCACGTCCCCGTATCGCGAGGGGCGAAGAATCACCTGGGTCCACCCTTGCACGCCGACCCCCCCCGGACGCGAATTGGGGTTGAGTCCACCGCCCCGGTGGCAACCCGGCCAAGGTCGAGGCCGAGCAACTCTTGCGCGCAGGCGTACGCCAGCTGGCGCAGCAGGAGCCGGAACTCTTCGAAGCGCCGGATCTGCCACGAGACCCTGGCGGCGGTCGCGGTCGCCCCGCGCGGCCGCGCCGCCGGCCCCCCGCCCCCCGCCCGGCCGGCCGGCCACGCCGGGCTCAGATCAGCCCGACCGACGGACTGGTCGCCAGTTCCAGCGCCGCCAGCATGGCCAGCGCCTGCGCCCGCGTACTTCCGCACATGCCCGGCTCCGGACGCAGGTTGACGCAAACTTGCGGTCGCTCCGGCCGACCAAACAGCTGACAGCGTCCATCGGCGTCCAGTTGCACGCAAGGCACACCGGCCGGCTTGCCGGCGGGCATGCCGGGTATCGGGCTGCTGATCGACGGGGCGATGCAGCAAGCGGCGCAGCCGATGCGGCAAGCCAGCTCAAGCACGGTCGTTGACCAACGCCGTGAGTTCGCGCAGCACCGCCGGGGTTTGCGGCCGCACGCCACGCCAGCGCAAAAAGGATTCGGCGGCCTGCTCGACCAGCATCCCCAGCCCGTCAAATCCGGCACCCGCGCCGGCGCGCCGCGCCTGTGCCAGAAACGCCTGTGCCGAGGCGCCGTAGCCCAGGTCGTAGGCGACGGTATCAGCATCTACCAGCGTGGCCGGCAGAGTCAGTGGCGCGCCAGCGCGGTAGGCCGAGGTGGCATGGATCAACAGGCCGGCGGTGTCGACGCTGGCCAGGTCGTCCAGCGACCACGCCTGCACAATGCCCAGTGCACCCGACTCGAAGGCCAGTTGCAAGGCGCGCTCGGGCGTGCGGTTGACGATGATGATCTCGCGCGGGGCTGCAGCCAGCAGCGGCGCGAGGATGCCGCGCGTCGCACCGCCGGCGCCGATGATCACGATGCGCTGACCGTGGATCGGCACGCGCAGCCGCGCCAGATCCGCCATCAGCCCGACGCCATCGGTATTGTCGCCACGCCAGCGCTGGTCCGGCAGCCGGATCAGCGTGTTCACCGCAGCAGCCCGCTGCGCCGCCTCGGTCAGCTCATCGCACAGCACCGCGGCCTGCTCCTTGAGCGGCAACGTCACATTGGCGCCGAGTCCACCGGCTTCGCCGAAGTCCCACAAGGTCTCTTCGAAGCGCTCGGGGGGCACATCGATGGCCTCGTAGCGCTGCTCGAAGCCACACTGCTCGGCGAAACGCGCGTGGATCCACGGCGAGCGGGAATGACTGATCGGGTGACCGAAGACGGCGAAGTAGTCCATGGGGTCGGTTCGAGGTTCCGGTTTTTGGTTTTCGGTCAAGAGGCCAAGGGCATCGCGCGCGAGCGCGCTCCTACAAATCCTGCGTGGATCCACGCACGCAGTGTAGGAGCGCGCTCGCGCGCGAAGCTTCTACGAGATACCCGATATCATCATTCTATCGGCAGGTAATACGCCCTTCGCCCGCGATAGAGCGAAAACAGGATCTGCCGCGGCTTCTCGCCAAACATCTTGCTGAGCTCGGCCAGGCTGCCGACTTCATAGCGATTGACGCCGAAGATGATGTCGCCGGCGACCAGTCCGTTGCCCGCCGCGACGCTGCCATCGCTGACGCTGAGCACCTTGATGCCGGTGATGCCAGCCTGCTTCTCGCGCTGGCTGAGTTCGCCGAAGCGGGCACCGGCCAGGCGCGCGTCGAGCTTTTCACCGGGAAGCTGCTGTGCGCTGCTGGCGATCAGGGTCAGTCGCGTCGATTGCACCTCACCCGCCCGGTTGAAATCGAGCGTCAATGGCTTGCCGATGGGCAACAGTCCCTCGGCATTGGACAACTCATCGGCCGTGGCGATGAGCTTGCCATCGAGCTTGACGATGACATCGCCCGCCTGCAGTCCGGCCTGGTCGGCCGGCGAATCCGGCACCACCTGGGTGACCACTGCGCCACGACCCTCTTCCAGGCCCAGCGCACGCGCCAGTCGCGCGTCCAGATCCTGCACCTGCACGCCAAGCGAACCGCGCTTGACCTCGCCATAGGCGATCAGCTGGTTCATCACATTGCGCGCCAGGTTCGACGGAATCGCAAAACCGATGCCGACATTGCCGCCGGACGGGCTGTAGATCGCCGAGTTGATGCCCACCAGTTCGCCGCGCAGGTTGACCAACGCGCCGCCGGAATTGCCCGGGTTGATCGACGCATCGGTCTGAATGAAGTTCTGGTAGCCCAGGCCGCGCAAACCGCTGCGTCCGAGTGCGCTGACGATGCCGCTGGTCACCGTCTGGCCGAGGCCGAAGGGATTGCCGATGGCGACCACGAAGTCACCGACGCGCAGCGCATCGGAGTCGGCGAGCGTCAGCGCGGTGAGGTTTTGCGCCGGGATGCGGATCACGGCGACATCGGTGTCCGGATCGCGCCCGACCACCTCGGCATTCACCGTGTGCCCGTCATGCAGCGTCACCGTGACCTCGTCGGCACGTTCGATCACATGGTTGTTGGTCAGCACCAGGCCACGCGCGGCGTCGACGATCACCCCTGAGCCCAGGCTCTGCTGCACGCGCTCCTGCGGCACGTTGGGCTGGTTGAAGAAGCGCTGGAAGAAGGGGTCGTCGAAAAACGGATTACGCACCTGCACGCGGGTCTTGCTGGACACATTGACCACCGCCGCGGTGGTGCGCTCCAGCATCGGCGCCAGCGAGGGCATCGGCTGACCCTCGACTTCGGCCGGCAAGGCGGCGAACAGGGGCGAGGACAGCAGGACAAGAACGAAACAGCAATGACGCAGCAGGTTCATGGCCGGGATCGGGGCAAGGATTGAGGCCCGATTGGACCGTGTGGTGCGGAAAAAGTTGCGCGGGCAGAGCGCCGGTGAACCGCTGCGCGGTACACCGGCCTACCCAAGCCCTGGTAGCCCGGTGTACGCGCCGTCAGGCGCGTTCACCGGGGTAAATCGCTCAGAGGAACCGGCTATGCAGACGCATGAACCAGGAGGCGCCGTTGAGGCCGAACTGCACGCTTTCGAAGACGTGGCCGTTGTCGGTTTCGTCCGGGTTCTGCCGCGTCGGCGTGCTGTCGAACACGTTGGCCATGCCTGCCGTCAGCTTGGTCGACTCGGTGATGCTGTAGGTCAGGCTCATGTCAGCCGAGGCCTTGGCGTTGTAGAACTGGTTCGGCACCGGCGGACCGGAGAAGGTGCCCAGTTCCTGCTCGCCGAAGTAGATGAACTTGACGTTGGCATTCCACTTGTCGCGGGTCCAGTCAAAGCCGACGATGCCCTTGCTTTCCGGCGAGCCGTTTTCGATGAACAGGCGCTCGCGATCGCTCAGCAGCACGTCCTCGCGGCCGACCAGCGCCGCCGGCGCGTGGATCGCGGTGACGTCGGTCTTGCCGTAGTTGAAGCCGAAGAAGGTGGTCAGCTCACCATCCCACAGGGTCGAATCCCACGACGCGGTGATATCGATGCCCTGGGTTTCGGTGTCGACGGCGTTGGTGAAGAACTGCGCCTCGCCGACGTTGAGATCAGCCAGGATGTCGCCGATGTTCGGATCGTCGGTGTTGAAGCGACCCGAGAGCACGATGCGATCGTCGATGTTGATCTGGTAGATGTCGACGGTGAACGCCAGCACGTCGGTCGCGCGCCAGGTGAAGCCGATACCACCGTTCAGCGAGGTTTCTTCGGTCAGGTCGGGGATACCCGCGGCACGTGCGATCTCGCCGCCGTTGGGCGCCAGCAGCACATCGACCGGTTCGCCGCTGATGAAGTCGGTGAAGGTCGACGAGAAGAAGCGCTGCTGCAGCGAAGGCGCGCGGAAGCCGCTCGACAGCGAGCCGCGCAGGGTGAAGGTCTCGGTGGCCTTGAACGCCAGTGCGATCTTGCCGTCGATGGTCGAGCCAAAATCGCTGTAGTCCTCGAAACGCAGCGCGAAATCGGCAGTGGTGCGATCGTTCGGCGTCATTTCGACGTCGACGTAGCCGGCGTAGTTGTCGCGGCTGCTGTCGGTCTCGTCGCCCGGCTGGAAGCCGGGGAAGCCCTGGCTGCCGGCGTTGCCGCCGCCCGGACCATCGGCGTCGATCCAGGAGCCCTCTTCACCGGCGACGATCTCGTAGTTCTCGTCGCGATACTCGCCACCGAAGGCGACGTTGGTGCCACCCCACAGATCGTCGAAATAGCGGGTGAAATCGAGGTTGGTGGTGCTCTGGCGGAAAGAGAAGCCGCCGGCATCGAATGCGGTGTTGCTGACCGCCGGTCGCTGGTTCAGCAGCTCGAAGTTGGCGATCGAGGCATTCAGCGTGTTGCTGATGTCGTAGTACATCTCGTTGTAGCCGTAGGTGGTCGACAGATCGGCATTCCACTCGCCGACCAGCCAACGCCCGCCAACGGTGGCGTAACGGTCTTCCAGATCACCGTTGATGAAGGGCACGAAGCCATCCGGATACATCGCCAGCGAGTTGCGCGAGGGCACATCGTCGACGCCGTCACGGGCGAATGCGCCGGAGGACGCGCGGCGGTTCTGGATGCCGGCAGTGAAATAGATGTCCGCGGTATCGGTGACCGGAATCTCGCTGTTGATGTACAGCGTGCCGCTCTCGACCGCGCTGTCGCCGATGGTGCGTGGATTGTCGTCCGGCTCGGAGCGATCCGAGCGATCCCGGTTGCCGTACTCGGCGGTCACCGAGAAGATGCCGCCATCGCCCATCTCGATGCCGCAATAGCCGCTGTACAACTGGTTTTCGCCATCGCCCTCGGTGTATTCACCGTAGCCGATGACGGTCTCGCAGCCCTTGTCGCGTTTCATCGCGATGTTCATCACGCCAGCGATGGCGTCCGAGCCGTACTGGGCGGACGCGCCGTCGCGCAGGATCTCGACGCGATCGATCGCCAGCACCGGAATGGTGTTGAGATCGGTACCGGTGTTGCCGCGGTTGCGCGCGCCGAACAGGTTCACCAGCGAGGTGGTGTGGCGGCGCTTGCCGTTGATCAGCACCAGGGTCTGATCCGAGCCCAGATTGCGCAGCGAGGCGCCATCGACCAGGTCGGCGCCATCGGCGCCGGTCTGGCGGGTGGAATTGAAGGACGGCACGGTAAATTGCAGCGACTGCGCCAGATCGAACTGCGGACTGCGCTCGGCGATCTCCTGCATCGAGATCACGTCGACCGGAACCGGCGATTCGATATCCGAGCCGCCAATGCGACGCGAGCCGACCACGGTCATCTGATCGAGCACCTTGGCTTCCTCGGCGCTCGGCGAATCGTCCGCCGTCGCAGCGTCATCCTGCGCAAACGCCGGCTGCCAGCCCGCACCCAAACCCACCGCCGTAGCCGCCGCCAGAGCCAGCCAAAGTCGCGAACGCTGCATGGTCGTACCTCGTGTAAAAGAAAGTACGCGTAGATTAACCGTTAAAGTTTCGTTCCGGGAGGGGCGGCGGAGAAGATCATTGAGTGCTGCGTGAGTGAGCAAGACCCGGCGGACGCGAAGCCCCGGGCTTGTTGCAGGAGCGCTTGCGCGCGATACGGTCAGCGCCAGTCCGTTTTCGCGCGCAAGCGCGCTCCTACAATTTTCCGCAGGCTAACCGCAGCGCCGGGTTTTACTCACCACTCACTACTCACTGCTCACCACTCGCCGCTCTCAGTGGTGATGCCCACCGTCGCCATGCACATGGCCGTGCGAAAGTTCTTCCTCGGAAGCGTCGCGCACTTCGACGATCTCGATATCGAAACTGAGGTCCTTGCCGGCCATCGGGTGGTTCAAGTCGACATCAACCACACTCATGCCGACCTTCAGCACGGTCACCGGACGCGGGCCCTGTTGCGTCTGCAGGTTGACCGTCAAGCCGGGCTGCAGCGCGATCTGGGTGGGAAAGTACTTCTTCGGCACGCGCTGGGTGAGCGCCTCGTTGCGTTCGCCATAGGCTTCCGCTGCCGGCACGACCACAGCGAAACGCTCGCCGACGGCCTTGCCGATCAATGCCTTCTCCAGACCCGGAATGATGTTGCCGGCGCCGATCAACGCCGCGATCGGCTCGCCACCCTCGCGCGACGACTCCATCGGCGGCTGGCCGATTTCGGCAACGCTGTAGTGGAAACGGATGACTTGCTGCGGAGCGTCGCTCATGGGGTGGGGTCCGGCGGGAAACTTGGGGGGGCGTAGGCTAGCCTGAAAATCAGTGAGTGGTGAGTGGTGAGTAAAAACCGGCGATGCCGATCATCTGCGTGAACCTGTAGGAGCGCGCTTGCGCGCGAAAGAGGCCACCGCACACTGGATCGCGCGCAAGCGCGCTCCTACAACAAGCCCGAAGTTTCGCGCCCGCCGGGTTTTACTATTAACCCGGCAATCAAATATATTACTCATCGAGCATAGTGAACCGACGGATGAGTGAAATAAGCACGAACACGTTCAGGCGTGCGCTGCAGGAATTCCATGAAGGCGCGTGCAGCGCTCCAGAGGTCGTGCGTGGTGCGCTTGGGTTCCTGACTTCGCAGCACCGTCTTCAAGTCCCGGTTCAAGTACTCGTCGGGATTGGCTTCCGGCGTGTACGACGGCAGGTAGAACGCCTCAATCGCTTCGGCGCGCTCGGCAAGCCATTCCTTGACCTGTCGAGCGTGGTGCACGCGCAGGTTGTCGAGAATCAGGAAGACCTTGCGGCCTTCGGCTTCCTGGATCAGTCGATCCATGAAGTCGATGAAACGGTCCGTGTTGATCGCGCCCGGGTAGAAGGCAAAGCGCACCAAGCCCTGATTGGTCACCGCCGAGATCATGGTCACATGCGACCAACGCGCTGTGTGCGGCAGAACCGGGGTCTGGCCGGCGGGCGCGTAGCCGCGAACCCACGCGGTGTCTTGCTTGACCGCGGTCTCGTCGGCCCAGTAGATCTCAGCGTTTTCTGCCTTCGCACGGGCCTGGATCTGCGGGTACTCCACCGCCAGCCAGCGCTCGACGTCCGCAGGCCGCTGCTCCAGCGCGCGCTTGATCGGACGCTGTGGCGTCATTCCCCAGCGCCGCAGGTATTCGCCCACGGTGCGAATCGGCATCTCGATCTTGGCAACTTCCCGGATCAGCGCCTGAACCGCGCGACGACTCCACAGCGCGAACGGAAGCTGCAACTGGTCAGGGTTCTTGCCGACCACCCGATCACGCACAAACATCTCATCAACGCCAGAGAGCGAACGACCCTCGCCAAAGCGACGGCCGCGCTTTTCCGAATCCGGCGTCGCCGATCCATCGACCGCACCCACATTGAATCGCCGTGCCCAACTGATCACGGTTCCAATATGTACACCGACAATTTCCGCAATCTCTCGCCATGTCTTCCCGTGTTCACGCCGCAGGCGATCCGCCTGCACGCGAAGGAGCCGGAGGGAGTCGTCGGAAAGCTTGCGTGCGTCGGGTTTGTTCATGCCAGAATACTAGCACATATTTGATTGCCGGGTTAATAACTACTCACTACTCACTACTCACTATTCACTTCTTCTTCGGCCCCAACTTCCGCGTCAAGGTATTGCGCCCGCAGCCCAGTCGTCTGGCCGCCTGTTGGCGGTCGCCGGCGGTGGACCTGACCGCTTCGTCGAACAGCACCTGTTCCAGGGTGGCCCTTGGATTCCAGCAAGGTCCGGCTGGCCGAGATCGAGTTGCTGGCGCCCAGTCGGCCAGCGGCATGCGCCAGCCCGCGTCACCGGCGGAGCGGCCTCGGCGCGGCGGACTTCTTCCGGCAGATCGCCGCTGGTGACCTGCAGCGCCGGGGGCCATCAAAGCACCAGGCGTTGGCACAGGTTGCGCAATTCGCGCACGTTGCCGGGCCACGGGTAACGGGTCAGCGCGCGCACGGCGTCGACGGACAAGTGCTTGCCGGCGACGCGCATCTCGCGCGCGGTCTCAGCGAGAAAGCGATCGGCCAGCCGCGGCACGTCGGCGGCGCGCTCGCGCAAGGGCGGCAGATGGATGCGCACCACGTCGAGCCGATGCAACAGGTCGGCGCGGAATTCGCCGCGTTCGACCTTGCCACGCAAATCCTGGTGGGTGGCGGCGATCACGCGCACGTCGGCGCGGATCAGTTCGCGGCCGCCCACGCGATAGAACTCGCCTTCGGCCAGGACACGCAACAAGCGCGTCTGCAGGCCGATCGGCATGTCGCCGATTTCATCGAGGAACAGCGTGCCGCGCTCGGCCTGCTCGAAGCGGCCCTGATGGCGCCGGGTAGCACCGGTGAACGCACCCTGCTCGTGGCCAAACAGCTCGCTTTCCAAAAGTTCGGGCGCGATTGCCGCGGTGTTCAAGGCAATGAACGGACCGTTGGCGCGTGGGCTGTGGCGATGCAGCGCGCGCGCGATGAGTTCCTTGCCGGTGCCGGTCTCGCCGGTGATCAGGCACGACAGATCAGCGCGACAGTCGGCCGATGGCGCGGAACACCTCGCGCATCGACGGCGTGTCGCCGACCAAGCCCTCGTCCGACCAGTCGGTTTCTGCGGCACGCGCCTCGCGCGCGGTGGCGCGCCGCGCCATGTCGATGGCGGCGTCGATGTCGAAGGGTTTGGGCAGATAGTCGAAAGCGCCGCGATGGAAAGCAGCGACGGCCCAAGGGCAGATCGGTGTACGCGCTCATCACCACCACGGCACATTGGTCGCGCTGGCTGAATTTCTCCATGAAGGCCATGCCATCCATGCCGGGCATGCGCACATCGGTGAACACCAGGTCCGGCGTGCGGCTGCCGAGCGCGCGCAAGGCCGGTTCGGCGGCGTCGAAACTCTCGACCATGAAGCCGGCACCGCTCAACGCCTTTTCCAGCACGAGCGGATCGAGCGGTCGTCGTCGACCAGCCACACCACGCGGCGCGGGCGTTGCGGACTTGCGGCACGGCGCTCACGGCGTCACCGGATCCAGCAAGCTGAAGGTGGTCGCGCCCGGCCGGCTGACAAAGGCCAGCGTGCCGCCATGTTCGCGGGCAATCGCCAGCGCCACCGGCAACC
>JADKFD010000056.1 GCA_016717705.1 Rhodanobacteraceae bacterium | reverse complement strand
CTTGATCTCGACGTTGTCGATATTCCAGCCCTCGGCGCGACCGACCGAGGTGTCGGAGGTCACGTGGAAGCGGAAGCGGACGTTGTTCATGCCCGCGTATGGCGTCAGGTCGATCACCGACTTCAGGTAAGCCTGCGGGTCACCGCACCACGCCGGCTTCGGCGCAGCCAGGTTGCCGCTGCCGAGCGGTCCGTTGTACGGGTCGGTCAGCAGGCCGGCGGTGATCTGCGTGTAGGTAGTGCCACCATCGGTCGAAACCTCGATGAAGCCACCGTCCCAACAGCCGCCGCTGCGCGGTTCCATCTGTTGCCGGCTCTGGAAGGACAAGGTCAGGCCGTTGCCCGCGCTCGGCAGGTTCACCGCCGGGCTGACGTAGCGGTGATCCACCGCGGTGGTGGCCGGTGTCACACCCTGCAGCGCCTTGGTGCCAGCGAACGGGAAGCTGGTGGTGATCGCCCAACTGGCATTGCCGCTGCCGCCTTCCGGGCCCCAGCCAGTGGCCGCACCCTCAAAGTCCTCACTCAACACCACGGTCGGTGCCGGGCCCGCCGGGCAGTCGCCCGGAGCCGCCTGCGTGGTGAAGCTGAAGGTTGCCGATATCGCCGAAGCGCCGTTGCTGCCGTTCTCGAAGCCGTTGGCGAACAGGCCGTCGCCAGTAGCGCAGGCGTTGCGTGAAGTCACGCGCCAGAAGTACGTGGTGCTGGTGTTGAGCGGCGTCGGTGTCCAGGTGGTTGCCCGCGTGGTGGTGCTGGCGATGATGGTGCTGAATGTTTCGTCGGTGGCCACTTCGACCAGGTAGTCATAGGCATTGGCGCCTGCGTCCCAGGTGAAGGTGACCGCCGGCGCGATGTTGCCGGCCGAGTTCGCCGGCGTGGTCAGCGTCGATGCCGAGGCACCGGTGCTGGCCAGGAAGACCGGCACCGTGTCGCTGCGCACGATCGGCGTACCGGCGCCACCGCTGGCCTGAATCGCGATCGTGTAGTCGCCGGTAGCGGCGTTGGGAGCGGTGGTCACGGTCAGCACGCTGTTGACACCGCCACCCGTCGGTACCACCGGATTTGGTGCGAACACCGCGGTCGGGAACACCGCATTGACCAGTCCAGGCGTGCTCAACGTCACCGAACTGGTGAACCCGTTGAGCGCGTTGAGCTGCACGGTAATCGGCGGCACGGCGTCGCCGGCGCACAGATTGAAGGGACCATCATTGCTGCCCATCTGATAGCTCGGGCCGGCAACGTTGCTCTGTGCGCGCGCCGCAAACGAGCGTTGCGAGGTGGTCGACGGCGGCGTGACGATGCGGTTGTCGGTCCAGGTCATGCCGATCGTGGCGTTGTCGTTCGACACCGACAAACCGTTGTAGTCGCCCCATTCCTGACCGTCGGCGATGTTTTCCGAGACCACCGAGGAAACGCGCGTCTCGTCGATCCAGGTGGCGCCGCCATCGGTGGAAACCGAGTAGTACCAGTCGGCCTTGTTGCGCGCGCCGGCGCCGGAATTGCGCGTGTCCTGCCAGCCGACATGCACATTGCCGAGGCCATCGACGTCCATCCAGGGCTGGAAACGATCCACCGTGGTCTGGTCCGCGACCGAATGCGGGGTGACCGCCGGGCTCCAGGTGACGCCCTGATCGTCCGAGTAGACCACCTTGATCCAGCCATGGCTGGCGGTTGCGGAACCGCCGCCATTGCCAGGACTTCCGGCAGCGGCATTCTCGTCGGTAAAGGCCACGTAGACGCGACCATCGCGCGGGCCACCACTCATGTCGACATCCACCACCGCGTAGATGAACACGCGGCGGGATTCCATCGCCGGAATGGCAAAGTCGAAGCGCCCATGCAGATCGTAGACTTGCTTGCCCAGACCCGCGGCAGCGCCGTTCAGATCGACGAAACTGGCGCCGCCATCGTCCGAGCGCAGCACGTACATTTCGGCCGAGCCGCTGGTGATGCTCGGATAGACGTAGTACACGCGGCCCTGGCGATCCGTCGTGATGTCGCTGCCGATGCCGCGCTCATCCGCGGAGAACGCCGTCGCCGGCGCAAAGGTCATCGGCGAACCACCGTTGACCGGCAGCGCAGTGGAGCGCGTGAACATCAGGGTGTTGCTCTGGTGCCAGGTCAGGTAGACCCGATCCTTGAACGCCGAAGTCGGCGACTTGTCGACATGGATGAATTCCTTGTCGGAACTGGCGGTCGAGGTATGCACCGGACCCTGCCAGGATTGGCCGTTGTTGAACGACCAGTAGACCGTCGAACACAGGCTGAATCCGCAGCCGCTGGCGGCCTGGCCCAAGGTCGCCGCAAAGGCGATGGCGCCATCAGAAGTGAACTCGATCGCCGGGTCGCAGCAGGTACCGGCCAGCGCGCCCGAATTGCCCCAGGTCACGCCGCCATTGCTGGAAAACGACATGCGCTGACCGCCGCTGCCATTGGAACCGGCAATGACGATGTTGGCGTTGGTCGGGTGATATTCGATGGTGGTTTCGTTGTCGCTCAAGGTGCCGTCGAACGGACCCTCGGTCAAGATTGCAGCATCGGGGTTGCGGCCGATCGGATCGGTGGCAAGACGCTGCAGCGGCGGCGCGTTCGGCGCACCGGCGAACTGGTACTGGCCACGCTTGGTCAGGTGGTGGACGCCACCCTGGATCAGTCCGCCGTAGCGATACTGGAATTCCTTGTCGAACTCGCGCGGATACAGGTCATCCACCATGGGAAAGCCCTGCGCGCGCATTTCCAGACGCTTTTGCACCTTGAAGAACGCGGGCACACCCGGCACAAAGCGATCATCGCGCGGCAGGATGTTCAAGTCCGCACGCGACAACTGGTAGTTGCGGTCGTCCCAAGGCCCGTATTTCAGCAAGGTGCTGTAATCGAGCGTCGGGTCGACGCCCAGGGCGCTGTCTGGCTGGTAGTTAGGATCGGCTGCCGACCACGAGGTCCCGGCGCATGCCCCGGCCAGCAACAGCACCAACACGAATCTGAAAATAGTTCCGCCCAAAGACTGCATCGCTCACTCCCGAACCTTCACGACTGGTTGACGGAGGATACGTCCTGAGGTGGATACGCGTCGCGCAAACGCGGAGGATCGATCGCCCCTGACGGCGTCACAGAAGCAAACAATTGAGAAAGGGCGCCGGCATGCTGCGAATGCAATCGCGTCATGCCGGCCCGCGTTCAGGACAGCCTTTCGCGCACCTGTTGATGTTCGGCGCGCAATTGCGGCGAAACGCGGTCACCGAAACCGTCCAGATAGCCGCCAATTTCGTCCACTTCGCGACGCCAGCCTTCGGCATCGACGCTGAGCAGGGTGTCCAGCGCGCCGTTCAGGTGTTCGAGCCCGCGCAGGTCCAGATCCTCGCGCCGCGGCAGATGGCCGATGGCCGTCTCCTGGGCACCGGCACGGCCGGCACAGCGGTCGATGATCCACTGCAGCACGCGCAGATTGTCGCCGAATCCGGGCCACAGGAACTTGCCGTCGCTGCCCTTGCGGAACCAGTTGACGTGGAAGATGCGCGGCAGATGGGTCAGGCGATCGTTGAACGACAGCCAGTGCCCGAAGTAGTCGGCGAAGTTGTATCCACAGAAAGGCTTCATCGCCATCGAGTCGCGACGCACAACGCCGACCGCTCCGGTCGCCGCAGCGGTGGTCTCGGAAGCCATCGAGGCCCCGACCAGCACACCGTGATTCCAGTCGCGCGCCTCGAACACCAGCGGCACCAGCGATTCGCGGCGGCCGCCAAAGATGATCGCCGAGATCGGCACGCCGGCCGGGTTGTCGGCCTGTTCGGTGAAACTCGGGCACTGCCGCATCGAAACGGTGAAGCGTGAATTCGGGTGTGCCGCCGGACCATTGGCCGGGTCGTAGTCGCGACCCTGCCAGTCCTTGACCGGCAGCGCGTCGGACAATCCTTCCCACCACGGCTGATTGTCTGCGGTGACCGCGACGTTGGTGAAGATGGCATCGTGCCCGAGGGTCTCGACCGCATTGCGATTGGTCTTGCGACTGGTGCCTGGCGCCACGCCGAAGAATCCTGACTCCGGATTGATGGCATACAGGCGACCATCCGGTCCCGGGTGCAGCCAGCAGATGTCATCGCCGATGGTCCAGACCTTCCAGCCCGGATGCGTCTCCGGCGGGATCAGCATGGCGAGGTTGGTCTTGCCGCAGGCCGAGGGGAACGCCGCAGCGACATAGAAAATCTCGCCAGCGGGATTCTCGATGCCGACAATCAGCATGTGTTCGGCCAGCCAGCCCTCCTCGCGCGCCTGCCAGCTGGCGATCCGCAACGCATGACACTTCTTGCCGAGCAAGGCGTTGCCGCCGTAGCCCGAGCCGTAGCTCTGGATCAGCAGTTCTTCCGGGAAATGCATGATGAAGCGCCGCTCGGGATCGAGTTCGCCGATCGAATGCAAGCCGCGGACGAAGCGCCCCTCGCGCTCGATCCGCGCCAGCGCCGGCGTCCCCATGCGCGTCATGATGCGCATGTTCGCAACCACGTAGGGACTGTCGGTAATCTCGACGCCACAACGCGAATACGGCGAATCGATCGGACCCATGCAATAGGGGACGACGTACAGCGTGCGTCCGCGCATGCAACCGGCGAACAGCGCGTCCATCTTGCGCCGGGCGTCGCCTGGTGCCATCCAGTTGTTGTTGGGACCGGCGTCGTCCGGATGCCGCGTGCAGACAAAAGTGAGGTGCTCGACACGGGCGACGTCACTCGGATGCGAGCGGTGCAGGAAGCAATCGGGATGGGTGTCCGGATTCAGCGCCAGCAGATCACCGCGCTCGACCATCAGCGCTTCCAGTTCGCGACGTTCAATTTCGCTGCCGTCACACCAGCGAATCGCGTCAGGCTTGGTCAGCTGCGCGACTTCCTGAACCCAGAGGTTCAGTGTATCCAGGCGAGAGCCCATGGCAAATCCTGTATTATCAATAACTTACGGCCGCGATAGCGGCACTCAGGCGGCGAACATAGCGGGCCGCAGCGGGAAATTCAATGAACAAGGACGAATACCCTGCATACGATTGCATATTGCAGACGGACGGCATTGTTCAAACGCAAAGCTTGAGCTGTCGTGAAGCGGTGGCAGTGCCAGCCGCACGGCTTCGGTGCGCTGATGCGCGCAGCGAAGCTGTGCGAGCGCGTCTATCCCGCGAGAGCTCTCGCGGAGTAAATCCGCTCCCACATTAAAATCAACGGCTTACGGTCTATTCGGTATGAGTGTGGCCGGTACGCCGTATTGGCACCAACTCGACTCGACAGCCTATTCCGCCGGAATCAAGGTATCGATCATGTGTCCCACATAGGCATCGAACACTTCCGTGCTGAGCCGAGAGGAGCGTAGCTGCAGCGTCAGTTGCAGCAGTCCGACATAGGCCGAATAGGCCAGCCGCGCCCGGTGCTCGGCCGCCTCGTGGTCCATTCCTGCCTGCTGGAACACACGCGCCAGATAGGCCATGCGCTCATGCGAGACCCGATCCATCACCGGTGCCACCACCGGGTGATCGGCCGCCTTGAGCAAAGCGGCGTAGATCTTGTGCGAGCGCATTTCGCGACTGGTGAGCCGGAACAGCTCGCGCAAACGCTTGCCGGGATTTTCGATCGACTCGACGCGCGCCAGCAGATTGTGCGTGTCGGTGTCCTCCCAGCGCTTGAGCGCCGCTTCGATCAAGGCGTCGCGCTGGCTGAAATGCCAGTAGAAGCTGCCCTTGGTAACGCCAAGCCGGCGCGCCAGGGACTCCACTGCGACCGCAGCGACGCCTTCCTCGGCCATCAGCTCCAGCGCCGCGAGTTCCCAGTCCTGCGCCGACAGGCGTTGTTTCTCGGGGCGCTCGGCCACGGGCAAGGTGTTACTCAGTGCGTTTGTCATAGTTGGGTAGAAGAAACGTGAAAAGCATCCATACGCAAGCGTATTGACAGCTCGGGCTCGCGTCAACATACTCGACCGTATGGAGTCCCCAATCGTGTCGTCGCCGCGCTCCGCAATCGTTCCGCAGGTGCAATCGCATCGGGGTCGCGGCGATCTGTCCCTTGCCATCGAGCACTACGGTCCAGCGGATGCGCCGCCGCTGCTGTTTGCGCATGGATTTGGCCAGAATCGCCATGCCTGGCGCGGCACCGCCAGCCAGTTGGCACTCGAGGGCTGGCATGGCCTGGCCATCGATGGCCGCGGTCACGGTGATTCCCAGTGGGCGCCCGATGGGGCCTACCAACTGGAGCATTTCGCCGAGGACCTGTCGGCAATTGCCCGCTCGCTGCCCGAAAAACCGATTCTGATCGGTGCCTCGATGGGTGGCCTGCTGGGCCTGCTGATTGAAGGCGAGTCCGTCGCAAGCGTTTTCCGCGCCATGGTGCTGGTCGACGTGACCCCGCGCTGGGAAACGGCAGGCGTCGGCAAGATTCTGTCTTTCATGGCGCAGCACCCGGAAGGATTCGACAGCCTGGAGCACGCCGCCGACGAGGTCGCGCGCTATTTGCCGCACCGCGAACGCAAGGATCCGGAGCGTCTGCGCAGCCAGTTGCGCCCACACGCAGACGGCCGCTGGCGCTGGCATTGGGATCCGCGCTTGCTCGAACGCGTCGCCGCACAAGCCGAAAGCTACATCCCGCGGCTGCAGGCCGCCGCCACGAAAGTCGAGATTCCGGTGCTGCTGCTGAGCGGTGGCCGCAGTGATGTGGTCTCCGAGCACACCATCCGCGAATTCATGCAACTGGTTCCCCACGCCGAACATGTGTGCATCGACGATGCGACGCACATGGTGGTCGGCGACCGCAACGATGTGTTCACCCGGGAAATCTCCCGGTTCTTGCAACGCTTTGATCACTGATCGAGTTTTGTTCCAAGGAGAATGACGATGTCCGGATTCCTTCCCCTGCTGGCCCTGATTGCCGTCGGACTCGCCTGCGGTTTCCTCCGCACCGGGCTCAAGACCTGGACCGTGGCGAGCAGCGCGGCACTGGTTCTGGCGACGCTCTACAGCGGCGCTTCATGGATCACGCTGGGCCTGACCTGGGTGGTGTTCGGCGCCGTGGCGGTGGTGCTCAACTACCGGCCGCTGCGCATGCAACTGCTCAGTCAACCGATGCTCGAGATCTACCAGCGCATCGCGCCGCAGTTGTCGGATACCGAGCGCGTGGCGCTGGAAGCCGGCACGGTGGGCTGGGAGGGCGAACTGTTCTCCGGCCGCCCGCGCTGGAACAAGCTCCTGGCGCAAGCGGCACCGCAGCTGAGCGGAGAAGAGAGGGCCTTTCTCGACGGCCCGGTGGAAGAGGTCTGCGGTTTGATCAATGACTGGGAAATCACCCACGAGCGCAATGATCTGCCGCCGCAGCTGTGGGACTTCCTCAAGCGCAATCGCTTCTTCGGCATGATCATCCCGAAGCAGTACGGTGGCCTCGGCTTCTCCGCACATGCCCATTCGGCCGTACTGCAGAAGCTGTCCAGCATCAGCCCGACCGTCAGTTCCACGGTCGCCGTGCCCAACTCGCTCGGCCCGGCCGAGTTGCTGTTGCACTACGGCACCGAAGAGCAGAAGAACCACTATCTGCCGCGACTCGCCGACGGCCGCGAGATCCCCTGTTTCGGTCTGACCAATCCCTGGGCCGGTTCGGACGCGACCTCGATCCCTGACTACGGCGTAGTCTGCAAGCAAGTCGTCGATGGCAAGGAAGTGCTCGGCCTCAAGCTGAACTTCGAAAAGCGCTACATCACGCTGGCGCCGGTCGCCACCGTGATCGGCATCGCCTTTCGCATGCTCGATCCGGAGCGCCTGCTGGGCGACAAGGAAGACATCGGCATCAGTCTGGTGCTGATTCCGCGCAACACGCCGGGCCTGGAGATCGGTCGGCGCCATCTGCCGCTGAACATCCCGTTCCAGAACGGCCCGGTCTACGGCAAGGAGATGTTCGTGCCGCTCGACTGCCTGATCGGCGGTCAGGCTTACGCCGGCCAGGGCTGGCGCATGCTGGTCGAGTGCCTGAGTGTGGGTCGTTCGATCTCCCTGCCTTCCAGCGCCACCGGCAGCGTACGCATGGCGGCGCTGGCCACCGGCGCCTACGCGCGGGTGCGCAAGCAGTTCGGCATGTCGATCGGCCGCTTCGAGGGCATCGAGGAAGCATTGGCGCGCATTGGCGGCTTGAGCTATGCCGTCAGCGCGCTGTCGCGGATGACCGCCGCCGCGGTCGACCAGGGTGAGAAGCCGGCAGTGCCGTCGGCCATTGCCAAGTATCACGCGACTGAACTCGGCCGCACGATCGTCCAGGATGCGATGGACGTGCACGGCGGCAAGACCATCATTCTCGGACCGAAGAACTACCTCGGCCGCCAGTGGCAAGGCGCGCCGATCGGCATCACCGTCGAAGGCGCCAACATTCTGACGCGCAACATGATCATCTTCGGTCAAGGCGCGGTGCGCTGCCACCCGTACGTGCTCAAGCTGATGCATGCGGCCGGGCTTGCCGATCGCGACAAGCGCCTGAGCGAATTCGACGACACCCTGTTCCAGCATGCCGGTTTCGCCGTCTCCAACGCTTGCCGCGCCTTCCTCTACGGACTGACCCACAGTCGCATCGGCAACGCACCCGGCGATCGCTACACGCAGCGCTACTATCGCAAGCTGTCGCGCTACAGCGCCGCGCTGGCGCTGGTCGCCGACACCTCGATGTTGCTGCTCGGCGGCAAGCTGAAGCAGAAGGAACGCCTGTCGGCGCGCCTGGGAGATGTGCTGAGCTATCTCTACATCGGCTCGGCGATGCTCAAGCGTTTCGAAGATCAGGGCCGCCCGGAACTGGACCGTCCGTTCCTCGCCTGGGCCTTCCACGAATGCGCCTTCCGCATGCAGACCGCGCTCGACGGCGTGCTGCGCAATTTCCCGATCCGCCCGGCCGCCTGGCTGCTGCGCGCGCTGGTATTCCCGATCGGTCGTCTGGAAGCAGCGCCGGGCGATCGCCTGGGCCGACGTGTGGCGACGCTGCTGATGTACCCGAACGAAGCGCGCGACCGCCTGGGCGAGTTCTGCTATCTCACGCCCACTGCCAACAACGCAGTCGGTCAGATGAATGCCGCGTTCGCGGCGATCATCGAAGCCGAACCGATCGAGCGCAAAGTGGCCAAGGCCGCCAAGGCCGGCACGCTGACAGCGCCCGATGCCGGCGCGCAGTTGGCTGAGGCGGTGCAATACGGCGTCATCACCGAAGACGAACGTGCGCTGCTGCTGAAGACACGCGTGGCCATCACCGAGATCATTTCGGTCGATGACTTCGACACCGCTGATCTGGTCGCCGGGCGCCGCGCCGAAAACGGTCGCCCTGCCCTGCGCAGCGCCGCCTGAAGGTCATGCCGATGGCCGGTTCGGCAAGCAAGGACAGCCGGCGCCGGGGAATCCCCGGCGCCGGCAGCGCAGCTCTGAAGCTGTTCCGCCGCTGGGGCGGCAGCGCACCGGGCCGCTGGCTGTGCTCGCGCCTGATCTGCTGGCAGGCGCCCTACTTTTCGAGCATTTCGCCGCGACTGGAGACCCTGGAGCCAGGCCGTTGCGTGGCCACCATCGCACACCGCCGCCGGGTGCAAAACCACATCGGCACCGTGCATGCGATCGCCCTGTGCAATCTCGCCGAATTCGTCGGCGGCCTGGCCACAGATGCTGCCATGACCCGATCGCTGCGCTGGATTCCCAAGGGGATGAGCGTGCGCTACCTGAAGAAGGCAGTCGGTCCGATGCGCGCCGAGGCCACGCTCGACGCCATCGGCGATATCGGCAGCGGCGCCGAACGCATCGCCCACGTGCAGGTCAAGGATCGCAACGGCGAGGCCGTCTTCAGCGCCGAAATCGCCATGTGGGTGAGTCCGAAGCGCGGCGACGCAGCGAAGCCCTGAGCGCTTGCAGAGCGGAGCTTGCTCCGTCGCCCGTCGCCTTACGCTCTGGTAGAGCGGAGCTCGCTCCGCTGCCCGTCGCTCCACGCTCTGGTAGAGCGGAGCTTGCTCCGCTGCTGTTGAATCGCAAACTTGCAGAGCAGCCGAGCAAGCTCGGCTCTACAACGGCGAAGGGCAAAGCAGCCGAATCGGCTCGGCTCGTCAATGGCAAGGCGATATCGCACACAAAAAACCGCGACGGCGTCGCCACCGTCGCGGCTGCGAAGGTCATCCGCTGGGGAGTGCACTTGAAGCGGAGGCGCCGGCCGCGGCCATCATCCGGTGGCCAGCGCAACGCCGAGAATGCCATGAAGTGGCGGCAGATTCGCGAAACTTGTATGACGGAATGACTACGTGCAAGTCACAATCGCCGGAATCGGACCAAGCCACTGGCGTCAAGTCACTGATCTTCAAGGAATCGGCTCCGTTGGCCGCAACAACCGGATGTCGGCGCCGACCAAGCCGCTGGCAAGATGGCAGCGCCCCACCGCTGCTGGCACGCCTGCAAGCTGCTCGGCAGCCGTAGACTTGAGATCGACATGCGCCGCAGTGGAACCGACGATGGCAAACCCCGAGTCCGGATCAGCGATGCCCCCCGACCGTCTCGTCGTCGCCATTTCCTCGCGCGCCTTGTTCGATCTTTCCACCGAACATCAATTGTTCGAGCGCGACGGGCTGGATGCCTACCAGGCCTACCAGTTGGCCAACGAAGATGAGGTACTGCGACCGGGAATCGCATTCCCGTTGGTGCAGAAGCTGCTGCGCCTGAATCAGACGAGTCCGGCCGCCCCCCAGGTGGAAGTGATCCTGCTCAGCCGCAACAGTGGCAATTCCGGGCTGAGAATCTTCAATTCGATCGAGCACTATGGCTTGGGGATCGTGCGCGCGGCGTTCACCAATGGCGCGCCACCATTCCAGTATGTCGAGCCTTTTGGCGTGCATCTGTTCCTGTCGGCGCATGCGGAAGATGTGCGCCAGGCGCTGATTGCCGGTTATGCCGCGGCCAGCATTCTGCCGTCGCAAGCGAGCGCGAGTCGCCATCCGGAATTGCGTATCGCCTTCGATGGCGACGCCGTGCTGTTCTCCGACGAGGCTGAACGGGTCAGCCACAACGAGGGCCTGGACCGCTTCCACGAGAGCGAACGGGCGCTGGCGCATCAAGCGCTGTCCGGCGGTCCCTTCCGCAACGTTCTTCTGGCCCTGCACCGCATACAGGCGGCGTTCCCGGCCGAGAGTTCGCCGATACGCACGGCGTTGGTCACCGCTCGCTCGGCGCCAGCGCACAAGCGCGTGATCCTCACCCTGCGCGAGTGGGGCGTGCGCATCGACGAGGCCTTGTTCCTCGGCGGCCGCGACAAGGGCCCGTTCCTCGCGGCATTCGGCGCCGATATCTTCTTTGACGATCAGCGCAAGAACGCCGAGAGCGCCAGCCGTTACGTGCCCACCGGGCATGTGCCGCACGGTGTGGCGAATCCTTAGGCGGGGCGGGAATCGGGAATCGGGAATCGGGAATCGGGAATCGGGAATCGGGAATCGGGAATCGGGAAAGGCTCGCAGTTTGCCGGCCTCTCGAGGGCGCTGCGGATGTTGGTTTGCCTGAGCCAGTGCGCCATCGTGGTCCTCCAAGGACACGCGGTGACAAGCTCTTCGTGGCGTGCTCATGCCCGCATTCAGTTGTCACTCCAGTCGCGACCGCTATTGTCCGCCAATGACCCCACGGTTCGCCCACGCCCTGCTCTGCCTGACGCTGTGCGCCTGCACGCCCGGCGTCAGCGTCGACGTGCGCCGACCAACGCCGGTCGAAGAAGGGTCGATGGCGATGCCGCGGACACCGACGCTCTCGGCTGTGGCTGCTTCCGTTTCGGCAAGTTCGGCGGCGGACCTTGACGGCCCCTTCGAAGCGCCGCCGCACCTGCCCACCGGTGAACTGCTGCACGATCTGCCGCTCACCGGACCCGGCTACCGGATTGCCGACCAGGTACAGGTGGTGGATTACTTCGGCCAGTTCGAATTGCGCAGCAACGTCGGTGGCCTGACCGCCGACGGCGCCGAAGTCCTGCGCCTGCGTGTGCGTGAACTTGGCGCCGTGCGTGCGCTCGACCGCATCAGTTCCTCGGAAGTGTTCGCTGCGGCGATGAAGCGCACCGCCGAGCGCCCGCTGGTCGCCATGCGTCAGGTCGCCGGCGATCCGGTCGACACCGTTTCCGGGCTGCCGGCCGGCGTCGGACGCTACCTGGTGCGCACCTTCCTCAATTTGCGGGACCTGGCGCTCGATCTCAACGACGCGGCACGCAAGGCCATGGCCGATGATGATGAGGACGCGAAGGCCGACACCGACGCAGGCGGTTCGGAGCTCGGCCCTCGCGCGCAGAAGGTCGCCACCTCCGCAGCCCTGCGCTACATCGGCTACAACAAGGCGCGCCGGGAAATTGCGCGACATGTCGGCGCGGACCCCTACAGCACCAACCCACTGCTCGACGAACGCCTGGATCGACTGGCCTGGGTGGCATGGTCGGGTTCCAAGCTGACCAGTTTCGGGCTGGGATTGATCGGTGGCGTGGCCGGACAGGCGATCGGCTATGCCAAGGACGCCTATGAACTGGTGTGGGAGTTGCCGCCGGAGGATCTCAAGCGGCGCAATCTGCTGGTACTCGAAGAATTGGGGATTGTCGGCGAGCCTGCGCGGCATTTCGTCCGCCGCAACAAGGCATTCACGCTGACCCAGCAGACCGAATTCATCGAGTTGCTGCGCCTGCCACTGTTCGCTTCGGCACGCACGCAGCTGTTCGAGTTGGCGCTGGCGGCCGAGCGCGAGGTGCACGCACGCTTTCTGATCGATGCGCTGCGAATACTGCTGGGCGCCGAACGCCGGGATGCCGCGGGCGCCACTGCAGCAGTCATCGGTGCCTCACCAGCGCTGGTCCGTACCGACGGCAGCCATGTCATTGCACTGCCGGTCGACTACCTGCACTGGACCGAGGAGATTGCCGATTTTGCCTGGCGCGACGATCTGATCGGTCGCCATAACCTGCTGCTGGTCACCGGAATTCTGTCGCCGCAGGCGCTGGATGCCTTTTCCCAGGCCGGCTGGAGCGTGCGCGAACGGGTCGATCCGCGCCCGACGGAACCAGATACTGGCGATGCACAAACCGCGCCGTTGAAGTAAGCCAGCGCGTTGGCGCCGCCTGTTGTCTGTAGGGCCGAGCGCAGAACCCCTCGTGTAGGCCGGGTACGCGCGTCCTCGATGCCGTCAGCGCCCCGGTCGTACGCGCGCGGACACCTTGCGGCGCACCGGCGCGCTCGAACCCGGCAACCGCGCGGCGTGGCCGCTCCAAAACCTCGCCCGACGAACGCAACGATCAGGCCGCCTCGTCGGGTCCGGCCGCCACCTTGCGCTTGCCCGCCAGCGGTTTGATCCGCGCGACCATTGCGGCGGCCACCTTGATATTGCCGGCGAGCAGATTGCCGTGATCGAACCAGGTCTCGCCGCCGTCGAAATCGAGCACCACGCCACCCGCCTCGCGCACCAAGAGCGCGCCGGCGGCCATGTCCCACGGCATCAGTCCGTACTCGAAGTAACCATCCAGCCGGCCGCAAGCGACATAGGCCAGGTCCAGCGCAGCCGAACCGGTGCGGCGCAGATCTTCGGCATCTTCCAGCAGGGACTTGACGATCCGCATCTGCGTGGCGAAGCGCGCGCGCTGGCGGAACGGAAAGCCCGTTGCAATCAAGGCACCCGGCAAGCCCAGCCGCGGGCTGACGCGGATACGACGGTCGTTGAGGTAGGCGCCGGCACCCTTGCTGGCGTAGAAAATCTCATCGCGCATCGGGTCATAGACCACGCCGTGCTGGATCACGCCATCTTCCATCATCGCGATCGACACCGAGCAATGCGGATTGCCGCGCATGAAATTGCTGGTGCCATCGATCGGGTCGATCACCCAGACATAGCGCGAATTGCCGATGCGGCCCGATTCCTCGCCCCAGATCGCATGCTCCGGATAGGCCTTCCTGATCTCGCGGATGATCTCCTGCTCGGCCAGCTTGTCGGCGTCGGTCACGAAGTCGTACTGACTCTTTTCGGTCACCGCGATGGCATCGGCACGATGGATGCTGCGCTGGATGATTGTCCCAGCCCGGCGCGCGGCCTGGACCGCGATATTCACAGCAGGCTTGCGCATGGACGGACATCCAGGATCGAAAAAGGAACCGCGAAGCTTAGCAGAGGCGCGCGGAGCGACCAAACAGCTTTTCCCCCGGAGCGCGGGACGCGGACCCGAGGAGCCCAAGGGCCGCTCGCCGTCATGAGGCCTCCCCATCTCGCCAATCAGGCCCGCGTTCCGCGCAGCGGCCAGCATTCCGCGCACCTTGTCGAGCGCGACCAGGAAGCGGTCGACCTCATCGCTGGTGTTGTAGAAAGCCAGCGACGCGCGCGCGGTGGCGCCGACCCCGAAGCGTTGCAGCAAGGGATGCGCGCAATGCTGGCCGGAACGCACGGCGATGCCTTCGAGATCCAGCAGCACGGCCAGATCGGTGGCGTGAGCGTGCTCGATGGTGAAGCTGACCACCGGCACGCGGTCGCTTGCGCTGCCGATGAAACGCAGCCCGGGAACACTGGACAGACCCGCGCGCAGGCGCTCGCCGAGGGCATCCTCGTGCGCGCGCAGCGCGATCTGATCCTGTGTCTGCAGCCATGCGATTGCCGCTGCGAGCCCGACAAAGCCGGCGATGTTCGGTGTGCCGGCCTCGAAACGCCGCGGAGGCGGCGCATAGACGGTGCCGTCGAAGCTGACCGACTCGATCATCTCGCCGCCGCCGATCACCGGCTGCATCGACTCGAGCAACTCGTAGCGCCCCCACAGAGCGCCGGTTCCGGTCGGACCGAACAGCTTGTGCCCGGTGAACACGTAGAAATCGCAGCCGAGTTCGACCACATTCACCGGAAAATGCGGCACCGCCTGGGAGCCATCGACCAGCAGTGGAATGCCGCGGCTGCGCGTCTGGACTGCGATGCGCGCGATTGGATTGATCGTGCCGAGTACATTCGACACGTGGGTCAGCCCGACCAGTCGCGTGTGTTCGTTGAGCAGCGTCAGCAAGCCGTCGACATCGAGCGAACCATCATCAAGGATCGGTGCCACCCGCAAGATGGCGCCAGTCTGCGCGCACAGCAACTGCCAGGGCACGATGTTGGCGTGGTGTTCCATTTGACTGACGACGATCTCGTCGCCGGCCTTGATCCGGCCGCGCAGAAAGCCGAGCGCCACCAGATTGATCGACATCGTGGTGCCGCTGGTCAGTACCACCTCACGCGCCGCGCCGGCGCCGATGAAAGCCGCGATGCGCTCGCGCGCGGCCTCGTACAGCGTGGTCGCCTCCTCGCTCAGCGTGTGCACCGCGCGGGCGACGTTGGCGTTGTGGCGGCGGTAGAAATCGTCGACCGCGTCGATCACCGCGAGCGGCTTCTGCGCGGTGTTCGCGCTGTCGAAATAGATCAGCGGCTTGCCGTGGATCTGGCGCTCCAGGATCGGGAACTGGCGGCGAATATCGGCGATGGTCATGGTGGCTCTGGTAGGTTGGGCAGAGCTTCACCCCGCCCAGACAGGCAGCTGGGATGTTTGCGATGTTGGCGCGGGATGCGCGCTGCGCCAACCTGCGTTTGGCAATGTTCGGCCGGATGACTCTGCCCAACGTATGTCGGCATGTGCGCATCGACGCGCTCGCTGAGCGCGCGGCGCAGGGTGGCGTCGGCGACCGCAGACAGCACCTCGCCACCGAATGCCAGTGTCAGCATCTGCCGCGCCTGCACCTCGGGAATGCCGCGCGAACGCAGGTAAAACAAGGCCTTGTCATCGAGCTGACCGACCGTGGCGCCGTGCGAGCAGACCACTTCGTCGGCCTCGATCACCAGTTCCGGCTTGGTATCGATCTCGGCGTGCGGCGACAGCAGCAAGTTCGACGTTTTCAGGTGCGCCTCGGTCTGGTCGGCGCCTGGGGCAACCGTGATCAGGCCGTTGAATACCGAGCGCGAACGCGCGTTGGCGATCGCCTTCCACAGCGTGCGCGAGCTTGCGGCGCCGGCTGCGTGCGTCAGAGACAACTGGGTGTCGTGGTGCTGGCGGCCTTGCAGGGCGACCAGGCCGGTGATTTTGGCGTTGGCCCGCGCGCCAACCAGATCAATCGCCAGTTCGTGCCGCGACCACAATCCCGCCGAGTTCCAGCGACACCAGCTCCAGGCGCGCCGGGTGCGATGCGCGCGGTGGTGCGCTGGATCGAATGCGCTTTTGCGCCGGATTCCTGCACGCGGACCAGGGTCAGCGACGCCCCCGGTTCAAGTTCGATGTCGAGCAATCGGTTCGACAGGCCGCTGGCGTCATCCCCGCCAAATACGTGCTCGACCAGTGTGATCGCGGCCCCGGAGCGGACCCGGACCTGGGCGCACGATTGCGCGAAACCCAGCGCGTCATGCTGAAGGGCCAGACGCCAGATTCCATCCACCGTCGCGGTGACATCGAATCGCCAGAACATCGTCGACGCCCGCGACGGCGAGCCAGCGGAAGGCCTGCGCCTGCGCCGCTTTCTGTGGGAGCGGGCTGGTCCCGCGAGCACTTCCTGCGTCTGCCGGCAAAGGCTCGCGGGCGGAGCCCGCTCCACCGCGAGCGCCAGGCCTGCGGGCACGCTCGCAGCCAAGGAATACCGCCGCCCGCAGTTCGGCCAGCGTCCCACTCGACCCCGCCCAGCTCCGGCAAAGCCATTGCAGCGACAGCCCCCGCCGACGCATCCAGCGTCGCCAGTCCAGCCAGCGCGCTGTAGCGCCAGGATTCCACTTTGCGGTCGGGCAGACCTGCGGCAAGGAATGCGGCCCGCGCAGCACGCGCGTTGTCGTCCGCTGCAGCCGGCAAGCTCGCCAGCAGGCGCTCGGCCAGGCCTGCACTCATGCCGCCGCTCCGAGCTTGCGTTCCTTGATCCACGAATAGCCGTGTTCTTCCAGTTCCAGCGCCAGCGACTGGTCGCCGCTTTCGACGATCCGGCCATCGGCCAGCACATGCACGAAGTCCGGCACGATGTAGTCGAGCAGGCGCTGGTAATGCGTGATCACGATGAAACCGCGCTCGGGCGATCGCAGCCGGTTGACGCCCTCGGCCACCGTCTTCAGCGCGTCGATGTCCAGCCCCGAATCGGTCTCGTCGAGAATCCCGAGGCGTGGCTCCAGCATCGCCATCTGGAAGATCTCGTTGCGCTTCTTCTCGCCGCCGGAGAAGCCTTCGTTGACCGCGCGGTGCATCAACTCGTCGGAAATCGACAGCACCTTGAGCTTCTCGCGCGTCAGCTTCAGGAACTGCATCGAATCCAGTTCCGGCTCGCCGCGGTACTTGCGCTGCGCATTCAGCGCCGCCTTGAGGAAATAGGTGTTGTTGACGCCGGGAATTTCGACCGGGTACTGGAACGCCAGGAACACGCCCTTGGCGGCGCGTTCCTCGGCCGGCAGTGCCAGCAGGTCCTCGCCCATGTAGGTGACAGTGCCATCGGTGACCTCGTAGCCCTCGCGGCCCGCGAGTACATTGCCGAGCGTCGACTTGCCGGCCCCATTCGGACCCATGATCGCGTGCACCTCGCCGGCCTTCACCGACAGGTTCAGGCCTTTCAGGATCGCCTTGCCGGCGACGCGGGCGTGCAGATTGGTGATTTCAAGCATCGTTTCGAATTCCGTATTCCGCTTTCGTAGGCCGGTGTACGCGGCTTCACCGCGTTCACCGGCGCCTTTCTATCGTGCCAACATGCCGGTGAGCCGCTGCGCGGCACACCGGCCTACCAGAGCCCGCTAGCCCACCGCTCCCTCGAGGCTCACTTCCAGCAGCTTCTTGGCCTCCACCGCGAACTCCATCGGCAGTTCCTTGAACACCTGCTTGCAGAAGCCATTGACGATCATCGACACCGCGTCTTCGGCACTGATGCCGCGCGACAGGCAGTAGAACAGCTGGTCGTCGGAGATCTTGCTGGTGGTCGCCTCGTGCTCGACGATCGCGCCGGGGTGCTTGACCTCGATGTACGGGAAGGTGTGCACACCGCAGCGATCGCCGATCAGCAGGGAATCGCACTGGGTGAAATTGCGCGCGCCGTCCGCGTTCTTTTCGACTTTGACCAGGCCGCGATAGCTGTTCTGCCCGCGTCCGGCAGAGATGCCCTTGCTGATGATCTTGCTCTTGGTGCGCGCACCGAGGTGGATCATCTTGGTGCCGGTGTCGGCCTGCTGGCGATGGTTGGTCAGCGCCACCGAATAGAACTCGCCGACCGAATCGTCGCCGCGCAGCACGCAGCTCGGATACTTCCAGGTGATCGCCGAGCCGGTCTCGACCTGGGTCCAGCTGATCTTGCTGCGCGCGCCGCGGCAGGCGCCGCGCTTGGTCACGAAGTTGTAGATGCCGCCGACGCCGTTCTCGTCGCCCGGATACCAGTTCTGCACGGTCGAATACTTGATCTTGCCGTCGTCAGCGCGACCAGTTCGACCACCGCCGCGTGCAACTGGTTTTCGTCGCGCATCGGCGCGGTGCAGCCTTCCAGATAACTGACCTGCGCGCCGTCCTCGACGATGATCAGCGTGCGCTCGAACTGCCCGGTGTCGCGTGCATTGATGCGGAAATAGGTGCTGAGCTCCATCGGGCAGCGCACGCCCTTGGGCACGAACACGAAGCTGCCGTCGGAAAACACCGCCGAATTCAGCGCGGCGAAGTAGTTGTCGCCAACCGGTACCACCGAGCCCAGATACTGCTTGATCAGTTCCGGATGCTCGCGCACGGCTTCGGAGAACGAGCAGAAGATCACGCCCGCCGCGTTCAGTTCCTTCTTGAACGTGGTGCCCACCGAGACCGAGTCGAACACCGCATCCACCGCCACGCCAGCCAGGCGCGCACGCTCATGCAGCGGCACGCCGAGCTTGTCGAAGGTCGCCAGCAGCTTGGGATCGACCTCATCCAGCGACTTGGGCTGGTTCTTCTTCGGCGCCGCGAAATAACTGATCGCCTGGAAGTCGATCGGCGCGATCTTCAGCCGCGCCCATTCCGGCGGCGTCATCGTCAGCCAGTGGCGATAGGCGGCGAGGCGCCACTCGGTCATCCACTCCGGCTCGTCCTTCTTCGCCGAAATCCTGCGCACCACCTCTTCGCTCAAGCCCGGCGGCATCACCTCGGTTTCGATATCGGTGATGAAGCCGTGCTCATAGGACTTGCGCACGGCCTCGTCGACCGCGGCCATGCCGGGGCTCACAGGGGCTTCGATGGTTTCGATGTTGTTCATGGCTGGTCGCTGTTTGGCGGCTGATAAGGTTGTTTGTCCGCAAAGGGACGCGAAGGACGCAAAGAGAAGAGCTCTGGATTGATCATTCTGGCTTTGCATTTGCCTTCTTTGCGTCCTTTGCGTCCTTTGCGGACTGATTCTTGAATCGTCAGTTTGGTCGAGGCGCTCAGACCTCGGCGCTCAGACGCTCGACGCTGACGCGCGGCTGCCATTGGCGCGGCGGGGCCGCCATGTCGACCAGGGTGACGGCGCGTAGCGCGCTTTCGACGGCGGCGCTGATCTTGCGCAGGTTGCCCGACACACTGCAGTAGTTCTCACGACCGCACAGCCCGGAGTGGATGCTGCACTCGGTCATGCCGAGTGGTCCCTCGATCGCGGCGATGATGTCGGCAATGGTGATCTCCACCGCCGCTCGCGACAGTCGATAACCGCCCGAAGCACCACGAGTGGACACCACCAGATCGGCCTGGGCCAGCTGCTTCAACAATTTGGACACCGTCGGACCTTCCAGCCGCGTGCGCTCGGCCAGCGCCTGCGCGCTGAGCATCCCGCCTTCGTCCTGCGACAGGCTGGCCATCAGCACAGTGGCGTAATCGGCGAGTTTGGACAGGCGGAACATCGTGGGGAGCTCGGAGGATCGATACGGGACTAAAATAGTACCAATTAGGTGAACCCTGGATCAACGGCCGCGCGAATTGAATCGACCCTCGTAGCTTAGGTTGGCCGCGCGGCACGTAGGTTGGGCACAGCTCCATCGTGCCCAACGCCGGCAGGACTCAATGTTGGGCCCGATGATGCTCTGCCCAACCGTACGATTGGGCGGATCGCGACGGTTCATGTTGGGCACGGTGGAGCGGTGCCCAACCTACCAATCAACCGCCACCACCGACTCCACCGCGAATCCCACCCTGCGTCAGCGCCAGTGGATCCAGCAACTCGCGCAAGCGCGCTTCGGGCAATCCGGTCATCTCGATCGCCACATCCAGGATCGGCCGGCCTTGCGCGTATGCGCGCTTGGCCGTCGCAGCGCCAAGTTCATATCCGATCACCGAATTCAGCGCGGTCACCAGGATCGGATTGCGCGCCAGTGCCTCGTCGATGTGCCCACGGCGCACCCGGAAACCATCGATGCAGCGTTCGGCCAACAAAGGCACGACATTGGCCAGCAGGCTGATGCTCTCCAGGAGGTTGCGTGCGATCAGCGGCAGCATGACGTTCAACTGGAAATTGCCCGACTGCCCGGCGATGGTGATTGCCGCATCGTTGCCGATCACCTGGGCGGCGACCATGCACACCGCTTCCGGCACTACTGGATTCACTTTTCCGGGCATGATCGAGCTGCCCGGTTGCAGCGCGGTCAGTTCGATCTCGCCCAGACCCGCCAGCGGCCCCGAGTTCATCCAGCGCAGGTCGTTGGCGATCTTCATCAGCGCACAGGCGAGCGTCTTCAGCTGCCCGGACAGCTCGACGCATTCATCCTTGGCGGCGATGCCCTCGAACAGATTCGCCGCCGATTCGAACTCGACGCCGGTCAGCGCCGTCAGTTCGGCGCACATCTCGCCGGCGAACGCCGGATCGGCATTGATCCCGGTGCCGATCGCGGTGCCACCGATCGGCAGCCGACGCACGCGCTCCAGCGTATCGATGATGCGGTCGTGCGCGCTGCGCAGCTGCGCCGCCCAGCAGCCAAGTTCCTGCCCAAGCGTCAGCGGCATCGCGTCCATCAGATGCGTGCGCCCGGTCTTGGCGACGTCTGCCAGTTCTCCCGCGCGGCTGTCGATGGCTTCGATCAGGCGGTCGAGGCCGGGCAGCAAGGCCTCTTCACACAACAGCACTGCGCCAACCTGGATTGCGCTCGGGATCACATCGTTGGAGGACTGGCTGGCGTTGACGTGGTCGTTGGGGTGGACCAACGCACCAATCGTCCGCGAGGCCAGATGGGCGATCACCTCGTTGGCATTCATGTTGCTGGACGTGCCGGAACCGGTCTGGAACACGTCGATCGGAAACTCGCCGTCGTGAGCGCCGCGGGCGACGTCCAGCGCAGCATCGTGGATGGCTGTGCGCGCCCGGCGTCGAGGTGGCCGAGGCGCGCATTGACGCTGGCGGCGGCCGCCTTGACCAGCCCGAGCGCGCGGATGAATCCGCGCGGCATCGGTGCACCGGAAATTGGGAAGTTGTCGATCGCACGCTGCGTCTGCGCGCCCCACAGCGCGTCAGCGGGCACACGCAGTTCGCCCATGCTGTCCTTTTCGATGCGGTAAGCAGGACCGATCTGCTCACTCATGGCCACGCTCTCCAAACACAACGGATCGGGCGATTGTAGGCCGGAGCCGCTCTACTCAGCGCGTTGCGGGCCGATGGTCTTCAGGCCAAACAACCAGACGACAACCGCCGGAAACTCGGCGCGCCAGGCGGCTTCGTTGTGTTCGGCAGCCTCGACGATATGCAGCAACAAATGGTCGGGCGCGGTGGTTTTCGCCAGCAATTCATGCATGCGGCGGGCGTCGGTGGTCATTTCCGCGCCCTCCTTGCCACCTGCGTACAGGTAAACGCGCGCGACAGCGGGCAAGGTCTTCGCGGACACCTCGTCGAAGATCGGCGGCGCCACCCAGTACGCCGGCGACAGCACGCCGGCCAGGCCGAACACGTCGGGGCGCGTGTGGAGGGCGTGGTGCGAGGCGAGTCCACCCATCGAACTGCCGATGATCGCGGTGTTGGCCGGGCCCGGTTCGGTCCAGTAATGCAGATCGATGTAGGGTTTGACGACATCGACGACGAAGCCGAGGTACTGCTCGCCCTCTGGCGCACCGAAGCGCTCGTTGGGCCAGGCGTTCAGCTCGGTCATCCGCTTCTCGCCGCCGTTGTCGATGCCGACAACGATCGCCTCGAAGGCGCAAATCTGCGCCAGCTTGTCCATCGACTCGTCGACGCCCCATTCGCCGGCAAAGGCCGTGGCGTCGTCGAACAGGTTCTGGCCGTCGTGCATGTAGATCACCGGGTAGCGACGGTCTGCAGCTGTCGCGTAGCTGGGCGGCAAATAGATGCGCACGGTGCGCGTCCGCTCCAGGCCGGGCATCGCCAGCGGCGCGAGCACGTGTACGCTGGGGCCGACCGTGTGCCGGCGGGTGGGCGTCGGCGCACAGGCTGCGAGCAAGATCGGCAGCAACAGGGCAAGGAGCATCAGGCGATACGTGATCGACATGCGCGGGTCGCTGGGCGGTTGGAATCGTCAGTTTAATGGGATCGGGGTGCCGGCAGATCACCAGCGACGACATCGGCGACAGCAACTGCAGGCGGTATCGGGCCAGTCCGAACCCACGCCGAAAGGTCCTTTGGTGAGTCCGGACTTCTCTGAACGCTTCTGCTTCGGCTCTTTGCGAAGTGTCCCCTGGGCACAAACGCACGGCCTGAGTGGCCTGCAAGCCACGCTGTTCACCCCAATCTTGCGCCACCTCAAGTCAGACCCCTGGCCGCCCATGGTAGTCTTGCGCCGCCGCGTGGGAGAGCCCGGATTCGTCCGGCGCCGAAGGAGCAACCGCCCCGGAATCTCTCAGGCCAAAGGACCGCGCGGCGTCGTTCATCATCTGGAAAGAGGCTCGCCCCGCAGGGCCGGTCCGCCGAAGGGGTTACGCTCTCAGGCAAAGCAGACAGATGGGGCAAAACCAGAACGCTTGCCCGCGTTTTGCTGCCCTGCCCGTCTTCGGAGTCTTGCCATGAGCGCCCCGGTCTACCTGCGTCAGCCGCACCTCGCATCCGAGTTCCAGCATCGTCATATCGGCCCGTCGCCGCACGAGACCGCAGAGATGTTGCGTGCCATCGGCGCCGAATCGCTGGAACAACTGATGGCGCAGACTCTGCCCGCTTCGATCCGTCAGGCACAGCCACTGGACGTCGGCCCGGCGCTGTCAGAAACCGAAGCCCTCGACCGCATGCGCGCGATCGCCAGCCGCAATCGGGTGATGACCTCGCTGATCGGTCAGGGCTACCACGGCACCCACTTGCCGCTGGTCATCCAGCGCAACATCCTGGAGAACCCGGCCTGGTACACCGCGTACACGCCGTACCAGCCGGAGATCAGCCAGGGTCGCCTGGAAGCACTGCTCAACTTCCAGACCATGATCTGCGAACTGACCGGCCTTGACGTCGCCAATGCCTCGCTGCTCGACGAGGCCACCGCGGCGGCCGAAGCGATGGCGGTGGCCCAGCGCAGCGTCAAGACCAAGCTCAATGCCTTCTTTGTCGATGCCGACTGCCATCCGCAGACGATCGCGCTGCTGCGCACGCGCGCCGAACCGCTGGGCTGGACCATCGTCGTCGGCGATCCCGAGCGCGATCTCGACCCAACCCTGGTGTTCGGCGCGCTGTTCCAGTATCCGGGCAGCCTCGGTGCGGTGCGTGATTTCCGCGCCGCCATCAAGTCGCTGAAAGCCGCCGGTGCCATCGCCATCGTCGCAGCCGATCCGCTGGCGCTGACCCTGCTGACGCCGCCAGGAGAACTCGGCGCCGACATGGCGATCGGTTCAACCCAGCGCTTCGGCGTGCCGATGGGCTACGGTGGTCCGCACGCGGCCTACATGGCGGTGCGCGACGACCTCAAGCGCTCGATGCCGGGGCGGTTGATCGGCGTGTCGGTGGACAGCCGCGGCAAGCCTGCCTTCCGCCTCGCGCTGCAGACGCGCGAGCAGCATATCCGCCGCGAGAAAAGCCACCTCGAACATCTGCACGGCGCAGGTGCTGCTGGCGGTGATCGCCTCGATGTACGCGGTGTACCACGGCCCGGAAGGCCTGCGCGCGATCGGCGAGCGCGTGCACCGGCGCGCGGCGACGCTGGCCAAGGGCCTGGCCAAGCTCGGTTTCGAGCCGCATTCGGCCAGCTACTTCGATTGCGTCACGGTGAATGCCGGCGCGCAGCAGAAGGACATCTACGAGCATGCCCTTGCGGCGGGCATCAACCTGCGCGTGCTCGACCATGGCCAGTTGAGCATCAACGTGGACGAGACCACGACGTCGGCCATCGTCGAGCAGGTTTGGGAGATCTTTGGCGGCAAGCTTGAATACGCCGAGTTCGAGAGCGGCATCGCCTGCGATTCCGGAGACCTGCAGCGCAAGGGTTCCTGCCTGACTCACCCGATTTTCTCGCGCTATCGCTCGGAAACCGAATTGCTGCGCTACATGCGCAAGCTGTCGGACCGTGATCTGGCGCTCGACCGCGCGATGATTCCGCTCGGCTCGTGCACGATGAAGCTCAACGCCACCGCCGAGATGATCCCGATCACCTGGCCCGAGTTCGGCGCGCTGCATCCGTTCGCCCCCGCCGACCAGGCGCATGGCTACAGCGAGATGTTCGAGGACCTGAAGTCCTGGCTGTGCGCGATCACCGGCTACGACGCGGTGTCGCTGCAGCCCAATTCCGGCGCGCAGGGCGAGTACGCCGGCCTGCTGGCGATCCGCGGCTACCACCATGCGCGCGGCGAGGGTCATCGCAAGGTCTGCCTGATCCCGTCCAGCGCGCACGGCACCAATCCGGCCTCGGCGCACATGGTCGGCATGGACGTCATCGTGGTGAATTGCGATGCCGCCGGCAATGTCGATGTCGCCGACCTCAAGGCCAAGGCCGAAAAGCACAGCGCGAACCTCGCCGCGCTGATGGTCACCTACCCGTCCACCCACGGCGTGTTCGAGGAATCGATCCGCGAGATCTGCCAGATCGTCCACCAACACGGCGGCCAGGTGTACCTCGACGGCGCCAACCTGAACGCACAGGTCGGCCTGTCGCGCCCGGGCGACTATGGCGCCGACGTCAGTCACCTGAACCTGCACAAGACCTTCTGCATCCCGCACGGCGGCGGCGGCCCGGGCATGGGGCCGATCGGCGTCAAGGCACATCTGGCGCCTTACCTGCCCGGTCATCCAGTGCTCGATGGCGGCAAGGCCCCGGTTGGACCGGTGTCGGCGGCGCCGTACGGCTCGGCGTCGATCCTGCCGATCAGTTACGCCTACATCCTGATGATGGGCGGCCCCGGCCTGACCCGCGCCACCGAAGTCGCGATCCTCAACGCCAACTACATCGCGGCGCGCCTCGATCCGCACTTCCCGGTGCTGTACAAGAACGACAACGGCCGCGTCGCCCACGAGTGCATCGTCGACCCGCGTCCGCTCAAGGATCGTTGCGGCGTCAGCGTCGACGACATCGCCAAGCGTCTGGTCGACTACGGATTCCACGCGCCGACGATGAGCTTCCCGGTGCCGGGCACGCTGATGATCGAGCCGACCGAATCGGAGGCCAAGGTCGAACTGGACCGCTTCTGCGACGCCATGATCGCCATCCGCCACGAGATCGCCGCGGTGGAAGCCGGCAAGTACCCGATCGAACAGTCGCCGCTGCGCCATGCGCCGCATACGGTGCATGACCTGGTGGACGAGTGGACCCGGCCGTACTCGCGCGAGGAAGGCGTATTCCCGACCGGCGTCGATCGCATGGACAAGTACTGGAGTCCGGTTGGTCGCGTCGACAACGTCTTTGGCGATCGCAACCTGGTGTGCATCTGCCCGTCGCCGGACGAGTATCGGGACGAGGCGGCGTAGGCGCAGGCGCCGAGCGCAGCATGAAGGTCAGGTTGGTCGGGAGGGCCTGCGCAGAGACTCACCGCCGTTGGCGGGTTCGCTGACTTAGTACAGCGGAACGCAGGAATCACGCGGCCTAAAACCGTGCCTTCCATGCGCGGGCAGCGTACCTTTGTACAAACCCGCGCAGCGATTCACCGGCGCTCCTGCCGCCGCGCATTCGCCTCGAAATACGGCGCGTGGGTGGCGCGGTGCAGGTAGCGCCCGCTGCCGCGCACCGCGCGCAGATCGCCGTCGACCCAGGCCAGCTTGCCGCGCGTGAAGGTGTGCGTGGCCATGCCGGTTACCGTGCGCCCTTCGAACACGTTGAAATCGATGTTCTGGTGGTGAGTCGCAGCCGAAATGGTGCGGCTGGCCTGCGCATCCCAGATCACCAGATCCGCATCGGCACCGACGCGCACCGCGCCCTTGCGCGGATACAGGCCGAAGATCTGCGCGGCGTTGGTCGAGGTCACGCGCACGAACTCGCTCGGCGTCAGCCGACCGGTGCCGACGCCGTAGTGCCAGAGCAGCGACATGCGGTCCTCGACACCGGCGCAGCCATTCGGAATCTTGGTGAAATCGTCCTTGCCGGCGGCTTTTTGCGGCGCGCAGAAGCAGCAATGGTCGGTCGCGGTCGTGTGCAGATGCCCGGCCTGCAGCCCAGCCCACAGCGCATCCTGATGGTGCTTCGGCCGGAACGGCGGGCTCATCACATGGCCGGCCGCAAAGGTGAAATCGGGGTTGGTGTAAACCGAATCGTCGATCAGCAGATGTCCGGCCAGAACTTCGCCGAATACTCGCTGGCCCTCGCCACGCGCGCGGGCGATCGCCTGCAGCGACTGCTCGGCGGAAACATGTACGACATAGACCGGCGTGCCGAGGACCTCGGCGATGCGGATCGCGCGGTTGGCGGCTTCGCCTTCGACCGCCGGCGGACGCGACAGCGGATGGCCCGCCGGCCCGGTGATCCCGCGCCAGCAGTTGCTTCTGCAGGCGGAACACCAGTTCGCCGTTCTCCGCGTGCACGGTCGGCAGCGCGCCGAGTTCCATGCAGCGGGTGAAGCTCGACACCAGCGCCTCGTCGTCGCACATGATGGCGTTCTTGTAGGCCATGAAGTGCTTGAAGCTGTTCACGCCGTGTTCGTGCACCAGCGTGCCCATGTCGCGCCGCACGCTGTCGTCCCACCAGGTGATGGCGACATGGAAACCGTAGTCCGCCGCCGCCTTTTCCGCCCAGCCGCGCCAGGTCTGGTAGGCCTCCATCAGCGACTGCTGCGGATTGGGGATGACGAAATCGATGATGCTGGTGGTGCCGCCAGCCAGACCCGCCGCGGTGCCGGTGTAGAAATCGTCGCTGGCCACGGTGCCCATGAACGGCAGCTGCATGTGCGTGTGCGGATCGATGCCGCCGGGCATCACCAGCCGACCGCCGGCATCGACGATCTGCGCGCCCGCGGGTGCCTCGAGACCCTCGCCGATTGCGGCGATCTTGCCATCGGCGAGCAGCACGTCGGCGCGGTAACTGGTTTCGGAGTCGACGACGGTACCGCCGCGGATCAGGGTGGACATGGGATCTCCCGGTCTGGACTTGCACAGAGCCGTACCCTACGGCGATGCAGTGACCACGTCAAAGCGCCGAGCTGGGGCTCGCCGTTCCAGTGAGCGCTGCCGCCGGGATCTGGGAACGTCGAGCCCCAGCTCGGCATCGCGGCGATGCAGTAAAGGGAATCCGCCCGCGGCAAGATCCTGCTACCACGCCCACAACGGCGCCAGATCGATCGCGACCGCATCGAAAGGCTCGGCGCGCATCGAGTCGTCGTCGCCGAAGGTACCGAGCAATATCCAATGACTGTCGGCGAAGCGCAGGACCTCGATGGTCTTGGCGGCAGGATCGACCAGCCAGGCGTGGGCCACGCCGAGCTTGCCGTAGAGCGGAAGCTTGCGCGCGCGGTCCTTGCGCGCGGTGCCGGGAGACAGGATCTCGCAGATCCAGTCGGGAACGACGTCGATGTGCCCGTCCGGGAATCAGCGGCAAGCGTTCGCGGCGCCAGCCGGCGAGGTCGGGCACCAGTACGTGCGGGCCGAGGTGGAGTTCCGGGTTCGGAGAGGATGACCCAGCCACCCCGGCCCCCACGGCCAAGATCGAAAGGCCCTGAGAGATCGCGACCCAGTCCTGTTTCGACTCGCGAATGTCGCGACGTCGGCCGCGGCTGCGTGTGCAACTCGCCGTCGATGATCTCGCCGGTGATGTGCTCCGGCAGCGCGATGATGTCGTCGTAACTGGCCAAGCGGATGACCGCGCTCACTGGCGATTGTCCTGCCGAAAATCAGAGGATCAGCTTACGGCAAGTTGACGGCCGGCCAGCAGCGGGCAGGCCCGCACACCCCAAAAACAACAACGGGCCCCGCAGGACCCGTTGTCTTCAACTTTGCCGCGACTCAAGCGTCGCGTCGAATCCGATCAGGCGGTCGCCGCCTGTTCGTCTTCGAACACCGCCTTGATCGACAGGCGGATGCGGCCCTGCTTGTCGACTTCGAGCACCTTGACGCGCACCAGATCGCCTTCCTTGAGCTTGTCGCCGACTTTCTCGACGCGCTCGTTGCTGATCTGCGACACATGCACCAGACCGTCGCGGCCCGGCAGGATGGTCACGAAAGCGCCGAAGTCCATCAGCTTGACGACCTTGCCTTCGTAGATGCGGCCCGGCTCGACGTCGGCCGTGATCTGCTCGATGCGCTTGCGCGCGGCGTCGGCGTTGATCTGGTTGTTCGACGCGATGGTGACCGTGCCGTCGTCCTGGATGTCGATGATCGCGCCGGTTTCTTCGGTGATCGCGCGGATGGTGACACCGCCCTTGCCGATGACGTCGCGGATCTTGTCCGGGTGGATCTTCATGGTGAACAGGCGCGGCGCGTAGGTGCTCATCTCCGAACGCGGAGCGTCGATCACCTTGGCCATTTCACCGAGGATGTGACGACGACCTTCGCGCGCCTGGGTCAGCGCCACCTTCATGATCTCTTCGGTGATGCCGTCGATCTTGATGTCCATCTGCAGGGCGGTGATGCCCTCCCAGGAACCGGCCACCTTGAAATCCATGTCGCCGAGATGATCTTCGTCGCCGAGGATGTCGCTGATCACGGCAAACTTGTCGCCTTCCTTGATCAGGCCCATGGCGATACCGGCCACCGGCGCCTTCATCGGCACGCCCGCGTCCATCAGCGCCAGCGAGGAGCCGCACACCGAAGCCATCGAGCTGGAGCCGTTCGACTCGGTGATCTCGGAGACCACGCGCACCACGTACGGGAAGTCGGCCATTGCCGGCATCACTGCCGCGACACCGCGCTTGGCAAGCCGGCCGTGGCCGATCTCGCGACGCTTCGGCGCCAGCATGAAGCTGATCTCACCGACCGAATACGGCGGGAAGTTGTAATGCATCATGAAGGTTTCTTTCGACTCACCTTCAGCGGCATCCACGACCTGGGCGTCACGACTGGTGCCGAGCGTGACGGTGACGATCGCCTGGGTCTCGCCGCGGGTGAACAGCGCCGAACCGTGGGTGCGCGGCAGCAGGCCGGCGCGCACGCTGATCGGGCGGATGGTCTTGCTGTCGCGACCGTCGATACGCGGCTGGCCTTCGATGATGCGATTGCGCACCAACGCGTATTCCAGGTTTTCGAAGCTGCGCGCGACCTGGGAGTCGGTCCAGCCGCCCTCGGCGGCCTTGTCGCCACCCAGAGCCAGCAGGGTCGCGGCCTTGGCTGCTGACACCGCAACGCGACGCTCCGGCTTCGCACGGATATCGTAGGCGGCGTTCAGCGGGCCTTCGGCGGCAGCACGAACGGCGTCTTCCAGCACCGTGATCTCGACCGGCGCCTTCCACACGAACGGCGTGGTGCCGACTTCGGCAACCAGCTCGCGAATGGCGTTGATCACCACCTGCATCTCGCTGTGGCCGAACATCACCGCGCCGAGCATCACTTCCTCGCCCAGCAACTGCGCCTCGGACTCGACCATCAACACGGCCTTGTCGGTACCGGCGACGACCAGTTCCAGCTTGGAGGTCTTGAGCTGGGTGGCGGTCGGGTTGAGGATGTACTTGCCATCGGCGTAGCCGACCTTGGCAGCGGCGATCGGACCGGCGAACGGCAGGCCGGACAGGCTGAGCGCGGCCGATGCACCGATCAACGCCGGGATATCGGCGTCGATTTCCGGATTCATCGACATCACCGTCGCCATCACCTGCACCTCGTTGAAGAAGCCTTCCGGGAACAGCGGGCGGATCGGGCGGTCGATCAGGCGCGAGGTCAGCGTCTCGAGCTCGGTCGGACGACCTTCGCGCTTGAAGAAGCCACCGGGGATGCGGCCACCGGCGTAGAACTTCTCCTGATAGTTGATCGTCAGCGGGAAGAAATCGCGACCTTCCTTGGCCTTCTTGTCGGCAACCGCCGTGACCAGCACGACAGTGTCGCCGATGCTGACCATGACGGCCGCAGTCGCCTGGCGCGCGATTTCGCCGGTTTCCAGAGTAACCAGGTGCTCGCCGTACTTGAATTGCTTGGTGACCTTCGCCACTGGGGGATGTCCTTGCGTAAATGCGAAACGAATGGGTTCGGAGCGAGCCTTCAGCGACGCAGGCCCAGCTTCTCGATCAGCGAGCGGTAGCGCGCGTCGTCCTTGCGCTTCAGGTACGCAAGCAACTGGCGGCGCTGATTCACCAGCTTCAGCAGGCCGCGACGGGAATGGTGATCTTTCTTGTGATCGGCGAAATGGTGCGACAACTGCTCGATGCGAGCGGTCAACAGGGCAACCTGGACTTCCGGGGAACCGGTGTCGGCTGCGCCGCGCTGATGGGTCGCGATGATCGCGCCGGTCTGGGTGGCATTCAGAGGCATGACGAACTCCTTGTCGTAGAGTGGACATACGCCAAGCCCAGTGGGACGGACTGCCTCAGTCCGATCTACCGAGCAAGACGCGCTGTCGATCTGGGTGCCAGCGTTTGTTTGGGCGACCCAGCATCGAACTATCTCGACCGCATCGTGCATGCGCGGCAGCCTGGGCGTCGTTGAGACCCCGCAAGGCTGTCCCGCGTCGAGATAGCCGCTCATTGTAGGCGCCGATGGCCCGAAAGAACAAGGAACTACGTCCCTCGATGTGGCGCCAATTGCAACGGACGCTTGCTCGGGGCGGACCGCGCCCGCTATGGTCCGCGGCCGCGGCTGGAGGGCTTTGCCAATGCGTCGAAAGCTGGTTCTGGGTAACTGGAAGATGAACGGATCGCGCGTCGACGCGCATTCGTGGGCTGCCGCGGCCGCCGCTGTCGCGGCAGCGACGGCCAACGCCGACGTCGGCGTCATCCCGCCTGTCGTGTTTCTGGATGTCGTGCGTGCAGCCAGCGATTCCTCACCGCTGTGGCTCGGCGCTCAGAACGTTGCCGCCTATGACAACGGCGCCTACACCGGCGAGGTTTCGGCGCGGATGCTCGCCGAGTCGGGCGTGCGCTGCGTGCTGGTCGGTCATTCCGAGCGCCGCCAGGTGTTTGGCGAAAGCGACGTCGTGGTCGCCGAGAAGTATGTGCGCGCGCTCGCGGCGGGCCTCACGCCGGTTCTGTGCCTGGGCGAGACACTCGAGGAGCGCGAGCGTGGCGCCACCGATGCGGTGGTCTTGCGCCAACTGCAAGCGGTGATCGACGCCGCCGGCGCCGCCTCCCTGTCAGACGCAGTGCTCGCCTACGAACCCGTGTGGGCCATCGGCACCGGACGCACGGCCTCGCCGGCGCAGGCGCAGGAGGTGCACGCGCTGATCCGTAGCGCGATTGCCAAACACGATGCTATGCTTTCGAGTCTTGTCAGGATCCTGTACGGCGGAAGCGTCAAGGGGTCCAATGCTGCAGAGCTGTTTGCCCAGTCGGATGTGGACGGCGGGCTGATCGGCGGTGCATCGTTGGTACCCGCGGATTTCGACGCCATCTGCCGCGCAGCCAACCAGGACGGTTGAGTCAAAACACATGAAGATTGCTTTTATCGTTGTCTATCTGGTCATCGCGATCGCAATGATCGCTTTCATCATGCTGCAGCGCGGCTCTGGCGCGGCGGCCGGCTCGGGTTTCGGCTCGGGCGCTTCCGGCACTGTCTTCGGTGCCCGCGGCTCTTCCAATTTTCTGTCGAAAGCCACCAAATGGCTCGCTGTTGCCTTCTTCGCGCTGAGCATGGGCATGGCGGTCTACGAAGCGCGTGTGGGCATTGCCAAGAACGCCACCGCTGATCTGGGCGTCATGGGTCAGGTTCCTGCGCCGGTCGCCCCGGCGGCCGACAGCGAGGTTCCGGCGGCTACTGAACCGGCCGGCTCCGCTGAAGTGCCGACAGCAACGACTTCAAGCGAGGTTCCGGCGGCAGCGCCGGCTGAAGCGCCGGCGGCGCCAGGCACATCCGCCGAGAAAGGTACCGATGCACCCGCCGCGAGCACGCCTCCGGCAGCAGCGCAAACAAGCGAAACGCCTGCCGCGGAAGCGAGCAAGGACGACGGAAAACCGCAATAATGTTGCGCTGAATCAAACCAAGCAAAATGCCGACGTGGTGGAATTGGTAGACACGCTACTTTGAGGTGGTAGTGGGGCAACCCGTGACGGTTCGAGTCCGTCCGCCGGCACCAATCTGATGTGCGCTTTACGAGCGCGACTGCGGCCCGGCCATCAGCCGGGCTGTGGTTTCAAGGGGTTCAAATCCTCCGGGAGCAGTTCAGGCATGGATCTGCAGCAATACTTCCCCATCGCAGTCTTCCTGGTGGTCGCCACGGTCATCGGCGGCTCACTGTTGGTGCTGGGTTCCTTGTTGGGCCCGCGCAAGCCGGGCAGCGAGAAATTGTCGCCGTACGAGTGCGGTTTCGAGGCCTTCGAGGACGCGCGCATGAAGTTCGACGTGCGCTACTACCTTGTGGCGATCCTGTTCATCATTTTCGATCTCGAAATTGCGTTCATGTTCCCGTGGGCGGTAGTCCTCGACGAACTGGGCTGGCCGGCAATCGCTTCGATGAGCGTGTTCCTCGGCCTGTTGGTGGTCGGGTTCATCTACGAATGGAAGAAGGGAGCGCTCGAATGGGAGTGAAGGAGCACTTTCACAACCCGGAGCCGATCGGCACGGTCGATGACATCCTGCGTCCGGATGCCGACAACCCGCTGATCGAGCGCGGCTTCGCGGTGACGTCCGCAGACCTGCTGATCAACTGGGCGCGCACCGGTTCGATGTGGCCAATGACCTTCGGTCTCGCCTGCTGCGCGGTGGAGATGATGCATGCCGGTGCCGCGCGCCTCGATCTCGACCGCTTCGGCGTGGTGTTTCGTCCGAGTCCGCGCCAGTCCGATGTCATGATCGTTGCCGGCACGCTGGTCAACAAGATGGCCCCTGCCCTGCGCAAGGTCTACGACCAGATGCCGGATCCCAAGTGGGTCATTTCAATGGGTTCCTGCGCCAACGGCGGCGGTTATTACCACTACTCCTACTCGGTCGTGCGTGGCTGCGATCGCGTCGTTCCAGTCGATATCTACATCCCCGGCTGCCCGCCGACGGCCGAAGCGCTGGTCTACGGCATCCTGCAGCTGCAGGCCAAGATCCGCCGCACCAACACGATTGCGCGCTAGTAGGCGAATTCCATGTCCGACGTACGCAATCCGTTGTTGGAGCAGATCCAGGCCCGATTCGGCGACGCGATCCTCAGCGTTCGCGAAGCGCTGGGCCAGTACACCGTCGAAGTCGCCGCCGATCGCGTGCTGGAAGTCGCCAAGGCCCTGCGCGACGAGCAGGCTTTCCGATTTCAGCAGCTGATCGACCTGTGCGGCGTCGACTATCTGTCCTACGGGCAGGACGAGTGGGAGACCGACGCAGTGACCGACGAGGGCTTCAGCCGCGGCGTGCTCGGCGCGGGTGCTGGCCGTTTCAGCTGGGCTGATCGTCCACGCCCGGCGGGCATCCCGAATCGCTTCGCCGCGGTGGTCCAGCTGCTTTCGATCGACCACAACATGCGTCTGCGCCTGCGCTACTTCGCCGCCGACGACAGCCTGCCGGTGGTGCCGTCGGTGGTCGATATCTGGGGCGCCGCCAACTGGTTCGAGCGCGAGGCCTTCGACCTCTTCGGCATCGTCTTCGAGGGGCATCCCGACCTGCGCCGCATCCTCACCGACTACGGCTTCATCGGCCATCCCTTCCGCAAGGATTTCCCACTGATCGGCAACGTCGAAGTGCGCTACGACCCGGACAAGGGCCGCGTCATCTACGAGCCGGTTTCGATCGAACCGCGCGTCGGCGTCCCGCGCGTGATCCGCGGAGATTCGCGCTACCTGCAGGCGCACAACGAAGCCGCGGGGAAGAGCTGAGCCATGGCTGAAATCCGCAATTACACGATGAACTTCGGGCCGCAGCATCCGGCGGCTCACGGTGTGCTGCGTCTGGTGCTGGAACTCGACGGCGAGTCGGTGGTGCGCGCCGATCCGCATGTGGGCCTGCTCCATCGCGGAACGGAAAAACTGGCCGAATCAAAGCCCTATAACCAGTCCATCGGTTACATGGACCGTCTCGACTACATGTCGATGATGTGCAATGAGCATGCCTATGTGCGCGCCATCGAGCGCCTGCTGGGCATCGAGGCACCGATTCGCGCGCAATACATCCGCACCCTGTTCGATGAAGTCACGCGTTTGCTCAACCATCTGTTGTGGCTTGGCAGCAACGGCCTCGACCTCGGCGCGATGACCGTGTTCCTGTACGCCTTCCGTGAACGCGAAGAGCTGATGGACGCCTACGAAGCGGTGTCCGGCGCACGCATGCACGCGGGTTACTACCGGCCGGGCGGCGTTTATCGCGATCTGCCCGAGCGCATGCCGCAGTTCAAGGAAAACCGCTGGACCAAGGGTGCCGACCTGAAGCGCCGCAACGAGTGGCGCCAGGGCAGCATGCTCGACTTCTTCGACGCCTTCTGCGACGACTTCGTCAAGCGCGTCGACGAATACGAAACCCTGCTGACCGACAATCGCATCTGGAAGCAGCGCACCGTGAATATCGGCGTGGTGTCGCCGGAAATGGCGCTGCGCATGGGCATGAGCGGACCGATGTTGCGCGGCTCGGGGATTGCTTGGGATTTGCGCAAGAAGCAGCCCTACGCCGCGTACGATCAGATCGATTTCGACATCCCCGTCGGCGTCAATGGCGACTGCTACGACCGTTATGTCGTGCGCGTCGAGGAAATGCGCCAGTCGGCCCGCATCATGAAGCAGTGCGTGGCCTGGCTGCGCGCCAATCCCGGCGACGTCATGGTGCGCAACTACAAGGTTGCACCGCCTTCACGTGTCGAGATGAAAGACGACATGGAAGCGCTGATCCACCACTTCAAGCTGTTCACCGAGGGCTATTCGGTACCGCCAGGCGAAGTCTATTGCGCAGTCGAGGCGCCCAAGGGCGAATTCGGCGCGTACATCATTGCCGACGGCGCCAACAAGCCCTTCCGCGTCAAGCTGCGCGCCCCGGGTTTCGCGCATCTGTCGGCCATCGATGAAATCGTGCGCGGGCACATGTTGCCGGACGTGGTCGCGGTGATTGGCACGTTGGATATCGTGTTCGGAGAGATTGATCGATGAAGGCGCGTCATCTCCAGGCTATACCGGCCATCGTCAACGCTGAGCAGGCGTTGACCGCCGACAGCCGTGCGCAGCTCGACGCCTGGATCGCCAAGTACCCGGCGGATCGCCGGCGCAGCGCAGTGCTCGCCGGTTTGCGCATCGCCCAGAACCAGAACCAGGGTCATCTGACCGAGGAATTGATCGGCGCGGTTGCCGGCTATCTCGGCATTCCGACCACCCAGGCCTACGAAGTGGCGACTTTCTATTCGCTGTTCCACATCGGTTCCTGTGGCCGCCACAAGGTTTCCATCTGCACCAATATTTCCTGCTGGCTGAACGGCGCCGACAAGCTGGTCGAGCACGTCGAGCACAAGCTGGGCATCAGCGCCGGCCAGAGCACGCCGGACGGCCGTATCCATCTCATCGAGGAAGAGGAATGCCTCGCCGGCTGCGTGCGCGCGCCGATGATGTGGGTCGACGGTGATTACCACGAGCACCTGACCCCGGAACGCGTCGATGCAATCCTGGACGCGCTGAAGTGACGACCATGATGAATCCCCTCGGACTTGTTCCCCAGGCGCACAACGTCTGCTTCACGACGCTGCATTTCGATCAGCCGTGGAGTTATGACAGTTATCTCAAGTCGGGTGGCTACCAGGCGCTGCGCAAGATCCTGACGACAGGTTGGACGCGCGAGCAGGTGATCGACATGGTCAAGGCCTCGGCGCTGCGCGGTCGCGGTGGTGCCGGCTTTCCGACCGGCCTCAAATGGAGCTTCATGCCGCGCAATGCGCCGGGCGCGAAGTACATCCTGTGCAATTCGGACGAATCCGAACCCGGCACCTGCCACGACCGCGACATCCTGCGCTTCAATCCGCACGCGGTGATCGAGGGCATGATCATCGGCGGCTGGGCGATGGGCGCGACCGCCGGCTACAACTACATGCGCGGCGAATTCCAGAACGAGCCCTTCGAGCGCTTCGAAGCCGCCATCGCCGAGGCTTACCAGCACGGCTGGCTGGGCAAGAACATCCTCGGCTCGGGATTCGACTACGACATCTATGCCTCGCTCGGCGCCGGTGCCTATATCTGCGGCGAAGAAACCGCGCTGATGGAGTCGCTGGAAGGCAAGAAGGGCCAGCCGCGCTTCAAGCCGCCCTTCCCCGCCAACTACGGCCTGTACGGCCGGCCGACGACAATCAACAACACCGAGACCTTTGCCTCGGTGCCGGCGATCATCCGCAACGGCGCCGAGTGGTTCCTCAATATCGGCAAGCCCAACAACGGCGGCCCGAAGATCTTCTCGGTCTCCGGCCATGTGCAAAAGCCCGGCAATTTCGAAGTTCCGCTCGGTACCCCGTTCCGTGATCTGCTGGAAATGGCTGGCGGCCTGAAACCCGGGCGCAAGCTGAAGGGTGTGATTCCCGGTGGTTCGTCGATGCCGGTGCTGCCGGCGTCGGTGATGATGGACATCACGATGGACTTCGACAGCCTGCAAAAGGCCGGCTCCGGCCTCGGCTCGGGCGCCGTGATCGTGATGGACGACAGTACCTGCATGGTGCGCGCGCTGACCCGGATTTCACGCTTCTACTATCACGAGTCCTGCGGCCAGTGCACGCCGTGCCGCGAAGGCACCGGCTGGATGTACCGCGTGCTCAAGCGCATCTCCGAAGGCCACGGCACCATCGAAGACCTGCACCTGCTGAAGAGCGCTGCCGGGCAGATCGAAGGGCACACCATCTGCGCCTTCGGCGAAGCCGCGGCGTGGCCGGTGCAGGGCATGCTCAAACAGTTCTGGCCCGAGTTCGAATATTACGTGACCCACAAACGATCGATCGTGGACGAAGCGCCAAGGAGTGCGGCATGAGCGCACAGCCCACTGCTCCGACAGCACCGGACATGGTCAACATCGAGATCGATGGCCAGGTGATGCAGGCGCCCAAGGGCGCGATGATCATCCAGGCCGCCGACAAGGCCGGCATCCAGATTCCGCGCTTTTGCTACCACGACAAGCTGGCGATCGCCGCCAACTGCCGCATGTGCCTGGTCGACGTCGAAAAGGCGCCCAAACCGATGCCGGCCTGCGCCACGCCGGTCATGGAAGGCATGAAGGTGTACACGCGCAGCAAGCGTGCGCTCGACTCGCAGCGCAACGTGATGGAATTCCTGCTGGTCAATCACCCGCTCGACTGCCCGATCTGCGATCAGGGCGGC
>JADKFD010000055.1 GCA_016717705.1 Rhodanobacteraceae bacterium | reverse complement strand
ATCCGCCGCTTCGATCATCGCCAAGGATATCCGCATGTTCCTGCTGCAACCAGTCCTCGTACTGGCCGGGCGGCTTGACGCTGTCGTCGGCCTGCGCCAGGTGCGCGAGGGCGGCGGCAGGATCGCCCGAGCGCACGGCCAACAGCGCGCGGGTCAGGTGCAAGGCGGTAAGGACATTCGGATTGGCGACTTCGGTCTTGGCCAGCGCGGCGTCTGCACGCGCCAGATAGTCCGCGGCAAGCGCCAGCTCATCGCGGCGCGCAGCAACCGCCGCGAGCATGCGCAGCGCATTGATCACGCCCATCGGCACACCGTTTTCGGCATACCCCAAAGCCTGGGTTGCGTAATCGAAGGCGAGGTCCAGTTGGCCGCCTTGATAGGCACAGGCGGCCACACGCCAGGACGGATTGAAGCCCTGGGTACTGCCTTGCGCGGCCATCCGCTGGTAGATCTCCAGCGAAAGCCTGGCCTGGACGATGCACTCGTCGAGTCGGTCCTGCTGCCACAGCAAGTTGGCGTAACTGTCGCGCAGTTGCGCGATGACGATGTCTGCGGTGGCGCCGCGATGGCGGATGGATTCGGCCGCGGCCAGTGCATTCTTGATGGTCGCGTCTGCTTCGTCCCAGCGTTGCAGCCGGCCCAGCGACACCGCCAGATTGCCGGCGGTGGTCAACGTATTGCGATGCGTGGGACCGAGCGTCTGCGTCGCCAGATCGAGCGCACGGGTGAACGCGCTCACCGCACGCTCGTTTTCACCCGCATTCTGCAGGTTGTAACCGAGGAAGCGATTGGCCCGATAGGCCTGCTCGGAATCGCCCGATTGCAGTGCCAGCACAAGCGCCTGCTCAAGAATCGGGTTGGCTTCGATCAGTTTGCCGTCGAGCGACAGCAACTGGCCCCTGTCGACCAGAATGAACGCGCGCAGCCGATCGTCGCTGACACCATGCTCACCCTCGAGTGCCGCTTGCGCCGAGTCCAGCCAGCGCCAGGCGGCCTCGCGTTGATCCAGCGCCAGATGGCATTCGGAGCGCAGGATCAGGCTGCGCGCCTGATCGGTGGGCGCCGCGCGGCCGAGGTCCTGCTCGGCCTGCGTTGCACCGAGCAGATCGAGACAACGACTGGCTTCGTCGAGGTTCAGGTAGACACTGCCGATAGTCGCGCGCAACTCGCGGCGCAGATCGGGTGAGTCGTCCAGGTTCTGATCGAGCGTGGCGGCGGCGTGGTCCATCGCGTCGAGCACGCTGACGGCGCCCTTCTGCGCCGCATACGGATTGGCCTGGGTCAGCGTACTGACCAGGAACTCGGACACCGCAGTGGCGCGTTGCGCGTTGGCGATGGCCAGGTTGCGCTCGTCGCGCAGGCGTAGCCGGCCAGCGGTCAGACTGCTGACCAGAATCAGCCTGGCAGCGTGACCACGCCCACCGACACGATGGACGCTCGACAAAGCGCGCCAGCCGCAGCCGCGTGGATCCCGCGGTCCTGTGCCAGCGGACGACGCGCCAGCACGTTGGCGAGGTCTTCGCGCAGCGCCGCCGTGGTGGCGTAGCGGGCTTGCGGGTCGGCCGCCGTGGCGCGGGCGATCAGTTTGGCGAGATCCTGTCGCGCCGGGCCCGGCATGGCGACCCAGTGGTCCGTGGCCGCCGTGCGCCTGGCATCGGGTTCACCCGATTCTGCCCGACGCGGCTCATCCGGGTCGATCACCACCGTGGAGTTCTGTGGGCGGATACGTACCGTCGTTGTCGGGAAGGACGGCGCCGGGGGATTGCCGGCAATCAGCAGCGCGCGCAGCACCAGCCCCAACTGGAAGATGTCCGAGGTGATGCTGATCGCCTGCCCGGCCAATTGTTCGGGGCTGGCGAACCCGGGCGTCAGCGCGTGATCGTCGCTGCCGTCGCCGTCACCGGCGAGCGCGATGCCGAAGTCGAGCAGGCGCGGATGCCCGTTGCTGTCGACCAGAATGTTGGCCGGCTTGATGTCGCGGTGGATCAGCGCATGCCCATGCGCATATTCGACCGCGGCGCACACGGCATCGAACAACCGCAGGCGCGCCCGCCAGTCCAGACGCTGGCCGGCCGCGTACTTGTCGATCGCCACACCGTCGACCACCGCCATGGCAAACCACAGATCGCCCTCGGTGGTCTCGCCGCCATCGACCAGACTGACGATGTGCGGATGGCGCAAGGTGGCGACGATCTGGCGTTCGTGGCGCAGCCGATCGATCAGGTGAGCGTTCCGGCGCACCACCTTGAGCGCCACCTGTTGTTCGAACTGGCCATCGGCGCGTTCGGCCAGATAGACGTAGGCCATGCCACCCGAGCCCAGCAGTTCGACGACCCGCCAGGGTCCGAGCAGGGCGCCCGCGGGTAGCACTGCACCCGCGCCCGCGTGCGCAACCAGATCCTGCAGCAACGACCCTGCATCGCCTGGCCGGTCTTGAAGCGCGCCCATTTATCGTCGCTCATGACGCGGTCAGATGCTCCGACAACCACTGCCGCGCCTGATTCCACTCGCGCTGTGCGGTGCGCAGGCTGAGCTTGAGGGCGTCGGCGGTTTCCTGCTCGCTCAGGCCGGCGAAGTAGCGGCATTCGAACACGCGCGCATAACTTGGATGCTGGCGTTCCAGCCGGTTCAGCAGGTCATCCAGTTCGATCAGCTCGGTGGCTTCGGCATACAGTTCGTTGTCCACCGCCGACAGCGTGTCATGCGCCTGGCCGCCGCCGCGCTTGTCCGCCATGCGCTCGCGGGCGTAGTCGCACAGCACCTGGCGCATCACCTTGCTGGCGAGGTTGAAGAAGTGGTTCTTCGATTCGACGCTGCTGGCGGTCGGATCCATGATGCGCAGATAGCACTCGTGGACCAGCGAAGTGGGTCCGAGCGTGCGATCGCGCGGTCCCGGACCCATCTGCGCCCGCGCCAGCCGATGCAGATCGGCATACACCAGCGCAATCAGCTTGCTCGACGCCTGCACGTCGCCGCGCTTGAACTCGTCCAGCAGTCGGGAGAAAATCGCGGGTATCGGCGGCCATCGGCGTCCCCTGTAGGGCCGCCAGAGGATATGGAATTCACCGTGGCTCTTGTGGTTCCCGGCCAGGGACGCTGGTGGAGGCAGCAGCTGCGTACGACAAGCGGACGCTCACCTGGGCATCGGGTGAAGTCGCCAGGATAGAAGGAGTTGATCGCGCCCGCCCCGCCAATCTGGATGCACAGCGAAAAGGACACCGGAGTGGCCACCTGTGGACTCTGGGCCGAGGTTCCCAGAACGGCGACCGCAGAGCCCGTAACCCGTTGGCCGGCTGCGACCGGGACAGATACGGTAGGGCCAATGAAGGTCCACGGTGCGCTGCCGCCGCCGGCGGGAACCGTCGGATTTGCGCCGCTGCCGGCGAATGGATGTATCGACACCACACCGGTTGCGCCCGCCGGCTGGCGGGTCCCTGCGGGCCCGGGTTGCCACTCAGCGCATACAGGGCGTAGGGCGCCGCCGTGAGTTTCTGCCGCGGCGACAGGGTTTCATAGGCGCCCACGCTGTCGCCGTCACGGACCGCAATCGACAACCAGCGCGCATCGCCGATGAACTCCGCGGCGCCAAAGTCCAAGACCACGCTGAACACGCCGTTTTCGACCGGGACATCGTCGAGCACCACCGGGGCGGTCACGCTGCCACCGGGCGAGCCGAGCTGGCTGTGCAGGCGGAACTCGAAGTCATACAGGCCCATTGCCGGCTGGGCGCCATCCTGCAGTCGACCCTGATAGGTGAACTCAGTACCGACCGGCGCAGCGGTTGCCGACGGCGCCTGGATGGCCAGTGCCATGGCGCAGGAAAGTGCGATCGAACGAATCAGTGCATTCATGGGTCAGTTCTCGAATCCGTTGTGAAAGAGGGTGTCGTTGGCTGGGGTGCTGGCGGGGCGCCAGAATCCGCCAGCGATCTCGAAGCGGGGGCCCTGCAGCGTGGCGGTGTCGGGTTGGCCGATGCTGCCTTCGACCGCGAAGCGGATCCCTTGAGAGTGCTGGCCACCACCATCGGCGGTGTCCTCGACAAGGCGGAAGGGGCCAGCGCTGGCGGCCGTCATGGCTACACCGGCAAGCATCGCGAGCCGACGAGCGAGCATTCGCCGCCGCTGGCTGGCTGATCTGACAAGCGCGCAGGTTGCGGTCATGGGCTGATCCGCATCGTGCGAAGCGGTTTGGATTGAGTTGGCTGCACAGCTGTTCTCCGATCGAAGTTTTGCGGTCTCGATCAGCAGATGCGCGTCGGCGTGGGCAAACCCGCCAAAAATTTTTCCGCGGCTTTCTTGCGCTGCCGTGGCAGCCGTTTGGCTGACAGCGTGCGAAAGGCTGCTGTCGTAGCGCGGCTCCGGCGCGCCGCGGCCAGATGGGCGCCGAAAATCCTGATCGCGCTGACGCCGCGGCCTTTCGCCGGTCCCCACAACGCCTTCAGCAGTCATGGCCCGTGTACAGTTTCGGCGAAAAGCAGAACTCGCCATGATCGAATGGGCACCGGATGTTCCAAACCCCGGCCCAAGCCCCGACAGCAAGCCCTGTGCGCCGGCTGCCGAGCGCAACCGAGGGGCGATCGGACAGGTGTGCCAGGCAACTCGACCGTCCGGAGTTTATTTGCGACGAATGCCGTTGGTCGGATTGATGCAACGGCGTGATCTGTGGCGCCGCGCCGCCGCGTACTCCTGAAGACACGATTACCAGGAGCCATCGATGACGCGCAGTTGCCTATTGACCGCCTTGCTGTTTGCCAGTGGCGCAGCCCTGTCCCAGGAAGGGGCGCTCGATCCGACGTTCGGCACATTGGGCACCGGGCGAGTGGTCTACGGTTTCGACCTTCCTGCCAACGGCTTCGACAGTCCGGCCGGTCTGGTCGTGGACACCCAGGGTCGCAGCTACACGATTGGACTGTCGGCCGAGCAGAACAACACGGTGTGGCGCGCGACGCTGGCGCGGCTGACAGCCAGTGGCGGGCTCGACAACTCCTTCGGCACCGGCGGCAAGGTGGTCAGCTCGGATGCCGAGGGCTCGTTCCTGGCCACTGACATCGCCCGCGACAGCTTCGGTCAGTTGCTGCTGGCCGGTGCCCGCGTCTTTGGCGACATCACCCAGGGCGATCGCGACTTCATGGTCTGTCGCTTCAATACCGCGGGCGCCGCGATCAACTTCGCCGCGCCGACCAACAACCACTGCCGTACCGTCGCATTCGATCTCGGTGGCAACAACCAGGATCTGCCGAACATCCTGAAGACGACGCCCGATGGACGGATGTACCTGATAGGCTCTGCCCGCGATTCGGCGGACTTCGCGACGACCAAGATCGCGATCGTCAAGCTGACCGACACCGGCGCACTCGATACCACGTTCAGCGGTGACGGCAAGCTCATCCTGGAATACCCCGGCGGCAACGCGACGGCCATCCGCGATGCCGGTATCGGATCGGATGGCCATCTGTACCTCGGTGGCTCGGTGGATATCGGCGGCAGTCTCGCCGCGCTCGCGATCAAGCTCAGTGCCACCGGTGTACTCGACACGGCCTTCGGTGGCGACGGCTTCCAGGCCTACCAACTGGACGTCGGCGGCGTCGGTTTCCGCGACGACATCGTTCGGGCGCTGGCGGTGCGCTCGGATGGCAAGGTGGTGCTGGGCGGTTCGGCGGACTTCGCGCTCGATGACGTCAGGGGCTTTGTCCTGCGGGTGTCGGCCACCACCTCAAGTTTCGATACCGGGTTTGGCAATGCCGGCCGGCTGATTCTGGGCGGAAACGGCCCGGTCAGCGATCTGATCGCTCAGGACGATGGCATGACCTTGTATTCGCGGGATGTGTTGCTGTCCGGTTCACGGGTGTTCCGCGTCGGTCGCCTGGGTGAGGCAGGCCATGACCTGCGCTTTGGCAGTGGCGGCCTGGTGGATTTCAGCTTTGCGCTGGCGCAGGCCGTCGACATACCACGAGAAATGGTGCTCAGCGACGGACGCGTGGTGGTTATGGGCGTGGTATTCAAGAGCGGCAGCGACAGCGAATTCGGGGTCGCTCGCCTGCGCGGCGACGCCATGTTCGCCGACGACTTCGAGTAGTTGACTGCGGCGCAGAGGTGAAGTGCCGATGCTTGCCGCATGACTTGCGTCCGCCCGATGGGTGCGCCTTCCCGGTTGCTGAAGAGGCAATAGGACCGTGAGTCCATGGGTCTCGAAAAGCGGTCAGCAGAGGTTTCCAGGATGAATTTCGCCCGCATGACGCTCCTCGAACTGTCGCAGCGTCTGGCCAGCCGCGCGCTCAGCAGCCGCGAACTGGTGGAGCAGGCGCTCGCCGCCATCGATGACCCGGCAGGCGAAGGCGCGCGCACCTTCATTCGCGTCAATCGCGACACGGCGCTGGCCAATGCCGACCGGGTCGACGCGCTGCGCCGCACCGGCGCTAGCTGCGATGTCACGTAGGCCGAAACGGCCAACGTGACCTACATTCATCGTTACGGGTGCGCGCGCCATCATCGTGGGGTGGAACCGTTGGCGTGTCGCAGCCATTGCTCATGGGAGCGCGGAAGAGCACCAGGATCGCCCGACTGCCATGTGCGTCGGGCGACCCTGGAATGGCCGCTCAGGCCTTTGGCGCGAGCAGGTCTTCGATCTTCTTCAGGTTTGCCGCCTTCCACGTCGGGATGGCGTAAACCCACGGGCGCGGACTTGGCGTTGAACTCGGCCATGCGTTTGTCGAGTTCGGCGCGTTTGTCGGCCTTGGCCTTGTCCGCATCGAAAGGCGCCGGCATGGCGTTGTCCGGAGCGGCGGCATCGGCAACCGGTTGAGCGGCACTGGCGGCGTCCGCGCCGGTCTCGGGCTTGGCCTCGGCAGTCTCCGCCTTCGCCGCTGCGGTCGCCTCGGCCGCAGTGCGCGCGGCATCGGCCTTGGTCTTCTCGGCAGCGACCCAGGCGTCCAGTTGTGCCTCGTCGATACGCGTGGCGAACTTCATCCACGACTTGCCCGCGTTGTCCCACAGCGTCGCATCGACGACATAGCCATCGTAGGTGTTGAAGCTGGCGGACCAGGTGGTGGCGGCATCGGGGGTGGCCTGCCCGGCCGGCAGCACGTCTTCGAGCGTCAGGCCGGCGAGCAGCGCGGCGGTCTGGTTGCCGGCCGACTCCGAGCTCAGCGCGCGTCCCTTCGGCACATTTTCGACGCTGTAGTTGAATGCCGTCGGATCGGTCTTGGCGAGTTTGAGCACCGACTTGTCCGGCGCCGTGACCGTGACCGTGCGCACCTGGGCGGAGGCAATGTCGATGACTTCGCGCGCCAGCCAGTTCTGACCTTCCTTGTCGGGAATCACATCGCCGCTGACCAGGTAGCTGACCGCCTCGCCATCACGGCGGACAAAGGTACCGGGCGTGCCGCCGCCGGAACTCACGCCGACGATCAGCTTGACCGGGTCCTTGAGACCACCGAGTTCGACCGCCACGCCGGTGGCGGTCTCACCGCTGACATCTTCCACGCCCAGACGCGCGTAGTTTTCCGGCTTGCTGGTCTTGGCTTCGCGGACCTTGGATTCCGACAGCTTGATCAGGTACTCGCGCACCTTGCCGACGTCGGCCAGGTAGTTGCTGCGATTGGCGACGGTCCAACCGGCATCACCGCGGGTCAGTTCGGCCACCAGTTCACCCTTGGCCTTGCTGATGCGGATCGAACTGACGTCATTCAGGGCCGCCGCCAGACCGGGCACCAGGGGCCCCGATTCACTGCGGCCCTCGACGGTGGGTTGCTGGCGCTGGGTCAGGATCAGGCCGATGCCGAGCACCGCCACGGTGATCAACAGCAGCGACAACAAACGCTTCTGCATCATGGTTTCAAGCTCCCGCCAGAGCGCCGCGGCGACGGCCGCGACGCAGATTCCAGAACAGCAGCGCGGCGATGATCACGCCGAGCGGCACCAGTGCGATGTTGACGAACTTCATGCGGCTGCCCAGGCTGTCGATGTCCTGGTCCAGACTGCGACGTACATCGCGCAGCTCCTTGCGGATGCGCAGCTTTTCGTTCTGGAAGCTGAGGATTTCGGCCTGCTGTTCGGGCGACATGATCATCGCGTTTTCGTCGGACTTGCCCGCCTGCAATTCGCCCAGTTTGCGCTCGGTCTCGGTCAGTTGCTGCTGCAGTTGCTGCTCGGTGGCACGGAAGCGTTCGTCGGCAGCCCGGCGCATGTCCTCGACCACGGTGAACGGTCGCGTGCTGCTGCTGCGGCCGCGGATCGAGATCAGCGCCGAGGAGCCGGTCAGGTTGTCGGCCGAGTTGACGATCAGATCGCCGTTGTCGGCGAACGGCGACACCAGCTGCTGGCCGAAGAAGTTCTGCACCTGCACCCACAGCCGATTGGTCAGGATGTCGGTGTCGGCAATCAGGATCGCCTGCACCGGTTCGGCGGCTTCCGCGATATGGCCGGGCTGGCTGGCGCGGTCGGCGAAGGCGCTCTTGAGCTTGCCGGTCAGGCGCGCGGCGATCATGTAGTTCTCGCCGCTGGGCACGAAGTCGTTGAGCAGTTCGCGCGGATCGGGCAGGAAGCGGATGCGCTCGGTCGACACCACGCTGGCTTCGCTGCTCGACTGCAGGATCGGCTGCAGCGTCGCCGAAGCCGCGTCCTTGAGCTTGAAATGGCCCGCGCTGTCGATGTTGATCAGATTGAGCTTCGCGCTGACCAGATCCTGGTCATTCATCTGCGCGGCGCGCAGGCCGAGGATCAGCGGATGGGTCACCGGCGGTTCGGTCTGGCTCACCTGCACCTGCAAGCCGAGTGCCCGATCGACGACCACTTCGTCGGCCTTGTACTCGACGCCCCAGGCATTGAAGAGCTTTTCCAGGTTCGAGCTCTTGTCGGCGAACGCCGCGGCACTCGGGTTCTGCGGGTCGTTGCCGCTGGTGTCGGTGCCGGCGAACGGGTCGACGAACAACAGCAAACGACCGCCGCGCAGCAGGAACTGGTCGATCGCATACAGGGTGTCGTCGCCGAGTGCCTTCGGATGCACCACCATCAGCACCTTGACCGCGGGATCGATGGTCTTGACCTCGACGCCGAGCGGGCGCACCTCGAACAGATCATCGAGTTGCTGCATCACTGCCCACGGTTCGCTCATCTTCTGCGTGGTCTGATCGAAGCCGCCCGACAGCGGCAGCGCGGTGATCAGGCCGATCACCGGCTTGTCCGGCTGCAAAAGCGACTGCACCAGCTTGGCCACCTCGTACTCCAGGAAGACTTCCTTGTCCGGCTGGAAAAAGGGAATGGCGGCCTTGCCATTCAGCGCGTTGGTGCCGGCCAGGCCGAAGAACAGCTTGTCGCCGCTGTTGCCTACCGGAACCGCCTGCAGGCCCTGGGCCGTGGCCTCGTCTTCCTCTTCGCTGAAGGGCTGCGGATCGATCACGCTCAGTTTCAGCTTGCCGCCGCTGCGACTGCTCATTTCCTCCAGCAATTCCCGCACGCGTTGGGCATAGGTGCGGATCGGCGCCAGGTCGCGCGAGGCTTCATCGGAAAAGTAGAAGTACAGGTTGATCGGCTCATCGATGCTGGCCAGGATCTCCTTGCTGCCCTCGCTCAGGGTGTACTCGTTGTTGGCAGTCAGATCGAGGCGGGCACCGCGCAGCAACAGATTGGTGATCACGGTGGCGCCCACGAACAGCACGGCGAGCAGCAACAGCACGAGGCCGCCCGAGGCGCGTTTGGTCATCGCGTTCATCGTCAGGGGTCTCCGTCAGTCAGCTTTCTTGAGATCGATCACGACCGAGGTCGCGTACAGGAAGAAACCGATCAACAGCCCGAAGAAAATCAGGTCGCGAAGATCGATGACACCCTTGCTGATCGAGGTGAAATGGGTGATGAAACTGAGCGCGGCGACGCCGTCGACCAGCCATTGCGGCAGCGCCATCTTGGCAAAGCCGAGCACCAGCGGATGTCCCGCCAGCAGCAGGCCAAAGCAGATGACCACGGTGATGATGAAAGCAATCACCTGGCTGCGCGTGGCGGCGGACACCGCACTGCCGATGGCGAGGAAGCCACCCGCCATCAGCAGGCTGCCGATGTAACTGGTGACGATCACGCCGTTGTCGGGATCGCCGAGGTAGTTGACCGTGATCCAGATGGGAAAGGTCAATGCCAGCGCGATGCCAACGAAAGCCCAGGCGGCGAGGAACTTGCCGACGACGGCCTGGGTCTGTGTCACCGGCAACGTCAGCAGCAACTCGATCGAGCCGGTGTTGCGCTCCTCGGCCCACAGGCGCATGGCGACGGCCGGCACCAGGAACAGGTAAAGCCAGGGATGGAAGTCGAAGAACGGGCGCAGATCCGCTTGACCACGCTCGAACAGGCCGCCGAGCTGGAAGGCGAAGGCGTTGGCCAGCACCAGGAAAATGACGATGAACACGTAGGCGACCGGCGTCGAGAAGTAGCTCGCCAGTTCGCGCTTGAAGATCACGGAGACGGGATTCATGAGCGCGCTCCGGTCTGGGTGATGGTGCGGAAGACTTCATCCAGGCGACCGCGTTCCAGCAGCACTTCGCTGACGGCGAGCTTGCGATCCTGGATCAGGCGGGTCACCGCGGCGAAAATCGACTGGCCCTTGCGCGGGAATGCCGTCACCACCTTGTCTTCGCTGTCGATGGCCACTTCGCCGACGCCGGCGACGCCCGCGAGCGCGAGCTTGAGGCCTTCGAGGTCGTCGCCACGCAAGGTCACCGCGTGGTGGTAGCGCGAACGCGCCTCCAGTTCATCCGGCGTGGCATCGGCGACGATGCGGCCATTGGCGATGATGATCGCGCGCGTGCACACCGCATGGACTTCTTCCAGGATGTGGGTGGACACGATCACGATCTTGTCCTTGGCCAGGCCCTGGATCAGCGTGCGCACCTCGTGCTTCTGATTGGGATCGAGGCCGTCGGTGGGCTCGTCGAGCACCAGCACCTTGGGGTCGTGCAGGATCGCCTGGGCCAGGCCGACGCGGCGCTTGAAGCCCTTGGACAGGGTTTCGATCGGCTGTTCGAACACGCGTTCGAGGCCAAGGCGCATGACGACGTCGCGGATGCGCTGTTCGCGCGCGCCCGGTGCGATGCCGCGGATGTCGGCAATGAAGCGCAGGAAGCCCGCCGGTGTCATCTCGCCATAGGCCGGCGCACCTTCGGGCAGATAGCCGATGCAGCGCTTGGCTTCCAGCGACTGGGCTTCGACATCGAAACCGCACACGCTGATGCTGCCGTTGGATGGCGTCAGGAAGCCGGCGATCATCTTCATGGTGGTGGACTTGCCGGCCCCGTTGGGACCGAGAAAGCCCAGGACTTCTCCGGCGCCGACGGTGAAACTCACCGAGTCGACCGCCAGTAGATCCCCGTATCTCTTCGTTAAATTCTTGATTTCAATCATTTTTGTGCACGAGAGTAGTGGACCGGGTGGACGGGATGTAGAGCAAACGGACGATGCGGGAAAGGCGCGCGAAGCGCGGATGGGGGCGTGGTCGACAAATTCAAGTCAACGACGCTCTTCTCGCGGCAACACTGACGCGTTACGCTGAGGGACAACAAACCGCGACCAGGAGTTCCCGATGTTCGAGCGTTTCTCCCGCAGTTGGGCGTTGATCAAGGCCAGCGCTTCGGTATTGCAGAAGGACAAGGAATTGCTGGTGTTTCCGGCGGTGTCGTCGGTCGCCGCGCTGCTGGTGGCGGGCAGTTTTCTCGGCCCGTTGATCTGGTGGAGCATGGGCCATCCGGGTGCCTTCGAGCGCGACGATATGTCGCCGCTTTGGTACGTCTACATGTTTGTCTTCTACCTGACCCAGTATTTCGTCATCTTTTTCTTCAACACGGCGCTGGTGGGCGCGGCATCGATGCGGCTGGAAGGCCAGGATCCCACCGTTGCCGACGGCCTACGAATCGCCTGGTCCAAGGTCGGCACCATCCTCGGGTATGCCGCGATTGCCGCGACCGTGGGCCTGATCCTGCGCGCCATCGAACAGCGCGCCGGTTGGGCTGGAAAGTGGATTGCCGGCCTCATCGGCGCCGCCTGGACGGTCGCCACCTTCATGGTCGTGCCGGTGCTGGTGCATCGCGACATCGGGCCGATCGATGCGGTCAAGGAAAGCGCACTGCTGCTCAAGCAGACCTGGGGCGAGAACCTGATCGGGCAGGGCGGGGTGGGCCTGATCTTCGGCCTGATGCAGGTGGGTCTGTGGATGCTGTTCGGATTTCTCGCGGTTTCCGCGTTCGCTGCGCAGAGCATTGCCGTGGGCGTCACGATCCTGGTGATCGGTTTCGTTTGCACGCTGATTCTGGCCCTGCTGCAAGCTGCGCTCTCGGGGATCTACTCGGCGGCCTTGTATCGTTTTGCGACCGGGCATCAGAATTCGGACGAGTTCTCCAGCGAACTGCTGACCCACGCCTTTGCGGTGAAGCGCAAGTAGCCCGAGCAGCAATGCCAAGCCCGACGCTGCACTGATGACGATTCCGGGCTGGTGTCTGGGCTGCCGCTGGGGGCGGCCCAGGCCGGTCCGAAGAGCCTGCGGGGATGCACTGGCACGCACAACTCGCCGTCGTTCTGATCACGATTTGCGCCATCGTCGCGTCGGTGCTGCTGCACTACGAAGGCCTGACGCTGCTGCAGCGCAATCTCGGGCACGTGCACATGGGGCCGCGCCGGATGCGCGTGCTGTTCGGGATCATCGGCGTACTGTTGATGCACGCGATCGAGATCATGTTCTTCGCGCTGGGCTACGCTGCTGTCCATGCGGTCACCGACGGTGGCGCAATCCACGGCATGCCGCACCCCGAGTTTCTCGACCTCATGTACTTCTCGGCAATCACCTACACCACGGTTGGCTATGGCGATCTGGTACCGATCGGTCCGCTGCGCTTCATCGCCGCGGTGGAGTCGCTGGCCGGATTCGTGATGGTCAGTTGGTCGGCATCCTTCACCTATCTGGTGATGGAGCGGTTTTGGGGATCCTGGAAACGGTTGTGGTTTTCGGTTGTCGGCCGGGGCGGCCCCCACCTGCGGAGTCCACGCAGGTGTGTGGATGCGCTCGCGCGCGGCCTGATCCGCGCTGGCAGGCCGGGGCGCAGCGGTTCACCGGCGGGCATCGTCGCAGTCAATCGTCTGTGAACGCGCTGCGCGCGTACACCGGGCTACTGTTTGAGGCGGTACCCGGTGCGGAAGATCCACCAGACCACGCTCAGGCACACGGCGAAGAATCCAAAGGTCGCCGCCAGGCTCACCGCGACCGCCACGTCGGCATTGCCGTAGAAGCTCCAGCGAAATCCGCTGACCAGATAGACGATCGGGTTGAACAGCGCCACCGTCTTCCAGATGCCGGGCAACATGTTGATCGAATAGAAGGCGCCGCCGAGAAAGGTCAGCGGCGTGATCACCAGCATCGGGATGACCTGCAGTTGTTCCCAGCTCTGTGCCCAGATGCCGATGATGAAGCCGAACAGGCAGAAGGTCAGCGCGGTGAGCACCAGGAAACCGAGCATCCACAACGGATGGGCGATGTGCAGTGGCACGAACAGACTGGCGGTCGCGAGGATGACCAGACCGAGGATGATCGACTTGGTCGCCGCCGCGCCGACATAGCCACAGACGATCTCGAAGGGCGAGATCGGTGCCGACAGCAACTCGTAGCTGGTGCCGGTCCAGCGCGGAAAGTAGATGCCGAAAGCGGCGTTGTTGATGCTCTCGGTCAATACCGACAGCATGATCAGGCCGGGCACGATGAAGGCGCCGTAGCTGACGCCGTCGATCTCACCCATGCGCGAACCGATGGCCGCGCCGAACACCACGAAATACAGCGAGGTGGTGATCACCGGCGTCAGCAGACTCTGTCCCACGGTACGCAGGAAACGCGCCAGCTCGAAGCGATAGATTGCCCACACTGCGCGGGCGTTGAACCTGGGGGCCACGAATGCCGCGCTCATGCTGCCGCCTCGGCGCGTTTGCCGGTCAGACTGACGAAGATGTCTTCCAGCGAGCTCTGTTCGGTATTCAGGTCGCGAAAGCCGATTCCGAGTTCGTGCAGGCGTCTGAGCAGGCCGGGAATGCCGTTTTCTTCGGCGTTGGTGTCGAAGCGGTATTCGAGCACGTGGCCGCTGTCCTTCAAGGTCAGCTGCCACTGCGCCAGTTCTGGTGGCAGCAGTGCCAGCGGATCCTGCAGTTGCAGCGTCAAGGTCTTGCTGCCGAGCTTGGCCATCAGGCGCGACTTCTCTTCGACCAGAATCAGCTCGCCCTTGTTGATGACGCCGATGCGATCGGCCATCTCCTCGGCTTCCTCGATGTAGTGCGTGGTGAGGATGATGGTCACGCCGGCATCGCGCAGTTCGCGCACCAGCGCCCACATGTCGCGGCGCAGTTCCACGTCGACGCCCGCGGTGGGTTCGTCGAGGAACAGCACGCGCGGCTCGTGCGCCAGGGCTTTGGCGATCATCACGCGCCGCTTCATGCCCCCCGAGAGCGTCTGGATGCGGTCCTTGCGCTTGTCCCACAGCGTGAGTCCGCGCAGTACGCGTTCGATCAGCGCCGGATCGGGCGGACGACCGAAAAGTCCGCGGCTGAACGCCGCGGTCGCCAGCGGCGTTTCGAACATCTCGGTGGCCAGTTCCTGCGGTACCAGGCCAATCAGCGAACGCGCGCTGCGGTAGTCGCGCTGGATGTCATGCCCGTCGACCAGCACACTGCCGGTGGTTGCCCGCACCAGGCCGCAGATCACGCTGATCAGTGTGGTCTTGCCGGCGCCGTTGGGGCCGAGCAGGGCGAAGATCTCGCCGCGCTGGATGTCCAGGTTCACCGGTTTCAGCGCCTGCAGCCCGGAGGCGTAGGTCTTGGAGAGATTCGAGATTTGCAGAATGGCGGTCATGGGTGGGGAAGATAGACGCTGGGGATGGTCTGCGGCCATGCCCGTCGGAAAACCGGTACGAAGGCTGCAGGCCGATTCGGAAGACTTCCGCCGAATCGTAAACTTTGCGGACAAAAAACTGCGTCCCGCGGCCGCCGACGGGTCAGGCACTTCGATGTCACGTAGGCCTGCGGCCAACGTGACCTACTTTCAATGGGTTACGTGATTTTCAGGGGGGACGGAACTGATCGTTACCCCGCCGGATCACTGCGCAGCGCCGCGACCACGGCGCGCTCGAAGGCGCCGGGGTCGGCGTGGCGCCAGTGCCCGAGTTCAACGGAACCCCAGCGATGGCGAATGCGGCCCTCGTGCAGCAGCGCAGCGTCGGTCAGCAAGGTCGGTGCGATTTCCAGACCGTGGGTGGCCAGCAGCACGCCGCAGTGCCTGCGCTCGCAGCGCTCGATGAGTTCCAGCTTCAACTCGTGACTGGAAATCGGGTCCAGGCCATTCATGACTTCGTCGAGCACCAGCAGCGGCGGATCACCGATCAGTCCGATCAGGATCGCGTACTTCTGCCGGGTGCCGAGCGAATAGGTCTCGATGCGCTGATCGATCCACCGGCTGGCTCCCAGACGTTCAGCCAATTCCAGCGTGCTCGCCGGCGTCGTATCGAGGCCGCGCGCCGCGGCCGCCACCGACAGGGCCTGGCGTCCGCTGAGTGCCGGCGGCAGCCGCGTCGGGTCCGGGGCAAAACCGAACTGGCGACGGGCTGCCAGCGGATCGACGGCGAGGTCGATGCCGGCGATGCGCACCTGTCCCGGCGCGACCGGCAACAGTCCGGTCACCGCGCGGATCAGGCTGGTCTTGCCGGAGCCATTCGGGCCGACGAGGCCGAGCAGCTGTCCGCGGACTATCGCAAGGTCGACGCCACGCAACACGGCGTTGGCGCCAAAGGACAGGTGCAAGTCTTCGACCTGCAGCAGCGTTTCCGGGTGCACGCGATTCATCGGTTTCCTTGGCGCCAGGCGGTGAGGGCGCAGCCGAGCCAGACCAGCGGCAGGGCCGGCGGCAGTACCTGGGTGGTGGCGACAACGATCACGCCGTGCAGAATCAACAACATGGGAAAGCGCCCCGGCGCACGCCGCGTGGCAAAGCCGCACAGCACGGCGTCGGCCACCGCCGCGGCGAGCATCACGGTCAGTGCCAGCGCAAACAGCAGCGGTGCACCCAGGACATGCAGGCAAGCGCCGAAGATCAGGCTCAGAACCAGGGTGCGCCGAGTCAGATAGGGCAGGTAGGCGCGAAACAAGTGGCGCGGCAGCAGTGGCTGCGCGTCCAACCAGGCCTGATCGGCGAGATAACGCACATGCCAGTGCCCGATCAGATCCAGAGACAGGGTCAGCGCGGTGAACAGCAGCACCAGCCCCGGCACCGCGATCAGCGGCGTCGATTGCGGAAACAGCAGAAAGGCAAAAGCCACCCAGGGTGCGCTGCGCGGCAGCCGCGCCGCGGCCGGCTCCAGCGCAGCACCCAGCAAGCGCAGGCCCTGGGTACCTGCCGCGATGGCGACCGCGCTGGCGCGTTCGCGGCGTTGAATGCGCTCTGCAGCGGGTTCGCTCGGCGCACCGGGCATGAGCCAGGCGATCGCACTGCCACCCAGGCTGCCCAGCGCCAACGCCACGACCAGCACCGGCGCCGATTGGTCCGCACGCAGCCAAGCCCAGGCGAGTGTCAACCAGACGCCCAGCAGCCACAGCGCGGCATCGCTACCGACCAGACGTGCGCGGGCGTTGCGCCGCGCGCCAGCAGGCAGCGGCATCGCGGCGAGCCAGTCCGATGCGTGTACCCGCGCCAGACCTTGCCCGCGCGAGCGCGCCCGGGCGACGATGGCGAACGCAGTCGCGACACCGACGAGGGCAGCTGGCAGCGGTCGCGCCCAAGGCGTGCCTGGGGCCAGCAGTCGCGTCCACAGGCTGTCGCCGACCCACAGCGCGAATCCGGCGAAGACGAGCAGCGCCAGCGCCGAAAATGCGGTCTCGGCGGTCCGCGCACGCCACTGCGACCATCGATTGTGGCGCAGGAAATCGCGGACCAGCAGGTCGGGGTTGGTGGGCGAAAGGGCCATCCGCCTTAGTCGCGCAGGCGGGCGATTAGTTCCGGGTGGCGGCGACAGACCCTGTGTGACAGGCCGGCGAGGCCGGGTACGCGCGTCCTTGGGCTTCAACCGTGCGCCACTTTGCTCTTGCGCGACGCCCGGATACCGATCGAGGCGCGGATTTCAGGGACAATGCCGTTTGCTGTCCGCGAGCACCTGCCCGTTTGAACGCGAATGGTCCCGAAGAGTCCACTGCCAACCACGCATCGAATGCTGCGCGGGAAGTGCGCCGCTTCATCGAAGGCGACACGCTCTACGAATCGATGTTGGCGGACATCCGCACGGCGCAACGCTCGGTGCGCCTGGAGACCTACATCTACGCGGCCGACGAGATCGGTCAGGCCTTTGCCGAGGCACTGATCGAACGCGCGAAAGCCGGTTGCGCGGTGCGACTGCGCATCGACGCGTTGGGATCCTACGACACCATGAACGCGCAACTGGCGACGACTTTGGAGCAGGGCGGGGTGCTGCTGGAATGGTGCCGGCGCTGGAGCTGGCGGCGACCCTTCGAGTTTCATCGGCGCAACCACCGCAAATTGCTGATCGTCGACCAGCACTGTTGCTATCTCGGCGGCTTCAACCTGCATCGACAATGCTCGCGACGTGCTTTTGGCGAAGAGCGTTGGCGCGACACGCATGTACGCATCAGTGGCCCGCTGGTCGAGCATGCCATCGCTGCATTCGACGAGTACGACCGGATGCCGTTGCGGCGAACATCCTGGCGCGAATTGCGCAGCGCCGACGGTTATCTGGTGCCGAACCTGGGTCTGGCCAGACGCTTCCTGCTGCATCAATTGCTGCGCCGACTGTTTCGCGGCGCGCAGGCACGCATCTGGTTGGCCACGCCGTACTTCGTGCCGCCTGCGGGTATCCAGCGGGCGTTGGTGCGCGCGGCACGGCGCGGCGTGGATGTGCGCGTGCTGGTGCCGCGGCGCAGCGATGTGATCATGGCGCAATGGGCCAGCCGTGCGGCTTACGCCCGGCTGCTGGCCGGCGGCGTGCGCATCTACGAGTACCTGCCGCGCATGCTGCACGCCAAGACGGCGGTGATCGATGCGCACTGGAGCATGGTCGGCACCGCCAACCTCGATTACCGCAGCTTGTTCATCAACGACGAACTGGTACTGCTGTCGGCTCAGCCGGCATTGAACGCGGGATTGGTCGGGGACTTCGAAGCAGACTTGGTGCAGTCCGAGCAGATTTCCGCCAGCGCGCGGCCGCGGCGTTTTGGCCTGAACTGGATCAGTGAACTGATCGGCTGGATGGCACGACGCTGGCTGTAGGCCGAGTTCTGGCTTGCTCCGCTGCCCTTTGCTCCTGTAGATCGGAGCAAGCTCGGCTCTGCAAGAAATGCGGGCAAACGCCATGCTGCGCGCTACGCCGCCTGCGCCAGCAACAGGCGGAGTGGCTCCGGGCGGTGATAGGCGAATCCCTGCACCGCGTCGACGCCGAGTTCCTGCAAACCGCGCCCGAGGCGCGGGTCTTCGACAGATTCGGCGACGGTACGTTTGCCGAGCACGCGGGCGATCTCGACGATCGACTTGACGATGGCCATGGACAATTCGTTCTTGTCGAAGTCGCGCACGAAGCTGCCGTCGATCTTGAACACGTCGACATCCAGATCGCGCAGGTATGCAAACGAGCAGAATCCGGTGCCGAAATCGTCCAGCGCAAAGCGCACGCCGATGGCCTTGAACTGCGAGATCAATTGACGCGCGTGGTCGAGATCGCGCACCGCGCTGGTTTCGGTGATTTCCAGGCAGATCTGCGCCGGGTCGATGCTGCTGGACTTCAGGCGCTGGCGTAGAAATTGGGAGAAATCCTCGTCGGCAAGCGTTGACGCGGAGAGGTTGATATTGAGATGCACGCCGCGCGCGCGTGGATCGGTTTCCAGCCAGCGCAGGCTGCGATCGATGACATGGCGATCGATGCGGCCGGCCAGTTGGAAGCGTTCGGCGGCCGGTATGAAACGACCCGGCAGCAGTGCTTCGCCATCGTCGCCGCGCAGGCGCAGCAGGATCTCGAAGGTCTCGAATGGCTCGGGCTTGAACGCCAGGATGCGCTGGCCGTAGAGATCGAAGCGATCGTTCTGCAGAGCGTCGTTGATGCGCACGATCCAGCCCATCGCCGCGGTGCGCTCGACCACCGCCGGGTTGTCCGGCGATTGCACCTCGATACGATTGCCACCGAGTTCCTTGGCCGCGTAGCAGGCGGTATCGGCCTGGGCGAACAACTCGGCGACCGTCGTGCGTCGGGCCGGGAACGGCACGATGCCGATGCTCGCGGTCAGCGCAAACACGTGATCGGCGTGGGCAAATCGAAACTCGGCCACGGCGATGCGCAGTTCGCGGGCGTCGGCCTCGGCGCGCAGCAGGTCGGCGTCTGGCCAGAGGATGCCGAATTCATCCGCGCCCAGCCGCGCCAGCAATACATCGTCGGGCAGTTTGGAGCGCATCACACTGGCGATCTGACGTATCGCCTCGTCGCCGGCCGCGTGGCTGGCCGTGTCGTTCACCAGTTTGAACTCGTCCATGTCGACGTAGGCGATCGCGCCACCATGCGCAATCTCCGGTCGCGCCGTCAGTGTCTGCGCCAGGGTCTCCTCGAAACTGGTGCGACTGGGCAGGCCAGTCAGGCGATCGGTGCGAGCCCGCTGCAGCATGTCGAAGGCAGCAGCGCGAACGCGGTAATTGGCCGCTGCCACCAGTTGCGGCACCACCGCCATGACCGACAGCAGAAGCAGCAGGATGAAGGTCTCGAGCAATCCGGTTGGCGCGCTGAAACCACCGATTCCCAGGCCGATCAGGGTCACCACGGCGAAGGCAAACAGCATGGTGAAACCTGCCGTCAGGATCGGTTCGAATCGCAGCGAACTCCAGAGCAGGAAGGCCAGCGGCAGGAAGCTCAATCCGAGCGCATAGGCCGGGCTGGCCGAACTCGCTTCGGTGATGATGAGCATTCCAGCCGCACTGGCGACCAGCCACAGAATCTTCTCTGACCTGCCGGCAAAATCCAGCGGCGTGTCGACCAGCGAGCCGCGATCGATGGACCGCAGCATCATCAGCGTGAACGGCGTGACCACGATGATCCCGAAGAGATCGCCGGCGAACCACTTGCCGATCGCGTAAATGGCGTCGTGCGGCGGCACCATGGCGGCGAGCAACATGCCCGAGACGCCGATCAATGCGCTGATGCTGGCGCTGACTGCGCCACCCACCAGCAGGACGAAGCCGGATCCGACGCGCAAGGTCACCAGCTCGCGACCGCCGATGCGCTCTGCCAGGGTGACCGCCACCAAGGTCGCAATGGTGTTGCTGGCGGCCGAAAACGGAATGAAGATCCAGGGCGCCGGTGTCACCAGCAGATGCGTCAAGAGGATTCCGATCGGAATGACCGGCCACCAGCGGGGCCCGTGGTACACCAGCACCGCGTACGCGATGCCGGCCGAGGGCCAGATCAGCGTGACATCGGTCGGCAACACGACAAACACCACGGCGAATTCTGCCGCCACGACGTACAGCGCGACGTAGATCAGAAATCGCAGGGCACTGGCGCGGTCGGTCGACATGGTTGGCGAGTGTACTTGGGAATATTGAACCAAGTCTCGCGCGGCGATTCACGATGCCTGCATTCATCCGCCTGGCGAGAATCGCCCTCAGTTGGCTGTCGTCCCGTCGCGCACCCACATCCGCGCAGTGCGCGCGGGGAGCGTCACCCGATAGCCGCGCCGGTCGATGTTGATGACATTGCCGCTGAGCACATCGCGATAGCCGGTACGCCACCAGAGTTTGTCGGCGACGATGTCGAGATCGACGTCGACGCTGCTGCCGCATTTGTTGATGCCGACCAGTCCACGCACGCCGCGGCGGAACATCACGAAGCAGGCGCTCTGGGCCAGCATGCGCAGGTCTTCGCCGCGCATCTGGTTGTGGAAGGCGATCATCGCCGTCAGATCGGCGCGCTGCCAGGCATTCACCCAACGCCCGTCGCCGCTTTCGTTGTGATCGCTGTACAGCATGGGGGTACCGTCGCGGCGGCCGAAAATGTAGGCATAGGCCAGGGTTTCATCGACCGGATCGAGCAACTGGCCGCGAAATCCGCTGTTGTTGGGCATGTCATGGGTGAGCGTGAAGGTGACCGCGCGCTCGCTGGGCAGAGCCTGACCACGTTCGAGAGGGTCTGCCAGATCGGCGAGGTTTCCGCCGAAAGCAAAAGCACGCCGCAGCGAGGCATGCAGCGGAAAATCGTAGGCGGCGTGACCGCTGCTGTCGAGGTAGGGCAACAGATACAACTGATATTCGGGATCGCCCAGGCCAGCGCCGGTGATGACCTCGCCGAAGACGAAGGTGTCGGCGACGATGTCCTCGGTAAAGATCCGCGCCAGTTGCTTGGCCGTCATGTGCTTGGCGGCATCGATGCGAAAGCCGCTGACGCCGAGTTGCTTGAGCGCACGCAGATACTGACGTTGCGGATCGACGGTCGCGTCGTTGTCGTTGAGGTCGGGCAGGCCAGTATCACCGCCGCCGCCACACAGGCGCCAGTTCTGCACCTGGAACACGTTGTTGTAGTCGTTGATGCAACGCGCTTGCCGAAACTCTGCTGGCGTCAACAGGTTGACGTGCAAGTCCCCGAACAGGCGCTGGCGCTCGAAGTACGCCGCGTCGGCGGCGTAGCGGTCGAGCACGCGCTGGCCGGGGTAGTTGAGGTCGGGGCGCTGGCCGGATTCGTTGGCCATGTGGTTCACGACGATATCGGCGTACAGGCGCACGCCGGCCGCCGCCAGGCGTTGCGACATGGCGCGGAAGCTCTCGGTATTGCCCAGTGGACTGTCGATCACGCGATAGTCCTGGGGCTGGTAACGCGCCCACCACGCCGAGCCCTCGCTCTTCAGCGGAGGCGAGACCAGCACCATGCGATAACCCCGGGCGGCAATCTCGTCCGCCTGCGCGGCGACGTCGTCGTAGCGCCAGTTGAAGGCATGCAGGATGACGTCAGCCTGCGCTGCGGGTGCCAGTGCCAGCAGCCAGAGCAACACCGAACCAGTCATCCATCCGGAACTGCGGTGTGTGGCCATCATGTGACTCGCGTGGCAAAAGCTGCAGCCGCCAGTGTAGGAAGGTCGCTGACGCAACGCGGTGAGGTGCAATCGTATTCAGCCCTCGGGGCCAGAGAAGGAACTGGCCAAGCCGGATCGACGGACCTGGTCATCTGGGGACCCTCTGAACAAGTTCGCGGCCGCAGAACTTGTTCAGAGGGTCCCCAGTGCGCAGCCGGCGGCTTAATGTTGCGGTAATGATATGTTATAACAATTCTGAAGGATCGGATTCCGTCGAGCCTGACTCTCTACCAAGACTGCCGGACGCTTGCCCATGCTCAGAAAACCACTGTTGCTGCTGACCTTGCTGCCGGCCTTGGCGGTCGGCGCCGCGCCCAGTGCGGATCCACGGTTCGACGCGCTCGACGCGCGCATTGCCGCACTCGAAGCGAATGCCCAGGTGCTGCGCGATCAGGCTGCGGCGGCGCAAGCGGAGGCCGCTGCGGCGCGAGCCGAACTGCAACAGATGCGCGCCGAGCAGTCGCAGTCGAAAGTCGCGGCCGTGGCCGCGCCGGCGCCAGCGATGAGCGCGAGCAACGCCAATGGCAATGCCTTCAATCCGGCCATCAGCATGATCCTGACCGGGCAATACGCCCATCATTCGCTGGATCCGGAGAACTACCAGCGTTCCGGCTTCCCGCTGGTGGGCGAGGGTGGTCCCGGCGAGCAGGGCCTGAAGCTGGGCGAAAGCGAGATCTCGCTGTCGGCGAACATCGACGACAAGTTCTATGGCCAGATGACGCTGGCCTTCGGCAGTGAGGACGGCGAGACCGAAGTGGGCATCGAGGAGGCCTACATCGACACCCTCGCGTTGCCGGGGGGGCTGAGCCTGCGCGCCGGTCGCTTCTTCTCCAACATCGGCTATCTCAACAGTCATCATGCCCATACCGACGCCTTCGTCGATCGACCGCTGGCCTACCAGGACTTTGTCGGCAACCAGTCCGGCGCCGATGGCGCGCAACTGCCCTGGGTGGCACCCCCCGATCTCTACGTGGAACTCGGCGGCGAACTGCTGCGCGGCGACAACTACCCCAGCGGCGGCGCCGACAACGACGGCGTCGGCGTGCAGACGGCATTTGCGCATCTCGGCGGCGATGTCGGCATCGAGAACTCCTGGCTGGCAGGCATCTCGGTGCTGCGGTCCGACGCCGTCGCGGCGGAAGACGGCTTCAGCGGCGAGCAGACCCTGTACCTGGCCGACGCCACCTGGAAATGGGCGCCGCGCGGCAATACCAAGGATGGCGGCGTGACGCTGCGCGGCGAGTACTTCTTCGATGATCGCGATGGGGTCTACGTGGATGCTGCCGTCCCGGAGCTGGTCCAGGCTTGGCGCGGACAACGTCGCGGCGCCTATCTCGAAGGCGTGTATCGGATCAATCGCAGCTGGGATACCGGTTACCGCTACGACCGGCTGTGGGCAGATCAGGACGGCCCGCAGGCCAGCGACCATGACCCGGTACGCAACAGCCTGATGCTGACCTGGCGCAACAGCGAGTTCAGTCTGCTCCGATTGCAGTACAGCCGCGACGAGCCCAATGCAGACGACAGCGACAACGCCATCTACCTGCAGTACCAGGCCACCCTCGGCGCTCACGGCGCCCACAAGTTTTAGCGCAGTGCGCCGCACTTAAGGAAGGATTTGTCATGAAGGCACTGATCTGGGCTGCATTGTTGCTGGGTAGCGCCTGGTCCATTCCGGCGCCGGCGTTGAACGTGTTCGCCTGCGAACCTGAGTGGGGTGCGCTGACCCGGGAACTTGCCGGCGATGCGGTCACCCTGGATGTGGCGACCAGTGCCTTGCAGGACGTCCACCAGATCGAGGCCAAGCCGAGCCTGATTGCCAAGATGCGACGAGCCGATCTGGTGGTGTGCTCCGGCGCCGAACTCGAGGCCGGGTGGTTGCCGCAACTGATCCGCCAGTCCGGTAACAGCAAAGTGGCCTCGGGGCCGGGCTCATTCATGGCCACCGATCAGGTGGTGACACTGGACAAGCCCAGTGAACTGGACCGCGCGGCTGGCGATGTGCATCCGCAGGGCAACCCGCACGTGCAACTGGATCCCTACCGCGTGCTGGCCATCGCCAAGGCCCTTGCTGCAAGGCTGGCGCAACTGGATCCGGGGAACGCCGCTGTCTACACCCAGCGTCTGGCCGATTTCAGCACGCGCTGGCAGGCGGCGATCCCCAATTGGGAAGCCCGCGCGGCGCCGCTCAAGGGACGCAAGGTGGTCGTGCATCACGCCAGTTGGGTGTACTTGCTGACCTGGTTGGGCGTGGAACAGATCGGCACCCTGGAGCCCAAGCCTGGCGTGCCGCCGACCAGCGGGCATCTGGCCGGCCTGATCGAGATCACCAAGGCGCAATCCGCACTGGCGATCCTGAGCGCCGCCTACCAGGACCCGAAGGCGGGAGAATGGCTGGCGGAGCGCACCGGTGTGCCGGCGCTGGTTCTGCCCTTCACGGTGGGCGGCGACGACCAGGCCAAGGACCTCTTCGGCCTGTACGACGCCACGCTCGACCGGTTGCTGGGTGCGCTCAAGTGAATTGGGACGGTCTCGATCTCGCCATCCTCGGCCCCGCTTGCCTTGCCGGCCTGCTGGTGCTGGCCACGCATGTGCCGCTGGGTCAGCAGGTGCTGTCGCGCGGGATCATCTTCATCGACCTGGCCTTGGCCCAGGTCGCCGCGATGGGCGTGATCGGAGCCCAGTACTTCGGTGTCGATGAACAGGGTTATGGGGTGCAGATTGCCGCCGCGCTGGCGGCGCTGGCCGGCGCGGCCTTGCTGACCTTTACCGAACGGCATTGGCCGGACTACCAGGAGCCGCTGATCGGCACCCTGTTCGTGCTCGCAGCAACCGGTGGCCTGCTGTTGCTGGCCAACAACCCGCATGGCGGCGAACATCTGAAAGACCTGCTGGTCGGCCAGATCCTGTGGGTCAGCTACGATCAACTGATCCCCGGCGCGCTGCTGTCGGCGGTGCTGCTGGGCTTGATGTGGCGCCACCACGGGCGCCTGTCCGGACTGTGGTTCTATGGCGTGTTCGCACTGGCGATCACCGCATCCGTACAGTTGGTGGGTGTGTATCTGGTGTTTGCCAGCTTGATCGTTCCGGCACTGGCCACGGTGGGCATGCACGGTCGTCGCCGCTTGCTGGTCGCCTACAGCATCGGCGCGCTCGGCTATGCGCTGGGCCTGGCCTTGTCGGCGGTGCTCGACCTGCCCAGCGGCGCGATGATCGTGTGGACGCTGGCTGGCTGCGCGCTGATCGGGCGCCTGGTGATCGCGAGCGTCTCCCCCGGCAGCATTTCCCATCGAACGCTAGCGTTCTCAGCTGGCGGGGGTCGGGCGACAATCTGCCGGCGTGGGCAATGCCTCTTGCGGAATCGTATTCTGTGCAGCGCGAAATCTGCACTGACTGGAGCGTCGACCCGATGGGCATGGGAAAACTGCGGCGCTTGGGCGTGATGCTTGCTGGATCGTTCGCGATGTGCGGCGGTGTCGATGCCGCGGAGTTTTGCTTCCGGGCAAGCTTTGTGGTGCCGGCGACGACCGAGGGCCTTTACCTCAATCTGGTCAGTGCCGTATCGGGCGTGACCGAGGGCAGCGTGCCGGGCTTCGACGTCGACATTTATGCGTCGGCGAACAGTATCCCGGCCGATCAACTCAAGTTTTATTGGGGTTCCGCTGCCAACGGCGGCGCTGGTGTGGTCAGTGTCGGCGACAGCTATGCCGTGCTGACCGCCGGGCAGGTGATCGGTCCGGATTCGCTGTTTTCGCGCGCCGCGTTCACCGGCGATACCACGGTCTGGCAGGCCGGCACCTCGGGCTATCTGGGCATGCGCTTTCTCAACGAGTCCGCGGGGATCATCAACTATGGCTGGTTGTTGCTGAGCACCAGTGCGCCGCTGGGATTCCCGGCGACCATCGACGGATGGTGCTACGAGAGCAGCGGGGCGGCGATCACCATCCGAACGCCGCCGTTGTTCGCAAACGGCTTCGAATCCTGACCTGGGCTCGGAAATCGGGTTCTGCGGGGCCCTCGCGTGCGCGAATCGGTAGACTGCGCCGCTCTTCGCGAGAGTGATAGTCCCGATGCGAGCTTTGCGCCTCAAACCCGACGCCGATCGTCGCCTGCGCCTGGGGCATCTGTGGGTCTATGCCAACGAGTTCGACGGCAAGCTCGGTACGCTCGGGCTGACGCCGGGCGAATGCGTGGAACTGGTGTCGGCCAAGTCGCAGAGTCTGGGCGTCGCCTACGTCAATCCGAACGTCCTGATCGCCGGGCGACTGCTGGGGACGCCCGCCGATGGCTTCGATGGCGGCGCCTGGTTGCGGCGGCGCATCGACTCGGCTCTGGCCCTGCGCGCGCGCCTGGGCGTGCTCGAATACGGTCGACTGATCTTTGGCGAGAGCGATGGCTTGCCGGGCCTGGTGGTCGATCGCTACGGGCCGGTGCTGTCGGTGCAACTGGGTACCGCGGGTATGGAAGCGCTGAAGCCGCAGATTTCGGCCGCACTGCAGTCCATCGCAGGAGTGACCGCCCTGGTCTGGCGCAACGACGCTGCCGGCCGCGAACTGGAAGGGCTGGAGCGCGAGAGCACTGTGGCCTGGGGCGAAGTGAGCGAGCCGGTGTGGATCGAGGAGAACGGCGCGCGCTTTGGCATTGCGCCGCTGTCCGGACAGAAGACCGGATGGTTCTACGATCAGCGCGATAACCGTGCAGCGCTGATGCCATTCGTCGGCGGCGCCCGAGTGCTCGATCTGTTCAGTTACGGCGGCGGTTGGGGCGTGTGCGCCGCAGTGCATGGCGCGACCAGCGCACTTTGTGTCGATAGCTCCGCCTCGGCGCTGGCCAGCGTCGAGCGCAATGCCCAGGCGAGCGGAGTAAGCGCCAAGCTGACGATACTCAAGGACGATGCTTTCGACGCATGCAAGTCGCTGCGCGATCAGTCCCAGCGCTTCGACGTCGTGGTCGTCGATCCTCCAGCTTTCATCAAGCGCAAGAAGGACGCCGAACAGGGCGCGCTGGCCTATCGGCGCATCAACGAGGCGGCGCTGCGCCTGGTGGCCGACGGTGGACTGATCGTCAGCTGCTCGTGTTCGCATCACTTCAGTGCCGAAGGCCTGCTCGACGCACTCAACCGCGCCGCGCGCAGCATTGGCGCGCATCTTCGCGTCATTCGCCGGTTGGCGCAGTCGGCGGATCATCCGATCCATCCGGGAATGCCGGAGACCGAATATTTGAAGGGGTTCATTGCCGAGGTGCGGCGGTGAAGTTGCCGGATTTCGCTTGTCGGTCGACCTGATTCGTACCCATCCTCGCCAGCCGCCGCTGGTGATACAACTGCGGGCCTCCCAGCGCTGAGGATGGGAACGAATCAGTCGGTTGAATCCGCGCATCGGGACCGAGACTCAACGTCCCTGCCGCCGCCCGAACCTGAGCAGTCACTGACAACCGAAACCGACAACCGACATATGCCCTTCGTCCACGACATCGACCCCATTGCCCTGCAGATCGGACCGCTGGCGATCCGCTGGTACGGGCTGATGTACCTGGCCGCCGGCATCACTGCCTTCATGCTCGGACGGCATCGGGCCAGCGAAATCTGGCGTGGCTTCAAGCGCGAAGAGATCGAGGACATCATCTTCTACGGGATGATCGGCGTGATTGTCGGCGGCCGCCTCGGCTCGGTCTTTTTCTATCATTTCAGCGACTTCCTGGCCGACCCGCTGATGCTGGTGCGCGTCTGGGAAGGCGGCATGAGTTTCCACGGCGGCCTGCTCGGCGTGCTGGTGGCGGTGGGCTGGTACGCGCGCAAGACCGGTCGCGCGGTGTTTGCGCTGTATGACTTCGTGGCGCCGGTGGTACCGATCGGCTTGGGGCTCGGGCGACTGGGCAACTTCGTCGGCGGCGAGTTGTGGGGACACAAGACCGATCTGCCCTGGGGCGTGATCTTTCCGCATGCCCTGCCGGGCGGTCCCTACAGTGCCGCGCAGATCCAGTCGCTGCTGGCGCAGGGGCAACTGCTGGATCAGGCACGCCACCCCTCGCAGCTGTATCAAGCCTTCTGGGAAGGCGTGGTGCTTTTCGCGATCGTCTGGTGGTTCTCGCGCAAGCAGCGGCCGCTGATGGCTACTTCCGGTGTGTTCCTGATTGTTTACGGCATCGGCCGCATCGCCGTTGAATTCGTGCGTGAGCCGGATGCCAACATCGGCTATCTGGCCTGGGGCTGGCTGACCATGGGGCAGGTGTTGTCGCTGCCGATGGTGCTGTTGGGGGTGTTCCTCATGTTTGTTGCGCAGCGGCAGGCAAGGGTGAAACGTGAAACGTGAAACGTGAAACGTGAAACGTGAAACGAACCCCGGACGCCTGCTGCTTCTCATTGACGTTTCACGTTTAACTCTTCACTTTGCTTGCCAAAAAAAACCCTTCAATGGACCAGTATCACGACTTGCTGCGCCACATCCTCGACCACGGCACGGTCAAATCCGACCGCACCGGTACTGGCACGCGCTCGGTGTTTGGTTGGCAGATGCGCTTCGACCTGGCGCAGGGCTTCCCGCTGGTCACCACCAAGAAGCTGCACCTGCGCTCGATCATCCACGAGCTGCTGTGGTTCATCGCCGGCGACACCAACATCGGCTATCTCCGGGAAAACGGCGTCAGCATCTGGGATGAGTGGGCCGATGCGCAGGGCAATCTCGGCCCGGTGTATGGCAAGCAATGGCGCTCATGGGCCACGCCCAGCGGCGGCGCCATCGACCAGTTGGGTGAGGTCATCGAGCAGATTCGGCGCAATCCGGATTCCAGGCGATTGATCGTCAGCGCCTGGAACCCGGCCGATTTGCCGGCGATGGCGTTGGCACCGTGCCACGCGCTGTTCCAGTTCTACGTCGCCGA
>JADKFD010000054.1 GCA_016717705.1 Rhodanobacteraceae bacterium | reverse complement strand
AGATCGACCACGTGCCAGAGCACGCGCGTGCGCTGCAAATGCTTCAGGAAGTGCACGCCGAGGCCAGCGCCATCGGAGGCGCCTTCGATCAGGCCGGGAATGTCGGCGACCACAAAACTGCGGTCAGCGGCGGCACGCACCACACCCAGATTCGGGTGCAGGGTGGTGAACGGGTAGTCGGCAACTTTCGGTGTGGCGGCCGAGATCGAACGGATCAGCGTCGACTTGCCGGCATTCGGAAAGCCGAGCAGACCCACATCGGCGAGCACCTTGAGTTCCAGATGCAACTCGCGCTCGTCGCCGGGCGTGCCGCTGGTCGCCTTGCGCGGCGCACGGTTCACCGAACTCTTGAAGTGGATATTGCCCTTGCCGCCATGGCCGCCCTGCGCCACCAACTGGCGCTGACCGTGCTCGGTGAGATCGCCGATCACTTCATCGGTGCCGGCATCCATGATCACCGTGCCGACCGGTACGCGAATGATCAGATCGTCGCCCGAACGGCCATAGCATTGCCGACTCATGCCATTTTGGCCGCGTTCGGCCCGAAAGTGACGCTGGTGGCGAAAATCGATCAGCGTGTTCAGGCCCTCATCGGCAAGCAGATAGATACTGCCGCCATTGCCGCCGTCGCCGCCATCCGGCCCACCGAGCGGAATGAACTTCTCGCGACGGAAGCTGACGCAACCGTTGCCGCCGTTGCCGGCAAACACCTGGATTCGTGCTTCATCGACGAACTTCATGACTGGGTGTCCCTAGATCCTGCAGAAACGAAAAGCCCCGCGCGCGGCGGGGCTCTTCGCAAAACAACCAGCGGACGCTTACTCGGAAACGACGCTCACGAAGCGACGCATCTGCGGACCGCCGACAAAAAACTTCACGGTGCCATCCTTGAGCGCGAACAGCGTGTGATCGCGGCCCAGGCCAACGTTCGGACCCGGGTGGAACTGGGTGCCGCGCTGACGCACGATGATGTTGCCGGCCGAAACGGCCTGACCGCCGAACAGCTTCACACCGAGATATTTCGGGTTGGAATCGCGACCATTGCGAGTCGAACCGCCTGCCTTTTTATGTGCCATCGCTAAATCCTCTTGATCGAATCGAAGATCAGGCGTTGATGCCGGTGATCTCGATCTCGGTGTAATGCTGACGGTGACCCTGCTGCTTGCGATGATGCTTGCGGCGACGGAAGTGCACGATGTACACCTTGTCGGCGCGGCCATGGCTCTTCACCGTGGCGGCCACCTTCGCACCCGCAACCAGCGGCGCACCAACCGAGATCTGGTCGCCATCGGCAATCAGCATCACCTGATCCAGCTCGATGTTCTCACCCGCGGCAACGTCCAACTTCTCAACCTTGAGAACGTCACCGGGGGCTGCGCGATACTGCTTGCCACCCGTTGCAAATACGGCGTACATGACGAAACCTCGTCCATTAAGTCTTGAAACACAGAAGCGGGACTATAACCAGCCGATGCCGACTGGTCAATGAACAAGTTGCATCGGAGTACGCATGGCGTGCTCCGGCGGCCGCGATGATCGAGAAATGCGGCTGCCGGCAGCTTTGGCGCGCGTTGTGCATCAGAATACGGTAAGTTGAACCGGCGCACACCTGAGGCATCGTCGCCGAGGCAAAGTACGCGGGGACACAGTCGCTGATGGAGAAGAATCGGGCATGGGCCATGTAATCCTCGATCGCCGCCAGGAGCCGCGCTTCGAACTGCCGGGGCGCTTTCGCTGCATTGCGCCGACGGGACTCAACGGGCGGGTGGTCGACTTGTCCTTGAATGGCGCCCTGCTGGAATGCGACAACGAACCGGACTGCGTGGTCGGTGCCCTGATCGAACTGCTGCTGGAACTCGACGAGACGCGACCCTTCGCGGTGCGCGCGCGCGTTGCGCATCGTGTCGCCCGCAGACTGGGCATCGAATTCAGCGATATCGAGCAACCGGCGTTCGAGCAACTCTCGGAGCTGGTACTGTCGCTGAAACGTGCGCCGACGATCGCCAAGATGCTGGTGGATCCGAACTGAGGACCGCCCTGGCCGGGCCGTGCGTGGCTTGCGGCCCCAGCGATCCGACCAAGGTCGCTGCTGCAGGTCGTGCGTGGATCTTCGGCAACCGTGCGGAGCGCGCTGCCGGGCTAGGGCGGATCCGCCCGCGCCCCCCCGATTGCCGCTGTCGACTACGGCTTCTTGCGCCGCGGCGCATCCTCCCGGTGCGCGGGCCGCGGCGGGCCGGGCCGCCGTCGCCTGCATCGCCCTCCACGCGGGTGATCTGCAACTGCCGCCCGACCACCCAGACTTTCTTCAGGTGCTGGAACACTTCCTTGGGCATGCCCTCGGGCAGTTCGATGAAGCTGTGGTCATCCTCGATTTCGATACGGCCAATGAACTGGCTCTCCAGGCCGGCCTCGTTGGCCACGGCGCCGACCAGATTGCCGGGCTTCATGCCGTGGCGATTGCCGACCTCGACGCGGTATTTCTCCAGCTTGGCCGCTGGCTCGCCACCCGCCGGGCGCGGCGGGCGCTCGCGCATGGGGCGTGGCGGACGCGCATCGGTCGCGGCGGACGGGATCGCCTCGGCGGTCGACGACGGCGCGCCGCGCTCGAACGACGGACGTGGAGCACGATCACTGCGCTGCGGTCGCTCCATCGGCGCGCTCTCCGTGCGCGCAAATGGCGTGCGTTCCGGACGCTCGCCTTCGCGGCGCGGGCGCTCGGGGCGCGCGCGATCCGGACGCTCCGGGCGCCCGCGCTGCGGCGGTTCATGGCGGAACGGCAATTCGCCACCGACCGGCGCGGTATCGCCCGAAGCCGGCAACAGCAGCGGCGTCTTGCCCTGCAGCAGTCGCGCCAGCGCCGCGGCAATGTCGAGCTCACTGACCTCGTTCTGATGGGCAAAATCGGCGATCAGCTGGCGAAACAGGTCGAGATCGCCGAGTTCCAGGCCGTCGCTGATACGCTTCTGGAAGCGCGCGATGCGACGGTCGTTGACCGCCTGCACCGAGGGCAGCAGCATCGGTTCGATCGGCTGTCGCGTGGCGCGTTCGATGGCGTGCAGCAAATGCCGCTCGCGCGGCGTGACGAAGAGAATCGCATCGCCACTGCGCCCGGCACGTCCGGTACGTCCGATGCGATGCACATAAGCTTCGCTATCGTAGGGAATGTCGTAGTTGAGCACGTGACTGATGCGTTCGACGTCGAGACCGCGTGCGGCGACGTCGGTGGCGACCAGGATGTCGAGCTGACCTTCCTTCAGTCGCGCGATGGTCTTCTCGCGCTGTGCCTGCAACAGATCGCCGTTGATCGCTGCGGCGGCGAAGCCCCTGGCCTGCAGACGCTCGGCCAGTTCCTCGGTGCCGATCTTGGTGCGCGCGAACACGATCATCGCCTCGAATGCCTCGGCCTCGAGGATGCGCGTCAGGGCATCCAGCTTGTTCACGCCGCTGACCAGCCAGTAGCGCTGGCGCACGGTGGCCACCGTGGTGGTGCTGGAACGGATGGTCACTTCGGCCGGGTTCTTCAGATGCGTCTGCGCGATGCGGCGGATCGGCGGTGGCATGGTCGCCGAGAACAGCGCCACCTGACGCGTGGCCGGGGTTTTCTCGAGGATGCTCTCGACGTCGTCGATGAAGCCCATGCGCAGCATCTCGTCGGCCTCGTCGAGCACCACGACTTTGAGCTGCGACAGATCCAGCGTGCCGCGGGCCAGATGGTCCTTGATGCGGCCGGGGGTGCCGACCACCACATGGGTACCGCGCTGCAATCCATGCAACTGCGGCCCGTAGCCCTGGCCGCCGTAGATCGGCAGCACGTGAAAATTCGGCAGCTTCTGCGCGTATCGCTGGAAGGCCTCGGCCACCTGGATCGCCAGTTCGCGCGTCGGCGCCAGCACCAGCGCCTGCGGGCGCGCCAGATTCAGGTCGATCCTGGCCAGGATCGGCAGCGCGAAGGCCGCGGTCTTGCCGGTGCCGGTCTGCGCCTGGCCCAGCACATCGCGGCCCGCCAGCAAATGCGGAATGGTCAGTGCCTGGATCGGCGATGGCGACTCGTAGCCGACGCTGGTCAGCGTCTGCAGCAGCGTGTCGGGCAGGCCCAACTCGGCAAAAGTCAGGGAGGTGGCTTCTTCAGACATGGCGCTTCCTTGCGTGCATTCGATCAATAGCCCGCAAAACGCGGACCAATTGCGGATTGTAGCGCGCAGGAGCTGAAGGGCAGTGGGGCCGGAAGCGGTGAGTGGTGAATAGTGAGTAGCGAGCAAGAGCCGAAGTGAAGCAGTGAGTAGTGAATAGTGAGTAGTGAGTAAGAGCCGTTCTAACCGGAGCCACGGCGTGAAGGCGTGATGATTCGTCGTGCTCTTAAGCCCCATCTGCGCCGGGTTTTACTCACTACTCACCATTCACTACTCACTGCTTCCCCCGCCAATGACCTCTGGCGCACGCCCGGATTCACCCCGACGCCTAAACTCGCCGGCACCCCACCACTGCCGGAGACCGCCATGTCCGCCACTCGTCGCGACCTGCTCAAACTCGGCGTGCTTGCCGCGGCCGCCGGTGCCACCGGCGTGCTCAGCGCCAGCGCATCGACGGCCGTCGCTGCCAAGGCCGCCAAGCCCTTGAATATCCTGATTCTCGGCGGCACCGGCTTCACCGGTCCGCACCAGGTGCGCTACGCGCTGGCGCGCGGCCACAAGATCACGCTGTTCAATCGGGGCAAGCGCCCGCAGGACTGGCCCGCCGAGGTTGAAGAGCTGGTGGGCGATCGCAGCACCGGCGATGTCGCCGCACTCAAGGGGCGTCAGTGGGATGTCTGCATCGACAATCCGACCAGCGTGCCGTTCTGGGTGCGCGATGTCGGCGAGGTGCTGGCGGGCAACGTGGGTCACTACATCTTCATTTCGACGATCTCCGTGTACGCCGACAACAGCAAGCCGGGCATGGACGAGAGCGGCAAGCTGGCCGAATACACCGGCGCCGACATCATGAAAGAGACGCGCGACACGCTGATGGCCAACATGGAGCTGTACGGCCCGATGAAAGCCGGCAGCGAGGCGCAGGCGCTCAAGTACTTCAAGGACCAGACCACGATCATCCGCCCGGGTTTGATCGTCGGGCCGGGGGATGAAACCGACCGCTTCAGCTACTGGCCTTTGCGCATCGAACGCGGTGGCGAAGTGCTGGCGCCGTCGACCGACGGCAGCGACCCGGTGCAGCTCATCGACGCCCGCGATCTGGCCGAATGGACCATCCGCATGGCCGAGGCGCGCGCCTTTGGCATCTACAACGCCACCGGGCCGGACTACGAGATGAGTGTCGCGGCGATGCTCTACGGTATCCGTGCAGTCACCACGAAGGGCGCGCAATTCACCTTCGTGCCAGCGGATTTCCTTGAGGCGCAGAAAGTCGCGCCGTGGGGTGACATGCCCGTGTGGGTGCCGGGACAAGGCGAATCGGAGGGCTTCTCGCGCATCAGCATCGCCAGGGCAGTGGCGGCAGGATTGACCTTCAGACCGTTGGCGACCACCGCTGCAGACACGCTGACCTGGTTCCATTCGCAGCCAGCCGAACGCCAGGCGACGGTCAAATCCGGCATCAAACCGGAACGCGAGACGGAGGTGCTGGCGGCGTGGAAGGCGCGCGGCTGACGCGGCACACCGGGACACCGTTCACATTGGCTCGCAGGGCCTACGTGACAATGCCAACAGTCACGCAGGCCGCTGCGCGGCCAACGTGACCTACGCCCGGTCCGGAACAATGTGGCGCCGCCTGCGATTGACCGGCCTCAACACCTTCTGCGGCGGTTGGCGCTAGGATGCATGCGAGGGTTCCCTCAAGGAGAAAGCCATGTATCGCCATATCCTGATTCCCACTGACGGTTCCGACCTCGCCAGAAAAGCCATCGCCAGTGCGGTTGCCCTGGCCAAGGACATGGGCGCCAAGGTCACCGGGCTTTACGCGGTGCCGGAGTACATACCGCCGGTCGATGCGATGGTGCCGGTGTATCAGTTCCCCAGCCACGACGAATACCAGCGGCAGGCCGCCATCGAGGCGGATTTGGTGCTCAAGGACGTCGCCGATGCGTGCACCGCCGCTGGCGTGCCATTCGAACTGACCCATGGCATCGACAGTCATCCCTACCGCTTGATCCTGGCCGAAGCAAAGAGCCGTGGTTGCGACCTGATCTGCATGTCCTCGCATGGCCGACGCGGCTTTACTGCGCTGATACTCGGCAGCGAGACGCAGAAGGTGCTGACCCATGGCGATTTGCCGGTGCTGGTGATTCGCTGACCAATAGCCCGGCATGGTCGCTGCGCAGTTTCATCTGGAAGAGGCCGCCGACGGACCCGTGTTGCATCTGGTCGGCGAGTGGACTGTCGCCGGTCTGCCCGAAGCGGAGCAGCTCTCTCAAGGGATTGTGGCCGGAAGCGGCGAGCGCCCGGTGCGCGTCGATGCGAAGGAATTGGTCGCTCTCGACAGTGCTGGTGCGCTGATGTTGATCCAGCGCTGGCTGGGACGCGTCCCCTGGCCGGAGATCGAGGGCTTGCGGGCGGCCGACAAGGATTTGTTGGCGCTGGTCGGCGAACGCATGGCCACCCCGAGGGTGCGCAAGCGTCGCGTTTATGGTCTCGGCCCGATGGCCGAGCGCGTGGGTGTTGCGACCGAGTTCGCCTGGCGCCAGTTGATGCTGCTTTTGGCCTTCGGCGGCCAGACCTTGGAAACGATCGCTGCGATCCTGGTCGGACGGCAGAAATTGCGCTGGACCAGTGCCGTGCATCACATGGAGCGCTCCGGCCTCGACGCCGTACCGATCGTGTGCATGCTGAGTTTTCTGGTTGGCGCGGTGGTGGCGTTTCTCGGTGCCACCGTGCTCGCCGACTTTGGCGCCCAGGTATTCACGGTGGAACTGGTCAGCTACTCCTTCATGCGCGAATTCGGCGTGCTGCTGACCGCGATCATGATCGCCGGCCGCTCCGGCAGCGCCTACACCGCCGAAATCGGCATGATGCGGGCGCGCGAGGAGATCGACGCGATCCGCGCACTGGGCCTCGATCCGATCGAACTGCTGGTGATCCCGCGCCTGTTGGCCTTGCTGGTGATGCTGCCGGTGCTGAGTTTCCTGGCGGTGCTCTCCGGCATTCTGGGCGGCGCCCTGGTGGGCGGCACCGCGCTGGGTATTTCGCCGGGACTGTTCCTCGCGCGCATGCAGGAGACCGCCGAGATCAGCTATCTGTTTGTCGGCCTGTCCAAGGCGCCGCTGTTCGCGATCATCATCTCGCTGGTCGGTTGCCTGGAGGGCCTGAAGGTCCAAGGCAGCGCCGAATCGGTAGGTCGCCACACCACCTCGTCGGTGGTGCAGTCGATCTTCCTGGTGATCCTGATCGACGCCATCGCCGCGATCTTCTTCATGGAACTCGACATATGAGCGAGGTCGTGATGAGCGTGCGCGGCTTGGTCAATCGCTTCGGCACCCAGCTGGTGCACGAGAACCTCGACCTCGACATCCTGAAAGGAGAGGTGCTCGGCATCATCGGTGGCTCCGGCGCCGGCAAGAGCGTGCTGATGCGTTCGATCCTCGGGCTGCAGCCCTACCAGGCCGGACGCGTCTGGTGGTTCGGGCAGGAGATGGCCACCCTGGCCGACGCCGCGCGACGGCAACTGGAGCGCCGCGTCGGCGTGATGTTCCAGGATGGCGCGCTGTTCTCCTCGCTGACCGTGCTGGAAAACGTCATGGTGCCGCTGAAGGAGCACAGCAAGCTCGACGAGCACTTCATCACCGATCTGGCGCGCTTGAAGATCGCCCTGGTTGGCTTGCCGCCGGATGCCGCCGACAAGTTTCCGGAGACCCTGTCCGGAGGCATGCGCAAGCGCGCCGGACTGGCGCGGGCGCTGGCGCTCGACCCGGAGATCCTGTTCTTCGACGAGCCCACCTCCGGCCTCGATCCGATCGGCGCAGCCGCATTCGACGAGTTGATTGCCACGCTGCATCAGGCCCTGCATCTGACCGTGATCCTGATCACTCATGATCTGGACAGCGTCTATCGCATCTGCGAACGCGTGGCGGTGCTGGCCGACCATCACGTGGTGGCCATCGATGCGCCGGCGAAGGTGCAGGAGGTAGACCAACCATGGATACGCGAGTGCTTCAAAGGTCCGCGGGGGCGCATGGCTTACACTCAGGCGCAGACGCTGGAGGCGGCGGGATGAACCGGGTGAAGCGGGGCACGGGGCACGGGACACGGGGCACGGGGAGAGCCTCGCGTCTGGTAGCTTTTCGCGGACCCGCGCCTCGAATCACCCGCTCCCCGCGCGGCTCCCGTGCCCCGTGCCCCCTGCCCCGTGCCCCCCCCCCCCCCCCCCCCCCCCCCCCCCCCCCCCCCCCGGCCGCCCCCCTGCCCCCGATGGAAACCAAAGCCCACCACATCCTGATTGGCGCTTTCGTCCTGCTGACCCTGATCGGCGGACTGGTGTTCGCCCTTTGGGTGGCACGCGTCAGCCTGGATGACGAGTTCGATGAATACGACGTGGTGTTCACCGAGACCGTCACCGGACTGACCAAGGGCGCGCTGGTCAATTTCAACGGCATCCAGGTCGGCGAGGTGCGTCGCCTGTCGCTCGATCGCAATGACGCCGCCAAGGTGCTGGCGCGGGTGCGGGTCGATGCCGGTACGCCGGTCAAGACCGATACCAGCGCGCGCCTGACCTATACCGGACTGACCGGCGTGGCGATCATCGAACTGGTCGCCGGCACGCCCGAAGCGCCGCCGTTGTTGCCGGCCGAGGACGCCGAAGTCGCAGTGATCGTCGCCGTTCCGAGCGCGATCCAGAAGTTCATGACTGACGGCGGCGACGTGCTCACTCGCATCAACGAAACCATGATCCGGATCGGTGAGATCCTGAGCGAGGAAAACGCCCGGCGCCTGACCGAAACCCTGGCGCATATCGAATCGATCACGGCCCAGGTCGATGACGACAAGGCCGCGCTGGGCGAGGCGCTGCGCCGCGCGGACCAGGCCTTTGCCGATCTCAGCGCGGCGTCGACCGCATTTCAGCAGCTGGCGTCCCAGGGCGGCGCGACGATGTCACGTGTCGATCAATTGCTGGCGCAGGATTTCGGCCCGGCCACCAGCGACCTGAAGCAGACGCTGGCGTCGCTCAAGGAAGTTGCGGCGCGCGTCGAGAGCCTGCTCGGCCGCAACCAGGGTCAGATCAATCAACTGGCGCAGCAGGGCGTGCCCAATCTGAATGCTGCGCTGGAAGATCTGCGTGTCCTTGCCGCCAGTCTGCAGCGCGTCAGCGAACGTCTGGAGGCGGCGCCGGCCGACTATCTGCTGCAACGCGATCGCCCACGCGAGTACCATCCCAAATGAAGCGAAAATTCTGCTGGCTGGCCCTGCTGCTGACCGCGCTGCTACCCGCGTGCATGGGCGGCATCCTGCCCAAAGCGCCCGACCGGGCCAGCTATGCGCTGCCCGAGCCCGAAGCCCTGCACGCGCGCAAGCCGCTGCCGGCGGCCCTGCTGGTTGAGTTGCCGCAGGCGTCGCTGGCGCTGTCCGGCACCGACGTTGTGGTCATGCGCGCCGATGGCGAGGTGCAGGTGTTGCCGCAGGTGCGCTGGGTGGCGCCGGCGCCGCAGCTGCTGCAGGACCTGATTGCCCGGCAGATCGAAGTCGCCGGCGGCGCACCCGCCGTGGCCAGGTCGGCCCAGGCGTACGGGCTGCCGCTGCGACTGACGATCAACCTGCTCGCTTTCGAACTGCGTGAGCGGCCGGGCGCGTTGAGCGCCCACGCGGCAGTCAGCCTGCGCCTGGTGTGTGCCGCCGACGCACGCATCCTCGCCACCTCGCAAGCCCTGGCGGTCGACGCCGAACCGGTGCCGGACAGCCCCGCCGCAGCCACCGCAGCCTTGCGCGACGCTGCAGGGGTGCTCGCGCGGCAGGTGCTGTTCTGGCTGGACAAGGTCGACGCCAGCGCATGCCCGCTGGATTGAGGGCCCGACTGTTGCGCGCCGTGCTCAGCGACAGCCATGCCACGCCAGTACCCGGCGGCTGGCAAACGCGCTGTCTGCATTGCCGTTCCGCGGTCGGCATCAGCGCTGCCGGTGAGCCGTGGATCGGCACGACGCTTGAGCACATCGTGCCGCGCTCCTGGTTCGCCAAGCCCAAGGCGGCGGCATTGGTCGCGCAGGTGGGAGATGCCGACGATCCACGCAACCTGGCCCTGGCCTGCGCGCGCTGCAACCATCAGAAGGGCCGTGGCCCGGACGTGCACGGCCCCGCCGACGAACGGGCATATGCGGTGGTCCTGCAGTTGCTGACAGCGCGACTGGCGCGTTGGCGCCTGCCCTGAAGGTGTCGCTCTCACCAGTTATCATTTGCACGGAAAGCAGGAGGCAACGATCAATGCCAGGTACAGTCGCTCGAAGGCCATGCGTCGTGCCTGGTTTCATCAACCGGCACGCCGCTGTGGCCTGGTACTGGCGGCGCTGCAGGAGGCGGCCTGGCCTGCAGTGCGTCGGACGCGCCCGTGTGCTGGCTGCTGGTGGCCCTGGTGACTGGCGCTACGCGCCGATGTGCATCAGAGCGGTGTCGTGAAGGCGGCCGACACCTGTTTGGCTGCCTTGCCGTCCTGGCGTCATTTGCTGCTCGTTGCTCGGCGCGACGTATGCCGATGGCGCCGTCGAACCTGCCACTTCCCCGCTTACGCCTTGCTTGCTGCGCTGGTCAGCGACCCTCTTGACCAGGAACAAGCGCGCGAATGGATGCAGCGCACCGGCTTACGCGCGCTGTTGCCTTAGACCGCACGCGGGCGCCTCAGCCATCGCCGATGACCACGCGGTTGCGCCCGCCCAGCTTGGCCTTGTAGAGCGCCGCATCCGCCAGCCGCAACATGTCCGCCGCAGCGCGCATGTCCGCTACCTGCTCGGCGATGCCGATGCTGACGGTCACCCGCACGACGCCGTTGTCGATCGGCAGATCGGTCACTTCCAGGGCAGCTCGGATGCGTTCGGCCAGCGCCCGGAATTCGGGCCCGCTCTGCTGGGCGCTGAACACCACGAATTCCTCGCCTCCCAACCGACCGGCAACCACATCGGTCGCCAGCAATGATTTCACCACCGCTGCGAACCCGGCGAGAACGCGGTCTCCGGCAAGGTGGCCGTAGCGATCGTTGACCGGCTTGAAATGATCGAGATCGAGGATCATCAGGCGCAGCCGCCCCGGCTCGCGGCGACCGCGATCGAAGGCGTGCTCCAGCATCTCGCGCGACTGGCGCCGGTTGTAGAAACCGGTCAGCGCGTCGAATACGGCGTGATTCAGGAGTTCTCGATGGTAGCTCGCCTCGGCGCTGCCCTCGCCGAAGAACTTCAGCTCGCATTGGCCCACGCGCAGCCGATCGCCATCGCGCAGACCCAGTTTGCGCACCTGTTCGCCATTGACGAAACAGCCGTTGGTCGAGCCCAGATCCTCGACCGAGTAACCGGTGCCATCGCGGAAAATCCGGCAGTGATGACGCGAGACGCTGGTGTTGCTCAGGACCAGACCGCAGTCCTCGGCGCGCCCGATCACCAGCGGGTTTTCATCGATGCGCGCCTCCAGGCCCAGTTGCGCACCATTGACGATCACCACGCAGGCGGGCTCACGACGCTGCTGGGTACCGGCCGGAGCCAGTACCCGCGTCGTCGTGTGCGGCACTTTGCGACGTGCACCCATGGCCCTACTCGTCTTCGGTCTCGAATCCTTCGCCAAAGATGCCGATCGGATCGGTGTCGGTACTTTCGTTGTTGGCGCTCACCGGGTCTGGCGCATTCGGCGGTGGCGTCACCGTCGCCCGGTTGCTGACGATCTGCTCCGGCGCGGCCTGCGCGGTTGCGGTCAGCGCGAAGCTGACTGAACTGCCCGCCGGCAGACTGACCAGCGCATCGACGGTGCCGGCGCCTGCAGCCGGACAGCTGGCGCCCGGGCCCGCGCTGCAGGTCCACGATGCATTGGCGAACTGCGCCGGCAGAATGTCGGTCACGCGAGCATTGACCACGCCCTGCGGGCCAGCATTGCTGACCAGCAGGATGTAGGTCGACGGCTGGCCACCCGGGACCAGACGCAGGCCGTTGCGCTTGACGATGGACAGATCGGCGCCGTCGACGACGATGGTGTGCGCCTCGGTGTCGACGCTGGCATTGAAGTTGGCATCGCCCAGGTAGCGCGCCTCGAGGGTCGCCACGCCCAGCGCCTTGGGCACGAAGGAGCAACTGCGCGCGGGCAGGATGAACGAGCAACTGGCAGTGCCGTCGGTCACCAGCACCTCGCCGGTCGGCGTGCCAGCCCCTGGGGCCGTCACGCTGATGTCGGCGGTCACCAGCACCGGTTCAAGCACCTGCGACGGATCCGGCGTATCGCTGGCGATCAGCACGCTGGTAGCCGCGCGATCGACCCCGTGCGACACCGTGGCCGACTGACTCGGCGCAAATCCGCTGGCGCCGAGATAGCTGGCACGCAGCGCAGTGGTGATCGCACTGTTGGCCACCAGTTGGCAACTGCTGGCGCTGGCCAGGTTGATCGAGCAGAACGTGCCGTCGCTCAACTGCCGCACCTCCACGGTCCCGGTGGTGACCGGCGTGCTGCCATCCAGCACGCTCACCGTCACCGTGTAGGGCTGGCCGACAACGCTGACCAGTGGCGCGATGGTGCCGATCGAGGTCGCGGTGGCGCGCACAGCGTTCTGCAACGCAAACGTGGGCACGCCAGATGCCCCGGCGGCGGCGGCGGTCACGCTGTAGCTGCCGACAATGCCATTGGCGCTTGCCGTGATGCTGGCCTGTGCCGCGGCGATGACCGCTGGATTGGTAAAGGTCGCCGTGGCGCCGGTGCCCGGTGCCGTGAACAGCAGTTGACCGCCATTCACCGGCTCGCCGACGGCATTGGCGGTTACGCCCACCACCAGCGGCTGGGCAAACAGCGTGTTCACGGGTGCCGACTGCGGTGTACCGCTGAGCACCGCCAGCGCGAAGCCGCGCGACTCGAAGGCACCGATGTCCACCGTGGCCAGTTGTGGTCGCACGATGCCGCGCTGGTCGGTGGCTGGTGCGCCGACATTGTCGCCCGCGTTGATCGCCGGACTGCCGGGCAACAGCGCATGCGTCTGCGTCGGGCCGCCGTAGTTGCCCAATGGCGCCAGCAGCGGATTGGTGTTGATCAGATCACCCGGCCCACCGCCGCCGGTGGCGTCATCGGACAGATTGTTGCCCACCGATGTGGTCACGCCCGGCGCGACGTTGGCCACATTGTTGCCACTGTTGCCGGCGTAGATGTTGTTGTGCAGCGTGGTGGTCGCGGCGCCCGCATTGACTCCGGTGGTGATCGCGTCGCCAGTGCCCGTGTTGTTGGCGATCGTGCTGTTGGTCAGCGTCATCGTTGCCGTGGTGCCGGCACCGGTGCTGATGTTGAGCAGCGCCGGCGCGGTGGTCGACGCGCTGTTGCCCGAGATCGTGCAACTGGTGATCGCCAGGTTGGCGTTGGCGCCAACCGACTGGGACACCGCGGCACCGCCCTGGGGCGCCGAGTTTCCGCTCAAGGTGCAACGGGTGAGCGTCGCGCTGCCGCCGTTGATCTGCAGCAGCCCGCCGCCCGCGAAGCTCGCGCTGTTGAGCGAAATGGTCGTGTTGTCGAGCGCCAGCGTACCCAGGTTGGCGATGCCGCCACCGCCGTTGCCAGCAGTACTGGCATTGCCGCTGATCACCGAGTCCAGAACCGTGAGGTTGCCGGAGTTGTGGATGCCGCCGCCGTCGTCGCCGATGTTGCCGTTGCTGATCGACAGGCTGTGCAGCAGCACGGTCGCACCGGAGCCGATCGTGAAGATGCGGAATGCGGGGCTGGCCGCCTGTCGCGCGACCACGACGCCGGCCCCGCCGTCGATGCTCAGGTCCTTGCCGATGAACAGCTCCGCGGTGGTCAGGTCGACTGTGCCGACGCCGCCGGCAAACGTCACCACGCTGCCCGGGCAAGCGTCGGCGATGACCTGCCGCAGCGAGCCGACGCCACTATCGTTGCCACTGGTGACGACGGTGGCCGGACACACATAGGTGTAGTCGTCGGCGGGCGTATCGGCGCTGGTGCCTGCCGACGTGGTGGCGCGAACGCTGACCACACCAGTACCGGGCGGACTGGTCGCGGTGCATTGCACGCTCGATGCGCAGCTCACTCCGGTGGCGGCAGCCGGGCCGAAGTTGATCGTGGTTGAGCCGACCTCGAAATCGGTCCCGTTCACGGTGACCACAGTGCCACCGGCCGGGTTGCCGCTGCTCGGACTGATGCTCGTCACCACCGGCAGCGGGCCATTGATGGTGTGCCCCACGACCGCACTGCTCGACGTGAACGGCTGTGCCGGCAGCGGATTGTCGTAGCTGTATTGCGCGGTCACGGTACGCGCGCCGGCCGGCGCATTGGACGGCAGCTGGCAGGAACCGCCTGACCGACCGATGCTGACCGGGCTCAACAGCGCCTGGCAACTGTTGCCGGTACCGTCATCGATGGACACCGAGCCGATCGGTGCAAACGGCTCCGGGCTGATGACTTCCACCGCCACGGTGTACGGCGTGCCGATGATCGACGGCTCCGGCGTGGTGCTGACGATGGTGGTCGCCGCGCCATAGAAACTGGCCTCGGAGCTCTTGCCGAAGCCATCGGTCACGATGCCGAGGACCACGTCGTCGGGCGTCACGGTGACGCCGCCCGGGAAGGCGAAGCTGGCCGGGCAATTGACGTTGAACTGGGCGCAGGTGGTGCTGCCCAGCCACACGCCTGGTTCGTCCGCCACGGCTTTGTAGAAATCGACCCGGGCCGGATAGTTGCCACCGATGTCCGGCGTTCCGAGCAAAAGGTTGATCACCGCGGAGTTGCCTCCCGGTGCCGTGTAACTGGTGAAAGTGGGGAAGTTCAGGCGCCCGTTGGGGCCGGTGTCGCCATCGCCGGAATCGTTGGCGGTGCGGCCGTCGCTGCCAAGGTCGATGCCCAGCTGTCCATTGTCATGGATATCGTTGCGCAGGAACGAAGCGCGCCCGACCCCGCCGAAGGTGGCCAGGATGCCGTTGCCGCCGTTGTACGCGATGAGGTTGCCCTCACCCGCATTGGTGCCACCGATGGTCACCCGACCGGCGTCCATCGCCACCAGATTGATGCCGTTGCCGATATTGCCGAGGACGCTGCCGTCGGCCCCCGGGCCGATGTAGTTGCCGCGCACCAGAGCACCATCGAAGCAGTTGCCGACGGTGGCGGTGCACTCGAAGCGTATGCCGTCCTGGACGTTGCCGCTGATGACATTGCGATCGTCCGGCTGATTGCCGCCGATGTAGATGCCGGCGATCGCCGCGGAGGTACTCGCAGCGATGCCTTGCAGTCCGTTGCCAAGCGCGGTCACACCGTTTGGCGCGGTTCCGATCAGATTGCCGGCGACCAGCAGCGAGGACAGCGTCGGGATCGACTGGATCGAAATGCCCTGGGCGATGTTGCCGCTGATGACATTGAGACCGGCCGCCGGAGCGCTGGTGTCGCCGACGATGACATTGCCACCCTGTATCCCGATGCCCACGATGTTGCCGCGCGGCGCCGGGCTGCCGTCGGCGCGCAGGCCGATGAAGTTGCCGCTGATGCGGTAGTTCGCGTCGCCCGGGCCGAAAGTGACGATGCCGCCGCAATAGTGGTGAATCGCGAGGCCACGGATGGTGACCACCTGACTCGGCGCATTGATGATCAAGCCATCACCACAGAACTCCGGTACCGAAGTGCCGTCGAGCTCGATCTTCAGCACCGCATTGCTGCCCAATCCAAGCGAGGGCGCATGGCTGTTCGGTGTGGCACCGCCCTGGCTGTAACCATCGATCAATATCGCCGCCGTGATCTGCGGCAACAATGCCAGCGGCACGATCACGCAGGCGCCTCCCGGCCCGGTGCACTGGCCAGCCGGGATGTTGAAATTGATGACATCCGGGTCAGGCATCAGATTGGCCGCGATCAACGCGTCGCGCAGGGTGCACTCGCCGGGATCGGGATCGCAGATGCCGTCACCAGCGTCGCCCGTCGAATTCACGATCAGCGGACCAGCAACCGGCGTCAGCGTCGCCGTGAAGCCGCCGTAAGTCACTACGTAGTTGGCATAAGCGATGTTGGTGTTGGCAAAGGTGCCGCTCAGCCCGGAGTCACTGTTCAGGAAGTCGAGCGTGTTCGGCGCAGTCAGCGCGTAGCCGCCGTTGATGACGTTGAGGGTGCCGTCGATGCTGGCGGACCCGCTGACGAAGAGGAAATCGGAACTGATGCCGGGCGCAAGGCCAGCAACCTCGATGTCGAGGATGCCGGAGGGTCCCTGGGTATAGGTCCCGAAGATATCGATGCGGCCCGGCGAGGCGCCGGGCTGCACGCGGCCGGCGAGGTTGTTGACGTTGCCGTTGATTCGCCGGTGCCGCGCAGCATGCCGCTGTTGATCACCACCGGGCTGGCGAGCAGGTCGCCGCCGGCCAGTTCGATGGTGCCCCCGGACAGGGTCACGCCGGGAGCCTGCACGTAGGAACCATTGACCCGCAGCGTTCCGCCATTGACCAGCAACGGCGAGGTCAGTGAAAGTTCGGCACCGTCGCCAAGCTGCAACAGCGATCCTGCAACATCCATCTCGGCGGTGCACGTCGGCGCTGCGCAGCGGAAACGCACCGCCGATTTGAACGGCGTGGTCTGCAGCGTTCCGCCGAGTGCCACTGCAATCTTGCCGGCAGCGCCTGACGGAACTTCGACGGTGCCTTCGCTCCAGTCGGCCATGCCCTCGATTCGCAGCACACGATTGGACAGGGTGCAAAGACCCCCGCACATGTCCAGCAGCGCGCCGGGTTGAATCACCAGTGGCCCGGGGGAAGCGCCGAGCGATGCCACCACGCCGCCGTGGCGCCAGTCGAAATGCGTGCCGATGCGAATTTCGGCATTGCCGGTCAACGTGGCCGAATGCAGCGACAGCGTCTGGATCAGCTGCGCTGCGGCGGAATCGATCTCAACGGTGCTGCCGGATTCGATGACCAGGCTGTGCGGCTCGAAGCTGCCGGATGTGATCACCGACGCGCCATTGACCGCGCCAACCGCGCCGGCGCCGGAAACGACGGAGCTGGCGCTCATCGAGCGCGCGGCGCCGTCGAGGTGCAGCACGCTGGGTGCGGCGATACTGTAACTGCCGCTATCGCTGCCAGCGCGGTGCAGGCGCAACGAGCCATTGCTCAGTTGCACGCTTCCCGAATTGTCGAACGCGACATCGAAATCGCCCTGAGCGCCATCGTCCACGCCAAGCGTGCCGTTGTTCAACATCAGGGACGTCGCCGGCGCGTTGGACGCGACAGCGCGGGCACCGTTGCCAGCCAGGAACAATTGGCCACCGGACTCGTTGGCGAACTGCGCGCCGTCGTTGACTTCGGTGGCATTGGCCGCGATCCAGCTGATCGTGCCGAAATTGCGCAAACGGCGGTTGCTCAGGGTGCGCGGGATCTGGTCCCCCTGCGGCGCATCGAACTGCGCGACCGCGCCCGGCGCGATTTCGAAGAGTTGAGTCAGGCCAGTGCCACGGATCCTGCCATAACTCCAGCCCATGCTGCCGCTGACACGGATCGTACTGCTGCCCTCGAGCACCGCCTGCGGTTCCGTCATCTGCAGAACCGCCAGATCGGTGGTGCCGGCGCAATTCAGCACCAGCTCGGCGTTGCGGATGATCACGGCCGAACCGGCGCCGATGCAGGCATCGACGACATTGATGCCGGGCATCGGGCTGCTGTCGCCGAACACCAGATTGCCGCCCGTCAGCGTGGCACCGGTGGTGAAGCTGCGATCACCGCCGACAAACTGCAAGGTGGCACCGGCGGCGGCGGTGTAGCTGCCGCTCAGGGCGGACGGCGAGTTCGCCGCGAAGGTGAAGTCGCCCGCACTGACGCTGATCGATCCCGTCCCGCTGTACTGCACACTCTGGCCAATTCCGGAGTAGTTCGGCCCGAGTTTGTTGATCGCACCGGCGTTGCGCACTTCGGGGGTGCCGCTGCCGCTGCCGAAGATGCTCTCGAAGGCAAGGCTGGGATTGCTGTTGAGCACGCCACTGGACCCGATCTGCAGCACGCCGCCATTGGCCAGCTGGATCAGACCGGTGGTCCAGTTGGCGCTGCCGTTGAGGGCAAAGGTGATGCCATCGATGCTGTGCTGACCGCCCGACAACGTGGCGTTGGCGCCGACGTCCAGCGTGATCGGGCCGATGCCCCGGAGTGAACTGCCACCGTTCATGACCGGGCCGCCGCTGCCGAAAAAGCTGCCACCGGTCCAGATCAGGTTGCTGCTGATCGTGAGGCCGCTGGGTCCGCCGATGGAACCTCCGGTGAACTGCAGTTCCGCTACCGTCACCGGCACGTCGAGGTTCACGTTGCTGCCGCCACCGACGATTGCGGTATCCGGCGCGCCCGGCGTTCCCGCCGGGCCCGGTCCCGGACCTACGCCGCCGCTGCAATTGGTCCATTTCAGCGGGTTGGTCCAGTTGTTGGTGCCGCCGCCGGCGGGATTCCACACACAACCGCCACCGGCTGCTGCCGCCAGCCGCAACCGGGTCGCCTCCTGTTGCAGATTGAGACCGACACCACTGTAGGGATTCAGGCCCGCGATCACGCTGCCATTGCGGGATGCGTACAACATCAGGTCGAAAACGTCGCTGCCGGACGCCGTGTAGCCGAGGTCGAAGACATCCAGCGTGCCGTTCAAGGAAGCGTTGCCGGAAATGGTCAGCCGGTCGTAGGTCGGCACGCCTTGAGGCTGGGACGAGCGGTCGCCAAGCCGCGGGGCGGCCGGCGGAACGGTGCCGGCGATGCCCATGTGATAGCTGGTGTTCGCTGTGGCCGTGAAGTTGCCGAGGATGCCGAGATTGCCGGCCAAGGCGCCGGCCGGCTCGACGGCGACCAGATCGGCATCGACGTTGGCTTCGATGACACCCGCGCCGCGCAAGACCCCGGCCGCGAGCACCAGATTGCCCACGCTGCGACGCAAGCCGGCGCCGGCAGCGACATCGAGAACCGATCCAGCGGCCGCGGTGTAGTTGCTCTCCAGCTCGAGCACGCCGCTGTTGACGCGCAAAGTGCCCTGGTTTGCGACCGCAATGTCGGTTTCAAGTCGGGCCACCGGCCCGGGAGTGATCGCGGTCGCCACGATGCTGCCACCGCTGTTGTTGGTGATCAGGCCGCAGTTGGGCGGCGAAGCGCAACCGATGGCGCCGGCGGCCATCGACGTGCCGAACAGGTTGAGCGCGCCGCTGTTGCGGATCTCGGCGTTGCCATCCAGTTGCAGGCGCACATTGGTGATGTTGAGGTTGCCGTTGTTGAACAAGGTGCGCGCGAACAGCAGCGGACTGTCGCCAGGATTGCTGTTGGTCTGCAAGCGTTGCACCGGGGGCCACGGTGACCGTCTCCGAGCCACTGGTGCCTTCGATCAGCCCGCGCCATTCGGTGGTGCTGGTGAAGGTGATCGCCGCTGGCCCGAACAGGGTTGCCGTGTTGTCGATGATCAGATAGCCGAAGCTGCGCGCGGCGCCGTTGACGCGCAGCGAACCGCCCAGCTGCAGACCGCTCGAGTTGACCGGATCCAGCACCAGCGTCGATTCGAATACGCGCTCAGTGTCCGGGCGGGTGAAAAAAGCCAGCGTGCAGTTGCTGTCGTAGCGATAGGTGCCGGTATCCACACCCGGCGGATTGATCTGACCGCAACCATGCACCAGCTCGACGAGACCCGCATTGTTCAGCGCGGTCAACCCGGGACCGACCACGGCGATGCCCTGAAGGTCATTCAGGCGCAGCGTGGCGCCGGAACGATTGAAGAAGTTGCCGCAGTCCTGGAACGCGCAATCCAGGACCACGTTGCTCTGGTTGTTGGAGCGCAGCTCGAAATCGCCCTGATTGTCGATATCGGCGGTGTCGAGGGTAAACCGGGCACTGATGAGTCCGTTGCCGGTACCGGAGATCAGGGTTGTACCTTGGTTGATCAGGTTGCGCGAGCGCAATGTAGCCGTGGTGCGCAGATCGTCCAGATTGACGGTTGTGGTGGCGCCGCTCGGCATGGTCAGGGTCGAGCCCGCGTGGTGCCGTTGATCTCGCCGCCGTTCCAGCTGAGCGCGCTGGTGACCACCAGATTGTCCGGGCTGTTGAACACCCCGGCGCGCGCACGCGCAGGTTCGGCAGGTTCAGCGGATGTGGCCGGGATCGATGTACAGCAGGCCGTCGACGACTTCGGTCTGGCCGGTCAGCGCGTAGCCCTGGGTGATGTCCAGGGTGCCCCGATCGAACTTGCAGCACACCACCGCCGGCAACCGCCGTGGCGCCGGTGAGGTCGCGGGTCACGCCCAACGGCGGCCAAATTCGAGCCGCGCGATCGCTGCGACCTGATAAGCCCCGAAATCGCCTCCTGGCCCATTGATCTGCAGGGTACCGTCGGTGACCAGCACGTCGTTGCCGTTGTCGAAGGTGACATTGCGGGCAAAGCTCACCATGGCGTCGCCGAGTTTTTCGATGCGCGCGCCCGGGGTCGAGGAATTGTGGATGCGCGCCTGCGGACTGAAGTCGCTGCGCAGCTCCAGCGGCATGGGACCGCCGCGGCCATCGCTACGGATGACGTTGGAATGATCGATGATCAACGGCCCCTGGATGTCGATCTCGGCATCTTCACGAAGTTCGATATCGCCAGCGGACCAGGTCAGCGTGCCGAAGATGCGCAAGTCGCGCTTGGCCAGGATGTGCAGGGTCCCGGCGATGTCGGAATTGGAGGCGCTGTCCACCACCAATTGCGTCGCCGCAGTGCCGCCATCAATGGTGCCGCCGGTCCAGTTCAGACTGGTCACTACAGTGATATCGGCATCGCCGAAAATGCGCCCGGCGCTGAGTGTCAGACGATCGACGTTGCGCGCAGTGGAACCCAGATCGATATCTGCCAGCGGCGCAATATTGCCGATCACCGCGTGGTCGGCCGGCCCGGGCGTACGGGCTGGGCTGCCATTGCCGCCCAAGCAGTCGTTCCAGTTCGACGGGTTGTCCCATAGCCCGGGCCCATTCTGGTTCCAGGTGCAGGTCGACTGCGACCAGCCGGCCTGCGCATGCAGCAGGCCGAACAGCGCAAGCACTCCGATCAGGAGGTGCAGATGAAATGGCGAACCCGTCTTGCGGACGACCGAGCCTTCCCGGAACTCAAGCATGCTGTTTCCCCTGTCCGCGACTTCCCGCGCCGTCATTGTCCATCGGTCGCCGGTGCTTTTGCTAGGGACCCTCTCGGAGGTCTCCCCTGGAACCCGTGCACAGGATTCCCAGTCCATAACGAGTGAAGGCCGGCTTGAGGGCCGGCCTTCACTGATACCACGGATCGGTTACCGAGGGCAGCGCAATCAGGAACCCGGTGGCAACGCCAGAACACCCTTGCCGGCTTTCGGTTCGATCTCGGCGATGCGTGGATTGTCGTGCATCAGTTCGACCGCATCGGCGACCACCCGGGCGCCCTCGGTCAACAGCACATCCGGCTTGTCCTTCGCCTCGGCTTCTTCATCGGCGCTGGCCACCGCGCCGCGTTCGCCCGGATTCAGGCCGTCATCGAGCTTCTTGGCCAATTCCGGGTCCGCTTCACCGCGCGCCTTGGCACGCTCGGCAATACGCGTCTCGTCGGCCTTGCGCTCGGCTTCGCGTTTGGCGTAATTCAGCGAAATCGACTTCTTGTCGCGCGACTGACGGTATTGCGCGATGTCCTCCTCGAGGAAGCCGAACTCGCGATCTGCGGCCACGCGCGCCTCGTGACGCGAGGTCAACAGCGGCAACATGCGCTCGAAACTGCCCACCGGGGCGTAACTGGCGGCGTCGATCTTGGTCCATGGCAACGAGTTGTCATAGGTCGACTCACCATAGTCGGCGGCATCCATGGTCACCGGGAATGCCAGGTCGGGTACCACGCCCTTGTGCTGGGTCGACCCGCCGTCGACACGGAAAAACTGCGCCATGGTCAGTTTCAACTGACCGAGCTCAGCGGTTTCCTTGTTGGCGATGTAATCCAGATCGACCAGTTGCTGCACGGTGCCCTTGCCGAAGGTCGGTTCACCGATGATCAGGCCGCGACCGTAGTCCTGGATCGCCGCCGCGAAGATCTCCGAAGCCGAGGCCGAGGCCCGATTGACCAGCACCGCCATCGGGCCGTCGTAAACCACGCCCTTGGCGGTGTCCGCCTCGACCTGCACCCGGCCACGACCGTCGCGCACCTGCACCACCGGTCCCTGGTCGATGAACAATCCGGTCAGTTCGGTGGCTTCGGTCAGCGAACCGCCGCCGTTGTTGCGCAGATCGATCAGGATGCCGTCGACGCCCTCGGCCTTGAGCTCGCCAAGCAACTTGCGCACGTCCCGCGTGGAACTGCGGTAGTCGTCGTCGCCGCGCGCGCGCGCCGCAAAATCGAGATAAAAGGCCGGCAACTCGATCACGCCGATCTTGTGCGGCGTGGGGCCAGCGCTTTCGATGACCCGCTTTTGCGCCGCCTGTTCTTCCAGCTTGACCTTGTCGCGCACGATCTCGACCAACTCGGTCTTGCCGCCCATGCTCGATTCGGCAGCCAGCACTTCCAGCTTGACCACCGTGTCCTTGGGGCCGCGGATCATGTCGACCACGTCTTCCAGGCGCCAGCCGACGACGTCGGTCAATTGCTTGTCCTTGGCCTGGCCGACCGCCACGATGCGGTCGCCGACCTTGACCTTGCCGCCCATTGCCGCCGGTCCGCCCTCGACCACCGAGCGGATGACCACGAACTCGCCTTCACGCTGCAGCACCGCACCGATGCCTTCCAGCGACAGGCGCATCGAGATCTGGAAGTTCTCGCTGGCGCGCGGGCCGAGGTAATTGGTGTGCGGCTCGATCGCCATCGCATAGGCGTTCAAGAAGGTCTGGAAAACATCCTGGCGATCGAGCTGCTCGACTCGCGTCAGATAGTCCTGGTAACGCTTCTCCAGCGTTTCGGCGATCTTGGCGTCCTCGCGCTTGGCCAGCTTCAGGCGCAGCCAGTCGTTCTTGACCCGCTGGCGCCAGTGTTCGTCGAGATCGGCCTTGCTCGACGCCCAGGGTGCGTCCTCGCGGTCGTAGACGTAATCTTCATCGACCGTGAAATCGAAGCCCTTGGGCAGCAGCGAGCGCGCGTACTCGGTGCGCTCGCGCAGGCGCTTCAGGTAGGTCTTGTAGATGTCGTACACCGCATCCAGCTGGCGGCTCTCGATGGCTTGATCGAGCTCGGTGCCATAGCGTTGCTGGAAGCCGTCGATGTCAGCCTTGAGGAAAAACACCTTCTCGCTGTCGAGCGCCTCGATATAGCGCTTGAGGATCTCCTGCGACATGGCGTCGTCCAGCGGCTTGCTGGCGTAATGCAGTCGGGTCAGGTACTTGGACACCCAGTCGGCGGCCTCACCCTGCTCCGACGTCGGCGTCAGATCGGTCAGGCTGACCGTCTTGGGCTTGGCCAGCAGCGGCGCCGACAGGGCCAGTCCGAGCGCAATCAGCAACGCTTTGCTCAATGAATTCATCGCAAACCTCCAATCGATGGCGCCAAGAGTGCGCCGGGCGACCGTCCAGAACAAGTGACGGAAGTCGCGAAAACCGTCGCGCCGGGAAGCGAACACAAGCTGCCGTTCATATGGCGACGCCAGCCTCGTGGGCCTGGCGATCGGCGTGATACGAGGACCGCACCAGCGGACCACTGGCGACATGGCTGAAGCCGAGGCTGTCGCCGAAGACCCGCAGCGCGTCGAATTCTTCCGGTGTCCAGTAGCGCACCACCGGATGGTGATGCGCCGAGGGCTGCAGGTACTGACCGATGGTGACCATGTCGACGTCGTGCGCGCGCAGATCGCGCAGCGCCTGGTGCACCTGGTCGAGCTCCTCGCCGAGGCCGAGCATGATCCCGGACTTGGTCGGCACGCCCGGATGCTGCGCCTTGAAGCGCTTGAGCAGCGTCAGCGACCAGTCGTAGTCGGCGCCGGGACGGACTTCCCGATAACGCTCGCGCACCGTTTCCAGATTGTGGTTGAACACATCCGGCGGTGCCGCCGCGAAAGCCTCCAACGCACGCTCCATGCGGCCCTTGCCGCGAAAATCGGGTGTCAGTACCTCGACCACGAGTTGCGGGCTGAGTTCCCGCGCTGCGCGGATGCAGTCGACGAAATGCTGCGCCCCACCGTCGCGCAGGTCATCGCGGTCGACCGAGGTGATCACCACATAACGCAAGTTCATGTCGCGGATGGCGCGCGCCAGATTGGCCGGCTCCTCCGCATCCGGCGGTTTCGGGCGGCCGTGGGCAACGTCGCAGAAGGCGCAGCGACGGGTGCACACCTCGCCGAGAATCATGAAGGTGGCGGTGCCCTTGCTGAAGCACTCATGGATGTTCGGGCACGAGGCTTCCTCGCACACGGTCACCAGCTTGGCCTCGCGCAGCGTCGCCTTCAGGCGTTCCACCGAGTTGCCGCTGGGCAGGCGCACGCGGATCCAGCTCGGCTTGCGCAAGGCCGGGCGCTCGGCATCGAAGGTCACCGGATTGCGCGCGATCTTGTTTTCCCCGACCTGTTTTTCGCCGACCACCAGCGCCGGAATGATCTTGTCGACTTGCAATTGGGTCATGCGGATCTCGTCGGAAGGACTTCAAATCTGGCGGCAATCGTACACCGCAGGTCTAGTCAACTCGCGTGGCGAGCTGCGGCAGTTCGCTGGCAGTTGGGGGCGAATTGGCAAAACCGAAGGTCGCGGCGAAACAACAAAGGTAGCGCGACGCCAGCGCCGGCAACGGCGGACAGGGCGCAAAGTCGGCGATCCGGGTCACTTCCAGGCCGCGGTAGCCGCAAGGATTGATGCGCGAGAACGGTTCCAGATCCATGTCCGCGTTCAGCGCGATGCCGTGGAATGTGCAGCCACGACGGACGCGGATGCCGATCGCCAGGATCTTGCGGCCGGCGACGTACAGACCCGGCGCCCCCGCGCGGCGCTCTGCCGGAATGCCGAATTCGGCCAACAAGTCGATGCCGACCTGTTCCAGCCGGTTGACCAGCTCGCGCACGCCCAGACCCAGCCGGCGCAGATCCAGCAGCGGATAGGCCACCAGCTGGCCGGGACCGTGATAGGTCACCTGGCCACCGCGATCGACCGGGATGACCGGAATCTCGCCCGGCGCCAGCACATGCTCGGGCTTGCCGGCCTGGCCCAGGGTGAACACCGGATCGTGATCGAGCAGCCAGATCTGGTCCGGCGTCGCCGCGTCGCGGGCATCGGTGAGCGCCTGCATCGCGCGCCACACCGGCTCGTAGGGTTGGCGACCGAGCCACAGGGCGGACAGGGATTGGGTGGTCATGGGGGGAGCATAGCGGCGGACTGGGGCTGCGGAGGGGGCGACCTTGGTGGGGGTGGCACGAGCATCGCGCGCGCTCTTCCGGATTTGCCGAAAGTCCACGCAGGAACTGTAGGAGCGACCTTGGGCGCGATCGAGCATCGCGCGCGAGCGCGCTCCTACAAATTTGCCGAAAGTCCGCGCAGGATGTGTCGGAGCGACGCGCGCGTCGCTCCTACACCGGCCCCGGGCTTGGCGTATTTCTCGATCCAGGCGATCACCTCGCGGTACCAGAAGATCGAATTCTGCGGCTTCAGAACCCAGTGATTTTCGTTCGGGTAATAGATCAGCCGGGTCGGCACGCCGCGTTTCTTCAGCGTGTTGAAAAGCTCGATGCCGTGATTCACCGGCACGCGGAAATCCTGCTGGCCATGGATCACCAGCGTGGGCGTCACGAAATTGCCTGCGCCCAGATGCGGCGAGGACTGCGCCATGGTGGTCGGATCCTCCCAGAATTCCGGGAAGCGCGACTTGCTGAAGCCAAAATCGCTGCCGATCTGGGTGTACCAGTTGTACACGGCGGCATGCGCGACCAGCGCCTTGAACGGGTGCGGCCGACCGAGCAGGATGCTCGCGAGGTAACCGCCGAAGCTGCCGCCGGCGGCGACCATGCGCTCGCCATCGGCCCAGGGCTGGGCAGCCAGCCACTGTGCCGCCTTGATGGTGTCGGCGTAGGGCAAGGCATCCTGCTTCGGGTTGATCGAATCGGCGAAGGCCTGGCCGAAGCCGGACGATCCGTGGAAGTTGTGCCAGGCGACCACATAGCCGCGCGCGGCGAAGACTTGCGCGTTCCAGCGCCAGCTGTAGGCATCGGTGATGCCGTTGTGCGGTCCGCCGTGCAGCAGCAGGATCACCGGCCAGCGCTTGCCGGCGTCGAAATTGGCCGGATAGTTGATCCACATCTGGATCGGATCGCCATTTTCGCCGGCGTAGCTGACGCTCTCGTAGCGCCCCGCTTGCTGCGCCGCCAGCTTGTCGCGGTTGCGCGATTCCAGCGCCGTGGTCGTGCCCTTGCGCGGATCGATGCGCACCAGCGTGGGCGGTTCGAGGAAGCTCTCGCGCAGCCCGACCAGCACCGCCTTGCTGCCGCGCGACAGCGCCAGCGAACTGACATTGCCCTGTCCGGTGAGTGGCTTTGGCTTGCCGCGCAACGGCAAATCCCAGACGCGCACGGTGCCGGCGTCGTCGATGGCCCCATACAGACCGCGACTGTCGCCGCGCCAGACCAGGCCATCCGCCGAGCGGTCCCAGTCCGGGTGCGGGGCATGCAGGGCCAGCTTGCCCTTGCTGTCATAGATGACCAGGCGCCGGGTGTCGCCGTAGAAGCCGACGATGGTCTGCCGCGCAAAGGCGAGCAGCTGACCGTTCGGACTCCACTGCGGCACATTGTCGGCGCCGGCATTGTCGGCGCTCAGGTTGCGCGCCTTGCCGCTGCTGGCGTCGAGCAGATAGACGTCGAGGTTGATGACATTGTCGGCCGGATCGCTGTCGGCGACGAAGGCGATCTGGCCGCTGACCGGATTGACGTCGAAGGAGCTGGCGTCGGCCAGGCTGCGCGGCAGTTCCAGGCCGCTGGCCTTGGTCAGCGGCTGCGGTTCACCGCCAGCGATACCAATCCGGAACAGATGCGCCTGGCGATCATCGATCCATTGGTCCCAGTAGGTGATCGGCGTGTTATCCCAGACGCGCGCGGTCATCTTCGACTCGGCGCGTTCCTTCACGCGGTCGGCCATTGCCGACCATTCCAGATCCGGCCATACGCGGCTGATGAAAGCCAGCCCGCTGGAATCGCCATACCACTTGGGCGCGGTCACGCCGGTCGGCACGCTGGTGATCCGGCGCGCTTCGCCACCGCCCAGCGGCAAGATGTAGAGCTGCGGCGCCTTGTCCTCGTCGCGCTGGGCAACAAAGGCCAGCCAGCGGCCATCCGGGCTGAATGCCGGACTGCTTTCCGTCGACGCATCGGTGGTCAGCAGGCGCTGCTCGCCGCCGTCGGTCGGAAACAACCACAGGTCGCTGATGCCCTTGTCTTCCTTGACATCGAAGCGGGTCACCGCGGCGACCGCCGACTTGCCGTCGGGCGAGATCGCCGGCGGCGCGATTCGCTCCAGCGCCCACATCGACTCTGCCGTCAGAGGGGCAGTGGCTGCGGTGGCATGGTTTGCGAACGTTGCGAGCAGCAGCAGGGTCAGCGTGCGTGGCGACATGGGGTTCCTCAGTCGATAGGCCAGGGCCGACTCTAATCCGGACGCTGGTCGAAACGATAGTTCGGATATCGGCGGTGGGAGACCGAACCGTGGCTGAATCGTCAGCGCTGCGCGTCAACGCGTGGCGCGCATCTGCGTTTTTCGTCATCGCCAACCAACTGGAGTCCAACCATGAAACTGCTGCTGCCCCTGCTGCTCGCCCTGACCTTCAGCGTCGCGAGCAATGCCGATGCGCATTCGGGCGTCAATGGGCGCCAATGGCATCAATCCGCACGCATCGACGCGGGCATCGCGCGTGGCGCGCTGACACCCGCCGAGACGGCACGCCTCGGCGCGCGACAGGCGCGTATCGGTCATATCGAACGCCACTATCGCGCCGACGGCTACCTCGGCCCCTACGAGCGCGCCGACCTGCAGCGCCGCCTCAACCGCAGCAGCGCCGCCATCTGGCGCCAGACACACGATCGGCAGCGCTGGTGAGGAAACCGCAGGAGCGGGGCTGGGGGCAGGGGCGCGCGTTCGCGGCCTTGAGTGACGAATATCGGTTGATCGAGTCTGGCGACAGCCAACGGGGGCGCGCCCCAGCCCCCAGTCCCCAGCCCCGCCTTTGGCTTCACCCGTCCCCCACCCGCCCCTTCTGCAACTCGATCCACCCGCGCACATGTTCGGCCAGGATCGGCAACGGCACCGAGCCGAGTTCGAGCACGCTGTCGTGGAAGGCGCGCAGGTCGAAATCGGGACCCAGCGCGGTTTCCGCTTCACGGCGCAAATCGCGGATGCGGATCATGCCGATCATGTAGCTCAGCGCCTGGCCCGGCCAGGAGATGTAGCGATCGACTTCGGTGTTGATCTCGTGCGTGCTCATCGCGGTGTGGCTGAGCATGTAGTCGAGCGCCCGCTGGCGCGTCCAGTCCTGGCTGTGGATACCGGTGTCGACCACCAGGCGACAGGCGCGCCACATGGCGTAGGTCAATTGGCCAAAGCGCTCGTAGGGCGTGCGGTAGATGCCCATCTCGACACCGAGTTCCTCGGCATACAGGGCCCAACCCTCACCGTAAGCCGAGATGTAGCTGTAGCGCCGGAATGGCGGTTGCGCGCCCTGCTCGGCCGCCAGCGCGCCCTGCAGATGATGCCCTGGCACCGCTTCGTGCAAGGTCAGCGCCGGCAGCGTGTACAGCGGCCGGCTCGGCAGGTCATAGGTATTGACCCAGTACCAGCCGGGCTCATTGGAGCCTTGTGCCGGCGGCACGTAGCGGCCTCCGGTGTAGTACGGCGCGATAGCATCGGGTACCGCCTGCACGCCGTAGGGCAGACGCGGCAAGCGCCCGAAGAATTTCGGCAAGGCACCATCGGCGCGTTTGGCCACCCAAGCCGCGTGCGCCAGCAACTCGTCGGGCGAACGGGCATAGAACTGCGGGTCGCTGCGCAGGAATTTGAGGAAGGCGGCGAAGTCACCGTCGAACTTGAGTTCACCGATGATCTGCTCCATCTCGCCCTGGATGCGGGCGACCTCATCCAGGCCGATGCGATGGATCTGCGCCGGGGTCAGGTCCTCGGTGACGTAGTCCAGGATCTGCCGGCGGTACCACGCCTCGCCCTTGGGCAGGCGTGAAGCCGAAAGCGTGCTGCGCGCGCCGGGGATATAGCGTTCACGCATGAAACGCAGCAGCTTGGCATGCGCCGGAATGACCGCCTCGACAATGGCTGCGCGCGCCTGCTGTTGCAGCTCCGCAACCAGTTTTGGCGCCATCGTTGCTGGCAGCCGCCGCAGCGGCTCGTAATAGCCGCTGGCCTGGGGGTCTTTCAGGCCGGCGACCTTGGCAATCGGCTGATCGCGCCCCTGCAGCACGACTTTGGGCAGGGTGCGCCCGCTTTTCAGGCCAGCTTCCAGCAATGCCATATGCTGGTCGAAATAGGCCGGGATCGCGCGCAGTCGGGCAATATAACGGCGCACATCATCGGCATCGACAAAGCGGTGCTGGCGCGGCAGAAAGGCCAGATCGGTATAGAAGGCGGAATCCGAGTTCAGCGGCATCTCGCTGCTGCCCAACTCGATGTTGCCGATGAAACTCTCGATCTGCGCGCGATAGATCAGGTAGTCGATACGGGTAGCGCCATCCAGCTTGTCCGGCGCGATGCGATCGAGTTGGGCGAGCACCGCGCGCCAGTACTGCAACCGATATTGCTGCGCATCCGGGCCAACCTCGCCGAGTTTGTCGTCGTAGGCGTGGACGCCGACACTGGTGGCGAATTGTGGCTGCTGCTGCAGGCGCCACGCCCATTCGGCCTGCCAGATGTCGCGGAAGCGCCCGCGCGGACCGCTCGCGCTGGCCAGCAGCGGCAGGCAGCACAGCAACAGCGCGAGGATGGTTCGACTCATGGCGGCATTCTCCTGAGAGCGCCGAGCATAGCGGCGTGTCCCGGGCTTGACGCGCGCGGGGCACTGACGCAGGCTGCCGCGGCGTGCGCCCCGATGACCGAGTGCAGACATGATCGAAAGCGGCGACGGCTGGTTTGTTGCGGATAGCGAGGGTCTGGCGCAGGGGCCGTTCACGCGTGTGCAGCTGCAGGCGCTGCGCGACAGCGGCAAGGTCGCCGACGAGAATCTGGTGTGGACGCTGCGCGAGTCCGAATGGGTGCCGCTGCGCCGTGCGCTCGGAATCCGCTACGCCTCGGCCGACCTGCCAAATGCCGGCAAGACTGAAGCGGCGCGCACGCCGGCCGCCGCCGAGTCCCGCGCGCAAAAGACGGCAGCCCGGAAATCGCCTGCGCCGACGACGAAAGCCGCGCCCGGCGCGCCGCCGTTGCCCGGAACCGGGCCGGCCCGACCCGACGACGACTGGCGACGATCGCTGCACGGCAAGTCGCCGGCGGCGGTGGCCGATGCGCTGCTCAGTAGCGCCAGGAGCGGCGAGCTTGCCGAGAAGCGCGAGCGCGCGGCGCAGGGCCTGCGCCGGCTGCTTGCGCGGCAGATCGATCTTGCCGTGCTGGGTGGCATCGGCTGGGCGCTGCTCAGCGTGATCGGTTTGCGCCTCGGGCTGTGGACGCTGGGCAGTCCGCAGGTCGAACTGCAGGAATTTGGCTTCTTCGCACCCGCGCTGCTGCTGCTTGCGGCGCTGCCCCTGGAGGCTGTAGCGCTGGGGCTGACCGGCTATACGCCCGGGCGCCTGTTACTCGGCTTGCGGGTGGTCGACCGCAATGGCGCGGCGCCGGGCCTGAATCTGGGCTGGCAACGCGCGGGGCGCGTGGCCTTGCTCGGCCAGGCCCTGTTGATCATGCCATTCACCCTGGTGGCCTACGGCTTCGCCTTCGCCGGGTTGGTCGGAACCGGTCGCACGCACTGGGATCGGGCCTTGAATCTGAGCATTCGCAGCACGCCGCTGACGAGCAATCGCTGGTGGGCGGCGCTGGTCGTGCTGGCGATTGCCTGGTCGCTATGGTTCGACGGTATGTGGATGCGACTGGCCTACGAGGCGCTGCTGACCCTGTAGGCCGGTGTATCGCGCAGCGATTCACCGGCAGGACTTGCGGCAAGTACCCGGTGAACGCGCCGGTGGCGCGTACACCGGGCTACGGAGCTACGCAGCTGCGCCGCGTCGCTGTCACCTGGTCCGTTGCGCGGCCAGCGTGACCTACTGCGGCACCACCAGCTGGTCGCCGACCAGACCGATGGCGTCGCTTCCCGGATCGGCGCGCAACTGGCCCAGGTGTTCCGCGGTCATCGGCGGTGCGCTGCCGTCGGCATTCAGGCCACGCCGCTGGCTGCGCACCACCTGGCTGGGTGCCGGCGCCGCGCCGCCGTTGAGCTTGGCGTAGACCTGGTCGAGCGCCTGATAAAAGTACGGCAACAGGGGCACGTGGCGGCTGGCGTAAGCCGGCTGCGGCAGAAAGCCGTCGAAATGCTGGGCGTGCTCGATTTCCCAGTAGGAGAGACTGCTCGCACCATGTCGCAGCACCGACTCGACGTATGGACGCGAGGTCGCGCCGACCGGCACCAGGCCATCTTCGCGACCGTGGATGATCACCACCGGACGATTCGGCAACTGTCCCCGTGCGCGCAGCTCGCCCTCACCCTGGCGGATGCGATCCCCCAATGGCGTCTTGGCCTCGTAGGCCTGGCGCAAGCAGAGCAGTCCGGCGAGCGCCGGGTCGGCGCCCTCACCGATCGGACCAACGATCTGCACGCCAGCACTCGGCGCCACGCCGGAGGAGTTGGCAAACCATGCGGCGCGATCCGCATCGGTCGCCACGCGCGGCTTGCCGTCGGCACCGAGCATCGCGAAGTAGTAGCCGCACAGGCGCTCGTCGGCGCCAGCGCGCGCGTAGGCCTGGCTGTAGCTGACCGCCACGGCACGCCACAGGTCGGCGGCAATATTGGTGGCGTTGTTGGACATCGCCGTGTCCGGAAAGCCCAGACCGCGCAGCCGCTCGTAGGCCGATCGCGCCTGCGCCTGGAGGTCGCCGCCGGCGACCCAGCCGCGTTGCGCCAGTGCGCTGCAACGCGCCTGAAATTCTGCCTGGCGCAGGGCCAGAAAAGGAGCCAGCGGCGTGGCCGAAAGCTCCGGCAACAATTGCGCACACGGCGCCAGCAATGCCGCCTGCGTGGCGTAATCGAGCAGGCTCGGCACGCCAGCCACGCTGATCTGCGGCGCCGCCACCACCACCGCGTCGATCAGTCCCTCGGTGTCTTCTCCAGTGCATGCAGCACAGCCCCGCCGCCGTTGGAGATGCTGGCAGCAATCACCTGGGTGTTGGCGGCAGTGAAGCGCTTGCCCGGGAAGCGCTGCTCCAGTACCAGCAGGGCAAAGCGCGCCGCCGACAGCGTCATGCGTCCCCAATGCGCCTCCGGATTGTCCTTGGAGTGGGCGTGCTTGACCGCCACGCCGCGCACCTCGCCGCTGGCAGCAGGTGGCAAGGCATCGGCAATGAAGCCGGCCTGCGCGCCGGCCGGAACCGGCTCGCCGTCGATCGCCAGGCCAATCGCCGCATCCAGATCGAAAAATCCGGTGCCGGCGCCCTTGTCGGTGCTGACCACGGCGCAGCCATGCGCCAGTGCCCAAGCTCCCGCGGTTGCCAACGCGCCATAGATCCCGCGTGAACCTGAAACCGGCGCCACCAGCACGCACGGTCGGTCCGGATCGAAGCTGTCGGGAATCTGCACCATGACGCCATGCGGCTGCCACAACCCGACCTCGCCGATCCAGGCCTTGCTCTCGCTGCCCGGCACCGCGGCCAGCTTGCCGTAAAGGCTGCCGTAGCCGCCACCTGGGGACAGGTCGGCGATGCCGCGCCAGTTGTTGTAATAGGCCAGCTGGCGGCGCCCGGCAGCATCCGCGGTCACCGTCGGCGGTTTGACGTCGGCCAATCCGGCCGCACCCAGGCCAGCGGTCAACAAGTCATCGCTGCGCAGCATCTGCGCCGGCGGCGTCGGCTGCGCTTTCGGGGGACTCTGGTTCATCGTCGTGCAAGCTCCGAGCGCGAGCAGCAATAGCGGGAATGGGGTGCGCATGGTCGACCGTCAGCCAGTGGAACGCTGCATGTTACGCCGCGGCAGCGAGCGCGGCCCATTGGCCGATGGGACAGGGCGGCTGTTGGTTGTTGGTTGTTGGTTGTTGGTTGTTGGTTGTTGGTTGTTGGTTGCTGGTTGCTGGTTGAAGAGCATCGCGCGAGCGCGCTCCTACAAATCCTGGGTGGACTCGCTACGGAGATGTAGGAGCGCGCTTGCGCGCGATGCTTCTCGCTCACCCCCACAGCCGCGACAACAAGGAACGCAGCGCCAGCGGCTTGATCGGCTTGTACAGCAGGTGGATCTCGTTTTCGGCGGCGAGCGCACGCAGCTCCGGGCCGTGGTCGGCGCTGATCAGGATTGCCGGATGGTCGCCGTAACGACTGGCGAGGCTGGCCCGCAGTTCAATGCCGGTATGGCCGCCATCGAGGTGGTAGTCGAGGATCCAGGCATCCACTGGCTGCGTCGCCAGCATCGCCTCTGCCGCGGGGCCACTGCTGGCGCTGAGCACTTCGACGCCCCAGCCGGTGAGCAAGGTGGCCAGTGCGCGCAGGCCGGCGGGTTCGTTGTCGACCACCAGCACGCGATGCCCGGTGGCAATCGGGCGCGGCGCTGGCGTTGGCACTGCCGTCGCCTGCGGCAGCGGCGCGGCGATCGGCACGCGCACGCCGATCAGGGTGCCGCGTCCGGGCACGGTGCGCAAGATGATCGGGTGGCCCAGCAATCGGGTGATGCGTGAGGCGATCGCCAGCCCCAGCCCGAGCCCTTCCGGCGCTGCCTCGCGCGCTGCCGGCAGGCGCTGGAACTCCTCGAAGATGCGCTCGCGATCGTCCACGGCAATGCCCGGCCCGGTATCGCCGACCAGGAATTCGACGCTGCCCAGACGTCGGCGCAGACCGATCAATACCTGACCGTGCTGGGTGTAGCGCAGCGCGTTGGCGACGAAATTCTGCAGCACCCGGCGCAGCAATTGCGGATCGCTCATCAGCCACAGACGCGAGGGTACCGTCGCCAGCGTCAATCCGCGCTCGCGCGCCATGACGCCGAATTCGGTGGTCAGCGTGTCCAGCAATTCGCGGGCCGGGAAGGCGCGCACGCGCGGCGAGAGTCCACCCGCGTCCAGCCGTGATAGATCCAGCAGCCCGGACAACAGCGACTCGGTGCTGCCGAGCGCGCTGGCGATGTTCTGCACCGCCGGGCGGTATTGCGGGTGCTTCAGCTGCTGCGCCAGCGCGTGGGTGAACAGGTTCGCGGCGTTCAGCGGTTGCAGCAGGTCGTGGCTGATCGCCGCCAGAAAGCGCGTCTTCGCCTGATTGGCGCGCTCGGCTGCGTCAGTCGCCGCCAGCAGTTCGTGCGTTCGCGACTCCACGCGCGCTTCCAGCGTCTCGTTGGCGTTGAGCAGATCCGCTTCGGCACGGCGGAAGGCACTGATATCGGTGTAGGTGGTGACAAAGCCGCCGCTGGCGATCGGATTGCCGCGAATTTCGATCACGGTGCCATCCGGCCAGTTGCGTTCGAACACGTAGGCCGAACCCAGCTTGAGGTAATCGAGCCGCCGCTGCACCGATTCCTCCACCGAGCCCGGACCGAGCAGACCGCGCTCGGCGTTGAAGCGGAACAGGTCGGCGACCGGACGACCGACGCTGAGGAAGCCGGGCGGATAGCCGAGCAAGCGCTCGTAGCGCTGGTTCCACGCCACCAGGCGCAGGGCACCATCGATGACGGCGATACCCTGGCTGAGATTGGCCAGTGCGGTGTCGAGGATCGCGTGGCTGAAGGACACTGCGACACGCGCCTCGCCGACGACCTGGGTCATCGCCTGCAACTCGCCGCGCGCGCCGCGCCGCGCGGCATCCAGCAACAGGCGTGCCGAAGCCGCGCCCACCAGCGCAGACAATTCGTGCTCTACCGCGGTCAACGCGCCATCGTCGGCGCTGCGCTCGCCGTCGTCGTCGCCCTGCGGTCCGATCAGCAAGGACACCCGTTGGGCGTCGAGCAGGCTGGCGGCCACATCGCGCAGTTGCGGCGCGTCAGCGGCCGGGCGGCGTCCCGGGTTGCGCGCGTCGCCCTGATCGTTGCGCGATACCCACACCAGCAGCGCCAGCGATGTTGACCGCCAGGCTCCACACGACCCCGTGCGTGAGTGGATCGAGCCCACCGGTGCCGAACAGTGCATGCGGCGCCAGAAAGCCGATCCCGAATGGACCGGCGACCAGCCACTGCGGCACGCCGACGCCCAACGCCAGCGCCGGCAACAGCAGCGTATAGGCCCACAGTGCGGAACCCGCCGCCATCCCGGCGAGCACGCCGCGACGACTGGCGCGCGGCCAGTACAGCGCCGCCAGCACCGCCGGCGCCAGTTGCGCCAGCGCGGCAAAAGCGATCGCGCCGACGTCGGCGAGGGCCTCGCTGGCGCCGATGAAGCGCGAGTACAGATAGGCGGCGGCGAGCACGGCGACGATCACCGCGCGGCGCTGCCAAAGCACGCGGTTGCGCAGATCGCCGCCGGCCCGAGCCAGCAACAACGGTGTCAGCCAATGGTTGCCGACCATGATGCCCAGGGTCAGCGTGGCCATCACGACCATGCCGGTGGCGGCACTGATACCACCCAGGAAGGCCAGAATCGCCAGCGGCTCGGCACCCGAACGCAAGGGCAGACCGAGCACGTACAGATCGCTCGGAATCGAGGTCTGCGCCAGCAGCAGTTGCCCCGGACCAGGCCAGCGGCAGCAGAAAGACGCTGATCAGCAACAGGTACAGCGGAAACAGCCAGCGCGCGCGGCGCACATCGCGTGGATCGCGGCACTCGACCACGGCCAGGTGGAACTGGTGCGGCAAAGAGATCATCGCCAGCGCGCCCAGCAACACCAGCGTCAGGAAGTTGCTGCCCGGTGGTGTCGGCGGCGGGCAACTGGCGCGCCGCCTGTATCAGATCGCCAAAACCGCCATGCAGACCGAACACGGCATAGATGCCCACCGCCAGCAGCGCCACCAGCTTGATCAATGACTCGAAGGCCATCGCCAGCACCACGCCATGCGCGCTGGCGCTGGTGCGCCGCGTGCCGAACAACATCGCGAACAGCGCCATCAGCACCGCCGCCAGCGCTGCGCTGTCGCGCCAGCCGCCGGGGACGCCAGCGAACAGCTCGCCCGCCAACAGATCGAAGCTCTGCGCCACTGCCTTCAGCTGCAGCGCGATGTAGGGCACCAGTCCGATCAGGGCGATGCCGGTCGCCAGCGCGGCGACACCGGCGCTCTTGTCGAAGCGCGAGGCCAGAAGATCGGCAATCGACGTGCTGTTGCGCGCGCGCGCCTCTTCCACCAGGCGCACCAACATCGGCCACGCCAGCAGGTACAACACGATGGTGCCGACGAAGGTCGGCGGCACCCACCAGCCGTGGCGCATGGCCTGGGTCACCGTGCCGTAGAAGGTCCACGAGGTGCAGTAAACCGCCAGCGACAGCGCGTAGATCCAGGCCCAGTGGCGCGCGAAAGCCTGCGGTCGGCGTTCGCCGAAAACTGCGGCCGCGAACAGCAGGCTGACCCAGAGCAGGGCGCCGATGGTCAGCAGGGTGCCGGGAGTCATGGAGGCACGGTTGCCCGGGGCAGGGCGCGCACGGGGCGGCACGAGCAAGAGCACGGGCACAGGGGACGGAGGGCTTCGGGCTTTCCCAGTCGGCCCCCGTGCCCCGTGCCGCGTGCCCCGCCTCACACCACCTCGACCTGGCGCGCCGGATCGATCAGTTCGAGCTGGCGCAGGCAGACCCCGGCCTGGGTGCGGTTGCGCGCGCCGAGCTTCTCGAAAATCGCCTGCAGGTGCGCCTTGACGGTGCGCTCCTGGATGCCCATGACATCGGCGATCTGCTTGTTGAGCTTGCCCTGGGCGACCAGCTCCAACACGCGGAACTGCTGCGGGGTCAGGCTGGCGAGTCGGCGCGACAGGTCCTTGTCGATCTGCGATTCGCTGGCGCCGCGACCCGCCAGCGTGCGCGGCACCCAGACCTGGCAGGCAAACACCGCCTGCAGCGCGGCGCCGATTTCGTCCGGCGCTGCGCTCTTGGGAATGAAGGCCTGGGCACCAAAATCGATCGCCCGGGCGATCACCAGCGGATCGTCGTTGGCGGAGATCATTGCCACCGCGACCGCCGGATGGCGACAGCGAATCGATGCCAGCCCGGCCAGACCATGGCTGCCCGGCATGTGCAAATCCAGCAACACCAGATCGGTGTCGGGATTGGCCTCCAGCCATAGGTGCACGGCGTCCAGCGTCGCCGCCTCGACCAGACTCGCCCCCGGCACCAGTTCGCGCAGCGCCTGCGTCAGCGCCGCCCGGAACAACGGGTGGTCATCGGCGATCAGGATGCGGGTCATG
>JADKFD010000053.1 GCA_016717705.1 Rhodanobacteraceae bacterium | reverse complement strand
CTCCACACGCCTGGCGTGCTGGAGGCTGCAGCCAATCATCGGCGCACGTTGAAGAATCCGTCGAAGACGGTGGACGAGTATCTGGACACGTTGCAGTCGCAGGGGCTGACGCAATCTGTCGCGATGCTTCGCCGCTTGGCATTGGCGCTCTAGATCCCCCACAAGAAGAGGAAGGCGATGGCCAAGAAGGCTGTGGCAAATGCACATTGTTTGCTGGAAGTGATCGACCAGGCCAGTGTCGGCGTTGTGAAGGCGTTCAGCACCCTGGACGAATGCCAGGGCTTGATTCGGGGTTTGGACTGGACGCAAGACGAAGCGGGCCTGCCGGTTGCGCTGAAACACCATGTCGCGAACCTGAAAAAGGATCAACGCGTATCCGCCGAACGCGAGGCGATGCGCGTGCTGCGCTTGGCCACGCCCGAATCGGCACAAATCTTGACGCAAGTCGCGCAGCAGCTCGACGACGTACATCACCGGACATTTCATCAGCAGGAGGGTGGCGAAATCGGCCGCGCGATCTGGATGCGGACTGCCTCGCACGAGTCGGCGCGCCTTTTCGACGCCGCTGAGTCGATTCTCAACGCTGCCGACTTCCGGGGCTGCAGGCGGCTATACGATGCCTTCGACGTGCCCTGCGCCAATCCGCCGCCCTTCATTTGGAACGATGAGGTGCGCAAGGACCTGGAAGCACAGCTCACGCTGTCCATGCGGCTGCGCGATTCGTGCGAAGTGATCTATGTCCCGCTGGTCGCTGACGCTGACGGCGAGACGAAGACAACGCATTACTTGATCGTGCGCTTCGCGGGCGACCAGGTGCAGGCAATGGAAGTCGTCAACCGGAACCGGCGGAGCTTCTGGTACTACCCAGCGCGTGATGCCACGCTGGTGTATTCGCCGGAACACCGGCGCATCGAGGTCTGCGCGCATGCGCTGTCCACCCGCCAGCCCTTGGCGAATGTCCTGTCGAAACATCGGCTTCAAGGTGCCGCTTTCGAACAAGCCTTTGAACCGATCCTGCTATGACCTTTCGCGCTTCGCGCAGTCGCTTCAGGACGCGAAACCCGTGATCGATGGCGTGAAGATCGAACGGCTGCGCTTGACTTGTGCCGAAGCCTTGATCGGCCACCACACCGACTCGGTAAAGGCGAAGATTTCCAGCGGCGTCGATCTGCACGCGGTGATCGGCCCACGCTGGAGCGGTAATCCCTTCGAGATCGGCGGAGCAATCATTGCCGCCACGCTGCTGGCCGAGTTCGTGTTCGATGGCGAAACACAGATCACCCGGCTGGAGATCGAATTGGCCGAGCCGGGTCGGTGCAGCCTGCAGAACGAGAAGGATCCGCGACTTCTGCGGGTCGGTACTGGGGTTGCTCAACGTCCTGAAAGTGGTCAGACATGTCACGCCGGGCAATAGTGCCGACGACCCGGCATTCATCCTGCAAGTCGCCAATCTGGTCGAAGCCGGGGCAGCGACAATGGAGGGTTTCGCCCTCGCGAAACTTGGCATCGACATCGAGCGATTCGAGCGCGAAGGCGTGATCGTTGAAGGCGAACGCATCACCCATACACGTATTGAATCGGCGCCGGATCAGTGGATCGAGGTAGAACTCAAACGCTGTCCTGATCCGGCGCGTGTGGAATACGCCGATCCGTTGACTGGTATCGTCGAGACGTTCCCGGCGGCGCGCGCGCGCAAGTGGAAGCTACGGATGGACTGGTTGCGCGAGCAGCTGATCGATGCGCTCGGCGTCGCTCTGAAGGCCGCACGCGGGAAATTCGCCGAGGCCGAACCGCTGCTCTTGGGCGATGTGGACATCGATGGCCACAAGGTGGCGGTGTATTTCGCGACGAAGATGTCGAGCGAGCGCGGCTACGCCAAAGTGGACTCGGCATTGCGCCTGCAACCGCTCCCTGTGCCGGGAATCGTGCTGACGACAGCAGCCATTCCGTTTCCGTTCGCGGGCACCAATGTTGTGATTCCGATTGCCGAGGTGCTGGCGTCCGCGCCTGCCGCCCGTGCCGTTATCGACATGGGCCGCTTGCAGGCGCAATACCGCCATCGCCAATTGGCCGCGCGCGGCGGCGCCTCGGTGCGGTTGGAGGAATCGGCTGACGGTACTTCGGCAGTGCTGCACATCCCAGGCAAGTCGCCGTGGCGCGTGACCAGCAAAGCCAAGATCGCGGTTCTGCGACGGTTGGTGGATGCCTTTGCGTCGAGCGTGCCGCCAGTCGAAACCAAGCGGCTGATGGACGGCACAGGCTGTCAGTCGCCGGGTCAGTTGTTCGCCAAGAAGTCGCCGTGGCGCGACTACCTCGTTCAAGTGACGGGCGCGCGCGCGTGGCAACTGAATGTTCCGGCGCTAAGCGACGCCGCACCGATCATTGACGATCCAGTCGATCTAGCGGCGTGACCCCCGTTTTGCGACGCAGTCGAGCCAGGCCAGTGCATTCGACGCCAGGCGGGCGGCCTTGTTCAGGGTTCCTGCACCGTCTGCGAAACGCTTCAGGGATGACGTTCGCGTCGGCGAATGCGCACTTCGTCACGCGCACCGCATCCACGCGTTTGCCCTGCGTTGCCATCCCTTTCGGACGTTCGAACCCACGATGGTAGGCAGTTGCATAGCCCGGAACCATCGTGATGCCCATCGAACTGCCATCTCCCGCCGAAATGGATCGATCCGCCCGCGCGGCCGAAATCACCGCCATCCTTGCTGCCGCCATCGTGCGTACCTGCTCACCCGGACAGCAGAAGGGGAGGGAGGTTGACCTTGGCTTGGTGCCTGACCAGCGCGTACATGCAACCCCCTATCAGTCCGAGAGGTTGCGATGAACGACAAGCAAGCAACCATGGCGGCACGCATTGCCGATCTGTCCCGATTGCCTACAGCGGAGGTATGGGTCCTATGGGACCGCTACTTCACGAGTCGCCCCATGAACCCGAACCGGGCGTTCCTGGAGTCGCGCATCGCCTACAAGCTGCAGGAGGAAGCCTTCGGTGCGCTGTCAACGACCACGCGCCAGCGCTTGGAGGCCATCGGTGCGAAGCATTCGCAAATCAAGCTGCGGGCGAGACCGCGTGACTTTCATTTCGCGCCGGGCACGGTCCTCTTGCGCGAGTGGGGCGAGCGCGAGCACAAGGTGACCGTCACCGCCGAAGGCCTGTTCGAGTACAGGGGCAAGACCTTCAAGAGCCTGACCGCGGTGGCGCGCGCGATCACTGGCACGCACTGGGCGGGACCACTGTTCTTCGGTCTCAGCAAGGGAGGTGCGCAATGACCGAGGCCACGCAGATTGCCACCAGCAAACCGCGCAAGCGCTGCGCGGTCTACTGTCGCGTGTCCTCAGACGAGCGACTCGATCAGGAATTCAACTCCATCGACGCGCAGAAGGAAGCAGGGCAGGCCTACATTGCCAGCCAGCGCGCCGAGGGCTGGATTCCGGTTGCGGACGACTACGACGATCCTGGCTACTCCGGCGGCAATACCGACCGTCCCGCCTTGAAGCGCCTGCTGGCCGACATCCAGCGCAACCTGATCGACATCGTGGTGGTCTACAAGATCGACCGCCTGACGCGCAGCCTCGCTGACTTCTCGAAGATGGTCGAGGTGTTCGAGCGTCATCGCGTTTCCTTCGTCTCGGTGACCCAGCAGTTCAACACCACGACATCGATGGGGCGGCTGATGCTGAACGTGCTGCTGTCCTTCGCCCAGTTCGAGCGCGAAGTCACCGGTGAGCGCATCCGCGACAAAATCGCCGCCAGCAAACGCAAAGGGATGTGGATGGGCGGTGTGCCGCCACTCGGCTACGACGTCGAGAAACGGCTCTTGATCGTCAACCGAGTCGAGGCCGCGGTCGTGCGGCGCGTATTCGAGGAGATGCTTACCGTCGGCTCGCCCACGCAGATCGCCGCCAACCTCGCCATGGAGGGCATCACCACAAAGGCCTGGACAACACAGGATGGTCAGACGCGAATCGGCACACGCATCGACAAGAAGTATCTGCACAAGCTCTTGCGAAATCGCATCTATCTGGGTGAGTTGTCGCACAAAGGGAATTGGTTCCCGGGCGCGCACCCGGCGATCATCGATCCGGGATTGTGGGGTCGCGTCCACCAGGTGTTGGCCCGCGATGGCCATACGCGTTCGGTGGAAACCAAGATCAGGTCGCGTACCGACGCATTGCTACGAGGCCTGCTGTACGCCCCGTCAGGTGAGCGAATGTATCCGACCTACTCGCGCAAGAACGGGCGCAAGTACCACTACTACGTGTCCAAGTCGGAAAGTCGCTTCGGCGCGCCAGGCAAGAACTACGAGCGACTGCCTGCGGCCGAGATTGAAGCCGCAGTGGTGGCGCAGATTCGGACGGTCTTGACCAGTCCAGAGTCGGTGGCGTCCGTCGTCCGCCACATCCAGCGCCACGGTGCGCAGATCGACGAGGTGACGACGGTGATGGCCATGGGCCGCCTCAACGACGTCTGGGATCACTTGTTTCCAGTCGAGCGCCACCGTGTCGCGAATCTGATGATCGAGCGTATCGATCTCGTCGACGCAGGGCCTGTGCAGGGGATTAGGGTGAAGTGGCGCGAGATCGGCTGGAACGCGCTGATTAAGGAATTCGCGCCAGAAAGCATCGGCGCTGAGTTGCTGGAGGTCGAGCACTGATGGATGACGCGCTCGAATCCTTCGTGCCACTGGCGTTTCGCCGACGTGGTGTCCAGCGACTCGCCGTTGGCGACCGCCACGCCCACGACGTCACTCTGATCGAAGGGCTGGCGCGCGCCTACTACTGGCAGCATCTGCTCAACAGCGGCGCGATGAGCAGCGGTTCGGCCATTGCGCGGGCCGAAAAGCTGCACCACTCCGTGATCAACGAACTGCTGCGTCTGACCCTGCTCGCTCCGGACATCATCGAGCAGTGGATGGCTGGGCGGCAGCCGCGCCGCCTGACCCTGATGTGGTTTCAGCGCAATCGCCTGCCCGTGGATTGGCAGGCCCAACGGGAACTGTTGGCGAGCTTCGAGGGGGACGCATGAGTCGCAAGCACCGAGGCCGGGTCAAGGGCGACCCGGTGACCTACCAGACGCCGCTGCCTGCCGGTGGCGTTCAGTTGGAGACCTTCGTTCCCTGGGCGCTGGTGAAGCGGGGCTGCAAACGAGAGATTGTGACGCCACTCGACGCGCCGCAGGAGTTCCTGCGAGAAGCCGAGCGGGATCGAGAGGTGCGCGCCGCCGCCGAAGACACAGCGCTGATGCGAGCGCTGGGACTTGCACACCACTGGCAACGACTGCTGGAGGAGGGGCGATGCAGTTCCATGACCGAGATCGCCGTGACCGAAGGCATCGACCTTGGCCAAGCAAGCAAGTTGTTTCGTCTGGCGCACCTGGCGCCCGACCTAATCGAGGGCATCGCCCTCGGACGGACGCCCGTGGGCATCAGTCAGTTGTTGCGCGGCAAGTTGTCGCCGTCCTGGTTGGAGCAGCGCACGGCGCTAAACACCGGATAGCACCTGCGTCCGGAAACCACCCCAAGGAACCCCCCCCCCCCGCCGTCCCCCCCCCCCCCCCCTGGCTATTTCCGCAATCGTGCCGCCGGAAGGCCGGCTTTTTTGCTCTTGCGCTCTCGGTCGCAGCGCCCTGGCAAACGAAGATGCAAACCGATGTGCTGCAAAGCCCCGTCCGATCAGGGTTTCGCGTCTTGAATGCTCAAGAGGGTCGCAGAGAATAGAGAGAGGAAATCGGCGCCGAGCGCGCCTGGAACGACACATTCGGGCGGGGCGTGCTCAAGAGACCAACCCCGGAAACCGCGCCAGCACTGGCGTTACGGGCAAAAAAATCCCAACCGATAAGGGTTGGGATTCTCTCTATTGGTGGAGGCGGGGGGAGTCGAACCCCCGTCCGCAAGCCCTACATCTTGCGATCTACATGCTTAGTCGATTATCAGATCTCGTCACGCCGCGCTCCAACCGACAGGAAAGCTGCGTGACCAGCCTGGAAGTTTTAGTTGCCGACGTCAGGCCCGCCTGGCTCACGATTCTGTGATTCTGACCCACCATTACCGAGCACAGACACAAGGTAGAGTGGTTAAGCAGCCCTTAGGCTGCTAGAGCGTAGACTTCGTCGTTCGCGACTAGAGTCTTGCAGCTGGATTAACGAGGAAAGCTACCCCCTCGGCATGCACCCAAGGTCTCGTGACTTCCGTCGAAGCCAAATGCGCCCCCTTTGTGCAACACCAGTGTAGGGGCAGGGGGGCGGGGTTGCAATGACGGCATGTGCGATCTGTTCAGGTTCGTGGTTTGGCTGGCGGCAACTCTTTCCCGAACATCCCGTAAGCCGTTGATTCGTAGGTCACGTTGGCCGCAGGCCTACGTGACATCGGGATTCCTGTCACGTAGCCCTGCGGGCAACGTGACCTACTTCCAAAGCCAAAGCTCGCGGGGTAAACCCGCTCCCACAGGTTTGGTGCGCCGATGACACCCCGTGCACCCGCTCACTTGCGCATCAGCAGCACGCCTGCGGACACCTGCCAGATCGCCAGCAGTACCAATGCCAGCAGCATGCCCGGCACCTTGAGTTGCAGCCAGCCGCCGGCCAGTGCCAGTGCCAAGCCGGATCCGGCGAGGATGCCGTAGCCTCCGGTCAGCCGTGTCAGACCCGCCGCGCGCACCAGATCCATCGACCAGATGGCCATGCCGGCGGCGAGCGCGATGGTGCCGGCGCCTGAGAGGGCTTGATTGAACTGCCAGGCCAGCGCGTATGCGGCCTCGATGCCGACGGCATTGGCAGCGGCGGACTCGGCCAATGCGGGGACGGCAAAACCGTTGATCAAGGCGGCGCCGCAAAGTAGCAGGGTTCCGATCAGGTAGACGATGAAACCTGCACGCATCCAGGCGGCGCGTTGCACCTTGAGTCGTGCGAATTCGCCGAGCAGGACCAGGCTGAGGGTCATCGTCGCGATCAGTGCGCCGTGGACCAGGCGCGCCAGACCGGCGATCCGGACCATCGCTTCGCTGTGGGATTGCGCGCCGCTACTGTGCGCCACCGGATGGTGCAGCATGGCGAACAGGGACAGCACGGCGAGTGTGATCAGCATGCCGCCCAGCAGCGGCTGGCGGGCGGGGGAAGGGTTGTCGGCAGTATTCATGGGGAAAGTCCTTGGGAACGCCGCGATACTGGCAAGGCAGGTGGAACATTTGCCGGACAATCCTGCGCGATCGTCCGGAAACTGGAGTTGGCTCGCCTTGAATCACTTGAACGCCCAAACCCAGACGGTGGCCGCCGACTTGCGTAGTCAGCGCAGCCGCTCGGCGCTGATGCAGGCCTTCTTCCAACTGGTGGTCACGCACCCCTATCACGCGATCAGCGTCGCCCAGGTCGTCGCGAGTGCGGGGGTGGCACGATCGACCTTCTATGAGCACTTTCGCGGCAAGGACGAGTTGCTGGCCGCCAGCCTGTGCGGGCCGCTGGGTGTGCTCGCCGATGCCATCGTCGATATTGATCGGCTGGCTGGCGTGGAGCGGATCCTGGATCATTTCTGGAGCAATCGTGCGTTGGCACTGGGGATTCTGCGCGGGGCGGTGGGTCGGCGTGCCCACCGTGTGCTGGTGGACCTGGTTGAACAGCGGCTGCGGTCTTTCGAACCTCTGCGGGTGCCGCCGAAGCTGGCTGCGGTGCAGTTGGCGGGCTTGCTGCTGGCCGGTGTTGGCGCGTGGCTGGATGGTGTCAGTGCGGTCAGTGCGGGCGATCTTGCGCGATCTTTGAGCGATGCCGGCATCGCGGCGCGTGGGGCGTTGCAGGTGGCGCGTTGAGGGGCGGTGCGTAGCCCGGTGTGCGGCGTCAGCCGCTCACCGGGTTCTTGCCGCAAGCACCCGGTGAACGCGCTGCGCGCGTACACCGGGCTACGTACTGCGCGGCCAACGCGAGCTACTTTCGTCAGGGCGTGTTGTCGATGGTGATCGGCATCGGGTAGTAGGCGCCGGACAGCGCGCTGGCGTCGAACAGGTAGGTCTCGTTGCCGTAGCTCGGATGGCTCTTCAGCCCTGAAGGTGTGGTGGCCTGGACGAAGAGTTCGTAGTCGCCGTCGGCGTATCCGCGTGAGTCGAAGTCCAGCCGGTAGCGCCCTTGCGGCGCGGGTGCGTCGATGGCGGTGTTGATCAGTGCGATGCGCTCACCCGGTCCGCTGCCGCTGCCGACGCGGCGCAGGAAGACTTCGATCATGGCGATGCCGGCGGCGCCACCGGCGCTCCAGATTTCCGTGCTCTGTACCGGCACATGCATCAGTTGCGGCGCCCAGCCGGCCCAGCTGCGGTTGCCGACTTCGATATTGAGCGGCACCAGCCCGCTGACCGGGATACGCGTGTAGTTGTCCGCGCCCAGATGCTGATCGTCGCCGACATCCACGTCGCCGATGCGCTGCAGCCGCGCGGGTGGTCCCAGGCGCGGCAACTCGGCGTGCAGCGGGAAGTGATGGATGGCTGCCGGCGGGGTGTAGGTCGGCGCGCTGCCCGGCGGGTAGAGCACTTCGACATGCACGTTCAACAGTCCGGCGCTGTCGGCGAAGAAGCGGAAGCTGTTGTTGCCGATCAGCAGTGGCGAGGCGCCGCCCTGGACCAGATCGCCGAGCTTGATGCGCCCGGTATGCGGCACGCCCCAGGCCATCACCGCCGGATTGGTCGGCGCCGTGTTGTTGCGCGGCTGCGGCAGCGGATGCTCGACGGCGCCATTGACACGCACGAAGTCGGTCGGCAGCACGCTCAGCGTCGAGTAGTCGCCCATCTGGTAGGTGTAGACCAACCAGGCCTGCGCGGTCGCGCCGGCCGTTACCGGCTGCAGGCTGTCGGGAATGTTGACGGTGAAGGTCGGGAAGGTCTGATCCCAGCGCTGCGATTTCTGGTAATCGGTGCCCTCGATGCGGGTCACGTAGTTGTGCACCGTGCGCGGGTCGACGATCGGGCCGTCGAAGCCGAAATTGTCCCAGTGCAGCAGGAAGTAGGGCACGCCATCCTTGGCCGTGTTGTAGCCAAAGCCGACCCAGAGCAGTTCGTAGTCGGCCGCCGGCAGCTGGTACGGCGCGGAGTTCGCGTCGATCACGCTGCGGCCATCGATGAAGACCTGGATGCCCGTGGTGCCGACGCGCACGTCGAAGCTGCGCCGCACATTGGTGATCGCCTGGCGCCCGAGATCCTCCATGTCGACGCTGGCGATCTGGTGCGACGCGCCCTGCAGGTCGACGATGCTGGCGCTCAGCATCTGTCCCTGCGCGCGCAGGCGCAGGATGCCAGCGGGCATGCCGAGCGCGCCTTCCTCGTCGAAGAAACTGGCGTGACCGGTGAGTTCGGTCGGGATCGGATTGAGATCCAGGTACCAGACCGAACGCGGGCTGAGCGGCGAATCCATGTCGAAGACGATGCGTCGACGGCCGCTCGGCGCGATGCGCACCTGCTTGCGGAAGCGTTGCGAGGTTTGCGACTTGTCGCCGGTGTTCTCGACCTTGGTGCCGTTGAGCGTATGTGCGTGATACTGGTCGTTGATGAAGAACAGGTTGAAGCGCGGATCGGTCGACACCATGGCCGCGTTGTTCCACAGGCGCTCGTCGGCGGCGCCCATTGGCAGGTTGAAGTCATCCAGCCACGTCAGGCTGGCGCGCAGCGCGGCCACGCGCGTGCCATCGCCGCCATTGAAACTGGCCAGCGTCGCCTGACTGTTGATCTGCCCGCGGGCACTCAGGCGCTGCACGCGCACCTGGTAGGGCGCGTCGTTGAGCAGCGGCTGCAACTGCACCCGGCGGTTGCCAGTCACCAGCCAGCGCGCACCGGGCGGCAAGTCCAGCGTGGGCGCGGCGAGCATTGGAGCGCTCAGGTGATCCGGATTTAGACAGCCACCGCCAGCGTCGTTGCCAGCGAGCAATCGCGACTTCTCAGCCGCGCTGGCCGCCAGCGGCCACCAGACCACGAGGAAGCCCGCATCGTCATCCAACGCGCCGGACATGGTCCAGAACTGGCCCCACGGGTCTTCGGCGTTGTAGTCCATTTCGATCGTCGCGACGCGATCGTCGCGCAACACGTGCACTGCCGGCGCTGGGCCGAGTGCGCGTTCGAAGCCGTTGGCGAACAGGGCGTCCTGAGCCGGCGCGGCGCCGGGGTTCAGCAGACCCAGCGCGATTGCCAGGGCCGCGCACCAGCGCGCGCGCAGGCTGGGCGTGAACGTCTCCATGGGCGGCTGCTCGAGAGTGGAGGGCAAGGCATGTTAGGGCGCGCCAAGCGCGCGCGTTGCGACCCGGGCGGCAGATTCGGCGCTTTGCAGTGGGAGGCGCCGGTGAGCCCCGTACGGAAACCGCCGCAGCAACCGGAGTTTCCCGCGCGGGCCACACCGGCCTACGGCAAGGCGGGTTGCAGGCCGTCGTGACGCGCAGCGGCGCTGCTGATTCTGTTGTCACCGCCAGCGCCGTTGAGGCGCGGCCATGACCTTCGGGCCGCGACTAGTAGCTGGAAATGAGGTAACAAAGTGCCTCGCATGGTCGGGTCACAGCCAACCAGGGAGCCGCCGCAATGAACGGAGGTGGGCAGCCCCAGACCCAGAGCGCCGAGTGCAACTCGGCGATCCAGGCCGGCGCTCGGTAGCAGAACTCACTCGGGCGCGCCGCAATAGGCCTCGATCCGATAGCCGTCAGGATCGATGGCGAAGGCAGCGTAGTAGTTGGCATCGTAGTCGGCACGGACTCCCGGTGCGCCGTTGTCCGTGCCGCCCGCGGCGAGAGCGGCGGCATGGAATGCGGCCACATCCGCGCGCGTCGCAGCATCGAAGCAGAAGTGCAGCCCGGAGCCTGGATGCGCCGGCACCGGGGTATCGGTCTGTCCGAGCCAAAGCACCACACTGTCGCGTCCGTAACCCACTGAACTGGCGGAGTCACTGAGGCGCGCGTAGCCGAGCGGCTGCAGCACGGCGTCGTAGAAGTGTCGACTGCGGGCGACATCGCTTACACCGATCGAGACGTGGTTTAACATGGTGACGCTCCTGTCCTGGTTGGTGCGTCATTGTTGCCAGGGCAGCACGCCATGACTTGGGGAAAATTGCGATCTTGGAACTTGTCCAGAGGTTCCCTTGAGCGAGTCGACTGCACCCAGCACTCGTGATGCGCCGCTACCGGCGATCAGCATGCAGGCGCTCGCCCGCGGCAGCGGCTGGCGGGCCAGCGAGGTGGTGTGCCGGCAGGGCCCCCAGGATCGCTCGTTTGAAGAGCGCCATGGCGATGTCTGTATCGGGCTGGTACTGGCGGGGAGCTTCCAGTACCGCGGCAGTCAGGGCAGCGCCTTGCTTTATCCGGGTGCGCTGTTGCTCGGCAACGCCGGCCAGTGCTTCGAGTGCGGACACCAGCACGGTACCGGCGATCGCTGCCTGGCGCTGCATTTCGACGCCGAGTATTTCGCCGAGATCACGGCCAGCGCGGCAGGCAGTTCGCGCACCCGATTGAGCACGCCGATGCTGCCGGCCCTGCGTCGGCTGGCTGCTCCGCTGGCTCAGGTGCAACACCATCTGCACGCGGGCGATGCGGTCGCCGCCGAGACCTCGGCGGTGCATCTTGCCGAGGTGGTCGTGGGTGTAGTTTCCGGACGGCCCGCATCGGCGAGCACGCCGTCGGCGCGCGACCAGCAACGCATCAGCGCGGTGCTTCGCCATATCGAGGAGCACGCACACGACGCGCTCGACCTCGACCAACTGGCGTCGTTGGCCTGCATGAGCAAGTACCACTTTCTGCGCACTTTCCAGCGCACGCTCGGGCTGACACCGCACCAGATGTTGATTGGTCTGCGACTACGCCGCGCCGCGCACGCCTTGCGTCAGGGCAGAGCGTCAGTCGCCCAGGTTGCACTGGATGCCGGCTTCGGCGATCTGTCGACCTTCAACGCGGCGTTCCGTGCGACTTTCGGCCGCACGCCGGGGGAATTTCGGCGTTGCGGGTGAGCAGCAGGCTGCCACCTGCGGCAATGTGTCAGCCCATAGGTCACGTTGGCCGCGGAGCGGGCTACTTGACTCGGGTTGCGAAATTGCCCGCGGTGCTGTCACGTAGGCCCTGCGGGCCAACGTGACCTACATCAATCTGTCAGCGTTGAGCCTGGCGCGGATGTCCAGGTACGCCGCGTGAATCAGCGCCTCGACGGCAGCGGTGTCGACCAGTCGGTCGGCAGCCAGTTTCACGTGGCGCATGTGTTTGCCGCTGCCCAGCAACAATCCAGACGGGTCGGGCAGATCGGCGCCGTGGAAAAAGCCGACGTTGACGTGTGCCTTGAAGGCATTGACGTAGGCGAAGGGCGCGTCGTCCACGCAGACCACCGGGCAACCGTCATGGAAGAGTTCGCCCACGTCGCTGCCGCAAGTGCGCATGCGGGCGAACCACTGGCGTGCCAGCGAGCCCAGTTGTCCCGGGCGCTGCGCGAACCAGGCTTCGATGGCGGGGTCGTCCTCTACCGATCGAGCGAAGCGCAAGAGTGCTGACACCGGGCGATTCTCCATTCGCCAAGCATGAAGCATTCGCGACCAAGGTCGCTCCTACATTTACTCCGCGAGCCTACGGTGTCTGTGTAGGTGCACGCTTGCGCGCGAAGGCGATCGTCATGAACCATTACGGCGACAGTATCCGCATTTCAGTCACCCCATGCCCAGATTCGGATTGATCAGCACCTTGGCGCCGGTGGCGCGTACGCCGTAGACGGCGATCGCTTCAGGCGACAGCGCCTCGGCCAGCGACACGGTGCGCGTGTAGTGGCTGGCGAAGGTGGTCTTCAGCTCGGCGGCGACGCGCTCGCGCAGCTGCTGCGCGGCCGCCGGGCCGATCTTCTGCAGGAACGGGAACAGCAGCCAGCCGCCCATGCCCCAGGCCATGCCGAAGCTGCGGCTGAACTCGGTAGGGCTCGGATCGAGCATGCCGTAGAGATAGACCTGCTTGTGCGTGGCCGATCCGTAGCGGCTGTACTCGCTGGCCTTGCGGTTGATCGCCGCTTCCATGCAGCTCAGGATCTGGCCGGCCAGTTTGCCGCCGCCGATCGCATCGAAGGCAATGGTGGCGCCGGTTTGCGCCAGGGCGTCGGTCAACTCGGCCATGAAGTTCGGCGAGCTTTGGTTGCAGACGAATTGAGCGCCGGCCTCACGCAGGATCGCTTCCTGCTCGGGCTTGCGCACGATGTTCACCAGGGCGATGCCGTCTTTCAGGCACAGACGGTTGAGCATCTGGCCGAGGTTGGAGGCCGCCGCAGTGTGCACAAGCGCGGAGTGACCTTCGCGGCGCATGGTCTCGACCATGCCCAGCGCGGTGAGCGGGTTGACGAAGCACGATGCTCCGTCTGCCGGCGTGGCATCGGCGGGCAGCGGCAGGCACGCTCTTGCGGCGATGCATCGGTACTGCGCGTACATCTCGCCACCGATCAGTGCGACCGTTTTGCCGAGCAAGGCCTGCGCGGCAGCGGAAGCGCCGGCCTTTACCACCACGCCAGCGCCCTCGTTGCCAACCGGCAACGACTGGTCGATGCGGCCGGCCATTGCCTTCATCAGCTTGTCGGGAACGCGCGCGGTGACGACGGGTTCCGCCGCAGTGCCCGACACTTGCAGGGTCGTCATATCGGCGGCGCCGAACAGCAAGCCGAGGTCCGAGGGGTTGATCGGCGTGGCCTCGATGCGCACCAGGACCTCATCGGGGCCGGGTTCGGGAATCGGGATGCGTTGCAGGGAAAGCTCAAGTTCGCCGTTGGCGCGGACCAGCGAGCGCAGTTGCAGGGCGGTGTCAGCGGTCATGGCGAGTCTCGTTGCGTGGGAGGGCCCAATCGATGCGCTTCGCTGCGCTCAGCGCATCCTACCCCGCCGGGAAGGCGCCGGTTACTTGTTGCGCTCGCGCAGAATGCGGCCCTTGTCGCGCTCCCAGTCCTTGTTCTTCTCGGCGTCGCGCTTGTCGTGCTGCTTCTTGCCCTTGGCCAGACCCAGTTCGACCTTGACCTTGTTGCCTTTCCAGTACATCGAAATCGGAATGACGGTGTAACCCTTGCGTTCAACGGCGCCCACCAGGCGGTTGAGCTCGGACTTGTGCAGCAAGAGCTTGCGGTTGCGCAGCTTGTCGGCGACGACGTGGGTGGAGGCCGACAGCAGCGGGCTGATCTGCGCGCCAAACAGGAAGGCCTCGCCATTGCGCAGCAGGGCGTAGCTCTCGCCGAAGGACACGCGGCCGTCGCGCAGGCTCTTGACCTCCCAGCCTTGCAGCGCGATACCCGCCTCGAAGCGTTCGTCGATCTGATAATCGAAGCGCGCGCGCTTGTTGACGGCAATCGAGCCACCGCGTGAGTTATCGTCCTTCTTCTTGCTCATGAGTCGACTATTCCATGGCTTTCGAGCCCAGCCCTCCATCTTCGCCTGATCCGGGCATCGGTGCCAAGCCCGGCGCGGAACGCTCGGAGGTGCGGGTTCAGCGTCAGGCGCTGGTTCCCTACCTGCCAGAGCGCATGTTCGGTCTGGTGGCGGACTGCACGCGCTATCCCTTGTGGTTCGACTGGTGCGCAGGCGCGCGGGTACTGGAACGCGACGGCGACCGGGTGCGCGCCGAGTTGTCCGTGCGGGTGGCGGGCATTTCCGTGAGTTTTTCCACCGAGAACATCGAGTCGGCGCCGAGCCAGATCGATCTGACCTTGTTGCAGGGGCCGTTCCGCCAGTTGACCGGTCGCTGGCGCTTCGAACCCGTCGGCGAATTTGGTACCCGCGTAGGTCTGGACCTGGTTTTCGAGGTGAATTCTGGACTGCTTGCCGGTGCGCTGACGCTGGGCTTCCGTCGACTTGCCGATCGCATGGTCGACGATTTCTGCAAGGCAGCACGGATGGAATTCGGGCGTGGCTGAATCGATGCGGGTGGAAGTGGCCTATGCGCAGGCCCACCGGCAATGGCTGCTGTCGGTCGAGGTGCCGATCGGTGCCAGCGCTGCCATGGCGGTGGACGCCTCGGGACTGATCGCGGCGGCGGGGTTGAGCGAGCCGCTGGAATTCGGGGTTTTCGGGCGCCGCTGCGCGCCGCATACACTGTTGCGCAACGGCGACCGCGTCGAGGTCTATCGGCCGCTCAGCTTCGATCCGATGGAATCAAGACGGCGCCGCGCGGCGAAGGCGGGTCGGAAGTAGCGCCCGACCTGCGCCTGCACTCACCCCATCTGCAACAACCCGATCAGCTCACCGACATTCATCCGCGTGGCGACATCCTGGTCGGCCAGCACGCTGTCGGCGATTTCGCGCTTGCTGCCGTGCAGCGCCAGAATCTGTTCTTCGATGCTGCCCTTGACCACCAGTTTGTAGACGGTCACCGGGCGCGTCTGGCCGATGCGGTGGGCGCGGTCGGTGGCCTGCTGCTCGACTGCCGGGTTCCACCACGGGTCGAGGTGGATGACGTAGTCGGCGGCGGTCAGGTTCAGGCCCACGCCGCCGGCCTTCAGGCTGAGCAGGAAGACATCGCCGCTGCCCGCCTGGAAGGCATTCACCGCGGCCTCGCGGGCCTTGGGTGGGGTCGATCCGTCGAGATACTGATAGCTGATGCCGGCGCGGTCAAAGGCGATACGCACCAAGGCCAGATAGTCGACGAACTGGCTGAAGACCAGCGCGCGGTGGCGGTTCTCCTTGAGTTCGGCGACCAGTTCCAGCAAGTGTTCCAGCTTGGCGCCGGTCAGATTCAGTTCCGGCGCGACCAGGCTCGGATGGCAGGCGGCGCGGCGCAGCCGGGTGATCTCGGCGAGTACATGGAAGCGCTTGGCTTCCTCGGGCAGCGCACCGGTTTCCAGGCGTTCGAGCGCCTGCCGGCGCACCGCCGCGAGCAACTTGGCCTCACCGGCGCTGGGCTCGATGGTCAGCACGATCTCGGTACGCGGCGGCAGTTCGGCGAGCACCTGGGATTTCAGCCGGCGCAGCATGAACGGGCTGATCAAACGGCGCAGCGCCTCGCGCTCAGGTCCGCGCGAGTTGCGCTCGATCGGCGCAATGAAGCGCTTGCCGAAATGCTCCTGGCTGCCGAGCAGGCCCGGATTGAGCACGCGCATCAGACTCCACAGCTCGCCCAGATGATTCTCGATCGGCGTGCCGGTGGTGGCGACGCGAAAATCGGCCTGCACCCGGCGAATCGCCAGCGTGCGTTGTGCCTGCGCGTTCTTGATTGCTTGCGCCTCGTCCATCACCAGCGTTGCAAATTCGATGTCGGCAAAGGTCTTGATGTTCAGGGTCAGCAGGCCATAGCTGATCAGGATCACGCAACCGGCGCCCAATTGGTCCAGCGCCTGGACGCGATCGCCCTCGCCGTAGACGCGCAGCTCCAGTGAAGGCGCAAAGCGCTGCGCCTCGCTGCGCCAGTTGGCGACCACACTGGTAGGGGCGACCACCAATGCCGGCCCCACGGGCGCGCGCGCCAGCAGCAGTGCCAGCGCCTGCAAGGTCTTGCCCAGGCCCATGTCGTCGGCCAGACAGGCGCCGGCGCCCCAGCTGGCCAGCCGCATCAGCCAGCGATAGCCCTCGATCTGGTAGTCGCGCAGTTCGGCTTCCAGGTTGGCGGGTACCTCGGGGTTGATCTCCTCGGCGCGGGCGATCCGCCGCAGCTGCTCCTCGAAGGCCTGGTCGAGATCAATGTCCGCGCCGGCGTCGATCAGCGGCTGCAGAATCGCCGCCGCAACCGGTGCCAGATCGAGCCGGCCGCGCTGGTCGGCCAGTGCGCGTACCTGGCGCAACTGCCGCGCCAGTTCCTGGCTCAGCGCGATGATGCGGTCATCGGCCAGGCGCACGAAGCGACCCTGGGAGGAGGGCAGGGCTTCGAGCAGGCTTGCCAGCGACACCACCTGGCCGTCGTCGAGCTTGAGGCCGCCTTCGGTGTGGAACCAGTCGCGCTGCGCGCGCACCTTCAACGCCAGCTGACCGACTCCGAGCCGACGCGTCAGCGACCAGCGCTTGTGCTGCGACCAGTCGAGCAGCACGCGCTCGCCGAGTTCGAGCAACTGCGACAGGGCCTCCAGCGCGGTTTCGGCCGCGGGTATGTCGATGTCGTCGCCATTCTCGCCGCCGGCAAGCAGAGGCGCGTCGAGCAGCAACTGATTCAGCTCGCGCTGCTCATCGGCCAGCATACGGCGCGCACGCACCGGAGCGCCGTCGCGCAATCCGAGAATTTCGGTCGTACCGACCGCGGGCACGAAATAGATACCGTCGACGCCGAGCGGGCGCGTGCGCAGGCGCATGCGCAGGCCCTCCTTGAGCGGCTCGACCTGCACATGGATACGCGAGTCGACCTGCGCGACGACGGCCGCGGCGCCGTAATCGGTGTCTACCTCGATGCGTCGCGACAACTGCGGCGCCAGCGCCAGCAGCGCCGGCAGCGCCTGGTCCGGAAAGGTGGTTTCCTCGCCGAGGGCGCTGGCGAGCTTGAGCGTGTCGGCGTCGAACTCCGTCAGCACCAGCTGATCGCGGGTCCATTCGCCGGCGCGGCGCGAGTCCTCGGTGGGCGGCGGCTCGATCTGTACGCGCGCGTTGCCGTCGCGGTCGCGCCGGATCAGCAAGCGCGGTGCGTGCTTGACCACGCGGAAGGCGTGGTCGTCGTTACCGGTCACCACATGCGGATATTCGATCAGCGCATCGAGCACCGGCGAGGACAGCTCGACGTAATCGGCGTGACCGGTCGCCGCCCGCCGCCACTGCGCCAGCAATTCGATCGCGCGGATATCGTCGGGATCGATGCGCGACGTCGCGTCTTCCACCGAGCGCGCCGTCTCCAGCAGCCGGCCGCCAGTCCAGGCGCCCTTTGCGGTGGGCCGTAGTTCGCGCACTTCGATGCCGACCAGATGGTCGCCGCGGTAGTCGCGGCTGAGTTTCACCCGGATACGCGAATGCTTGGCGCCGGCCACGCGTTCGCCGACGGGTTTGACGTATGCCTCGATGGCGCGCAGGGCGCGCTGCCACGACGCTTCGGGCTGGCGCCACGACCAGGGACCGGCGGGCGTGGCCGTGGCATCACCCAAAGCCGCCGCAAAATGCTCAGCCATCCAGTGCCAGCGCGCTGCGCAGGTCCGGCAGGATGCGGGCGGCCCAGCTGGCCAGCGCTTTCGGCGGCGATTGCTCGGTCCAGTGGCACAGCAGCAACTGAGTCCAGCCGACAAACAGCGTCGGCTCGCTCATGCCCGATTTGGGCGCCCATGGCTGCGCCTGCGCGCTGACCCGCGCAAACAGTCCGAGTTCAGTGACTGCCTCACCGATGCCGTAGCTGGCGCCGGGATCGTAGCCGCGTACCAACTTGTTCAGTTGCGTCAAATGCGCTGCAGTTGGATCGGCCGCCAGCGCGAGTGCGTGCAACAGGCCCACGCTGCCGAGCAGCGGCGCCCGCACCAGACCCGCGCGCGGCGCATGCGCTTCCCAGGCTGATTGCAGCGTTGCCAGTGCTCCGGCGCAGTCGCCGATGACCGCGGTCTGGGCGCCGGCTGCCAGTGGGGCGGCGTCCGGGCCGGCAAAGCGCAGGACTTCATCCAGATCGAGTCGCAGCAAGGCATGCTGTGCGAGGACGGGGTTGGTCTGATGGCCATCGGGTACCTGATCCATGCAGGCCACGGCGTGCCGATGCCAGAAATTGCTGCTCGGATCGGGCGTACGCAATTCGGCGGACAGCTGCCGCAGGCAGATGTCCAGGCGCACCGACGTGTGCAGACGCAACAGTTGCGCATCGTCCACCGGCGCCACCAGGATTTCGAAGCTGGAGGCGACCAGTGCGCTTTCGACCTCGTAGCCATTGAACTGCCCACAGGCGCGCGCCAGGCTCTTGCGATCACAACCGCCGAGCATCGCCAGTCGCATGCCCAGTACTACCGGCCTGGGCAACATGTAGGCGTGGTGCCGGTTCCACAGCAATTCCAGCTGTGCGCCAATGAACCTGATGACCCAACGCCCGGCGACACCGCTGTCGATCAGGTAGTCCAGGCCCGCGCGACGCCAGAGATCGTCCTTCAGGCGGATTCCAGCGTTGGCATCCTGGACCAGCGCAATGCCGAGACGGGCGAACTCGTCGATGGTTTCCTTGCTGGTCGATGGCTTCGGCAGGCTTGCCATCGAGCCGATGCGGCAAATTCGCTCGAGTGCGTCACTGCCGATGCCGCCGGGCATCAAGGCCAGCAGTCCCAGCCAGATGCGTTGCCGGGTATCGAGCGCGTCGATGTTTGCCGCTGGGGAATCCGTCAATGGATGCGCGTCTGAAAACTCGGTCGGGCGTGGACGATAGCGCAGCGGCGGCATCGACCGCTGCCAGTCGCGCTGCCGGCATTGCGTTTGGGCCTGGCTTGTTGCGCTAATGTGGCCTGACCACAGCGGAGGATTCCGATGAGCGCGCAATGGATCACGCGATGGCTGGCTCTTGCAGCGCTGTGGAATGTGCTTGGCGGTGTCACGGCGCTTTGGAACCCGATGCAGCACTTTGCGCAGCTGTACACCTCGACGCTGGCACTCGATGACCCGATGCAGCTGTTTTTCTATCGCTGCACCTGGATCAACGTGATCGCATGGGGCCTGGCCTACGCGTTGGCCGCGGCGCTTTCCGAGTCGCGCCGCGCCGTGCTGGTGGCTGGCGTAATTGGCAAATCGGCATACTTCGCAGCCAGCGTCGCCGTCTACCATGGCGGTGCCGGCACCAAACTGCTGCTCGCCGCCGGCGCTGTCGACCTGCTGCTCGCCGCGGTGTTTGTGGTGGCCTTCTTTTCCTCTGCCCATGGCCGTCCGGGCGAATTGGGGCGTTCGTTCATCACGCGCACCTGAGAGCTTCAGGGGAGATCGCCAGCGCGCGGTCAGACCGCCGCCTGACTCTGCCTGAACTTGCGAGGCATATTGGCCTCCCCCGGCGCATGGTTCAGTCTGCACGGTCACCACTCTGGAGCTTGAACATGAAGGTCGACTTGGCACGCAGATCCGCCGTTCGCGGTTTGGCTTCGATGTCCTTGCTGGCCGCTTTCGCCAGTTGGGCGAGCCGCCCCAACGTGCCCAATGCGGCCGACCAAGCCCTGGCGGCTCTTGAGGCGGCATCAGGCGGACGTCTGGGCGTGCTTTTGCTCGACACTGGATCGGGCCGGACCACGGGTCATCGGTCCGACGAACGCTTCGGCCTGTGTTCGACCTTCAAGTTGCTGCTCGCCGCGGCCATCCTGCGTGAGGCCGATGCGGGGCGCTTGAAACTGGACACCTTCATCGAATACGGCAAAGCCGACCTGGTGCCGCACGCTCCAGTCACCGGAGCGAATCTGGACAAGGGCGGCATGCGGATCGGCGAACTGGCCGAAGCCGCACAACTGACCAGCGACAATGTCGCCGCCAATTTGTTGCTGCGATTACTCGGAGGGCCCGCAGGGTTCACCGCCATCCTGCGCCAGATGGGCGATGCCATCACCCGCATCGATCGCATCGAGCCGGAGATGAATCTGGTGCCGGCGGGCGAGACGCGCGACACCACCACACCGCGAGCGATGGCCGACAGCGTCGCACGCATCATGACCGGCGAGCTGTTGTCGACCAGCGCCCGCGCGAGCTTGACGCAATGGATGATCGCCACCGAAACCGGCAAGAAACGCCTGCGCGCCGGCTTGCCGCCGGATTGGCGCGCCGGCGACAAGACCGGCACCGGCGTGGCACCCGGCATGCCCAACAAGCACAACGACGTCGCCATCGTCTGGCCACCGGGTCGCGCCCCGCTGGTGATCGCCGCCTATTACGAGGCCAGCGGCTACTTTGAAAATACGCGGCCGGAGGATGACGCGGTGTTGGCCGAAGTGGGGCGGATAGCGGCCGGATGGATCGGTTGAGAGCATTTGGAGTGGGGTGGCTTGCCACCGCTTTCGGATAAGACCCAGCCGGTCCCGAGCGCATCCAAAGCGCCGGCGAGCCGGCGCACTCCAGATCTAATTCGGTACGGTGTTGACGCGCAGTACCGGATAAAGGTTGTAGCGCTCGTCAAATGACGCATGCCGGCGCGCAAAGAAATCGAGGCGTGCGGCAGGATCGGCGGCGAAAGCGGGATCGGTCGCCAGGCGCCGGTTGAATTCGGCGGCAACGGCGGGGTCGTTCTTGAGCATGGCCGCGCCGATGTCTTCCGCGACATAGTCCTCCATGTATTCCTTGCGCTCGAACGCACTGTTGAATTCACCCCAGGCGGCGTAGGAATCGGGTGCCTGCGGCTCCAGCAGGGCGACCACCAGCCTGGCTTTGGCCTGTGCGATCGGGACAAACAGCGATCCGGCCGGGACGTCGCGCGGCTCGGCCTTCCATTCGCCCTCCAGCGTCAAGGTCTGGTGGTTTTCGACGGGGGCGGCGCCAAAACTCGCTTTGTTCGCGCGGAAGGTCTGCGTGTCGGCGTCTTCGATGGCCTTGTCGATCCTGCGAAACTCCACGCCGTGCAGGGCAAGGCGCTCGGCGACCCACTGCGCGTGCGCGGCCGGAACGATATAGCCCGCAGCAGGCGCGGTCACGCTGAGCGTCGCCCGCACGTCGTCGCGCAGCGGAATCTTCCAGATCTGCGGCGTGCGCTCGTCGTAACGGGTCACCAGCGCGCCGGAAACCGCCGACGGCTTGCGCGTGTAGGCATAGCCGCGAAAATCGATCAGATGGCCTTCGCCCTGCGCCTTGTAGACCAGCGGCACGCTGCTCGCGCCGAGTGTGCGGGCGCGCGCGTCGGCCGCCTGCGCCAGCTTGAGCCAATCTTGTCCGTGGGCGACGGTCGCCTCGATCAGGTCGATGACGGTGTTGCGGGTGACCCGAACGCGCGTCTTGTAGTCCTTCCACGAGTGCGTTTCCACCAAAACGCCGAAGCGGTTGCGCAGGGTCATGTAGCCGGTCGAGAAACGCGGCGGTGCGACGCCGGCGTCGAAACCGGATTGCGGGTCGTCAGTGATCGACGAAGGATGGGTAAAAGGGCAGCGGCAATGAGCCCTGCGTGGCCAGCTTGTCGATCAGTTCGCCACGCAGTGCCAGGCCCGCCTTGCGCAGCTCGATGTCGCCGGAGTAAACCGGCTCCAGTGTGATTGACACATCGTGCTCGAACTGCGCGCCGTCAGTCACGTGGAGATCGGTGTAGACGATCGGGTCCCAACGCCCGATCAGTCGCAACATCGCCTGCATTTCCGGCGTTTGCGCCTTGGCGTAGTCCCGATTGAGGTTCTAGTTCTGCGCCGTCGTGCGCCAGCCCATCTGCTCCGGACCGCGCTGGTTGGGTCGATTCCAGGCGCCGAAACGTTCGTGACCATCGACATTGAACACCGGCACGAACACCAGCACCAGTTGGTCCAGGGCCCCGGGCAGAGCCTTGCCCTCAAGCAGTTGGCGCAGTGCCAGGAAGCCGGCGTCCTTGCCGTCGATCTCGCCGGCGTGAATGCCGCCCTGGAACAGGACCACTGGCAACTGCTGCTCGTGCGCGGACTCGGGCGTCAGCGCGGCATGGCTGACAATGAGCGACAGCAGCGGCCTGCCCTCCGGGGAGCGGCCGAATTCCTCGCAGCGAACGGCGTCCGGGTACTCCTGCGCAAACGCGGTACACAGCTCGATGGTTTCTGCATAGCGGCCGGTCTGCTTGAAATCAGTGCGCTCGGCGTGGGTGGTGAGCGTGGCTGCCGACCCGCCCGGCGCCAATGCAATGACCAGCGATGCAAGCAGGGACAGTCGAAAATTCATGACAAGGCCGTCGGCGAGAGTGGGGACGGATATTGCCGCTTCCTGGACGCTCGGGTAGGCGCGCGGCGCCGTGCGAGCGCCGGGGTCCTGGCGCGCTGGGCTCGCGCTGCCCGGGCGTGCCAGGGCTTGCTCTGAATCAATGCCCCGATTTTCCAATCCTCGACAATCGAGTCATTGCGAACAGGCAGGAGCAGATCTGATGTTGCAGATCCGGATTCATGGCCGCGGCGGTCAGGGCGTGGTCACCGCGGCAGAGATGCTGTCGATCGCCGCTTTCGAACAGGGGCGACATGCGCAGGCCTTTCCAAGCTTCGGCTCGGAACGCACCGGCGCGCCGGTGATTGCCTATTGCCGCATCGATGATCAGGAGATCCGTCTGCGCGAGCCGATCCTGGCGCCCGATGTGCTGATCGTCCAGGACCCGACGCTGTTGCATCAGGTCGATGTGTTCCAGGGTCTGCAACCTGACGGTTACGTGCTGATCAACAGCAAGCGCAGCTTTCACGATCTCGGCCTGGCCGATATCGAAGCGCGCTTTCGCCACGAACGCCTGGTCACCGTGCCGGCGACCGAGATCGCGCTCAAGCACGTCGGACGGCCCTTGCCCAATGCGGTGTTGCTCGGTGGTTTTGCCGCGCTGTCGGGGTTGATCACGCTCGAAGCGGTCGATCACGCGATCCGTACCAAGTTGAGCGGCAAGGTCGCCGAGAACAACGTCGCTGCAGCGGCCGAGGCCTTTGCATTCATTCAGCGCGAAATGGAGGAGCTGTCCCATGCTTAGGCAAATGGAAGGCTCGCGCGCGGTCGCCGAGGCCGTGGCCTTGTGTCGGCCCGAAGTCATCTGCGCCTATCCGATCTCGCCGCAGACCCACATCGTCGAAGGGCTGGGCGAGATGGTGAAGAGCGGACAGGTTGCCGATTGCGAGTTCATCAATGTCGAGAGCGAGTTCGCTGCGATGAGCGTGGCGATCGGCTCATCGGCCACCGGCGCCCGCACTTACACCGCGACCGCCAGCCAGGGTCTGCTGTTCATGGCCGAGGCGGTGTACAACGCGTCCGGCCTGGGCCTGCCGATCGTGATGACCATCGCCAACCGCGCCATCGGCGCGCCGATCAACATCTGGAACGACCACAGCGATTCGATGAGCCAGCGCGACTGCGGCTGGATCCAGCTGTTCGCCGAGAGCAATCAGGAGGCGCTCGACCTGCACATCCAGGCCTTCAAGCTGGCCGAGGAACTGTCGATGCCGGTGATGGTGTGCATGGATGGCTTCATCCTCACCCACGCCTACGAGCGCGTCGATATCCCGAAACAGGCTGAGGTCGACGCCTTCCTGCCACCGTACGAGCCTCGCCAGGTGCTCGATCCGGCCGAGCCGGTGTCGATCGGTGCCATGGTCGGCCCCGAGGCGTTCATGGAAGTCCGCTACCTCGCACACGCCAAGCAGTTGACCGCGCTGGACGTGATCCCGCGCATTTCCGAGGAGTTTGCCGATCGCTTTGGTCGCGCATCGGGTGGACTGGTGCGCGGCTATCTGACCGCCGACGCGGACACCATCGTGGTGGCGCTGGGCTCGGTCATCGGCACGTTGAAGGACACCATCGACGACATGCGCGCAGACGGAATCCGCATCGGCGTGCTGGGAATCCAGTCCTTCCGTCCATTCCCGCTGGCTGCGGTGCGCACCGCCCTGCAGCACGCGACCAACGTCGTCGTGCTGGAAAAGAGCTTTTGCGTGGGCCTCGGCGGCGTGGTGTCGACCGATGTGCGACTGGCCTTGTCCGGATTGCAGTTGCACGGCTACACCGTGGTCGCCGGACTCGGCGGCCGCGCCATCACCAAGGCCTCGCTGCAGCGCACGCTGCGCGAAGCCATTGCCGGCACGTTGCAGCCACTGACTTTCATGGATCTGGACTGGCGCATCGTCAATCGTCAGCTTGCGCGCGAAGCGCAGATGCGTCGCAGCGGCCCGATTGCCGAGAGCCTGCTGCGCGACGTCGGCCCGATTGCGGCGAAGGTGATCTGACATGAGCAACGAACGAGCATCATCCGCGGCACCGGTCAAGTTCTACCAGACCGGCACCTTTACCGTCGGCAACCGCCTGCTCGATGCGCAGCAGCGCAGCGTGCAGGCCTCGACCGAGCGCAACAACTCGCTGACCTCCGGCCACCGCGCCTGCCAGGGCTGCGGCGAGGCGCTCGGCGCGCGTTACGCCATCGACGCCGCGATGCGCGCCACCAATGGCCAGTTGATCGCCGCCAACGCCACCGGCTGTCTGGAGGTGTTTTCGACCCCGTACCCGGAAACTTCCTGGCAACTGCCCTGGCTGCACTCGCTGTTTGGCAATGCCGCTGCCGTCGGTACCGGTATCGCCGCGGCGCTGCGGGTCAAGGCGCGCAAAGCTGGGCTGGCGCAGAGTGCGGTGCGCGTCATCGCCCAGGGCGGCGACGGCGGCACCACCGACATCGGCTTTGGCTGCCTGTCCGGCATGTTCGAGCGCAACGACGATGTGCTCTACATCTGCTACGACAACGAGGCCTACATGAACACCGGCGTGCAGCGCAGTTCGGCCACGCCGTTCGCCGCGCGCACCAACACGACGATGGCGGTCGGCCCGCGTCCGGGCGAAGAAGCGGGGCAGGGCAAGAACCTGCCACGCATCGCCATGGCGCACGAGATTCCCTACGTGGCCACCGCCACGGTGGCAGACCTGCGTGACCTGGAAGCCAAGGTGGAAAAGGCCATGGGCATGCACGGCGCGCGTTATCTGCACATCCTGGTGCCGTGTCCGTTGGGTTGGGGCGCGGCCAGCTGCGACACCATCAAGCTGGCGCGTCTGGCGCGCGAGACCGGCATCTTCCCGGTCTTCGAGGCCGAGCGCGGCGAAGTGACCCAGGTCACCAGGATTCGCCATCACGTGCCGGTGGAGGAATACCTCAAGCCGCAGAAGCGCTTCGCCCATCTGTTCGGACCGAAGGGCCATCCCGACATGCTGGCGCAGATCCAGGCGCAAGCCGACCGCAATATCCGTCGCTACGGGCTGCTGGACCAGGAGACTGTGGCATGACCATGCAAAAACCTTTCGCGATCACCCTGGACCCTGGCTCCTCGCTGGCCAACAAGACCGGCACCTGGCGCACCGAACGCCCGGTGTACGTCGACCGCTTGCCGCCATGCAATGCTCAATGCCCGGCTGGCGAGGATATTCAGGGCTGGTTGTTCCACGCCGAGAGCGGCGACTACGAAGCCGCCTGGCGCCACCTGACGCGCGACAACCCGTTCCCGGCGATCATGGGGCGCGTCTGTTATCACACCTGCGAAACCGCGTGTAACCGCGCCCAGGTGGACTCTGCAGTCGGCATCAACTCGGTTGAACGCTTTCTCGGCGATGAGGCGCTGAAAAAGGGTTGGTCATTCGCCGCGCCGGCCACTGAAACCGGCAAGAAGGTGCTGGTCGTCGGCGCCGGGCCCTCCGGCATGTCGGCCGCCTACCATCTGCGACGCCTTGGGCACGCAGTCACGGTCATCGAGGCGGGCCCGTTCACGGGCGGCATGATGCGCTTTGGCATCCCCAAGTACCGGCTGCCGCGCGAAGTGCTGGAAGCCGAGATGCAACGCATCCTCGACATGGGCGTCAAACTGCAGCTCAACACCAAGGTCGCCGATGTCGCCCAGACCATGCAAGACGGCGGTTACGATGCGGTGTTCCTGGCGGTGGGGGCGCATATCGCCAAGCGCGCCTATATCCCGGCCAAGGACAGTTCGCGCATCCTCGATGCGGTCGCGGTCTTGCGCTCGATGGAAGGCGAGGACCAGCCCATGCTGGGGCGCCGCGTTGTGGTCTACGGCGGCGGCAATACCGCCATCGACGTCGCGCGCACCGCCAAGCGCCTCGGCGCCACCGAGGCCATGATCGTCTACCGGCGTACCCGCGAGAAAATGCCGGCGCACGACTTCGAGGTCGAGGAGGCCCTGGAGGAAGGCGTGATGGTCAAGTGGCTGTCGACCATCAAGAGCGAAGACAGCGGCGTGCTGACCATCGAGAAGATGGCACTCGACGCCAAGGGCTATCCACAGCCCACCGGCGAATTCGAAACGCTGGAAGCCGATTCGCTGATTCTGGCGCTGGGTCAGGATGTCGACCTGTCGCTGCTCGACGGCATCGCCGGCTTGAAGATGAGAGACGGTGTGGTCGAAGTCGATGCCCACATGATGACCAGCCATCCGGGACTGTTTGCCGGTGGCGACATGGTGCCGGCGGAGCGCAACGTCACCGTGGCCGTCGGCCACGGCAAGAAGGCCGCGAAGAACATCGATGCCTGGTTGCGCGGCGCCACGCTGGACAGCGCACCCAAGCACGCGCCGGCCTCGTCCGATCGCATCAATCCCTGGTACTACAGCGACGCGCCCAAGACCGTGCGTCCGCAGCTCGACATTGCCCGTCGCACCAGCAGCTTCGACGAAGTGCAAGGTGGCCTCACCGAGGACAACGCCTTGTTCGAGGCACGCCGCTGCATGAGTTGCGGCAACTGTTTCGAGTGCGACAACTGCTACGGCGTATGCCCCGACAACGCGGTGATCAAACTCGGGCCGGGCAAGCGTTTTGCGATCAACTACGACTACTGCAAGGGCTGCGGCGTGTGCGTGCTCCCGCGGGGCGGGGGCCCCGGAGGGGGGGCGTGCGGCTGCCCAGGTCGGGCCACCTTTTGGGCTCTTTGAATGAGGTTTTCGCCCCGCAGCGCTCGGTCGGAGTTAGGTGGTTGTCCCCCGGGCCTTTTGGCGCCCCCTTGGGGGCGCACCGCAGCGCGCGAGCGCGCCTGCTACACATTTGCCGAAGTCCGCGCCGGACCTGCAGGGGCGACCTTGGTCGCGATAGCCGTTGCATGAATCAACCCCGGGCTTGCGGCGGATCAACCCACCGGAACCCGCTGCGTCGTCGCGCTTTTGACCGGCTCTTCCGATCCGATCTGCCATTCGCCAAAACCATCGACGTAGAAATTCAGGATCCGGATCCAGCCGTCCTCGATTTCGGTTGCCGCACGATAATGGGTACGCACCGTGTAGGTCGCCTTGACCGGAAAGACGCGGGTGCCTTCCTGGCCGGAGCCGCTGTCCTGACGGTAGGTCCACGGCCTCGGGGCAGCGACCTGCAAGGCGGTCACTTCGACGGTAACCGCGCCTTCGTCGCCCGCAGCAACCGATTTTTCGCCTTTCTTGCAGCGGATCAGCTGTTGGAACAGCTCCAGGTCAGGCTTGGCATCGGCCGTCACTGCGCTCTGGGCGACTGGGCAGCTGAGCGCCTCCGCACTCAAGGTTGGTGCCGCCAGGCCGACGCCGCGGCAAACGATAGGTACGAGCAACGGCGTGTTCGAAGCTTGCATTCCTCGCGGGGATCGATCCCGGATGCTATGGCGGTCGCAAGTCGCAGCGACGAGCGCTCCGGGAGTTCCTGCCGCCCCGGGGTGCGCACCCACGCATCGAAGCTGTGGGAGCGGGTTCATCCCGCGATAGCTTTCGCGGAGTAAATCCGCTCCCACATTAAAATCAAAGGCTTATGGCATGTTCGGTGAGAGTTCGGCGAGCCTCGAAGCCGATTCGCGGTCAACCTTGCCTATTGCGATGGTGCGTTCGTGCAGTCGATGACTTCGAATGCAGCGTCCGGCGTGGACCGGATGTGCGCCAGATTCAGGTTGGCGTAGTCGTTGTAGTCGCCCAAGGTGGTCAGGGTGCCGCCGCAGCTGGTCACCTGCGCGGTGTCGCTGCTGTTGATGTCGACACTCACCGGGTTCTGCAGTGTGCCGTTGTTGTTCCAGTCGACCGGCACGCCAGCGGCCAGGCCGCAGATACCGGCGTTTTCATTGAGCGCATTTTCATCGAGGTTCGGGCGCGTGCCCACCGAATAGCCGGTCAGGCCGTCGCCAGCGACTGTGCAATTGGTGTCTCCGCCGGGGAATTGGTAGCGATAGTTCATCACCGAATTGTAGTTGGGCTTGTAGTTGCAATTGACGTTGCCGCCATGGCGCAAACTGAAGTTGTGGCCGATTTCATGGGCGATGGTATTGCGCACGTTTGCGGTGCTGTTGGAGCAGCCCAGGGAGACGATCAGATCATCGCCGGGGAGTTCGGCCTGACCGGAACTGCTGCCGGCAACATAGGTGTGAGGCAAGATGCTGTAGTGGAAGTAGCGGAAGCGGTTGGCGGCGAAATTGGCCGCTTTGTAGGCGCCGAACTCGGCGCCGTTGACGCCCACGGCAAGATCGCCATCCGCATCGGCAATCAGATTGCCCCCGGTAAACAGGCCGCCTTGCCCATAGTCCTGAATGAAGTCGATGCCGTTGCTGCCATCGGGATTGGCGACCGGCATCGCCGCAAAGGCGGCGGCGGTCTGAGTGGCGATGGCAACCGTCACCCGATGACTGTGCGCGGCGCAGCCGACGGCATCGTCGAACCAGTCGTACTCGATCAACACTGTCTGCGCAGCGCCTGCTGCGCCCATCGCCGGCAGGTTCAGTCCAGCGGCGCTGCCGAGAACCTCGTCGCCGTCGGTGAGGCCGTCATTGTCGGTATCGGCATTGGTCGGCAACGTGCCGGTACGCCGGGGGTTGATATAGATATTGCCCGACGTCTCGAAGCAATCGGGCAGGCGGTCGGCGTCGGTGTCCAGGGTGCAGCCGTTCTCGAAACCATCGCCGCCGACAAAGTTGATGCTCTGCGCGCCCAGTTCGGCGCTGCAGGCGAGGAACATCATCAACGCAAGCGTCGTTGACTTCATATGCACCTCGCGCGAATCGGGGTGGATGCAGCGAAACCGCTGCAAGAATACGCGGGATTCGCATTCATGCAGCTCAACCGGGCTGGCGCCTGCTTGCCAGCCGCTGGCATCGGGCACCGGATCGGCGCTGTCGGTACGCCAGCACCTGGTGCGCCACGTCCATCGCCGTCAGACGTGCCACGGCCATGGGCCGCGTCCGCGCTCGGGACCGATTTCGAGCAGGTTGTGGTTGTGCGTGCCGCCGCCGGTCGCCAGCGAGCCGAGCATGCACAGCCCATGCAGCGGCAGGTACAGCGGGCCCAGCACTTCGGCCTGGCGCGTGTGCAGGGTTTCCTCGATCACCACCGGGATGCCAAACCGGTTCGCCGCCGGGACTGCCATCTGAAAGCCTGCAGCGTCCACCCGCGTACACCTGAACATGGCCGAGCGACATCGCCGTCGGCATCAGCCACCTTGGCATGTCGACAAAGCGCAGGATGCCGTCGCTCGCATCCCATTCGTGGCGGGCGCCGCAGAGCGCGCCCAGGCCACCGTATGCCAGACCCACCAACGAGTTTGGCGACGCCCACAGCGTGGCGATGACGCGCCGTGCGTGCAGGCTGATCCTGGCGGTCATCGTGGGCAGGGCTCCAGTACGAACTCGATGCGTTTCGTCCTTGGAACTTTACATTGGCCGGATGAATGCGCGCTTTGCACGTATCCACGCAACGGGCGTCGGCAAATGTAGGTCACGTTGCCCACGTTGCGGGCTAGGTGACAACCGGGCTGCGATGTCACGTAGGCCAGGAAACGGCCAACGTGACCCACGACATGGGCCGGGAGGGCACCGCAGACAATAAAAAACGGCCAGGTTTCCCCGGCCGTTTCCTGAAGTCCAACTGGGTGCGGCGCAAAAGCGCCGCGCCTTACTTGGCTTCTTTTTCCATCAGCTTGTCGACCAGACCGGCCGGCACTTCGGAGTAGTTGTTGAACTCCATCGAGAAGGTGCCGCGGCCACGGGTGGCCGAACGCAGGTAGTTGATGTAGCCGAACATTTCCGCCAGCGGCACGAAGCCATGGACGAAGGCTGCGGTGCCCTTGGTGCCCTGGTCGGTGACCTGGCCACGACGACGGTTCATGTCGCCGATGACGTCGCCCAGGTACTCGGCCTCGGTCACCACCTCGATGCGCATCATCGGTTCGAGCAGCTTGGGCTTGCTCATCTTGTGCGCTTCGCGGAAGGCATGACGACCGGCGATTTCGAAGGCCAGCGCCGAGGAGTCGACGTCGTGGTACTTGCCGTCGATCAGGCGTGCGCGGAAATCGAGCACTTCGTAACCGGCGATCTGACCCGCCTTGGATTCGGTCTTCACCGCAAACTCGACCGACGGGATGTACTCGCGCGGGATGCGGCCGCCGACGATTTCGTCGACGAACACCACGCCGGTGCCCGGCTCGCCCGGCTCGAAGATCATCTTCACTTCGGCGTACTGGCCGGAACCGCCAGTCTGCTTCTTGTGCGTGTAGATGTGTTCGACGGTGCGGCCGAAGGCTTCGCGGAAGCTGACCTTGGGCTTGCCCATGTTGGCTTCGACACCGAGTTCGGTGCGCATGCGGTCGATGGTGATTTCCAGGTGCAACTCGCCCATGCCGCGCAGCACGGTCTCGCCGGTTTCCGGGTCGACATTCAGGCGCAGCGACGGATCGGCCTTGGCCATCTTGTAGAGCGCGGCCGACATCTTGTCGATGTCGTCGCGGGTCTTCGCCTCGACCGAGACGCTGATCACCGGATCCGGGAAGCGCATGCGCTCCAGCAGCACCGGATGCGCCGGATCGCACAGCGAATCGCCGGTCTCGGTGTCCTTCATCGACACGAAGGCGACGATGTCGCCGGCGCGGGCTTCATCGATGTCCTTGGTGGTGTTCGCCTGCACTTCGACGATGCGACCGACGCGCTCTTTCTTGCCGCGCGTGACGTTCATCAGCGTGTCGCCCTTCTTGATCACGCCCGAATAGATGCGGGTGAAGGTCAGCGTGCCGAACTGGTCGTTGATGACCTTGAACGCGAGCGCGCGCACCGGCGCGTCGTCGCGGACTTCCTGCTTGCCGATGACGTTGCCGTCCTCATCGACCATCGACATGCCGCCGTTCTCGCCGGGGTAGGGCAGGTAGTCGACGACTGCGTCGAGCAACTGCTGCACGCCCTTGTTCTTGAACGAGGAGCCGCACAGCACCGGCACCAGCTTGCCAGCGACCGTTCCGGTGCGGATGCATTCCTTCAGCTTGGCGACATCGAATTCGCCGGTTTCGACGTAATGCATGAAGGCATCGTCATCCATGGCGAGCGCGGTCTCGATCATTTCTTCGCGCAGCTTGGGCAGCTGGTCGATCCAGTCGTCGTCGCGGGTCACGGTGAACTTGAAGCGCGAACGGACCTGATCCAGCGGAATGACTTCCCACTGGCTGTCCTTGTCATTGGAGTCCCACACGTAGGCCGCACCGGCGACCAGGTCGACCATGCCGACGAATTCGTCCTGGCTGCCCAGCGGCACCTGACACATGACCACGGTAGCGCCGAGACGATCGCGGATACCCTTCACGCAATGCGCGAAGTTGGC
>JADKFD010000052.1 GCA_016717705.1 Rhodanobacteraceae bacterium | reverse complement strand
GTCAGCACGTCGTTGCAATAGATGAAGATCGAGCCCGGTGCAACATCCGGGCGATCGACCAGATCCTGGTCATAGATGAGGAGCATCCGGGCGGGGTCATAGCCAAGCAAATACCGCAACTGGTCAGGTACCAGATGGGTGATGCGATGGAAACGGTCGGTGTAGAACGCGTAGGGCTCGGGTGAGACAAAACTCAGGGGAGCATTCATCACCAGCGTTCCCGCCAGTTTGTCCGCTGCTGGGAAAAGGTCGAGGAATCCGCTGACTTCCTTGCTGTAATACGGCGAGGTGATTCGCATCGCCTCGCGGGTGACGCCTGCCACGTCCACTGCCAGGACCAGCAGGACCACCCACAGATAGCTGCGACGGAACCCGATGATCGCGTCCAGTGCTGCCACCACCAGCAGCGCCGTCAATGGCGCCAGAAAACCCAGATAACGCACCTCCTTGAATTCCAGCAGTTGCATGAAGGTGACCAGTACCAACCAGGCGACCGCCACGCTTTGACGGCGGATGTTGCCGGAGCGCAGACAAAAAAACAGGCCCGGGAGCGCCAACGCAACGGCGAGGTAGCCGTGCGCGGACAAGTTGCGCAAGTACATCCACTGATTGAATATCTTGGCAATGTCGCCGCCGCTCTGGACGTAGTCAAGTACGCCCCGAAACTGCAGCCAGGGGCCGAGCAGCAGCGGGTGGGCACCGAAGCTGTTACGAAGTACCCAGCTGTAAGCTATCCAGGTCAGGACAGCACTGGCGAGCGCGGCACTGGCCAAATTGAGAATCGGCTTGATCGACTTCAGGCCACGGTTCTCGCCGAGTTGCAGACTGACGCTGCCGGCGATCCCCACCGCGACCCAGATCAGCGCATAGGTCTGCTTGACCAGCATCACCGATGTCCCCAGTGCGACGAGGATCAGCCAGCGACGGCGAGTGGGACGCTCGATCTGGTCCGAAGCGAGCATCACCATCAGCAGTGCCACCGCGCCCGGGAACAGGTCGTGACTGATGAACGGCGCGTAGCTGAAGAACAGGAAGGTCGGTACCGCCGCGATGAATCCAAGCAGCGTGTGCGCGCGCGCACCGAACTCGCGCTTGAGCATGATCCACACGCCGACCAGATATGCCATGTGGATGGCTATCATCGTGGCGTGATGCGGCAAGACGTTGAGGGCACCAAGGCCAAGCAGGTTGGCGAGAAACTCGGCAGGAACCAGCAGCCACGCGACTAACGGGCCGCGCTGCCAGAAATAATCGCTGCTGATACCGAGGAAGTACTGGCTGTTGACGATGGTCGAATAACCATCATCGAAATCGATCCTGACGAAGTACAACGTCGCAACCAGCCAGGCCGTGATCAGCCACAGGATCGCCCGAATTGCCAGGTCGACATGCCGGCTTGAGGCGTCGGACAGATCGAGTTGCCATCGAGAGCCAGACGTAGTTTGTGTGCGCGGCGAGGCTGCCCGTTTCACCCGCCATTTTCAACCGCCGGTGGCCGGAGAATCCGGCAAGGTCAATGGCGCGCGACCAAATTGCCGTTGCTCACTGTTTCGCCGCCGCCTGCATCTCCGCCTGGCGTCGACGCTCGGCGCGTTCCATGAAGTACCAGCCGATCACGCCGATGGTGGACACGCCGACGATCAGGATCGTCGCCAGGGCGTTGATCTTCGGGCTGACGCCCATGCGCGCCGACGAGAACACCTGCATCGGCAAGGTCGTCGACGACGGTCCGGACACGAAGCTGGCCAGAACCAGATCGTCCAACGACAGCGTGAACGCCAGCAGCCAGCCGGACATCAGCGCCGGCGAGATGATCGGCAGCGTGATCAGGAAAAACACCTTGACGCGATTGGCGCCCAGATCCATCGCCGCTTCCTCCAGCGAGCGATCGAGCTCGGCCAGGCGCGAGCTGATCACCACGGTGACAAAAGCCATGCACAGCGTCACGTGCGCCACCCAGATCGTGGTCATGCCGCGCGCGAAGTCCAGGCCCGTCCAGGTCGACAAGCTGACGAACAACAACAACAGCGACAGGCCGGTGATCACTTCGGGCATCACCAGCGGCGCGGTGATCATGCCGCTGAACAGCGTCTTGCCGCGAAATCCGCGCATGCGCGTCATCACCATCGCCGCCATCGTGCCAAGCACCACCGAGGCACACGCCGTATAGAAGGCAATGCGCAGGCTGACCCAGGCGGCGGCCAGCATCTGGTCGTCCTGCATCAGCGCGCCGTACCACTTGGTCGAGAAACCCGACCACACGGTCACCAACCGGTTCTCGTTGAACGAGTAGACGATCAGGCTGAGCATCGGCGCGTAGAGAAAGAAGAAGCCGAAGCCGAGGAACAGCCAGGACCATTTGGAGGTGCGGGTGGCGTTGCTCATGTCAGCTTCCCCTCCATTTCCTTCGCCTGCGCGCGATGGAAAATCATGATCGGGATGATCAGCAAGGCGAGCATCACCATCGCCACCGCCGAGGCCACCGGCCAATCGCGGTTGTTGAAAAACTCCTGCCATAGCACGCGGCCGATCATCAGCGTTTCCGGGCCGCCGAGCATCTCCGGGATGACGAACTCGCCGACCGCCGGAATCGCCACCAGCATGCAGCCAGCGATGATGCCGGCCTTGGACAAGGGCAGTGTCACCTTGAGGAAGGCCTGCCAGGGCTTGGCGCCGAGGTCGGATGCAGCTTCCAGCAACCGGTGATCGTGCTTGACCAGGTTGGTGTACAGCGGCAGCACCATGAACGGCAGATACGCATAGACGATGCCGATGTAGACCGCGATGGGCGTGTGCAGCATCTTCAGCGGGGAGTCGATCAATCCCAGGTACATCAGGTAGTTATTGATCAGGCCGTTCGGCTTCAGGATGCCGACCCAGGCATAGATGCGGATCAGGAACGAGGTCCACGACGGCAGGATCACCAGCAGCAGCGCGATGTTGCGCGTGGCCGGTGCCATCCGCGAGATCGAATAGGCCATCGGATAGCCGAGCAGCAGGCACAAGAAGGTCGAAACCACTGCGATCTTGAGCGAGCTGAGATAGGCGTTGATGTAGAGACTGTCGCCGAGCAGATACAGGTAGTTCTCACCACGCAATTTTACTACAGGGAAGCCATCGACCCAGTAAAGGACGTCGGTGTAGGGCGGCATGGCGATCGCCGCCTTGGCAAAGGAAATCTTCAGCGCGATCAGGAACGGGACAGCGAAGAACAGCAACAACCAGAAATACGGCACCGAGATCAGGCCCCAGCGCGCGCCGGGGAGGAAACGTCGCCAGGCAGCGGATCCTGGCGCTCATGACGTCAGCACCACGCCTTCGAGATCGCCCCAGGAGATCCACACCGGATCGTTCCAGGTGAAGCCTTCCGAGGCCCAACGTTGCTGGTTGACGAAGTTGCACATCACCTTGGTGCCGCGGTCCAGGCGGATGTGATAGACCGAGTGATCGCCGAAATAGGCGATGTCCTCGATGATCCCGTGGGCCTTGTTGTGCGGTTCGGCCGGCTCGGTCTTGCTGATCTGCATCTTTTCCGGCCGCAGCGCGAAAGCCACGTCCATGCCGGTGAACCCGGTGACGCCGTGCGCGACATAGATCGGATCGGGCAGGGTGGGGCAGGCGATGGTGACAAAGTCCTTTTCGTCCTTGTCGATCTTGCCCTCGAACAGGTTGACCGAACCGATGAATTCGGCGGTGTAACGACTGTTCGGTTGCTCGTAGATCTCGTCGGGAGAGCCGATCTGGCGAAAGCGTCCGGCCTCCATCACGGCGATGCGGTTGGCCATGGTCATCGCCTCTTCCTGGTCATGGGTGACCATGACGCAGGTGACGCCGAGGGTCTCGATGATGTTGACCAGTTCCAGTTGCATCTGCGAACGCAGTTTCTTGTCGAGCGCGCCCATCGGCTCATCCAGCAGCAGCAGCTTGGGGCTCTTCGCCAACGACCGCGCCAGGGCCACGCGCTGCTGCTGGCCACCTGACAACTGATGCGGCTTGCGCTTGGCGAACTTGCTCATCTGCACCAGGTTCAACATCTCGTCGACGCGGCGCTGGCAAGGCTCCTTGGCCATCCCGTCCTGCTTCAGCCCGAAGGCGATGTTCTGTTCGACCGTCAGGTGCGGGAAGAGCGCGTAGGACTGGAACATCATGTTGATGGGGCGCAGGTAGGGCGGCAGATCGGTGACGTCTGCACCAGCCAGCACGATGCGTCCTGCCGTTGGCTTTTCGAAACCCGCGAGGCAACGCAGCAAGGTCGACTTGCCGCAACCGGACGCCCCCAGCAGCGCAAATATCTCGCCCTTGCGGATGTTGATGCTGACGTCGTCGACGGCGACGAAGCCGTCGAATTCCTTGCGCACGGTGTCGATGACCAGATAGTCGTCGACCCCGCGTTTGTCCGGCTTTCCGCCCGGCGTCGCTGCCGGGATGGGCGTGCTGGTGATCGCTGACGTCATTCGGCCGACTCTTCGGCATGCCCTGGCCGCGCCGAGGCGCCTGGCGCGCGGGCGCGATTTGCGAAGCTCGTGCGCGCGCCCTACTTTCACGCCGCTCCGCGCGTTCATTCGCGCCGCGTCGCTCCACCAGCCCGGCCCCCCCCCCGCTACTGGCCCGTCTTGATCGTCGTCCAGGCGCGGTTGAAGATGCGATCGACTTCCGGCGGAATCACCGCCAGGCTGAACAGCGTGGCCTGCACTTCCGGCGTCGGGTAGATGCGATGGTCACCGATCCCGGGTTTGGCGGCGGCGGCATTGGCGCTGGCGTATTCGACGTAGTTCTGGATGCCGGCCATGACCTCGGCCTTCAGCATGTAGTTGATGAACACATGCGCATTGTTCGGGTGTTCGGCGTCTTTCGGGATCGCCATCATGTCGAACCACATCGGCGCGCCCTGCTTGGGAATGCTGTAGCCAACCTTGACGCCTTTGCCGGCCTCTTCGGCACGATTGGCCGCCTGCAACACGTCACCGGACCAGGCAATCGCCAGGCAGGCGTCACCGTTGGCCAGCGCGTCGATCACCTGCGAGGAATGGAACTGGGTGATGTGCGGGCGGATCTTCAGCATCAGGTCGACGCCTTTCTGGATCACCGCCGGATCGAAGCTGTTCGGTTCCTCGCCGAGGTAGAGCAGCGCAATAGGCAGGATTTCCGACGGCGTATCGAGGATGTAGACGCCGCAGTCGGTCATCTTCGAGATGTACTGCGGATCGAAGATCAGTTTCCAGTCGTCGACCGGCGCATCGGCGCCAAGGCGCTCCTTGAGCATGTCCTCGTTGTAGGCAATGCCGGTGGTGCCCCACAGATAATTCGCCGAGTGGGTGTTGTCCTTGTCGTTCTGTGCGATCAGCGCCTGGATCTGCGGATCCATGTTGGCGTAATTCGGGATCTTGCTCTTGTCCAGCGGCATGAACACGCCGGCCTGGATCTGCCGCGCGAGGAAGGTCAGCGACGGCACCACGACGTCGTAACCGGACTTGCCGGTCATCAGCTTGGCTTCGAGCACTTCGTTGCTGTCGAACACATCGTAGGTGACCTTGATGCCGGTCTCCTTCTCGAAGTTGGCGATGGTGTCTTCGGCGATGTAGTCGGACCAGTTGAGTACGTTGAGGACCTTGGGCTCCTCGGCGGGTGCTGCCGGGGCGGCCGCTGGTGCATCGGCCGGTGCCGCGCGGTTTCCTTGGGTGCTTCGGTCTTGCCACAGGCAAAAAGGCTGGCGCAGGCCAGCGCCAGCAGGCTGATTCGCAGTTTCATCGGTGTGCTCTCCTTGAGGGTTGGTGGCTCGTGGCCGAGACCGGATATCGGTGTAGCAGTTTTTCCCATTGTGAAGGCTTCAAGTCAATCGTCGCGACGCCGGAAGTAGGTCACGTTGGACGCGAAGCGGCCTACGTGACGATTCGCGGTTGGTGTCACGTAGCTCGCTGCGCGAGCAACATGACCTACACCGCTATTCCGATCTCCTTCGCCGTCTGATCCAGCGACTTCCACGCTTTCTCGACCAACTCGTCGATCTGGCTGCGGCTGATGATCAGCGGCGGCGACAGCAGCATCGAATCGTAGGTGGCGCGCAGGATCAAGCCGTTCTTCAGTGCGATGTCGCGGCACAGTACGCCGACCTTGCCGCGCTCGGCGAAATACTTGCGCTCGGGCTTGTTCGGCACCAGTTCCAGCGCGCCGACCATGCCGGCGATGCGCGCTTCGCCGACCAGCGGATGCGCGCCGAGCTCCATCCAGCGCTGCTGCAGGTAGGGGCCGGTGTCGCTCTTGCAGGTGTCGACGATCCTCTCTTCCTGCAGGATGCGGATGTTCTCCAGCGCCACGGCACAGCACACCGGATGGCCCGAATAAGTGTAGCCGTGCGCCAGTTCGCCACCCTGGCTGGCCAGCACATTGGCGATGCGGTCGTTGAACATCGAGGCGCCGAGCGGGATGTAACCACTGGTCAGGCCCTTGGCGATGGTCATGATGTCCGGCTTGAAACCGAAGTACTGCGAGCCAAACCACTCGCCGGTGCGGCCGAAGCCGCAGATCACTTCGTCGGCGACCAGCAGCACATCGTACTTGCGGCAGATGCGTTCAATCTCCGGCCAATAGCTCATCGGCGGGATGTAGACGCCGATCGCGCCCATGATCGGCTCGCCGATGAAGGCGGCGACGCGCTCAGGGCCGAGTTCCAGGATCTTGGTTTCCAGCCGGCGCGCGGCGACCAGTCCGTATTCCTCCGGCGACATGTCGCCACCATCGGCGAACCAGAACGGCGGATCGATGTGGTGGATGTTCGGAATCGGCAGCCCGCCCTGCGCGTGCATGCCCTTCATGCCGCCGAGGCTGGCGCCGGCAACGGTCGAACCGTGATAGCCGTTGTGGCGACCGATGAAGATGTTCTTTTGCGGCTGGTCCTGCACCGCCCAGAAGTGCCGCACCATGCGCAGGATGGTGTCGTTGGCCTCAGAACCTGAATTGGCATAGAAAGCGTGATTCAGATCATGCGGCGACAGCTCGGCAAGCTTGGCCGACAACCGGATCGTCGGCTCGGTGGTGCACGAGAAAAAGCTGTTGTAGTAGGCCAGTTGCGTCATCTGCTTGGCCGCCGCGGCCCCGAGTTCCGGCCGGCCATAGCCGATGTTGACGCACCACAGGCCGGCGAAGGCGTCCAGCAGCTTGCTGCCCTCGCCATCCCACACGTAGACGCCCTCGCCCCGCGTCAGCAGCCGCGTGCCCTTCTTGGCCAGCGCCGCGTTGTCGTTGAACGGATGCAGGTGATAGGCAGCATCGAGTTGCTGCAGGGTGCGGGTGTCGGGGTGGGGCATTGGGGCTCCCGGATTGCCGAAGGGCGGGGGGGGGCGGGGGGCGACGGGAATGACGGAGCGCTCGGGAAGGTCTTGGCGCGTCTGCGCACCGTCACTGGTGCGGCCTCAGCCGCACTCGGCACCGTGCCTGCTTTCCGTTGCCGAACTCCATTCCCGCCCCGCTCTTCACCCCGTCAACAACAAAAACTCCCGCTCCCACGAGCTGATGACGCGCAGGTACGTCTCGTATTCCTTGCCCTTGACCGCGGCGTAGCAGTCGACGAAGCGCTCGCCGAGCAGGCCGCGCAGGGCCTTGCAGCCTTTCAGTTCGAGCAGTGCGCTTTCCAGCGAGCGGGGCAGGGCGTAGCCCTTGTCCTGGGCGCTGCCGGCGATCGGTTCGGTGGGCATCAGTTTTTCCACGATGCCGAGGTAGCCGCAGGCCAGGGTCGCCGCCATCGCCAGATAGGGGTTGGCATCGGAGCCGGCGAAACGGCTTTCGACGCGGGTGTTCTCGCGGCTGTCCATCGGCACGCGCAGGCCGCAGGTGCGGTTGTCGTAGCCCCACTGCACATTGATCGGCGCCACCTGGCCGATCGCCAGGCGCCGGTAGGAATTGACGTTCGGTGCGAAGAAAGGCATCGCCATTGGCACGTACTTCTGCAACCCGGCGAGGTAGTGCGAGAAGATCTGGCTGTGCTGGCCGGCCTTGTCCCCGGCAAACACGTTTTCACCGTCGGCATCCAGCAGGCTCTGGTGAATGTGCATCGCGCTGCCGGGCTCGTTCTCCATCGGCTTGGCCAGGAACGTGGCGTAGATGCCGTGGCGCAGCGCCGCTTCGCGCATGCTGCGCTTGAACAGGAACACGTGGTCGGCGCGCGACAGCGCGTCCTTGTGCTCGAAATTGACCTCGAGCTGGCCGGCGCCGGATTCGTGGATCAGCGTGTCGACGTCGAGTTCCATGGTCTCGGCGTAGTCGTACATCAGGTCGAGGATCGGATCGAATTCGTTGACCGCGTCGATCGAATACGACTGCCGCGCCGTTTCCGGCCGCCCGGAGCGCCCGGCGGGCGGCTGCAGCGGGAAGTCCGGATCGGTGTTCTTCTGCACCAGGAAGAACTCCAGTTCCGGCGCCACCACCGGGCTCAGGCCCAGGTTCTCGTACAGCGAGAGCACCCGGCGCAGCACATTGCGCGGCGCCAGATCGTGCGGGCGGCCCTCGCGGGTGTAGCAGTCGTGGATGATCTGCGCGGTCGGGTCGCTGGCCCACGGCACCATGCGCACGGTGTCCGGGTCCGGGCGCAGATACATGTCGGAATCCGACGGCGACACCAGTTCGTCGTACTCGTCCGGGTAATCGCCGGTCACCGTCGTGGCGAAGATGCCTTCCGGCAACCGCGTGCCGTAGTCGTGCGAGAACTTGGCCGCCGGAATGATCTTGCCACGCGCGTTGCCGGTCAGATCGGGCACCAGGCATTCCACTTCGGTGATGCGGCGTTCCTTGAGCCAGCGTTTCAGCGAGCTTTCCTGCTCCGCCGCCTCGATTTGGCGCTTCAGTGCTTTCTTGCGGGCCATGACTAAATTCTCGCGTGGGCGCGGCGGCGCGCCGCTTGGGCAAAATGTTGGAAGATGCCGAGGTAGAAAGGGTTCTCGGCCACGCGCCATTCAGGGTGCCATTGCACCGCGAGCAGCCAGGTGTCGGGATTGTCCAGGCGCACCGCCTCGATCAGTCCGTCGGGCGCGGTGCCTTCGACCAGAAGATCGCGGCCGAGGCTGCGGATGCCTTGCCCGTGCAGCGAATTGACCATCACCGTGCCGCTGCCGGCGATTTGCGCCAGCACGCCGCCGGGTCTCAGCTTCAGCGCATGCGCCGGGCCGTACTGGACATCCAGAGGCTGGGTGGTGTCTTCACGATGGTCGTGATGGCCAACGGTCTCGTGGACTTTCTGCAGCAGGGTGCCGCCGAAAGCGACATTGACCTCCTGGAAGCCACGACATACCGCCAGCAGCGGAATGCGCATGCGCACCGCGACATGGATCAGCGACAGCGTGGTGGCATCGCGCTGCGGGTCGTGGAAGTTGCCCTCGTAGCTGGGCTCGTCGCTGTAGTGATGCGGCTCGATGTTGCTGTGCGAGCCGGTCAGCAAGATCCCGTCCAGGTGCGCCAGCAGAGGTTCGAGAGCCAGTGGCGGATCCAGCGAAGGAATCAGCAGCGGCGTGCCGACGCCAGCGTCGACCAGCGCGCGGACATACTTCTCGCCGACCGCCTGGAATGGATGCGGGCCGATGATCTTGCGATCGCAAGGGATGCCGATGAGGGGTTCGCTACGCATGCACGGCTCGCGCTTCGAGTGGCGGCAAGGTACGCGGACTGGTTGATTTTTTCAACAGTAGCGGAGCAAAGGCGGGGCTGGGGCGGGGCTGGGCGCGCTCCCGAGTGTTCGCGAGTTCCCCATGGTCTCGTGAAATGCTCTTCCAGCGAGTTCATTCTTGCTCGGATGCCGGGAATTGAGCCCCAGCCCCCAGCCCCCAGCCCCGCATCTGCCTTCCAAATGTTGAGTATTTTTTACGCCGCCAATCGGCTTTGCTACTATCCGCCCACTGCAAACCATCGAGCCGACCATGTCCGAACATGCCCTGCCTGCCGCCGATGCAGCCGTGCTGCAGCAGATGCCTGGCTGCGAAATGATCGATCTGATCCTGCCGGATCTGAACGGTCTGCTGCGCGGCAAGCGCGTCACCCGCGATGCGCTCGGCAAGATCTACGAGAGCGGCGTGTGCCTGCCGATGTCGCTGATCGCCACCGACATCACCGGCAACACCGTCGAAGAAACCGGCCTGGGCTATGCGATCGGCGACGAGGACCGCATCTGTCGCCCGGTGCCGGGCAGCCTGCGTCCGGTGCCCTGGCAGAAGAAGCCGATGGCGCAACTGCTGCTGAGCATGGAAGACGCCGCCGGTGGCGTGTTTGCGGCCAACCCGCGTGAGGTGCTGAAAGGCGTGCTCGATCGCTACACGGCGCTCGGATTGACGCCGGTGGTGGCGGTGGAGCTCGAGTTTTATCTGCTGGACGCCGAACTGACCGTCGACGGGCGTCCGCAGACCTCGATCAATCCGGCGACACGCATTCGCAATCGCACCACGCAGGTCTATTACATGGAGGACCTGAACGACTATCAGGCCTTCACCGACCACCTCGCCGACATCTGTCGCGCCCAGGCGATTCCGGCCGATACCGCGGTCGCCGAATACGCGCCGGGGCAGTTCGAGATCAACCTCAAGCATCGCGCCGACGCGCTGCAGGCCTGCGACGACGCCATCTACCTGAAGCGCGCGATCAAGGCGGTGGCCGGCCAGCACCACATGCTGGCCAGCTTCATGGCCAAGCCCTTCGTCAATCAGGCCGGCAGCGGCATGCACATCCACGTCAGCCTGCTCGATCGCGAGGGACGCAATGTGTTCGCCGGCACGCCGCAGGCGCCCTCGCCATTGATGCTGAATGCGATCGGCGGCCTGCAGGCCACCGCGCGCGACTGCATGCTGATCCTGGCGCCGCACGCCAACAGCTACCGGCGCTTCGTGCTGAATGCCTTCGTGCCGCTGAACGATTGCTGGGGCTTCAACAACCGCACCGTGGCGATGCGCATTCCGCACAGCGACGCCGCCAACGCGCGCATCGAGCACCGCATCGCCGGTGCCGACGCCAACCCCTATCTGGTCACGGCCGCCGTGCTTGCGGGCATGCTGCACGGCCTTCAGACGCGCGCCGATCCCGGCCCGCCGATCGTCGGCAACGCCTACGAACAGATCGAGCCGCGCACGCTGTACTGGCGCGATACCGTGGCCGATTTCATCGCCAGCGACTTCATCCTCGACACCTTTGGCGCCCAGTTCCGCCATATCTACGGCCAGCAGAAACTCAAGGAACTGCGCAGCTTCTACACCGAGGTGACGACGCTGGAATACGAGTGGTATTTGCGGCAGGTGTGAGGTGAAGCCGGGACCCGGGACGCGGGACCCGGGACGCGGTGCGCGGAGCGAGGATGGTGCCATGCGACGGATTTTGCGCGACCACTGAGCACCGCCCGCAGCGCGCTTCTCCGGGTCCCGCGTCCCGTGTCCCGGCGCCCCGGCCAGCCGCAGCTTGCTCCGTATGTCCATCCCTGGCCACATCCCCTCCTGGTACTCCGCCACCGCTCACCCGGCGCCGGATCACCCGCAGTTGCGCGGCGCCGAGCGCGCCGACGTGGTGGTGCTTGGCGGCGGCATCACCGGACTGTCGACAGCCATCGAACTGGCTGAGCGTGGCTACAGCGTGATCGTGCTGGAAGGCGAGCGCGTCGGCTGGGGTGCTTCCGGACGCAGCGGCGGGCAGGCGATCTTTGGCTACGGTTGCGACATGTCGAAGATCGAAGCGCAACTCGGTCGCGACGACGCGCGCAAGCTGTTCGACTGGTCGGTCGAAGGTGTCGAATTGATTGCCGAGCGCTGCCGCAAGTACGCCATCGACTGCGATTGGCGGCCCGGCCACGCGCATGCGGCGATCAAGCCGCGTCAGATCGACGAACTCAAGCGCTGGCAGGACGATCTCGCCGGCAACTACGGCTACACCGGCACCGAACTTTGGGATCGGGCGCGGCTGCAGCGAGATCTGGCGACCGAGCGCTACCGGGCCTTGCTGTTCGATCCGCGCAGCGGTCATCTGCATCCACTCAACTACACGCTCGGCCTGGCGCGCGCGGCGCAAGCGCTCGGCGTGCGTATCTTCGAGGGTAGCCGTGTCGAAAGCGTAGTCGAGGGTGCCGAGCTGGTGTTTCGCGCGGCACACGGCGAGGCGCGCGGGCGCTTCGGCGTGCTCGCCGGCAATGCCTGGCTGAGCGGCGTGATGCCGAAACTCGAAGCGAAGATCATGCCGGTCGGCACCTATATCTGCGCCAGTGCGCCGCTCGGTGCGCAGCGCGCAAACGCGCTGATCAGGAACCACATGGCGGTCGCCGACATCAATTTCGTGCTCGACTATTTCCGCCTGTCGCGCGATCACCGCATGCTGTTCGGCGGGCGCGTCAGCTACTCGAAACTGGATCCGCCGGGTCTGCGCGCGCGCATGAAGAGCCGCATGATCGACGTCTTCCCGCAGTTGGGTGATGTGGCGGTCGATCATGTCTGGGGCGGCTATGTCGACATCAGCATGAACCGCGCGCCGCATTGGGGTCGAATCGGTTCCAATCTGTACTTCGCGCAGGGCTTCTCCGGCCATGGCATCGCTGCAACCGGTCTGGCGGGTCGCGTGATCGCCGAGTCCATCCATGGCCAGTCCGCGCGGCTGGACATCTACCAGCGAATCCGCCACGTCGATTTCCCCGGCGGTCGGCTCATGCGCACGCCAGCGCTGGTCCTGGCCATGCTGTGGTTCCGCATCAAGGATCTGCGGCCGTAGTCTGGAGTGCGCTGGCTTGCCGCCGCTTTGGATGCTCCTCCCTGCTCCCGGCCCCCCCCCCCCCCCCCCCCCCGGGCCCGCCCGCCGCGCCCCCCCCCCCCGCCGCCCCCCGCCCCCGCCCCCCCGGGCCCCCCCCCCCGCCCCCCCCCTTCCTCTCTCCGCCCTTTTTTTTTTTTTTTTTGGCGGCCCGGGCCCCCCCCGCGCCGGGGGGGGGGGGGGGGGGGGGCCGCGCCGGGCGCCGCCTTCCCCGAATCTGTTCGGTGACGCCGGGAACGTGGGCATCGCCAAAATGTGGAGGGGACGCCTGCTCGCGGCTACACCGCCGGTGATCTGGTCGTGAGCGTCGAGCGCTACCAGACGTCGCTGCGCATCGTCGCCGGCTTCCGTGGCTGCACGAGTGTCGCCTGGAACGACTATGAGGTCGGCGACAAGGCCTCGAAACGCGATACCAAGACAATCGGCAAGCGGATCCAGAAGACGGTTGGCACGTCGGCGAAATACTGCAAGCTCACCGCGCCAGCCATTGCTGAGCTCAACGCCAGCCTGCTCTTTCCAGTTCCGCCGCAGCCGCCCGAATAATCTGTGCCGGCCGTTGCAGGGACACGCGCCTGCGCAGCCGTTCCTGCCTGGACGTGCCGTGCCGCGATCTGCCGGGTGCGAGGCCCTACCCGCGTTCCAGGCGATTTGCTGCGCGCCATCCAACATACAGTCCCCGCGCACTGTGCGAGAGTATGGCTCCGCATCCCTTCGCATTGGAGCCACACCATGGGTCTTTTCAGTTTCATGTCCTCAGCCGGTGCCAAGTTGTTCGGTGGCAAAAAGCCGTCCGAGGTGCCCAATCTTTCCGCGTTGATTCGCGATCACGTTGCCAAGATCGGCCTGCCCGACAAGCACATCCACTATTGGCTGGAAGAAGAGATTCTGGTCGTCTCCGGCTGGGTAAACGACAGTGCCACCAAGGAAAAGGTGATTCTCGCGGTGGGCAACGTTGAAGGCGTCGACAAGGTCGAAGACCGCCTGGTTGTCGGTGCTCCGCCCAAGCAGACTGCACCGGTTGCCGCCGCGCCCGCGCCGGCCGCGCCGAAAGCGCCGCCGGTGTTGGCTGAAGCGCCACTGCCAGCCGAGCAACTGCCGAGCAAGGAAGAGGCCGCCAAACATGAATGGACCTCGCGCACGCATGTCGTGCAGAAGGGCGACACGCTGTCGAAGATTGCCAAGGAGGTCTACGGCAACGCCAACAAGTACAACGTGATCTTCGAAGCCAACAAGCCGATGTTGTCGGACCCGGACAAGATCTATCCCGGCCAGACCCTGCGAATTCCGGCGCTCGACGTCGCCCGCCAAATAGGCGGGAGCTGGATTCATTGGGAGTGCGGTGGCTAGCCACCGCTGTGGATGCATCGGCGCGTGTTGGCAGTGGAGCATCCAAAGCGCCGGCAAGCCGGCGCACTCCAGGTTACGGCGATCTGGGTCGCCAGCGCTGCGTCGCTGGCCGCCCGGGAGGCATCCGCGCCTTCACCGGCTGACGACCTCGATTGCGCCTTACTAGGTGCTTTGCGAGCGCACCCAGGCGATGCCCGAAGGCCCGGAGATCCGTCGCGCGGCGGACAAGTTGCAGAAGGCGATCGTCGGCGCGCCGCTGCGTGCGGTCGAGTTTGCATTCGCGCGGCTCAAGACCTACGAGGAAGAACTGGCCGCTTCGCGCGTCAGCGCCATCGAAACGCGTGGCAAGGCGCTGTTGACGCATTTCGCCAATGGCCTGTCGGTCTATTCGCACAACCAGCTTTACGGACGCTGGTACGTCGTCAAAGCGGGCAAGCTGGCGAATACCTCGCGCTCGCTGCGTTTTGCGGTGCGCGGCAGCACTCATGACATCCTGCTTTACAGCGCCTCGGACATCGATGTGCTTGACGAAGTGGGTATCGCCACCCATGCCTTCCTGCACAAGCTCGGTCCGGACGTGCTGAGTGCCACGCTCACCGCGGGTGAACTCGATGCGCGGCTGGCGGAGCCGCGTCTGGCGCGGCGGCGTCTTGCGGATCTGCTGCTCGACCAGGCCTTTGTCGCTGGCATCGGCAACTACTTGCGCAGCGAAATCCTGTTCGATGCCGGCCTGCTGCCGACGCGCCGGCCGGGCTCGCTCGACGCGCTCGAACGCGCCGCGCTGGCCCGGTCCATTCTGACCATCACGCGCCGCGCTTATCGTCTCGCCGGTATCACCAACGATCCGCAGCGCGCCGTGCAGCTCAAGACGGCAGGCGTGTCCTTCGGACAACGCCGACATGCAGTCTTCGAACGCGCGGGCAAACCCTGTTACCGCTGCTCCGGGACCGTCGAAACCGCGCAACTCAATCGTCGCGTGTTCTGGTGTCCGGGGTGTCAGGGCTAGTCGCGGCAGCGAGCGTAGGCCGGGTACGCGCGTCCTTGTCGTCCGACCATGCGCCATGGCGTTTACGCGCGACGCCCGGCGCGACTTGCCGCACGTCCCCGCGGCCGCCGGCGCGAACGGCCTTCGCGCCTCGCACGACACCGGGCGCGCCGGAGCCGCGCTACCACGGTGGTTCCTGAGCCGGGACAAAAAGCGTGCGTCAGCTTCTGGCCGCGAACGCCGCCAGCAGTTCCTGCCCCACGCTGGCCGCGGCCAGCGCGGTGATCTCGCTGTGGTCAAAGGGTGGTGAAACCTCGACCACGTCCATGCCGATGATGTTCAACCCGGCCAGGCCGCGGATCAGCATCAGTGCCTGATGCGTGCTGAAGCCGCCGACCACCGGCGTGCCGGTGCCGGGCGCGTACGCGGGGTCGAGAAAGTCGACGTCGAAGCTGATGTAGCAAGCTCGCTGGCCGACGCGTGCGTGGATCGCCGCGATGGCGGCATCGACGCCCTCGCGATGCAGCCAGCGCGCATCGCGCACCTCGAAACCGTGGGTCTGGTCGTTGCGCGTGCGCATGCCGAGCTGGATCGAGCTGCCCGGATCGACGATGCCGTTGCGCGCGGCATGGAAGAACATGCTGCCGTGGTCGATGCGCGGCTGCGCATCGGCCCAGGTATCGCTGTGGGCGTCGAAATGGACCAGCGCTATCGGCTGCGGCTGTTGCCCGCGCAGCGCCCGGAGGATCGGATAGCTGATGAAGTGGTCGCCGCCGAGTGCCAGTGTGGTGACCTTGGCCGCGGCAAACGGTGTGAAGGCTGCCTCGATGGTGTCGGGGATGCGCTCAGGCCGGCCCTGGTCGAACCAGACATCGCCCCAGTCGATGATGTTGAACGCCTCGCAGGGATCGACCTCCCAGGCGTAGGGCCCGCACCAGGCCAGCGATGCCGAAGCCGCACGGATCGCCCGCGGCCCCAGGCGCGTACCGGGACGGTTGGTGGTGGCCAGGTCGAAAGGCACGCCGACCACAGCCACATCGACGCCCGCCAGTTCCTTGCTGTAGCGACGACGCAGGAAGCTCAGCGTGCCCGAATAGGTCGGCTCGGCGATGCTGCCGTAGGGCGACGTCCGCGTGAACGCCAGGTCGCAGGTTTTCGGGTGGGCGGGGTCGTCGGCGGGCATGGCGGATCGCTGCTGGAAGGAAAAGGCGGGGTTGGGGACTGGGGGCTGGGGCGAGTGCGCGGAAGAATCCGGCAATTGACCAGATGGTCGCATGCGCGCAAAGCGCTTGCGCGAGGGCGTGTTGGCGTTGTGTTGCCGCGCAACACGCCCCAGGCCCCAGTCCCCAGCCCCGCGCCTCTGCTCCTACGCCGTCTCCCGTATCGCCTCGCCAATACGCTCGAACAACTGGTCGATGTGCGACTTCTCGATGATCAGCGGCGGCGACAGTGCGATCACGTCGCCGGTGGTGCGGATCAACAGGTCCTTGTCGTGGAAGCAGCGCGTGAACACCTCGTAGGCGCGGGCGCCGACGGCGCCAGGGCGCGAGGACAGTTCGATGGCGCCGATCAGGCCGTAGTTGCGGATGTCGATGACATTCGGCAGGCCCTTGAGCGCGTGGATCGCATCTTCCCAGTACTGACCGAGTTCGATCGCGCGGTCGAACAGCTTTTCCTCGCGATAGATGTCGAGCGTCGCCAGCGCCGCCGCGCAGGCCACCGGATGGCCGGAATAGGTGTAGCCGTGGAACAGTTCGATCATGCCCTCCGGGCCGTGCATGAAGGCGTCGTGCACCTTGTCAGAGACCAGCACCGCGCCCATCGGGATGCTGCCGTTGCTCAAGCCCTTGGCGGTGGTGATCAGGTCCGGCGTGACGCCGAAACGCTGCGCGGCGAAGGCGTTGCCGACGCGCCCGAAGCCGGTGATGACCTCGTCGAAGATCAGCAGGATGCCGTGCTTGTCGCAGATCTCGCGCAGGCGCTTCAGGTAACCGTCGGGCGGCAGCACGACACCGGCCGAGCCAGCGATCGGTTCGACGATCACTGCGGCAATGGTGCTGGCATCGTGCAGCAGCACCAGACGCTCCAGGTCCTCGACCAGTTCCAGTCCGTGCTGGGGCAGGCCGCGGCTGAAGGCGTTCCTGCCGATGTCGAGCGTGTGACGCAGGTGGTCGACGCCCGGCAGCAGCGAGCCGAAGAACTTGCGGTTGTTGGGCAGGCCGCCCACCGAGATGCCGCCGAAACCGACGCCGTGATAGCCCTTCTCGCGACCGATCAGGCGCGTGCGCGAGGCTTCGCCGCGGGCGCGGTGATAGGCCAGCGCGATCTTCAACGCGGTGTCGACCGATTCGGAGCCGGAGTTGGTGAAGAACACATGGTTCAACGTGTCTGGTGCGATCTGCGCGAGGCGCTCGGCGACCTTGAATGGCAGCGGATGGCCCATCTGGAAGGTGGGCGCGAAGTCCATCGTCGCGATCTGCTGGCTGACCGCGTCGATGATGCGTTGGCGCCCGTGACCGGCATTGCAGCACCACAGGCCGCCGGTGCCATCGAGAATCTCGCGACCATCGACCGAGCGGTAATGCATGCCCTTGGCGCTCGCCAGCAGTCGCGGCTTGTGCTTGAACTGGCGATTCGCCGTGAACGGCATCCAGAACGCATCCATGTGCTCGGGCTGCGCGGTCGCCTCGGCGCTGTAGTGCGCCTCGAAGCTGCCCGGGATGCCTGCGGCGTCGTTGTCGGCGGCCATTGAATCTCTCCTGTGACGAGTGCGTTCACGCTATCAGTGTCGAAAAAACTTTACAACTTGCGCGGTATTGCTGCGCATTCCCGCGCAAAAATTGACCGTCTGATCATCGGGTGTCTAATATTCTGCAACACAGCGTAGTTTCGTAGGTCACGTTGGCCACCCCGTGGCCTACGTGACTCCTTGGGGCGATCGATGTCACGTAGGCCGCTGCGCGGCCAACGTGACCTACATGGCTTGAGATAGACGATGAGACGCATGGATTGATGGACATCGGACTGCGGCTGCAAGGTGTGCGCAAAGGCAAGGGCCTGAGCCAGCGCGAGCTGGCCAAGCGCGTCGGCGTCACCAACAGCACGATCTCGCTGATCGAGCAGAACAAGGTATCGCCGTCGATCAGCTCGCTGAAGAAGGTCCTGGACGGCATTCCGATCACGCTGGCCGAGTTTTTCACCGCCGAAGATGGCGATGCCGAGGATGGCCCCTTCTTCAGCGCCGCACAGTTGCCGGATCTGGGCAACAACGGCATCCACTATTTTCTGGTCGGGCGTCATGATCGGCGCCGCCGGCAGATGTGCATCCTGCGCGAACTGATGCCGGCGGGCAGCGACACCGGCGACGAGATGCTCTCGCATGAAGGCGAAGAAGGCGGCGTCATCATCAGCGGGCAGGTCGAAGTCACCATCGGCGAGCAGGTGCGCGTCCTCGGTCCCGGCGACGCCTATTATTTCGAGAGCCGCTTGCCGCATCGATTCCGCAATGTCGGCGATGGCGAGGCGGTGCTGGTGAGTGCGAGTACGCCGCCGACCTTCTGAGTTGTCAGATTTCGGTTTTCGGGGAGGCAAAGGCTCGCGCGCGAGCGCGCTCCTACAGGTTCCCGCAGCTGTTTCGTTCCATGTGTAGGAGCGCGCTTGCGCGCGATGCTTTTCCATCGCTGCTACCAATCGACCATCGATGACCATGACCACAATCACCCACGCCCAATGGCTAGCCCGCGCGGCCACCGCGCGAATCCCGCACCAGGCCTTCATCGATGGCCGTCACGTCGATGCCGCCTCCGGCGAGACCTTCGACTGCATCAGTCCGATCGATGGTCGCGTGCTCACCAAGGTGGCTTCGTGCGGGCCGGAAGATGTGCAACGCGCCGTCGCGGTCGCGCGCAAGGTGTTCGAATCAGGACGCTGGTCGGCGCAGTCGCCGGTGCAACGCAAACGCGTGCTGCTGCGATTCGCCCAGTTGATGCAGGATCACACCGAGGAACTGGCGCTGCTGGAAACGCTCGACATGGGCAAGCCGATCAGCGACGCGATCGCGGTCGATGTGGCGGCCAGCGTGCGCTGCATGAACTGGACCGCCGAGGCGATCGACAAGGTCTACGGCGAAGTGGCGGCAACCGGCCCGGATGAGCTCGGTCTGATCACCCGCGAACCGCTCGGCGTGATCGCCGCGATCGTGCCGTGGAATTTCCCGCTGCTGATGGCCACCTGGAAGATCGCGCCGGCGCTCGCGACCGGCAATTCGGTCATTCTGAAACCGTCCGAGAAGTCGCCGCTGACGGCCCTGCGCATTGCCGAACTGGCGATCGAAGCGGGCCTGCCCGGGGGCGTCCTGAATGTGCTGCCGGGCTTCGGCAAGACGGCGGGCGAGCCGCTGGCGCTGCACATGGATGTCGATGGCCTGGTGTTCACCGGTTCGACCGGTGTCGGCAAGCATCTGCTCGGCTGCGCCGCGCGCTCGAACATGAAGCGCGCTTACATGGAATGCGGCGGCAAGAGTCCGAACATCGTCTTCGCCGATGCGCCCAGCCTGAAGCAGGCGGCGCGGGCGGCGGCCTCGGGCATCTTCTACAACCAGGGCGAAGTCTGCACCGCAGCGTCGCGGCTGCTGGTCGAGCGCAGCATCCAGGACGAATTCGTGGCGATGGTGATCGAGGCCGGGCAGAGCATGCAGCCGCGTCACCCGCTCGATCCGGATGCGCCGATGGGCGCGATGGTCGACGAGATCCAGATGCAGCGCGTGCTCGGCTATATCGACCAGGGTCGCGAGCAAGGTGCGCGCTTGGCGCTCGGCGGCGCGCGGGCCCTGACCGAGACCGGCGGCTATTACATCCAGCCGACCATCTTTGACCAGGTGCAGCCGCAGATGAGCATCGCCTGCGAGGAGATCTTCGGGCCGGTGCTTTCGGTGATCGGATTCGATACCGAGGAAGAAGGTCTGAAGATCGCCAACGATTCACCCTACGGACTGGCCGCCGGCGTGTGGACGCGCGACATCACCAAGGCCCACCGCATGGCGCGCAAGCTGCGCGCCGGCAGCGTCTGGGTCAACTACTGGGACGGCGGCGACATGACCGCGCCCTTTGGCGGCTACAAGCAGTCCGGCAACGGTCGCGACAAGTCACTGCACGCCTTCGAGAAGTACACCGAGGTCAAGGCGACCTGGATCAATCTGGCGGGGTAGGGAGGCCGACGGTGCATCTGAGGGCACGAGGGGCGGGCACGGGTACCGCAGATTTGAGCGTAGCAGAGAGCTCGCGGATGACCTGTGCCCCTCTGGCCCTCGCGCTCGGCTCGCCTGTGTCTTACTCCACCAGTCGCCGCTGCTCCACCCAGCCATTGAACCCGCCGGCCAGCGACAACGGCTCGACGAAACCGAGGCGTTTGAGCGCCTCTGCGGCAAGCGCGCTGCGGCCGCCGCTGCGGCAATAGACGACGATGGGCAACTCGCGATGCGCGAGCGCGGGGTCCTTGATGCCGTTCACCGCCGGATGCCCGTCGATCTCGAACTCCAGGACGCCGCGTGGGATGTTCACCGCTCCGGGGACGTGTCCTGCGGCAAATTCGGCAGGTTCGCGGACATCGACGATGGGAACGCCGGTGGCCTGCAGTTGCAGCAAGCGCTCGCCGTCGATCTCGATGATCGCGGCTCTGGCACTGGCCACCAGATCCTGGACAGTCAATTGCATGCGGCACTCCAGTCGTTGCAGTCGAATGTGCCAATATACGTTAGTAATGCCTACTTTAGAGTGCAAGCATGTAATATTTGCAGCTGAAGGGTGCATGCTTGGACCGCGCAGTGCCGCGCTTGCGCCCACATCCACGGGTTCCATGGGGTAAGTCAGATGCAACCGAGGCAGCCATGCTTCTCGCCCTGATCGGCGCCGTCATCATCGGACTTTCGCTCGGCCTCTTGGGCTCCGGCGGCTCGATCCTGACCGTGCCGATCCTGGTCTATGTGCTTGGGCAACCGGAGAAGACCGCGATTGCCGGCTCGCTGATCATCGTTGGCAGCATTGCGCTGGCGGGTGCCATTCCCTGGGCGCTGCGGCGTCAGGTCGAATGGCGCAGCGTGTTGCTGTTCGGCCTGCCCGGCATGCTCGGCACCTGGCTCGGGGCGACGCTCGCGGCTTACCTTTCAGGCGAACTGCAATTGGCGATCTTTGCCGTGGTGATGCTGGTCGCCGCCACGCGCATGCTGCGACCGGCACCGAGTGTCGAGGTGGCGCCCGCGCGCCGCAGTCGCTTGATCATGCAGGGGCTGGGCGTCGGGCGCTCTACCGGCATCGTTGGCATCGCCGGCGGCTTTCTGATCCTGCCGGCGCTGGTGCTGCTGGGTGGGCTGTCGATGCATCGGGCGATCGGCACCAGCCTGTCGATCATCAGCATCAATGCCTACAGCGGCTTCGCCAAGCACTATCTGGTGTTGGCCGCGGCCGGTCTGGCGCTGGACTGGCGCCTGATCGGCATGTTCGCAGCGGTTGGCGCCGGCGGTAGTCTTGCCGGTCAGCAGATTGCGCACCGATTGCCGCAGCAGTCGCTGCGCCGCGCCTTCGCCTGGCTGCTGCTGCTGATGAGTATCTACATGTTGTGGCGCAGCGTGCCGCCGCTGATTGGCGGGCTTTGAAGCATCCTGGAGAAATTCGATGAATCCCGTGGTCACGCCGTTCTTCCACAAGTCCAGCAACACCTGGACTTACGTCGTCAGCGACCCGGAAACACTGGCCGCCGCGATCATCGATCCTTGCCTCGACTTCGACGCCAAGTCGGGGCGCACCGGCGTCGACTCGGCAACGCAACTGATCGATTTCATCGAGGCGCAAAAACTCGATCTGCGCTGGATACTGGAAACCCATGCACACGCCGACCACTTGAGCGCCGGGCGCTGGCTGAAGACGCAGCGACCGGTCGCCTGCCTGGCGATCGGGCAGGGCATCCGTGAGGTGCAGCGGACCTTCAAGCCGGTGTTCAATCTGGGTGCCGAGTTTGCGACCGACGGCAGGCAGTTCGACCACTTGTTCGCCGACGGCGAAGGCGTGCCCATCGGTGCGCTGGAAGGGCGCGTGATCGCCACGCCGGGGCACACCAATGACAGCGTCAGCTATCACATCGGCAACGCGCTGTTCGTCGGCGACACCCTGTTCATGCCCGACGGTGGCAGCGCCCGCTGCGATTTCCCGGGCGGCAGTGCCGCGCGCCTGTACCAGTCGATCCAGCGCCTGTATGCCCTTCCCGACGACACCCGGGTGTTCGTCTGCCACGACTACGGCCCGAATGGGCGCGAGTTCCGCTGCGAAACCAGCATCGGTGCGCAAAAGGCCGGCAACATCCATCTGCGTGGCGGCATCGCCGAGGCGGAGTTCGTGCGCGTGCGCGAGGCGCGTGACGCCACGCTCGACATGCCCGCGCTGATCCTGCCGTCGATCCAGATCAACATCCGCGCGGGAGAGTTGCCGGAACCCGAAGGCATGGTGCGCGGAACCCGAAGCGCGAGTTTGCCGGGCGCCGCAACGCCGGACAGGTTGGCGCTCCCCGAGGATCGATGACCAGCTAAAGCACGGCCATCGCGATGGTTGCGTGAGTGCCATCGGCATCGAAATACAGCGCATCGCCGGCCGCCAGGATATGGCAATCGTCGCCGACTTGGACGCCCCCTCGGCAACCACCAGATTCTCGCGCGTTCCCGGCGGATGCGGATCGGCGCACTGTTGCGCTCCAGCCTCCAGGCGAAGTTCGTAGAACTCGACGTCATGGACGCCGATGTAGGGAAACAGGGCACGCGAGGTGCAGCGTCCATCGTCGCTGCTCAGGTGCTTGGCGGCAGCCCGGCGCAACACGATGGTGGTCTTGCCACCATCAGGCTCCAGAAATGCCGTCACTGGAACGCCGAGCGCATCCGCCAGCCGTGACAGCACCTTGATGGTGGGCGCGCTGCGTCCTTGTTCGACTTGCCACAACATGGCGCGACTGACGCCGGAGATGCGCGAGCCTCCAGCGTCGTGCCCTCATTGCGCAGATTGTGGGCGGCGACCCGGTGGTCAGCGCGATGCTGCGCGGCGTGTCTGCCGATCGGCGCCGCCGGGCGTCGTTGCGCATCCGATCGCGCGTCGGGTCAGAAATTCGGTCAGGCTGACGATCTGTGCGGTCTGCGACATGGGATGGCCTCCGTTGTGGTGCTCAGCGTAGTCGCTAGTGGTCTGGCGATGGAAATAGCCAGTTGCCAGCAGCTAATACCCGCCATGACATGAGCCTCGGCGGATCTCGGCATGGGCATCATCATAGCAGTGCAGACGTCTGGACGTCTAGACGTCCTTGCGCCAACGTTTTCGATGGCATCGTGTCGATCGACGCAGACCTGGCGGGACTGCAGGATCAGGCCGACGCAGCCCACCACGTTGGCGCGGGCAGCGCGCGGGTTGCCAGGAACTCGGGATCGAACAGCTTCGATTCGTAGCGGCTGGCGCTGTCGCAGAGGACCGTCACGATGGTGTGGCCCGGCCCCAGGTGCCGGGCCATCCGGATCGCCCCGGCGACGTTGATCCCGCTCGACGTGCCGACGTACAGGCCCTCGTGTGCGATCAGTTCCCAGAGCACCGGAAGCCATTCGCGATCGGGGATATTCCAGGCGTCGTCGATGCGCGCGCCGGCCAGGTTGCCGGTGATCCGGTTCTGGCCAATGCCTTCGGTGATCGAACTGCCGGATGCGGCAATCTCGCCGTGCTTGACCCAGTTGTAGATGCCGGCGCCATCGGGGTCGGCCACGCCGATCAGGATGTCCGGCCGTTGCTGCTTGAGGTAGGCGGAGACGCCGGCAATCGTGCCGCCGGTGCCGACCGCACAGACAAAGCCATCGACCTTGCCATCGGTCTGCGTCCAGATCTCCGGTCCGGTACTGGCGACGTGTCCCTCCCGATTGGCCGGGTTGTCCCACTGGTCCGCGTAAAGCACGCCATGCGCGTGGCCGGCCAGGCTGCGGGCCAGTTCGCGCGCCTGGTGCACATAGTTTTCGGGGTTCTTGTAGGGAACCGCGGGGACCGTGCGCAACTCGGCGCCCATGCCGCGCAAGGTCCGTTGCTTCTCCATCGATTGCGTATTCGGCATCAGGATGATGGTCTTCAGGCCGATGGCGTTTCCGGCCAGCGTCAGGCCGATGCCGGTGTTGCCCGCGCTGCCCTCGACGACGATTCCGCCCGACTCGATCAGGCCGCGCTGCAGCGCGTCGAGCAGCAGGAACTTCGCGGCACGATCCTTGATCGACCCGCCGGGATTCATGAATTCGGCCTTGCCGTAGATCTGGCAGCCGGTGCGCTCGGAAGCGCGTCGCAACAGGATCAGCGGCGTGTTGCCGATGGCGTCGAGGAACGGTCGTGCGGACGGTACTGCCGTACCGCTGGAGGACGGGCTGGCTGGTTGCTGCGGTGACATGGATTGCTTTTCCTGATGGTGTAGGTCGCGGACAGCGGCCGTATCGCCCCGCGCCCGTGGAGTGACTGGTGATCGTCGGTAAGGGTCGAGTATCACGCGGCGGCGAGGCCGCCTGTCAATGGCTATCCAGACGTCTGGACGTATGGACGTGTGGATATCCGAACCGACGCGGACGTGTCAGGGGATCCCCGGCAGCAAATGCGCGAAAGGCGATCGCATTAATTGGCCGTACAGACGTCTGAAACCAGCGAAAGAGGGCATCAATACAGCGGAAAATTATTCGCTATAGCGATAATAATCCGTCAAAACAGTTACTTGCATTTTGAGCATAATTGGATAAGATCAAATCCGAATTCGATATATCGCCAGCAACGGCGATTTCTCCCTTGAACGCAAGACGGAGCGACAAAAATGAACACCGCGATGAAAATGCCGATGATGAACATGCCGATGCAGATGCCCAGATGGGCATGGGAATGGGCATGCCGATGGCCAGCATGATGCCGATGATGTGTCAGATGAGCTGCAGCATGACCGACAAGGGAATGCTGTGCATGATGCTGCCCGCCGAGGGCACCAGCATGGAGATGATGCGCTCCATGTGCATGATGATGAACGAGATGATGGCCAACGGCACGCCGTGCGGCATGATGTGCAATGGCATGCCGATGATGAGTTGCTGCGGCATGCCGATGATGCCGATGATGCAGTGCGAGATGACCGCCAAGGGCATGATGATGATGATGATGCCCAACGGCATGATGGGCATGGACATGCTCAAGTGCTGCTGCGACATGATGAACCGCATGATGGCCTGCGGCATGCCGATGACCATGATGTGCGGCTCGATGCCGTGCATGGTGTGCATGCACTGAGGTCAACGCGGTACATCGGCCGGGGCAGTTGTCCGCCGGCCGCTCTCGAGGGCGACTCATCGGGTCGCCCTCTTGCGTTCAGGCGACCCTTGAACGCCAGCCGATCATTTCGGATAGCGGCGTGAACGACCGCGTAGCCGGTGTCCGTGCCACGCGAGGATGCCGGATACTTGCCGCAAGGCCGCGCCGGTGAATCGCTGCGCGATACACCGGCCTACCAGACCCGTAGCCCGGTGTACGCGCGAATGCGCGTTCACCGGGTACTTGCTGCAAGGCCAGGCCGATGAATCGTTGCGCGACATACCGGCCTACCCGAGTTCGCCCATGGTCAAGGCGTGCGCGCTTGCGCATAAGTACATAACCAATCGTCGATTGCCGGGTGCGTCGGCATTTCCTATAAAGGCACTAGGATTATGTTGTCGATGAAATGCAAGTACGCCCTTCGCGCCCTGTGCGCGCTGGCACTGCGCCCGGAGCAACTGCAACCGGCGCGGGCGCTGGCCGCCGACGCACGCATACCGGAGAAGTTCCTTGAAAGCATCCTGGTCGAGCTACGCAATGCCGGTTTCGTGCGCAGTCGCCGCGGTCTGCAAGGTGGGCACATGCTTGCGCGTGCTGCCGGCAGCATCATGGTCGGCGACATCATCCGCAGCATCGACGGCCCGATAGCGCCCCTGTTATGCGCCAGCCAGACCGCCTACAAGCCGTGCGAGGAATGCCCCGATCCGCAGCGCTGCGCCTTGCGCGATCTGATGGCGGACGTGCGCGAGGCGATGAGCGGGTGCTCGATCAGCGCTGCTGCAGCAACTGGCTGAGCGCAGCGAGATCGGGCGCGATTCGCCGTCAGTCTGAAGCTCGCAGCGTCGACTTGCGGACGTCTGGACGTCTGCAGCATGTGCATATATCCAAGCGCCATTTGGCTTTGACAGCAGCATCCGTACTAATCGACCCATCAAGATCCGGGTCAGGAAACCGCAAATGCACAACGCTCGATGGTGGTTCCGGGCAATAGGCAGTCTGGCGCTGCTCGCCTCGGCCGCGGTAGGCGCGGCCGACAAGGTCACCCTGCTGAATGCCTCCTACGATCCGACGCGCGAGTTGTACGTCGACATCAACGCGGCCTTTGCGGCCAAATGGCAGTCCGAACACGGCCAGGAGGTGCAGATCCGTCAGTCCCACGGCGGCTCCGGCAAGCAGGCGCGTTCGGTGATCGACGGCCTCAAGGCCGACGTGGTGACGCTGGCGCTGGCGATCGACATCGACGAGATCGGCGCGCGATCGGGCCTGCTGCCCGCCGACTGGCAAAAGCGCCTGCCCGACAACAGCGCGCCGTACACCTCGACGATCGTGTTCCTGGTGCGCAAGGGCAACCCCAAGGGCATCAAGGACTGGGACGACCTCGCCCGCGAGGGCATCGCGGTGATCACGCCGAATCCGAAGACCTCCGGCGGCGCGCGCTGGAACTACCTCGCCGCCTGGGGCTACGCGCTGGAGAAATACGGCAGCGAGAGCGCGGCGCTGGAATTCCTGACCAAGATCTTCAAGAACGTGCCGGTGCTCGATTCCGGTGCGCGCGGTTCAACCATCACCTTTGTGCAGCGCGGTCTGGGCGATGTGCTGCTGGCCTGGGAAAACGAGGCTTTCCTTGCTGTCGAAGAACTCGGCAAGGACCAGTTCGACATCGTGGTGCCCTCGGTGTCCATCCTCGCGGAGCCGCCCGTCGCGCTGGTCGACAAGGTGGTCGACAAGCGCGGCACGCGCGCCGTGGCCGAAGGCTATCTCAAGTTCCTGTACACCGAGGAAGCGCAGGAGATCATCGCGCAGAACTACTATCGGGCACGCCTGCCGGCGGAGCGGCGAGTCGCGCAGGCTGCGCTATCCGCAGTCTGCGCCGCTGACCATGCCTGGCGCCGACTTCGGCGAAGAAGGGAACCTGGCGCGCCTTTGAACTGGCTCCGCGGACGGTATGTTCGACTAGATCTGCGACACCCGGTCGCCGCTTCGCGCGGCAACCAGGCCGACTCGGTGACTCTCGATGAACTGGTACCTCAATCCGAACCTCAAGCTGATGTTCAACTGGATTCACTTCGAAGGTACGCGTACGCCGCTCGACCCGATCGGCAATCAGACCAGTGGCGATGCGATCGCCGCGCGCCTGCACGTCGGACTTTTGATGGCCACGCTAGTCGCCAGCGCTACGCGTCCCGCATATCACGGCGGCTCCGTGTTGCCGGGCTTTCGCCGCAGCATGGTGTTCACGCTGGTGTACCTGGGCGTGATCGTGATGTTGCCGCTGGCGGCGGTGCTGGTGCGCGGTTTCGACGAGGGGCTGGGGCATTTTGCCAAGGTCGCCTTGTCGGACCGAGCACTGGCGGCCTACAAGCTGTCTTTCGGCGCTGCGGCGGTGGCCGCCCTGATCAACGCCGTGTTCGGCTTGCTGGTGGCCTGGGTGCTGGTGCGCTACCGCTTTCCGGCGCGGCGCCTGCTCGATGCGCTGGTGGATCTGCCGATCGCGTTGCCCACCGCGGTGGCCGGCATCGCCCTGACCGCGATCTACGCCGGCAATGGCTGGGTCGGGCAGTGGCTGGAGCCGCTCGGCATCAAGATCGCCTTCACTCCGACCGGCGTGGTCATCGCGCTGGTGTTCATCGGTCTGCCGTTTGTTGTACGCACCGTCGAACCAGTCCTGGCCGACCTGGGCAAGGCGCAGGAGGAAGTCGCTGCGACGCTCGGTGCCGGGCGCTGGATGACCTTCCGGCGCGTGTTGCTGCCGGCGATCGCGCCGGCGCTGCTGACCGGTGTGGCGCTGGCCTTCGCGCGCGGTGTCGGCGAATACGGCTCGGTGATCTTCATCGCCGGCAACATGCCCTACACCTCGGAGATCGCGCCCTTGCTGATCGTCATCCAGCTGGAGCAGTACGATTACGTCGGTGCCGCGGCGATCGCGGTGGTGATGCTCAGTCTGTCGTTCACGCTGCTGCTGGCGATCAATCTGCTGCAGGGCTGGTCGCGGCGGCGCATGGGCATGGGGGCGCGCGCATGAGCAGCTGTTTCAATCCGCTGGCAGCGAAATGCCCTGGGTCCGGCGCGGCCTGATAGCGCTGGCGCTGGCCTTTCTGGCGCTGGTGTTGCTGCTGCCGCTGGCCGCGGTCTTCGTCGAGGCGCTGCGCGGCGGCTTCGGCGCCTACTTCGAAGCGCTGCTCGAGCCCGACGCCCTGGCCGCGCTGCGCCTGACGCTGACCGTCGCCGCGATCGCGGTGCCGCTGAATCTGGTGGCGGGCGTCGTCGGGGCCTGGGCTATCGCCAAGTTCGAGTTTCCGGGCAAGCAGTGGCTGATCACGCTGATCGACCTGCCGTTCTCGGTGTCGCCGGTGATTTCCGGCCTGATCTACGTGCTCTTGTACGGCGCGCATGGCTGGTTTGGACCGTGGCTGGCCGAGCGCGATATCGAGATCATCTTTGCGGTGCCGGGCATCGTGCTGGCGACCACCTTCGTCACCTTTCCCTTTGTCGCGCGCGAGTTGATCCCGCTGATGCACGAGCAGGGGCGCGAGGCCGAGGAGGTCGCGCTGTCGCTGGGCGCCTCCGGTTGGCGCACCTTCACCCGGGTGACCTTGCCGAACATCCGCTGGGCGCTGCTCTACGGCGTGCTGCTGTGCAATGCGCGCGCGATGGGCGAATTCGGCGCGGTGTCGGTGGTCTCCGGGCATATCCGCGGCGAGACCAACACGCTGCCGCTGCACGTCGAAATCCTTTACAACGAATACAACTTCGTCGCCGCCTTTGCGGTGGCGTCCTTGCTGGCCCTGCTGGCCCTGCTGACGCTGGCGCTGAAGGCCGTGCTGGAATGGCGCCATGGCGACCAGCTGGCGGCCGGTCGTGTGGCGCTGGACCGGGCAGATTAGGAGACACCCATGCAACTGAAACTCGAAGGCATCGACAAGCACTTCGGCAAGGCCCAGGTGCTCGATCGAATTCAGCTGGAAGCGCGCTCGGGCGAACTGCTGGCTTTGCTCGGGCCGTCGGGTTCCGGCAAGACCACCTTGCTGCGCATTGTCGGCGGCCTGGAGCAGCCCAGTGCCGGTCGTGTGCTGTATGGCAACGACGACACCTCGGGCTGGCCGATCCAGCAACGCCGGGTCGGCTTCGTGTTCCAGAACTACGCGCTGTTCCGGCATATGAGCGTATTCGAGAACGTCGCCTTCGGCCTGCGTGCGCAGGCGCGCAAGGTGCGTCCGAACGAGACGCAGATCCGCGCCCGCGTGCATGAACTGTTGTCGCTGGTGCGCCTGGAAGGCACCCACACGCGCTACCCGACGCAACTGTCCGGTGGGCAGCAACAGCGCGTCGCGCTGGCGCGTGCGCTGGCGATCGAGCCGCGCGTGCTGTTGCTGGACGAACCGTTCGGCGCGCTGGATGCCCAGGTGCGCAAGGAACTGCGCCGCTGGGTGCGGCAGATCCACGACCGCACCGGACTGACCACGCTGTTCGTGACCCACGATCAGGACGAGGCGCTGGAACTGGCTGATCGCATCGCCATCATGCATGCCGGCAAGCTCGCCCAGGTGGGTACGCCGGACGAGATCTTCGACGAACCGGCGACGCGTTTCGTCCACGAGTTCGTCGGTGAATCCTCGGCGCTGCCGGTGGATGTCGATGCCGGGCGCGTGTGGTTCGAGGGCCGCGCGCTCGACCTGATCAGCCGCCATGATCTGTCCGGCGCCGCCGACTTGCTGTTCCGGCCGCAGCACGTCGCCCTGGTCGATGCCGATTCCAGCGCCATTCCGGCGCGCGTGCTCGGCGTTGTTCGGGTTGGCGCGCGTTTTCGCATCGAGACCGAGGTGGGCAAGGCCGCCACCCGCGTCGAGATCGAATCGAACGTCAAGCCGGACGCCGCACGCGGCGCGATCCTGCACTTCAAGCCGCTGCGCTGGAAGCTCTACCGACGTGCCAATCCAGGTCCGATTGGCAGCACGGCCCTGGCGGTCGGCACGCCGAGTATCGATGGCGAGAACAGTCCGCAATACAGCGCCGTCGCCGGCGTTGCCTGAATGCGTCCGAGGTTCGAGGATGCGTGCAAGTACAGGCACGACCGTCAACGATCGCCGCCACTGTAGTCTCCGGGAGCGACAAGAATCGGCTTTGGCGCTTCGTGCAGACCCGCAATGACCGTCAACGGAAACGCCAAAGCTAGCCTCGCGCCCCACTGGCGGTGAATCGAAAAGGCGACTGATGCTCGACTTCGGCCTGCTGTCCGCGGTGTTTGGCGGTTTGATGATCGGTGCCGCGGCGGCGCTGTTTTTCTGGCTGAACGGGCGCATTGCCGGCATCAGCGGCATCTTCGGGGATCTGCTGTTTGATCGCCGGTCAGGTCATTGGCCATGGCGCTTGACCTTCCTTGCCGGCCTGTTGCTGGGCTATCTGGCGATCCGCGCCTGGCGCCCGGAGCTGGGCGAGATCAACCTGCAGAGCGGGCCGGTCGGCATGATCGTCGCCGGCCTGCTGGTCGGCTACGGCACGCGCATGGGCAATGGTTGCACCTCAGGGCATGGTATCTGCGGCATCGCTCGCCTCTCGCCGCGCTCGTTCGCGGCGACCGGCACTTTCATGCTGGCGGCGATCCTGACCGTGGCACTGCTGCGCCATTCCGGGGTGTTCGCATGAGGCCGCTGGTCGCTCTGGGCTGCGGTACGCTGTTTGGCGCCGGGCTGACGCTGTCGGGCATGACCGATCCGGCGCGCGTGCTCGGTTTTCTCGATGTACTCGGGAGCTGGGACCCGACCCTGGCCTTCGTCATGGCCGCGGCGCTGGCGCTGAGCTTGCCGGCCGTTCAATGGGTGCGGCGTCATCCGCGGCCCTTGCTCGATTCGCAGTACTTCGTGCCGGAGCAGACGCGTATCGATGCCAAGTTGCTGCTTGGCGCGGTCTTGTTCGGGGTGGGATGGGGCATCGCCGGTCTTTGTCCCGGACCAGCGCTGGCGAGCCTGGCCGCTGGCGTTCCGGAGGTCCTGTTGTTCGTTGTCGCCATGGCCGTCGGCATGGCGCTGCGCCATCTGCAGGAGCGACGAAGCGCAGATGCGCGTGACGCGGGGTCCGGGTCCTGAGTCAGCGGTAACCGGCCGAGGCGCAGCAGGCACGCACAGGCCAGCGTGCTTCGGTCACGCGCACCTGGGTCAGCGGCGGCGCACGCTCAGGCGCCGCCCGGACTCAATGGCAAGCCCTGGTTGCCCCAGGCGATCACGCCGCCAGCCAGATTGTGCCCGCGTGCGCCCAGTGAGCCGCGAAGCGCCGTGCACGCCTGCCCGCTGCGATTGCCACTGCGACAGACCAGCAGGATGTGCGGGGACTGCAGGTCGATGGCAGCGTCGGCCAGCGCGGCACTGCCGCGCTGCTGGATGGCGCCGAGCGGAACATTGATCGATCCCTTGATCGCCCCGGCAGCGAACTCATTGGGCTCGCGCACATCGACCACCGGTGCGCCCTGCGCGATCAGTGCCTGTGCGGCGGCCGGGCTGACATCCTGGGGTGCAGACGTCGATCGGAACAGACCAAACATGGAAGCCTCCGGATTCGGGGTGGTGCTGGAACCAGGTGTCGATTGTAGCCATCGGCGTGCGGCTGCGAAGCGCGGAACGTGTTTTCGATGCGTCAGGGCGCGCGTGCCGGGCCTACGCCGCGGCAGATTTCTTGCCGATTCGCATCGAAGGCTGCAGCAATTGGGCGTCGTGCTCGGCGAGGAAGGCCTCGCCGTGTTCCAGCATGAAGTAGCGGAAGGCTTCGGCTGCCGGCGCCAGCAGTTTCGACAACAGGTGCACCAGATTCCAGGTGCGCACCACGGGTGTGTCTTCGACATCGAGCACACACAGCGCCCCGGTGCGCACCTCGAGGCCGACCGTGTGCAAGGACAGAAAGGCCAGGCCCATGCCGGCGATCACCGCCTGCTTGATGGTCTCGTTGCTGGGAATCTCCATCGCGATCGGCGGCGCGATGTGGTGTTCGCGCAGGTAGTGTTCCAAAACCGTGCGGGTACCTGATCCGCGCTCGCGGACGATCAGGGGATACGGCGCCAACTCGGTTGCCGGAATCTGCCCGCCGAGCAACAACGGGTGGCCCGGCGGTGCCACAAACACCTGGGGGTGCGCGGCGAAGGGCTCGGCGCGCGTGGCCAGTTCCTTCGGCGGGCGCCCCATCACCGCCAGATCGACCTCGCCGGCGTGCAGCAGTGCCACCAGTTGCTCGCGGTTCTGGCACACCGACAGCTTCACCTCGACGCCCGGATGCTCTTGCCGGAAGCGCGCCAGCAGTTGCGGCACAAAGTACTTGGCGGTGCTCACCAGACCCACCGACAGCGTGCCGCCTTCGACGCGCTTGAAGCGTGCCATCGCATCGTCGGCATCCTTGAGCGTGGCGAGCAGGCGCCGCGCATAGACCAGGAAATACTCGCCGGCATGCGTCAACGTCACCTTGCGGCCCTCGCGCGCGAACAGCGCCAGCCCGATGTTGGCCTCCAACTCCTTGATCTGCATGGTCACCGCAGGCGGCGTCAAATGCAGCGCTGCGGCTGCGCGAGCAAAGCTCATCTGCCGCGTGACCTCGACGAAGACCCGCAATTGGCGGAAGGTGAGGTTTTTCATCAGGGCCCATTCTGTAGGAGCGACCGCGTGCGTTGCCTGGCTGGTCGCGACGCGCGTCGCTCCTACAACGGCGCCGATGTTTGAGGTCAATCCAGATAATTCAGTAAATACTGAATCCATCACTAAGAATAGTGAATTTACCTGATCCACATCGGTTCTTACAGTGAACATCAACCGCACTGCCAGGAGTCCGTCGTGAACCATCCCGCCAGCGATCCGTCGAACCAGACGATCACCGACAGCCGCAAGCGCTACAGCGCCGGCGTGCTCAAGTACCGGCAGATGGGCTACTGGCAGCCCGATTACATCCCGAAGGAGACCGACACGCTGTGCCTGTACCGGATCACGCCGCAGGAGGGCGTCGATGCGATCGAGGCGGCTGCCGCGGTGGCCGGCGAATCCAGCACGGCGACCTGGACGGTGGTGTGGACCGATCGGCTGACCGCTTGCGACAGCTACCGCGCCAAGGCCTACCGGGTGGAGCCGGTGCCGAACAATCCGGGGCAGTACTTCGCCTGGGTCGCCTACGACCTGATCCTGTTCGAAGAGGGCTCGATCGCCAACATGACGGCGAGCCTGATCGGCAACGTGTTCAGCTTCAAGCCGCTGAAGGCCGCGCGGCTGGAAGACATCCGCATCCCGGTGGCCTACGTGAAGACCTTCCAGGGCCCGCCGACCGGTCTGGTGGTCGAACGTGAGCGCCTCGACAAGTTCGGCCGGCCGCTGCTCGGCGCCACCACCAAGCCCAAGCTCGGCCTGTCGGCGCGCAACTACGGCCGGGTGATCTACGAGGGCCTCAAGGGCGGCCTCGATTTCATGAAGGACGACGAGAACATCAACTCGCAGCCGTTCATGCACTGGCGCGACCGGTTCCTCTACGTGATGGAGGCCGTCAACAAGGCCAGTGCCGCCACCGGCGAGGTCAAGGGCAGCTATCTGAACATCACCGGCGCGACCATGGAGGACATCTACGAGCGCGCCGATTTCGCCAAGGAACTGGGCAGCGTGGTGGTGATGATCGATTTGATCGTCGGCTGGCCGGCGATCCAGAGCCTGGCCAAATGGTGCCGCCGCAACGACGTCATCCTGCACATGCACCGCGCCGGTCACGGCACCTACACGCGGCAGAAGAACCACGGCGTGAGCTTCCGCGTGATCGCCAAGTGGCTGCGCCTGGCCGGCGTCGACCACCTGCACGCCGGCACCGCGGTGGGCAAGCTGGAAGGTGACCCGCTGACCGTGCAGGGTTACTACAACGTCTGTCGCGACAGCTACACGCGCACCGATCTGCCGCGCGGCATCTACTTCGACCAGGACTGGTGCGATCTGAAAAAGGTGATGCCGGTGGCCTCGGGTGGCATCCACGCCGGCCAGATGCACCAGTTGCTCGACCTCTTCGGCGACGACGTCATCCTGCAGTTCGGCGGCGGCACCATCGGCCATCCGGCCGGCATCCAGGCCGGCGCCGTGGCCAATCGGGTGGCGCTGGAAGCCATGGTCAAGGCGCGCAACGAGGGTCGCGACATCGCCAACGAGGGGCCGGAGATCCTGCAGCGCGCGGCGCAGTTCTGCACGCCGCTGAAGCAGGCGCTGGAAACCTGGAAGGACGTGTCCTTCAACTACGCCAGCACCGACAGCAGCGACTACGCCGTCACCCCTGCGACCGCCTGAACCCAACCGGAGCGAAGTCCCATGATGACCAATCCCACCGGCCGCCTGACCCAGGGCCAGTTCAGTTTCCTGCCCGACCTCACCGACGCCGAGATCGCCTGCAGGTCGACTACGGCCTGCGCAAGGGCTACGCCTGGAGCGTGGAATACACCGACGACCCGCACCCGCGCAACACCTACTGGGAGATGTACGGCATGCCGATGTTCGACCTGGTCGATCCGGCTGGCGTGCTGATGGAGCTGAATGCGTGCCGCGAGGCGTTCCCGCGCCACTACATCCGCCTGATGGCCTTCGATTCCACCCGCGGCGTCGAGTCGATCGCAATGAGCTTCATCGTCCAGCGCCCGCCGCACGAGCCCGGCTTCACGCTGCAGCGCCAGGAAGTGGCCGGCCGCGTGCAGCGCTACACGGTGGTTGGCTATGCGGCGGAGCGGCCGGAGGGGGAGCGGTACGGGTGAACTCAGCAGCTCTGAAGTAGGTCACGTTGCCCGCAGGGCTACGTGACGGGCAGCCCGATTGTCACGTAGACCTGCGGTCAACGTGACCTACAAATCCGTTTCCTGCAACCAGTTCGGCAAGAGATCTACCCATGACCACCCTCGACTACCGCATCCCCGGACAGGCCACGGCCAGCCCGTCGACGCCGCCGCCGGCCGAGCCGCCGCGCAGCGTCGATGAGGTGCTGGCGCAGAGCCAGGTCGAGTCGGTGCTGGCCGAGCTCGATCGCGATCTGATCGGTCTCAAGCCCGTCAAGCAGCGCATCCGCGATATCGCTGCGCTGCTGGTGATCGACCGCCTGCGTCAGCAGTTCGGGCTGCAGGCACAGGCACCGAGCCTGCACATGTGCTTTACCGGCAATCCGGGTACCGGCAAGACCACGGTGGCGCTGCGCATGGCCCAAATCCTGCATCGACTCGGCTACGTACGCAAAGGCCATCTGGTCGCGGTGACCCGCGATGATCTCGTTGGCCAGTACATCGGTCACACCGCGCCGAAGACGCGCGAGGTGCTGAAGAAAGCCATGGGCGGCGTGCTGTTCATCGACGAGGCCTATTACCTGTATCGCCCGGAAAACGAGCGCGACTACGGCCAGGAAGCGATCGAGATCCTGCTGCAGGTGATGGAGAACCAGCGCGACGATCTGGTCGTGATCCTCGCCGGCTACAAGGCGCGCATGGACACCTTCTTCCAGTCCAACCCCGGCCTCAACTCGCGCATCGCCCATCACATCGATTTCCCCGACTACCAGCCGGCGGAACTGCTGGAAATCGGCGAACGCATGCTCGCCGCGCAGAACTATGAGTTCGGGACGGGCGCACGCGAGGCCTTTGATGAATACCTCGCGCTGCGCATCCGCCAGCCGCATTTCGCCAACGCGCGCAGCGTGCGCAACGCGCTCGACCGCGCCCGGCTCCGCCAGGCCAGCCGCCTTTATGCGCAGCGCGAACGGGCGCTGACGCGCGAGGACCTGACCACCATCGAAGCCGCCGATATCCGCGCCAGCCGCGTGTTTGCGACGAGCGACGCCACGAACCACTGACGAGGACACCACCATGCATCTCGGACGTACCACCCTGTCGAAATTCCTGATCCAGCAGCTGCGCGATACCGACGGCGGCAACGACCTCGCCGCGCTGCTGGTGGACGTCGCTGCCGCAGTCAAGGCGATTTCGGCGATGACTGCCAAGGGCGCGTTGAGTGGCTTCCTCGGCGCGCTGGAAAGCAGCAACGGCCAGGGCGAAACCCAGAAGAAGCTCGATGTGCTGGCCAACGAGATCATGCTGCGCTCCTGCGATTGGGGCGGCCTGGTGGCCGGCATGGCCTCGGAGGAACTCGACGAGCCGTACGAACTTCCGACCGACCATGCGCGCGGTCAGTACCTGCTGATCTTCGATCCGCTCGATGGCTCGTCCAACACCGACGTCAACGTCTCGGTGGGAACGATTTTCTCGGTGTTGCGGCATGCCGGCGCCCAGGCGCCGGTCGGCGCCGATTATCTGAAACCCGGACGCGTACAGGTCGCCGCCGGCTACGCGATCTACGGTCCGGCGACGATGCTGGTGCTGACCGTGGGCAAGGGCACCCACGGCTTCACGCTCGATCGCGAGATCGGCAACTTCATCCTCACCCACCCGAACCTGACCATCCCGGAAGACACCAGCGAGTTCGCGATCAACACCAGCAACGCGCGCTTCTGGGAGGCGCCGGTGCACCGCTACGTGACCGAATGCCAGGCCGGCCGCACCGGCGATCGCCGTCGCGACTTCAACATGCGCTGGATCGCCTCGATGGTGGCTGAAGTGCATCGCATCCTGATGCGCGGCGGTGTCTTCATGTATCCCAAGGACACCAAGGATCCCGGCAAACCCGGCCGCCTGCGCCTGCTCTATGAAGCCAATCCGATCGGCTGGCTGATCGAGCAGGCCGGTGGCCGCGCCAGCACCGGGCGTCAGCGCATTCTCGATGTGGCCCCGACCGCCCTGCACCAGCGCGTGCCGGTGATTCTCGGCTCGCGCCATGAGGTCGAGCGCATCGAGCGTTACCACGCCGAATACGACGCCGGCACCGATCGTCCGTTCGAGTCGCCGCTGTTCAACGAGCGCTCGTTGTTCCGGCCCGAGGCGCGGGTGTAGGGCGATGCAACCACTTCGTAGCGCGGCTCCGGCGCGCGCGCGGCTGGGCGGCGCCAAGCAGCACGTTCGCGCCGGCGGCCGCGGCTCTTGCGCCAGGCCGCAGAGCGCCGGGTGTCTCGCGTATCGACCATGGGGCGCCCACGGCCATGGTCGACGCGAGTACCCGGCCTACCCAAGCGCGTGAACCCCCATTCCGTATCGCTGAGGTCCCCATGAGCCAATCGCATCCGATCATCGCCGTCACCGGCTCCTCCGGCGCCGGCACCACCACGGTGATGAACAGCTTCGCCCACATCTTCCGCCGCGAGGGCATTCGCCCGCAGGTGATCGAGGGCGATTCCTTCCATCGCTTCGACCGCACCGAGATGCGCGAACGCGTGCGCCGCGCCGATGCCGGCGAAGGTCCGCAGATCAGTCACTTCGGCCCCGAGTCGAACCTGCTCGGTGAATTGGCAGACAACTTCGCGCAGTACGCCAGCAGCGGCGGCGGCAGAGTGCGCCGCTATATCCACGACGCGCGCGAGGCGAAGGAACTCGGCGGCGAGCCCGGTACCTTCACGCCGTGGCAGACGATCGAACCCGGCAGCGACCTGATGTTTTACGAAGGCCTGCACGGCGGCTACGTTGGCCCCGAGGGTGACGTCGCCCGCCACGTCGACCTGCTGGTCGGCGTGGTGCCGATCATCAACCTGGAGTGGATCCAGAAGCTGCATCGCGACCAGAATCTGCGCGGCTACAGCCAGGAAGCGGTGGTCGAGACCATCCTCAGGCGCATGCCCGATTACGTGAAACACCTGTGCCCGCAGTTCAGCCGCACCCACGTCAATTTCCAGCGCGTGCCGACCGTCGACACCAGCAATCCCTTCGTCGCCAAGGACATTCCGAGCGCCGACGAATCGATGGTGGTGATCCGCTTCGCCAACCCCAAGGGCATCGACTTTCCCTACCTGATGTCGATGCTGCACGACTCCTGGATGACGCGGCCGAACAACATCGTCGTGCCCGGTGGCAAGATGGGCCTGGCCATGCAACTGATCTTCACGCCGATGATCCTGCGGCTGATGGATATGAAGCGGCGGGCGGGGTGAGGGCGTGACGCGGCGGAGAGGGTGCGAAGGGCGTAGGTCACGTTGCCTGCGCAGCAGGCTACGTGACAGGGTAGCCCGTCACGTAGCCCTGCGGGCAACGTGACCTACGTATCTGTGGGAGCGGGTTTATCCCGCGAAAGCTCTCGCGGAGTAAATCCGCTCCCACATTAAAATCAATGCCTTACGGCATACTTGCTCAAAGGACCCCCATGCCCATCCAAGCCCTGAGTTTCGATCTCGATGGCACCCTGGTGGACACCGCCCCGGAAATCGCCGAGGCGGTCAATCGCCTGCTGGCCGAATTTCGTTTGCCGCTGCTGTCCGAAACGCAGATTACGCGCCTGATCGGCGCCGGCATCGAGGTCCTGCTGCAGCGCGTGCTCGATCAGCTGCGCTTCGTCGATCCGGTGGGTGCTGCGCGCATTCCCTTCGCACGCCTGCTGCAGCGCCTGCGTGTGCACTACGACGCCACCGCGGGTGCTCGGGTGTGCGCCTATCCCGGCGCCGTCGGCGCGCTGGCTGCGCTGAAGTCGAGCGGGGTGCGCCTGGCCTGTCTGACCAACAAGGACAGCCGCTACGCGCAGCGTGTCCTGCGCAACAATGGTCTGGACGAGTTTTTCGAATTGCTGGTCGGTGGCGACAGTCTGCCGGTGCGCAAGCCGGATGCTGCAGCCGTGCGTCATGTGCTGGATCATTTCGGCGTTGCCGCCGGGCAATTCGCCCATGTGGGCGATTCGATCACCGATGTCGCGGCGGCGCGCAATGCCGGTGTCGCCGCCTGGGTATTGCCGCATGGCTACAACAGCGGCGTGCCGATCCGCCTGTCCGCGCCTGATCGCATCTTCGACTCGCTGGCGGCACTTGCCGCGCATGTGCTCGGCGCGCGGACGGTGCCCACCGTTGACCTTGTCACGGATGCCGCTGACGGCTGATCCGCCACGACTTTGTCCAGCCGCAAGGTACGGCAGCGCCGAACAGGAGAACATTCGCCCGAGCTCTGCTGGCATTGTCCGCGCGCACTGCGGACCAGACGCCGGTCGATCAAGACTTCCATTCACGAGGATGAATCCCCATGGCCCTTATCTCGTTGCGCCAATTGCTCGATCACGCCGCCGAGCACGACTACGGCGTGCCGGCTTTCAACGTCAACAACCTGGAGCAGATCCAGGCGATCATGGAGGCGGCGGAAAAGTGTGATGCGCCGGTGATCCTGCAGGCCTCGGCCGGCGCCCGCAAATATGCCGGCGAAGCCTTTCTGCGGCATATGGTGCAGGCGGCGGTGGAGACCTACCCGGACATCCCGATCGTGATGCACCAGGACCACGGCGCCTCGGCGGCGGTGTGCCTGCAATCGATCCGCTCCGGCTTCACCAGCGTGATGATGGACGGCTCCTTGATGGAAGACGCCAAGACGCCGTCCAGCTACGAATACAACGTCGAGGTTACCCGCAAGGTCTGCGAAATGTCGCACTCGATCGGTGTCTCGGTCGAGGGCGAACTCGGCTGCCTGGGCTCGCTGGAGACCGGTGATGCGGGTGAAGAAGATGGCGTCGGCGCCGAGGGCAAACTCAGTCATGACCAGATGCTGACCGATCCGGATCAGGCGCGCGATTTCGTCGCCGCCACCGGCGTCGATGCGCTGGCGATCGCCATCGGCACCAGTCATGGCGCCTACAAGTTCACCCGTGAGCCGACTGGCGACATCCTCGCCATGGAGCGCATCGCCGCCATCCATGCCGCGGTGCCGAACACGCATCTGGTCATGCACGGCTCGTCGAGCGTGCCGCAGGAATGGCTGGCGATCATTCGTCAGTACGGTGGCGCCATCAAGGAAACCTATGGCGTGCCAGTCGAAGAGATCGTGCGTGGCATCAAGAGCGGCGTGCGCAAGGTCAACATCGATACCGATATCCGCCTGGCGATGACCGGGGCGATCCGCAAGATCTTCGCCGAGCAGCCGGCCGAATTCGACCCGCGCAAGCTGATGACGGTAGCCCGCAGTGCCGCGCGTGACATCTGCAAGTTGCGCTTCGAAGCCTTCGGCTGCGCCGGTCAGGCGCACAAGATCAAGCCGATTGCGCTGGAGAAGATGGTTTCGCGCTATCGCTGACCCGGAGACTTTGCATGGCTGCCATCGCTCCCGCGGCTGAGCTCGGCTGGCTCGCGCCAGATTTCCAGCTGCGCGGGACCGATGGCGGCTGGCACCGATTATCCGAACTGGCCGGGGCGCGCGGCACGCTGGTGGCTTTCATCTGCAATCACTGTCCCTACGTCAAGGCCGTATTGCCGCGGCTCGTGCGCGACGCGCGCGAGCTGGCGGCATACGGCGTCAACGTCATCGCGATCAACGCCAACGATGCGGTTGGCTATCCCGAGGACAGTTTCGAGCGCATGGTCGAGATCGCCGGGAGTTGGCCGTTTCCGTATCTGCACGACGAGACGCAAGAGATCGCGCGCACCTTCGGCGCAGTCTGCACACCCGACTTCTTCGGGTTGGACGGCGAATCGCGCCTGCGCTATCGCGGTCGCCTGGATGCGTCGCTGAAGGCGGCCGCGGACAGCGACGCGCCGCGCGAGTTGTTCGATGCGATGCGCATGATAGCGAGCAGCGGGCAGGGGCCAGCGCAGCAGCAACCGGCGATGGGTTGTTCGATCAAGTGGCGCTGACTGACGTGACGCTGAGGCGACATCAGCCGACCGAGAATTTCGGAGAATGCTGACACGACGACTGCTGTCGGTCCTGGACTCTCTGCAGGCTGCCCTCGCTGTCGAGGCGGCGCCGTGCGTGCTGCTGGAGGGTCAGGTTCAGCGCTCCGGCCAGTCCTGATGCAGTTCGTCGATCAGGTATTCGTGCCGGTGGCGTCCATCGAAGTAGTGCTCGGTGAGGTGCGGATGGCCCGGCGGCAGATTGTCGTGGGCGTGTTCGAGCGCAAGCGGGTCCGCTGCGGGCCACAGGCGCAACGCCAATCCGCCGCCCAGCGCGGCCAACGCAGCCATCGCCCACAGGGCTGACGGAACGCCGGCCGTCGCGCCCAGCCAGCCGACCAGCGGGTAGGTGAGCAACCAGCAAGCGTGCGACAGCGAAAACTGCGCGGCGAACAGCGCCGGGCGGTGGGCGGCGTCCGCCGAACGCCGCAGCAGACGGCCACCGGGCGTGACGATGGAGGCGTAGGCGATGCCCAGCAACGTCCAGGCCCCGAGCACCAGCGGCCAGCGCGGACCCGTGGCCAGCGCTGGCCAGGCGAGCGCGACGGCAACCAGCACCAGCACCGCCATCAGGCTGCCGCTGGTCATGACCTGCCGGTCCGAGCGGCGATCAAGCAACCACGGCAAGGTGAACGCGGCGGCCATCGACCCGCCGCCGAAACACGCCAAAGCCAGCGCCACCGCCGATTCGGGTTGGGCCAGATTCACGCGGACGATCACCACGGTGTTGACGAAGACCATCGAGCCGGCTGCCGCCGCGCGAGGTTCAGTGCCAGCAGTCCGCGCAATCGTGGCGTACGCAGGGAAAGTGCGCATGCCGCGGATCGCCCTTTCGTACGGGCCATGTGTGGTTGTGCCGCCAACCATCACCGGGAATGCGGTGCTCAGCACCGGCCCGCCGAGAGCAGGTCGAGCGGGTGCCGGCGAACAAACCCAGGAAACTGATCACGGTGAGTAGCGCCGCAGCTGGCGCAGGACTCAGCAGAGATTCGAGGTCATAGGCCAGTCGCGACAGCGACAATGCGCGGGTGTAGTCGCGCTCTTCGGACAGGATTTCGGGAATCAGCGACTGGAACAGCGGCGTGAATCCGGCCGACGCCGACTGCAGCAAGAAGATCAGCAGATAGATCTGCCAGATCTCGGTGACGAAGGGCAGCGCCAGCGCAACCGTAGCGCGCACCAGGTCGAAGGCGATCAGCGCAAGCTTGCGCCGCGCCAATGGGATCAGGGCGCCGGCGACCGGCGCCAGCGTCACGTAGGCGATCATCTTGATCGCCAGCGCCGTGCCGAGCACGGCGCCAGCGTTGGCGCCGGCCAGATCGTAAGCCAGCAACGCCAGCGCGACGGTGGCCAGGCCAGTGCCGATCAGTG
>JADKFD010000051.1 GCA_016717705.1 Rhodanobacteraceae bacterium | reverse complement strand
TACGAATACGCGTGGCCCGGATTCAAGCAGTACACGCCGGTCTGACTGAGCGAGCAGGCCATCAAGAACGCGCCCGGCCGCTACCGCTACAACGGCGAACAGGTGCTCAGCGTCTCCCTCGACGACGGTAGCTTCTGGCATGCAGTACGGCCGGGCACGAGCGTACTGAACTCGTGCCTACCGGCGTGCAGCGTTTCGTCCGCCGCGATCGCGAGGCGCGGTGGTCTTCCGGCTCGATGCGGAGTAGCGCCCGGAGCTGGCTCGAACTGGCCCGCGGCGAGTTTCAGCGCCAGCCGCGCCTGCCCGACGACCAGCCGATGCCACGCGAAACTGATGCTGGCTGGCGAGGGGGAAGCCGCGCTTGCTGCGTATCGCAAACCGCGGAAGCCCGGGATGAAGCCGCCTCGGAGAGCTACCTGAACGACGAAGGCACCGGTCTGGCTGAACTCGGCCTGTTTGATCCCGCCATCAAGATATTGCTGCTCAACACCGAGCTGTACCCGAACTCCGCCAACACCTGGGACAGCGTCGGCTATGCCTACGCCAAGAAAGGCGACAAGGACGAGGCGCGCAAGTACTACCGCAAGGCACTGGAAATCGACCCCAGGTTCCCCAGCGCCATCGCGGCCATGGAGAAGCTGGGCGATTGAGCGGAGTTCTCGCGCCACAGCACCGGCTTTTGCTCTCGTAGAGCGGAGCTTGCTCCGCTGCTCTTGCCCTTGCTCTCGTAGAGCGGAGCTTGCTCCGCTGCTCTTGCTCTCGCTCTCGTAGAGCGGAGCTTGCTCCGCTGCTCTTGCCCTTGCTCTTGCTTCGCTGCTCTTCCGCAATCCAAGCCGAGCAAGCTCCAATACTGTTCAGTTAGGACGTAGGTCACGTTGGCCATGCTTCTTGGCCTACGTGACATCGCGCCCTCACTGTCACGTAGGCCGAAAAGCGCGGCCAACGTGACCTACATTTGCGATAACCCACGCAAAGTAAACAGTATTGGAGCAAGCTCGGCTCTACAACAGCCGGCGAGCCGTATCCGCTCGACACCGGCAACGGATATCGGGCCACCGGTCAAACAACGCCCACTCTTGCCAACACCCCGATCGCAACCGAATATCAATCCCATCGACGGGGAGCCAAGGCATGGCGCTCGATGGCAAAACGCTGGGATTGGCGCTGTCTGGCGGCGGTTATCGCGCCACGCTGTTCGGCCTGGGCAGCCTGACGCGCTTGAATGACGCCGGCCTGCTCGGCAAGCTCGATCTGATCACCAGCGTGTCCGGCGGTTCCATCCTCGCCGGCATCCTCGCCCAGTGCTGGAACCAGCTCGATTTCGTCGACGGTCGCGCCACCAATTTCGAGCCGATCTTCGCCCGCCAGGTGCGCGATTTCTGCAACCGCACCATCGACATCGGCGCCGGCCTCAAGGGCCTGGTCAATCCGTTCAAATCGGCCGGCAAATACCTGATCGACTGCTACGACCAGCACCAGTTCAACGGCCTGGCGTTGAAAGACATCCCGAAACCGGGAACACCCGGCAACCCGACCTTCATCTTCTACGCGACCAGCCTGCAGACCGGCCGCAGCTTCCGCTTCCGCCAGGACTACATCGCCGACTGGAAGCTCGGGCAGTCCAACCACACCGATCTGCCGCTGGCACTCGCCGTGGCCGCCTCGAGCGCTTTCCCGCCACTGTTCTCGCCGATCGTCATCAAGACCAACCCCAAATCCTGGACTGGCGGCAGCCCCGGCCCCGAGCGTGACGCCATGCGCGGCCGCCTGGTGCTGAGCGACGGTGGCGTCTACGACAACATGGGCCTCGAAGTGCTGCAGCAGGGCAAGGTCGACTACGCCCTGGTCAGCGACGCCGGCGCCCCCTTCGAACTCGAAACCCGTCCCGCCAAAGGCCCGCTGCAGATGGCCCGCGTGCGCGACATCCTGATCGACCAGACCCGCGCCCTGCGCAAACGCATGCTGATCCGCGATCTGGCCAGCAAACGCCAGAAAGGCGCCTACTGGGGCATCGACACCCTGATCGGCAGCTACAAAGACCCCAACGCCCTGTTCAAGGACAGCCCCGAAACCGCCGCCCTGGCCAAAGTGCCGACGCGACTGGCCGCGTTCGATCCGGACGTGCAGCAGCGCCTGATCCGCTGGGGCTACGCGCTGGCCGACGTAGCGCTGCGCAAGAAAGCCGGATTGCCCCCGTAGCCCCATACATAGGATGTGGTGAACTTCTGAACCGCATCGATCGCGACAACGGGTCCTGCACCTTCGACGAGACTTTCGGTACGCCCTGAATTCATCGTATTACCGACGCCACCCCGGGGTTCGAGTCAAGGAAGGCAAGCGCTGATGATCCTCACGGATATCAAGACCGAACTGGGCAATCGGATCCTCAGCCTGCTGCTGCAGCGCGGCTGGGTCGTCGAATACGAATACCCGGACACGACCATCGACAAGGGCATCGACTACGACGCTTACACGCTGGCCAGGGACGGCGAACGCCTGGAGTTCGAGTGGGACAACTGGGACGAGTGGCAAATCCGCGGTTCGCAGGCGACGCTGCAGGCCATCGGCGAGGAGTTCGGGATCCCGCCGGGCAGGAATCCGACCGCCACCTGAGGTGCGCGCACCGGACCACGGCGCGCCCGGCGTGCGGTGGTCTATTGTCGGGGCCTTCGATTGCCGGAGCTGCGCCGATGAGCTACACCCTGGAATTCGTGGTGCCCAAGGTACCCAACCGCAAAGGCCAGGCCTGGGACTTCCTCGAGGATCTGCAGGATCGTTTCGAGGACGACCGCGCCGCGCCGCATCCCTTGCTCAAGCAGCTACATGCCGCGCTGGTGGATCGCTATCCGTGTCTGTCGAGCTATGCCGACGGCGATCCGGCGAAGGAAGAATGTCCGTGGGCCGATGGCCCGCTGATCAACAACTTCGCCAGCGAGATCGGCGAAGTGTCGATCAAATCCTCACGCGCCGCAGAGATCGTGCCATTTGCCGTCGAGCAGGCACTGGCGCTGGGCATCACCGTGATGGACGGGCAGGACGAGTCGATCTATCGGCCAAAATAGGTCTGGAGTGCGCCGGCTTGCCGGCGCTCTGGATGCCGAGCTCTGGCTCTTGTGGGAGCATTTGTAGGTCACGTTGGCCAAAGGCCTACGTGACATCGGCGTGCTGTCACGTAGCCCTGCGGGCAACATGACCTACGTCCCGGCTGGTGCGTATCGTCTCGGCGAACTTGTAGGAGCGCGCTCGCGCGCGATCACGGCCACGATCTGGCCGGTAAGCCCGCCATCGCGCCCAAGGTCGCTCCTACAATTCCTCCGTAATCCATCGCAAGCAATGTAGGAGCGCGCTCGCGCGCGATCACGGCCACGATCTGGCTGGTAAGCCCGACATCGCGCCCAAGGTCGCTCCGACAATTTCACCGTAATCCATCGCAAGCAATGCAGGAGCGCGCTCGCGCGCGATCACGGCCACGGTCTCGCCGTGCGGCCCGACATTCGCGCCCAAGGTCGCTCCTACAATTCCTCCGTAACCCTCCGGCCGCGGCCTCGTCCTACGCCAGAATCCGGTATTCAATTCGGCAACACCCGAGCCCGCATGAGCACGGTCCGCGCAACAGCAACTGCCCGCCGCCGATAGCGCCAACGAACCGGGGCCGCTGCGTTTTGTCACCGCCGCCAGCCTGTTCGACGGCCACGATGCGGCGATCAACATCATGCGGCGGCTGATCCAGGCGCAGGGCGCGGAAGTGGTCCACCTCGGCCACAACCGCTCGGTGCAGGACGTGGTCGACGCGGCGATCCAGGAAGACGCCAACGGCATCGCGCTATCGTCCTACCAGGGCGGCCACAACGAATACTTCCGTTACATGGTGGACATGCTGCGCGAACGCGGCGCTTCGCATATCCGCGTGTTCGGCGGCGGCGGCGGCACCATCACGCCCGAGGAGATCGCCGAACTGCAGGCCTACGGCGTCGAGCGCATCTACCATCCCAACGACGGCATGGCCATGGGCCTGGTCGCGATGATCGAAGACCTGGTTCGCCGCACGCAAAAACACCGCCGCGCGCTCGGCATGCCGGCCACCATCGATCGCGACCACCATGTCGCAATCGCCGCGATGCTGTCTGCCATCGAGCGCGGCGCCATCGACACCGCCGCGCTGGAACACAAGCGCAAGGAATGGAAGCTCGCCGGCGGCCGCACGCCGGTGATCGGCATCACCGGCACCGGTGGCGCCGGCAAGTCCAGCGTCACCGACGAATTGCTCAACCGCTTCCTGCAGCACTTCCCGGAGATGCGCATCGCCGTGCTCGCGGTCGATCCCACGCGCCGGCGCACCGGTGGCGCGCTTGCTCGGCGACCGCATCCGCATGAACTCCTTGCGCAGTCCGCGCGTGTACATGCGCTCGATGGCCACGCGCCGACAGCATGTCGCCACCAATGTCGTGCTCAAGGATTGCATCAGCTATTTGCGCAGCCTGGGCTTCGATCTGGTGATGGTCGAGACCGCCGGCATCGGCCAGAGTGATTCCTGATCGTCGATCTGGTCGATTTCCGATGTACGTGATGACCAGCGATTACGGCGCGGCCAGCCAGCTGGAAAAGATCGACATGCTCGATTTCGCCGAGCCTGTCGTGCTCAACAAATACGATCGCCGCGGCGCCGAAGACGCTTTACGGGACGTGCGCAAGCAGTGGAAGCGCAACCGCGTCGCCTTCAAGCTGCCCGACGACGAAGTGCCGGTCTATCCGACCATCGCCAGCCAGTTCAACGATCCCGGCATCAGCTGGATGTTCGCCAACCTGTGCCGGCTGCTGCGCGCCAAATGGTCCGACGGCCTGCGCGCCGGTTGCGACTTCAACCCCAAGCTCGACACCACGCTGCGCGAGCCGCGCGCCACCGTGTTGATTCCCGGCGCGCGCTTGCGTTATCTCGCCGAGATCGCCGAAGCGGGCAGGGCGATCAACAACGGTATCGAAGCGCAATCCGAAGCCGCCGCACGCGCCGAGAGCTTCTACCGCGTGCTGCGCGAGTTGGGTGACAAGGACCTGCCGGCGCCGCTCAAGCTCTACGACAACGACGATCTGATCGGCGAGCGCGCCCCGCGTGGCGATGCCGCCGTCGCCCACAGCGATCGCAAGAGCTATCGCCGCAGCGAGGAAGCGCAGGCCGAGCACGACAACCAGATCAGCATCCTGCTGCTGCGCCAGCGCTACAACGACGCCGTGCGCTCGCTGTCCACCGATTCCATCCAGTTGCTGCAGGAATGGCCCAAGCGCCTGGAAGGCATCGTCGGCGAGGAATTTGTCTACGTGGTGCGCGGCAAGGAGATCCGCGGCAGCAATTACCGCGAATCGCTGAGCCACCAGAAGATCCCCAAGATCGCCGCGCCCACGCACAAGAGCTGGGCCGAACTGTTGCGCTTCCTGACCAAGGAAAACCTGCCCGGAAGCTACCCGTACACCGCCGGCGTGTTCCCGTACCGGCGCGAGGGCGAAGACCCCACGCGCATGTTCGCCGGCGAGGGCACGCCCGAGCGCACCAACCGGCGCTTCCACTACCTGTCGGTCGACGCCAAGGGCGCGCGCCTGTCGACCGCCTTCGACTCGGTCACCCTGTACGGCGAAGACCCGGCGCCGCGCCCGGACATCTTCGGCAAGATCGGCAATTCCGGCGTCAATGTGCCCACGCTCGACGACATGAAGAAGCTCTATTCGGGCTTTGACCTGTGCGCGCCGTCGACCTCGGTGTCGATGACCATCAACGGCCCGGCGCCGATCATCCTGGCGATGTTCATGAACTGCGCCATCGACCAGCAGGTCGAGAAATGGCTGCGCGAAGACGACAAGCGCTGGATCGCCGCGCGCGACAAGATCGACGCGCTCTACAAAGGCCGCCCGCGCCCGCAATACATCGGCGAGCTGCCCGAGGGCCACGACGGCCTGGGGCTGGGCTTGCTCGGCGTCAGCGGCCGCGACGTGGTCGACGCCGCCACCTACGAGCGCATCAAGGCGCAGACGCTGAAGACCGTACGCGGCACCGTGCAGGCCGACATCCTCAAGGAAGACCAAGCGCAGAACACCTGCATCTTCAGCACCGAATTTGCGCTGCGCATGATGGGCGACATCCAGCAGTACTTCGTCGATCACGACGTGCGCAATTTCTATTCGGTGTCGATTTCCGGCTACCACATCGCCGAAGCCGGCGCGAACCCGATCAGCCAGCTCGCCTTCACGCTGAGCAACGGCTTCACCATCGTCGAGTACTACCTCGCGCGCGGTATGCGCATCGACGATTTTGCGCCCAACCTGAGCTTCTTCTTCTCCAACGGCATGGACCCCGAATACACCGTCATCGGCCGCGTCGCCCGCCGCATCTGGGCCCGCGCCATGCGCGAACGCTACGGCGCCTCGCCACGCAGCCAGATGCTGAAGTACCACATCCAAACCTCAGGCCGATCCCTGCACGCGCAAGAAATCCAGTTCAACGACATCCGCACCACGCTGCAGGCGCTGTACGCCCTTTTCGACAACTGCAACTCCCTGCACACCAACGCCTACGACGAAGCCATCACCACCCCCACCGAAGAGTCCGTCCGCCGCGCCGTCGCCATCCAGCTCATCATCAACCGTGAACTCGGCCTCAACTTCTGCGAGAACCCCTGGCAGGGCAGTTTCATCGTCGATGAGTTGACGGACCTGGTGGAGGAGGCGGTGTACAAGGAGTTCGAAGCCATCTCGGAGCGCGGCGGCGTGTTGGGCGCGATGGACACCATGTACCAACGCGGCAAGATCCAGGAAGAGTCGCTGTACTACGAGCAGAAGAAGCACGACGGCTCACTGCCGCTGATCGGCGTGAACACCTATCTGCCGAAGGATCATGGCGGCGAGATCACCACCTCCATCGAGCTCATCCGGTCGACGGAAGAAGAGAAGAATCAGCAGATCGGGAATGTGAGGGTGTATCAGGAGGCGCGGAACTCTTTGTCGGTTGGGGAGGACGACGCGAGTTCGCCTGGGGCGTTGAAGGTGTTGCAGGTGACTGCCAGGGAGAGGCGGAATTTGTTTGAGGGGTTGATGGAGGCGGTGAAGTACCACTCGTTGGGGCAGATAAGTCATGCCTTGTATGAGGTGGGGGGAGAGTACCGCCGCAACATGTAGGCCGTAGTGCGCGCAGCTCCATGCGCGCTCTGCGGCGCTTCTGGCACTTTGCTTGTCCGCCAAGGCGAAGATAGCGAGCCACGAAATCTGGTTCAGCCGAGGAACCACCCATGAAATGGTCAGAGGTCAGAGCCGCGTACCCCGACGAATGGCTCGTTGTCGAAGCGATCCAGTTCCACGAAGAAGGCGAGGTTTTCGTCGGTGACGACATCACCGTTTTCGAGAAATGTGCCGACGGTGCAGTCGCATTCGATGCCTACCGGCGCCTGCATCGACAATTCCCAGAGCACGAATTCGCCTTCGTGCATACCAGCCGCGAAAGCCTGCGCATCGAGGAGCGCCGCTGGATTGGCATTCGTGCCGCGTCCATAGATCTCGCGAACGCATCGCTCCAGCCCACGATCGTCCTGCGTCCGTCTTAATCCGCCGAGGCAGCGCAGCGACGAGCAAGCCCAGCGCTGGCCGCCCGCGCGCCGTCTTAATGGGCAGCAAGACGTCACGACTACGTCTACTCCGTCTCGTCTTGACTCGACGGTCAGGTTTTCCTTACTCCCCGAAATCCAGAGCAAGAGGGTGTCGGCAACGATATCGCTGCGTAGCACATCCCCGCGCTGGGCGGCTAGGTTTACGGTCTGTGCATACAGCCCCCGATGATACTAATAGTCTGTAGATCAATAGTCATCATCGGAACAACATGCAAAGAAATGAAGATTCCAGATCTCGAAGCATTTGGTGCCCAAGTGCGCGCGCAACGTGAGCGCCTCGGGGTATCTCAAGAAGAGCTTGCGTATCGGGCCGGTATGCACCGCACGTATTTGGGCGGCGTTGAACGCGGTGAGAGAAATATTGGATTGCTCAACTTGCTGCGGATTGCACGGGCGCTCGGAGTTCATGCTTCCCATTTATTGCCGCCAGGAGACTGATTCGCTTGCTCGCGAGCTGAATGTGTCGAGCTGAACTAAGTCGGGGAATCAAAAAAGCCGCATTCGCGGCGCCAAGATAGGAGCGAGCGCAGTTGGTCAAACAAAAGGTGAGTAGTACGGTGCGTGGCCGCATTCGCGATTTCTTTGTCGAGAATGTCGGTAAGGTTGTCTCTAGGGAACAGATTCAGCAGGCTGCAACCGACCCCAAGACAGGAGAATTCCGGAAAACTGGCATCAACGACTTTCCGAATTGCGTGTTGATGAGGGGTTCGACATCCTCTCGTGGAGGGATAGGGGTTGGCTAAAATCCGGGCAGTATCTGCTTGAGTCAGCAACTCCGAAGCGTGTGGGCAAGCCGAGAAACTACCTGTCCGCGAAAGACAAAGAAAAGCTTTTCGAGCGAGACGGGTATCAATGCCAGTGGCCAGACTGCACGATGGCTAAAGGTGCGATTGATCCCATCGGCGGCGGAGCAGTTGTACTTACCGCTGACCATAAAACTCCGCTAAGCCAGGCAAATAACAACGCGACTGGCACGCTCGACGACTGGCAGACGCTCTGTGCCCGTCATCAGCAAGAAAAAAAGAACTTTATTGATGACCGAACTGGTCGGAGGAACCTCCGCGAATTGGTCCTAGCCGCTGGAGAAGCCGATAAACGTGCGAGATTCGAAGACTTTCGAGCTTACTTCAACGAACAATAAGGCAAGTCGAGCATGCTAAAGCGACCCCACTAACGCATCTGTACGAGCTAGTTGCTCTTTGGTCATAGAGTGAATTTGCGCCTCCACGTTAGCGAGTGTGGGTTGCACTGCATTGGGGCGCGTCCCGTTTTCAAAGTACCAAGAGAACCAGTCGACAGTAACTCTATCAAATACATCGTGCGGTGTGAATCTGGTCAAGGTGGCCTTGAACGCTGCGACAATTCGCTCAACGGCTTCTTGGACTGAGTATTCACGCTCGCCATAATTAACCATTTTGGTAACGGTCGATGTTGGCTTTTCGAAGTTCAGTACGAGATCAGCCTTTGGTGCAGTATGCATCGTCGTTTCCGTCAGGGAAGGTGCAGACCTTTTCATTGGCGCCGCAGTGACCAACTTGAACCCTGCATTTCGACATGCACCCAACAGCGAATCCCAGACTACCGGATCTTTGTTGGCAAAGGTTACTGTCATCCACTTGCCGGGCTTAAGGACCCGAAAACACTCAGCGAAAACCCGGGCGAGTCCGCTGGAGTAGTGCTGCTGGTCAAGCTTCCGGTAAGGGTTGAAGGCAATTTCAGACGAGAGATCTTGGGTTTTGGAGAGCCATAGACACCATAAAAGCGAAAGCTCACCATATTGAATGCCCTCACCGCCGTACGGAGGGTCTGTAAATATGTAATCGACAGAAGCGTTGGCTAGTGGCATGGTTCTACTGTCAACGTTTTCGGCTTTCCCCAGCGGCCACGGAGCGCCGTTGGCTGATAGGTCACGAATGGATTCTAAACTTTTGGCGACCCTGTTTTCAAAATACCAGAGCGGATTTAATTCCTGCCACTTTCCTGGCATCCAATAGCAGTTTAGCTTCCAGCTCGGCCCACCGGCGTCACCAGAGAAGTCTGCTATCATTCGCGTGAATTGAGCGAGACTGGCTGTCAGCGTAAGCAGTAACCAGTTTCGGCACGAGTCATTCGTGACCTTTAGAATTTCGTCGCGTAAATGTGCGGCGGTGACATAGTTTCTCTTTGTGAAGAGATCGCTCCAATTCTTAGCGCCACGGCGCTTGAGTTTCTGCATCTCCCAGCCAAACAGTATTTCGCAATCTGGCGCGTCGGCGGGGATATCAAGTGGCGCCTGTGCGAGCTGCAGATCGAAAGCGTTTGGTGCATGGGTGCCAGAGCAGCGGCAAGCTGAGCAGCGGTAACGTACTTCGCGCATTTCATCATCGACATATCCGATGCTCCTTAATGTGGCATCGGAACCGCACTTGTCGCACTGGGTAACGTATAAACTCGCAACGCGATCGTCAACTGCGCGAATTACTTCTTCTGCTGCAGTCTGAAATCCCTCCAGATCAGGCGGCGACAGCATCGCATTCGTAAGGTGAACTGCCATGGGATTAAGGTCGAATCCGACTGATCTTCGGTGAAGTCGGGCCGCCTCGACAACGGTAACTCCTGAACCGACAAACGGGTCAAGTACAAATTCGCCCGGTCTGGAAAAATAATCGATATATCGTCCAACCACGTTCGCGGGCTTTCTGCCCCAGTACTTGTGGAACTTATAGCGCGCGGGCCATGTTTCTGCGGCTACAATTCCCAATTCCAGTTCGATAGTCTGGCGGTTAATCTGTTCGATAGTTGAGGTGCTTGTCGGAAACTCGAACCCTCCAGAGAGCAAGCTCAGCTGTGTTTGGGTGCTGCGCGGAGGTTTTCGACCGGCGTTAGTTCTCATCGATTAGATTCCGAATGACTATGTAAATTAGCTTGGGGCGACCGTGGGATTATGGAAACAACGCCTTTGCAGCTTTTGAGGTCATCTAAGGTATTCTTTGGGGTGATAAATGTCGCCATTAGACTGTTTTCAGCGGCGATTCCGCTCCCATTCGTGGTCCGGACCCGCCCGGCCGGCCGGCCCCCCGCCCGTACGGGACCCCGTGTGTTTCTTTGACACATTTACCTAGGAGCATAGTGGGCTGGAGCCTCGGGGGGGGGGGGGCGGACAGGGGGCGGGCCCCTTACCCTCCGTCGGGGGCGTGACATCACCTCGGGTGAAGCGAAGGGGGGGGGGGTGGCCGGGCCACCTGTCAAGAGCGGCAGCAACGGACACCCACAAATCAGAATTTTCCTACAAGTCATCGGGCACTTTTCCGACTGACGGCAAGTGACTGCGGGGCGATGCTGGCTCCATGACCTACGCCCGCAAGATATTGATCCCCAAGGGTTCCCCTGGAACCTTCCATTGCGTCTCGCGCTGTGTCCGCCGGGCGTTCCTGTGTGGCGAGGATCGGCTGACGGGGCGCTCGTTCGAACACCGTCGGCAGTGGGTGGAGGATCGCATCCACGAACTGGCCGGCATCTTCGGTGTAGCCATCTGGGGCTACGCGGTGATGAGCAACCATTTGCACGTCGTCGTGCAGATCTTGCCGGAGGAGGTGTCGCGCTGGTCGAACGCTGAGGTCGTCGAGCGCTGGATGCGCCTGTATCCACGGCAGGATCAGAACCCGGAGATGCGCGCCGAGGTGCTGGCCGGCAACGCCGAACGGATCAAGGTGTTGCGCGAGCGCTTGTCGAATCTCTCATGGTTCATGCGCTGCCTGGTGGAACCGATCGCGCGGGCGGCGAACAAGGAAGACATCTGCAAGGGGCGTTTCTGGGAAGGCCGCTTCAAGGCCCAGAGCCTGCTCGACGACAACGCCGTGCTGGCGGCGATGGCCTATGTCGATCTGAACCCGGTGCGGGCGAAGATCTGCGATACCTTGGAAGCGTCGGTGCACACCAGCGCGCGCCAGCGACTGACCGAGATCGAGCAGGAATCTGCCGCCGCTGATCGGCCGCTGGCTCCGATCGCCGGCATCCGCGGCTTGTGCGTGCTGCGGATGACGCAGGCCGAGTACCTGAGCCTGGTCGACTACACCGGCCGCCAGATTCGCGCCGACAAGCGCGGTGCCATCGAAGGTCCGGCGCCGGCAGCGCTGGCACGCCTGGGCTATCGCCCGGAAACCTGGACGCGTCAGGTGTTGGCGGTGAAATCCGACTTCAGCCGGGCGATGGGTGCCGTCGAGTGCCTGGTCGAGAAGGCAGCGGAGATGGGGCAGTGCTGGCTGCGCGGTATTGCGACGGCGCGGTGGCTGGCGACGCGGTAACAGAGGCGGTCAACGCAGCCGGCGACGCCGAACGGATCAAGGTGTCCAGCCTGGTGAGTACCGGCGTAATATGTGATCCATGCTTGGACGCCGCTACCTCGGAATCATCCACGCGCTGGAAGCGGCCGGCGTTCGTTACCTGATCGTTGGCGGCATCGCCGTCAATTTGCATGGTTACGCGCGCTTCACCAAGGATCTCGACCTGCTGATCGATCTCGATCCGACCAATGCCCTGCGCGCGATGGAGGTGCTGCAGGAATGCGGCCTGCAGCCGCGAGTTCCGGTTGCGGCCACCGATTTCGCCGACCCCGCCAAGCGGGACGTCTGGTTCGAACGCCGCAATATGCTGGTGTTCCAACTCGTTGACCCGCACGATCCGTTCTGCAGCGTCGATGTGTTCATCCGCAATCCCATCGATTTCGATGCCGCTTGGCCGCGCGCGCTGGTCGAGACACTTGGCGGGTTCGTTGTGCGGCTGGTGGCGGTCGCTGACCTGATCGCCATGAAACAGCTGGCCGGGCGACCGGACGACCTGCGGGACATCGCGGCGCTGTCCGAACTGGCGAAAGCGGCTGGGCACCCATCATGAGCGTCCCATTCCCTTGTGGATTCGAGCAGGCGGCGCTGAACCATGTGCGCGATGGGCTCCATACCACGGTCCAACAGCGGTGGGAGTGGCTCTGCGAGGCGATGGAGGTGGCCGTGGCCAACGCTCGGCGCCGGGCGGAGAGAGGGGAAATTACGTTGGATTCGAATTTGCGGGTTTGGTGGTCGCCCGGTATGGAGATTGAGTGGAAGCGGGGCAGGGTGGTCGCGTCCCAGGATCTGACGTGCTGAGGGGAGCGTAAGCACACCAGCAATCCAGTGGCCCGAACGCTTCTCGGTGCCCGTAGTTGCGCCGAAAGTCCCGTCGCGCCTGAGCCGTTGGCGAATGCCCCGCGCAACGGCGATCAACAACAAAGGACAGTCGAGAATCAGAAATTTCCTACAAGCCGTCGGGATGATTCCTGACTGCGGCGGCGCGTTGAAACGCTGATGCTTGCTCCATGACTTACGCACAGTACCGGCCCAGGCGCATGGCTGCGGCAAGTTCGCTCGCGTCTCACGATCTCCTGACTTTGACCGCCATCAGGCCCTTCGGACCCCTTTGAATGTCAAAACAGACAACGTCGCCTTCTCTGACGTTGTCGATCAGTCCCGAACTGTTCACAAAGATGTCGCCGCCCGTGCGAATGTCGACAATGAAGCCGATTCCCTTTTCCTCGTTGAAAAATTTGACGGTGCCGGCGTTGCAGCCCGCGGAAGGCGGTGGTGTATCCGGAGTCGAAACCGAAACGGGAGCAGGCTTGACGGGCGTCGCTGCGGGCGTGGCCGTCGTCGTCACGGCAGGCTCTTCCGCAGAGATGTCGGGTTCCTCGGCGGACTCTTGTGCCTGCTCGCCGGCCTCTCCATCGTCGGTAGACGCTTCGTCCGATTCCTCCTCTTCCAGCTCCTCGGGCACGTCGCCATTCGCCTCGTCAGCCTCGGATGCGTCGTTGTCGGAGTCCTCGTCAGCGAACTCTTCAATGCCGCTGTCTTCGTCGCCCATTTGCATCTGGGCGTCTTCGCTGTCCTCTTCTTCCTGCGCCCACGCCAACGGTGCAGCCAATGCACCCATCATCAACAGCGCGATCAGCAGAGTCTTCGTGGCCACTGTCGGCTCCGGGTTGTGGGGAGGAATCACGCGTTGGCAAGGAAAGCCATCAAGGCGTCAATCATACGGCGGACAAAGACAGGCACCAGACAAAGACAGGGAGACAAAGGCTACGACTGGGACCAAAGTCTGGGAGACTAAACCTCAGAACATCGCTCGCGAGCGACTGCGAGGCCCGCTTGCCGGGCCCTTGACGGCACGAGTTCGCAGCGTGCGCTGCGCGAAAAGTGGCTTTGGAGCGCGACAAAGGACACCCAGTAGCGCCAGGACCTGTTGCACTTGTGTACGATACCGCCAGGTTCTCGGAGTGTCTGAGATGAGATATGAAACTAGCGATCCATAGCCTGCTGCTGTTGATCGGTGTTCTGGCATTCGCTCCAGCGACAGCGTGGGCGCAGACCAGGATCCTGAAATGCGTGGGCGCGGACGGGAGCGTCAGCTACAGCAGCGCCCATTCCTGCCCTGGCGATGCGCAGGGGAAGGAACAGGAGCTGCCCGCCCACCGGGTCACGATGACCAAGGACGAGGTCAATCGCCAGCGGGCGCTGGAGCATCCGCCGCAACAGATGTCAGCGGAAGAAAGGGCCAACGCGATGCGCTTGCTCGAGTTGTACGGCGGGTCCACGGCTCAACCTGCGCAGCGACGCTCGACGCCGGCGCCGGCTGCCGCGGTTTCCTATCGCTGCACGATGTCAGGCGCTGTCTGGTATTCCCATTCGCCATGCCCGGAAGCCATGGGGGGTGACACTTATTTTGTAGACGGACGCCGCCACGATGTGCCCGGTCTAGGGGTCGAGCAGGATGTCGTGCCGCGGGCCGAAGCCTGCCACGAAATGAATCGAATGGGCTCCTCCGCGCGCGCCGGCCGCAAGATGGATGAGCGCGCCAGCCCCTATGAGAAGCATATTGGCAAGGACAAGTGTCAGTGAGGTTGCCGTCGGCGCGAATGACAGCGACAAAAACACCAGAAGACTGGGACAGTCGAGAATCAGAAATTTCCTACAAGCCATCGAGCTGATCCCTGACTGCGGCGGCGCGCCAAAGGGCCGATCCTTGCCCTATGACCTACGCCCGCTCGATCCTCGTTCCACCCGGTTCGCCCGGCACCTACCACTGCGTTTCCCGCTGCGTGCGCCGAAACACAACACAACAACGGACACCCACAAATCAGAATTTTCCTACAAGTCATCGGGCACTTTTCCGACTGACGGTGGGCGACCGAGCGGCGATGCTGGCTCCATGACCTACGCCCGCAAGATATTGATCCCCAAGGGTTCCCCTGGAACCTTCCATTGCGTCTCGCGCTGTGTTCGCCGGGCGTTCCTGTGTGGCGAGGATCGGCTGACGGGACGCTCGTTCGAACATCGTCGTCAGTGGGTGGAGGATCGCATCCACGAGTTGGCCGGCATCTTCGGCGTAGCGATCTGGGGTTACGCCGTGATGAGCAACCATCTGCACGTCGTCGTGCAGATCTTGCCGGAGGTGGTGTCGCGCTGGTCGAAAGAAGAGATCGTCGAGCGCTGGATGCGCTTGTATCCGCGGCAGGATCAGAACCCGGAGATGCGCGCCGAGGTGCTGGCTGGCAACGCCGAACGCATCGAGGTGTTGCGCGAGCGCTTGTCGAATCTCTCATGGTTCATGCGTTGCCTGGTGGAACCGATCGCGCGGGCGGCGAACAAGGAATGCTTGCGGTAGAGAAAACGGGTGTCCAATTCCGTCCATCCTTGCGGTAGAGAGAATGGGTGTCCAATGCCGCTGCAATGCTGCGGTAGGTGTCCAACGCTGCTGTAGAGAAAATGGGTGTCCAATGCCGATCGCCAGTCCGCAGCCTACACTGCGCGAAAGGTGGCTTTGGAATTCCTATCCTCCGCCGCAGGCTGTTCAGGTGGTTCAGCACTTGTCATCGCCCCCGATCCGGGTCGGATCGAAGTACGGCGATTCGAGGTGGGCGGAAAGACGATCGATCAGCGTCGCGGGATCGTCCCATCCCTGGGTTTTCACCCGAATCGCATTGATCGAGCGCAGTGAACCGTGCCAGTGCGCAAAGTTTGCGCGGTCGAAGCAGAAGGCCAGCACGAGCAAGCCGAAGGCCTCGACCATCGAGGGGTCGCGGCCGGTCTCGAGCGCCAGCGCAAGCGATCGCTGAGCAAAACGCGCCAGATCGCGCGGCGTACCGATGCGATCGAGCACCGGCAATTCCTTGCCGATGACGTGGCCGCCATAAGCGGCGAACCAGCGCGCCAGTGGTTCACGAGTGCGCGAATGAGCGAAGGCGGACTCACCAAAAGCCGCACCCTCGGCGCCAATCAGGTCCTCGCTGTAGACCCAGAAGGGGTCAACGCGACCGCCCATCGGCTTCTGGTGGGCGTTGAAGTAGCGCTCGAACTCGGTAGCCAGCGGCGGCACCCACTGCTCGGTGATCTCCGGCACGAACAGCGCCCAGCGCCCGTGCGTGGTGACGCCACCGTGGCTGTGGGTGGCTGTGACCTGGAGGTTCTGCACGATGCGGTCGACCCGACGCAGGAAACCACGGCTGCCGACCCCGTCTGGCCCCGGCTCGCGCGGGGTTAGGCCGAAAGGGGCCAGCCGAGTCGCGAGCTCATGCTTCAGCGGCTGCACCAGTGCATCGGTTTGGTCGTAGGTGATCAGCGCCGAGCGCGCGATCGCCGGGCGCTCCATCGGTGGTGGCGAGCTGCGTGCGCCGTGGCGATCGATGACGACGCGATCCGGGCGATACAACCGGAGCGTCTGCGGATCGAACATGTGCAAGCCGTGCAGGGCGACCGATTCGGCGATCAGGCCGAGCAGTCCGAGCTCAAGCATGGGCACGTTTGGCGAGAAGCTGTAGACGGCGCTGTCGAAACGCGCCGGCAGGCCGTGGGGCCAGGCGTTGTCCGGGCGGTCGGCATTCGGATCGTCGTCGCTCAGATCCGGACAATTATCGACCATACCGGCCTGGAACGAGCGATAGCGACCGACCAGATGGCCCTTGGGCTGGACTTCAGACTCGCGGGCGATCACGGCCTCGGCCTCCGCAACCGAGTTCAACGGCGAGTCGGCGTACAAGAGGCGCAAGGTGTAAGGCATGGCGGGCTGTGGTTCGGGGCCGGGTTCTGACAAAGTGCCGTCAACAATAGCGGCAAACAACAACGGGCAAACAACAACGGGCAAACAACAACGGACACCAAACAACAACGGACACCCGCAAATCAGAATTTTCCTAAAAGACTTCGGGCACACGACAACGGAACACGACAACGGGGAACGACAACGGACACCCACAAATCAGAATTTTCCTACAAGTCATCGGGCACTTTTCCGACTGACGGCAAGTGACTGAGCGGCGATGCTGGCTCCATGACCTACGCCCGCAAGATATTGATCCCCAAGGGTTCCCCTGGAACCTTTCACTGCGTCTCGCGCTGTGTCCGCCGGGCGTTCCTGTGTGGCGAGGATCGGCTGACGGGGCGCTCGTTCGAACATCGTCGCCAGTGGGTGGAGGATCGCATCCATGAGTTGGCCGGCATCTTCGGTGTGGCCGTCTGGGGTTACGCGGTAATGAGCAACCATCTGCACGTGGTCGTGCAGATTTTGCCGGAGGAGGTGGCGCTCTGGTCGAAAGAAGAGGTCGTCAAGCGCTGGATGCGCTTGTATCCGCGGCAGGATCAGAACCCGGAGATGCGCGCCGAGGTGCTGGCCGGAAACGCCGAGCGGATCAAGGAGCTGCGCGAGCGCTTGTCGAATTTGTCATGGTTCATGCGCTGCCTGGTGGAACCGATCGCACGAGCGGCGAACAAGGAAGGACACTGTAGACTGTCACCGTGCTCGGACGCCCCGAACCGGGGGCGGAGCCCCGCGGCCGGCTGGTTCAGGGGCATATTTTCCCAAGCAAAAGAGGTGGCGCCGATGAAGAAGCTTCTCGTGATCGCCGTCCTGATGGCGCCTGTTCTTGCCCAGGCCCAGCAGCCGTCGACCCAGCCGATGCCGCCGCCGCCGGTCGGCGTCTATTCCTGTTTTGGCCAATACGGGATCGCGCCGCCGATGACCTTTGGCCTGCTGGACGCCGAGACCTATGCCGATTTCGACGGCAAGACCGGCAGTTATATCTATGACAGCGCCAGCGGGGTTTTGACTCTGACCACCGGCGGCCTGGCGGGAACCAAATACCGCCGCACCGGCAAGCCGGACGATCGGCCCGCCTTCCGCATGCTCGACGCCAAGGGCCAGCTCACCGCCTATATGTGCCCTCGCGACGACAAGAAGGATCCCCGCAAGCACCCGTGGTGACAACGGACACCCGTGGTGACAACGGACACCCACAACGGACACCCACAAATCGCAAAGACTGGGACAGTCGAGAATCAGAAATTTCCTACAAGCCATCGGGCTGATCCCTGACTGCGGCGGCGCGTCCCAAGCGCCGATGCTTGCCCCATGACTTACGCCCGCTCGATCCTCGTTCCGCCCGGTTCGCCCGGCACCTACCACTGCGTGTCGCGCTGCGTGCGCCGCGCCTGGCTATGCGGCGAGGATCGTGAGAGCGGCCGTTCGTACGAGCACCGACGGCAATGGGTCGAGGACCGGATTGGCGAACTCGCCGAGATTTTCGCGGTTAAAGACAACGGACACCCACGAATCAGAATTTTCCTACAAAAATCCGAGCGCCTTTCCGACCGCGAGGGCGGACCCTCCCGACTCCTGGCGGCGACTGGGCCTTCAACCTGCTACGACACCCAATCCTCTATCCGCAGTCCGACGATGCGCTGAAACTCGCGTGTGTTGTGGGTCACCAGGGTTGCATCCTCGGCTAGCGCGTGGCACGCAATCCACAAGTCGTTTGCGCCAATCGGGGTGCCGGCCTCTTTCAGGCGCGTGAATTGCTCGGCGTAATGGCGGCAGATGGCGGCGCTGGCCGGATAGATCACCGTAACCTGCCGGGCCAGCATGTCCAGCCTCCGTAAGACTTCGGGTTTGCGGGTGCTGCGCTCGGCGCCCTTGAGCAATTCGGCCCAGGTGATGAAAGACATGCATAGCTGATCGTCATCGGCAAGCACATCGATGCGTTGAGCAATGGCGGGTGGATGGTTCTTGATCAGGTAGATCAGGATGTTCGTGTCGAGCAGGTAGATCACAGCGCTTCGCGTTCCTGCACGGGCAGGGCAGCTGTTTGCTCGGAGTCCAGGGCGGCGATGAAGTCGTCGTCGATCTCACCCAAAGCCTGCAAAGCCTGCAGCAGCGCGGCCCCGCGCTCGGCACGCAAAGGATGGATCACCAGATCGCCCTGGTCGTTTCGAGAGATGCGAACGCGGTCCGTGTCGAGCCGAAATTCAGCCGGAATGCGCACGGCCTGACTGTTGCCGTTGTTGAACACTCGGGAGGTCAGAGAGCTCATGGGCAGACTCCGCGTGTGTACAGTAATGTGTGTATTTTGCACCTGAGGGGAATTGCGTGCAAGGTTCCAGCACGAGAAGACCCGCAGTTGCGCCCATTGCGGAAGGGAAAATGGGTGTCCAGTTTTTGTCCCCATCGAAGGCCCGGCGCCGGCAGCGCTGGCGCGCCTGGGCTATCGCCCGGAAACCTGGACGCGTCAGGTGTTGGCGGTGAAATCCGACTTCAGCCGCGCGATGGGTGCGGTCGAGTGTCTGATCGCGAAGGCAGCCGAGATGGGTCAGTGCTGCCTGCGTGGTATTGCGACAGCGCGGTGGTTGGCCACGCAGTAGCATCAGCGGTCCACGCCCCATGATTCGGCGGGCAGTTCGCTCCGACTGCACGCACCAAGCGGGCGCTATCCGGCAGCTGCCATATCGCCGGTCGCGTGCCTGGGCGGTGAGAACAGCGACGTTTGCGACGACGATCCGTTCTTCAACGATTTTCCCTAACGCAAACGTGCGGTCTACGAAGCCCGACGTCCGGCAGTATCGGCGATCCTTGCGGAAGGGGAAAATGGGTGTGTCCAGTGCTGCTTCCAGTGCTGCTTCCAGTGCCGCTTGACGGAAAAGCGCGCCAGATTCGGATTCATGCGCGTAGGCGACCCGACTCGTCCATCCTGCGGCTCTGCATTCAACTCACTGGACGGCTTCCAGCATGAAATTGAAGTTCATTGGTATCGCGCTGCTCACCGTCGCTGCGGCAAACGTCGCCCCGGCTCAAGATCCGCGTCCGTTGCGGGCTCCGGACCTTGATGTATGGCTAGCCGGCTCGGTTGATGTCATCACGCCGACTGCGGACGGGGGAATGCTCATCGGTGGGTCGTTTTCGCTCGTGCAGGGCGTGGCGCGCAACGGGCTGGCCAAAGTCAAGGCCGATGGCACCATGGACCTCGACTGGGATCCGCAGCTGTCTGGCCAATCCGTTTCGATCCGGGCGATCACCATGGACGGTGCCGGCGCCGTGTTCGTGGGCGGGCAGTTCGCGAGCGTCGACGGATTCAGTCGCAATGACCTGGCCAAGCTTGATCCCAGCGGCGAGCTCGATCTGAACTGGAACCCGGCCTTGACGGGCGGCACCGTGCGTGACTTGGAGATCATCGGTTCGCAGCTTTATGTCGCACGTTTTGACTTCAGCGGAAACGGCAATGCGCTGCTGCGGTTGGCCACGAACGGCGCCGGCGCGGTCGATCCCACCTGGAATCCACTGCTGACGCGCGCCGGCCAGCTCGCTTCCGATGGTGCGGGGTACCTGTATGTGAGCGATGTAGGAATCTCGACGGTGTTCACTGCGCTCCGGCGTATCGCCGTCAGCGGCAACGGCGCCATCGATGCTGGCTGGCAACCTGAAGTCGGCGGCTCTGTGGATGCGCTGACCCCGGATGGGGACGGCAACCTCATCATTGGCGGCAATTTCAGCGCGGTGCAAGGCAGCCCGCGCAGCGACTTGGCCAAGCTCTCGCTGGCCAATGGTACAGCACTGGTGTCCACCTGGGGTGCCACCGTCGATGGGCGGATTTCGGCACTGCTGCCCGTGGGTGACCGGCTGTATGTCAGCGGCTCCTTTGCGAGCGCGGGCGGCGAGCCCCATCGCACGCTGGCACGCTTCGAGCTCGGCGGGGCTGGTTCGATCGCCTTCGGCTGGTACCACGAGGCGCGCGGCGCGGGGGTGAAATCGCTGGCAGTGAATGCGGCTGGCCACATCCTCGTTGGCGGCGGCTTTGCGCTGATCGACGCCTTGCCGCGACCGGGTCTCGCCTCGATCGACCCGGTCACCGCCCTATACATGCCGACGCCTGACGTGGAGTCGCGCGGATCCATCATCGACATTGCCCTGCGCGCGGACGGCAGCCTGGTGGTGGCCGGCAGTTTCAGTCGAATCGGATCGACGCGGCGGCAGAACTTCGCGCACATCTCGGCCGCCGGCAACGTCGACGAGTTCTGGCGCGCCGACGCAGTCGGGGTGCCATTGCCCTATGTGCAGTCGCCGGGCTCTTTCTACTTCGAGTCGGATAGTTTTGGCGCTGCCGTGCTGGTCGACGCGATCGGACGCGTGTACCTGGGCGGCAGTTTCGACCAGGTAAACGGGGAGCCGCGCAGGAACCTCGCGCGATTGAGCAATGACGGCAGCCTCGACTTTGGCTGGGATCCCGGCAGCAACGGCAGCGTCAAAGGCTTAGAGCTGAGCGCAGACGCTCACATCTTTGTCGGGGGCAATTTCTCGCGCATCGGCAATACCGAGCGACTGAATGTCGCCAAGCTGTCGACCGCCGCGGTGGCCGCCGTCGATCCGCTGTGGGCGCCGTCGGTGGAACTTGGTGGCGAGGTCGATGTCCTGCTGCTGGACGGCAGCGGGTCCCTGTACGCCGGCGGCGCATTTGGAACCGTCAATGGCGAGAACTGCTGCAACGGCATCGTCCGCCTGAGCGCAAGCGGTATCGGGGCGCGCGATCTGAGCTTCCAAGTGCGCTTGGCTCAGCTTTCGGCTCCGCTGCAGTCGCTGGTGCTGGACGCAAGCGGTCGCCTGTACCTGTCGGGAGGGTTCGATTCCGTCGTGCAGGACAATGTTTTCTACCCGCGCCATGGCATCGCACGCATCGGCGCGAATGGCCTGATCGATTCGTGGCAGCCATTGACCGGGCCCACCTTCTCCACATTCACCGATCTCGTGTTGCACGACAATCGGATCTACGTTGCGGAATTTGGCAACTTGAATCGGGTGCTGGCCTTCGCGGCGGGTCCGTCCGCTGGTCCGGTCGTCCCCTGGAATGTCGCTGATGGGGGCATCGGTTCATTGGCCCTGCGTGGCGAACAACTCTTCGTGGGCGGCGCTTTCAGCAGATTGCGGGAAAGCCGCGGTGCGCTGGCCGCATTCCCAGCTCGCCGAGAAATCTTGCGCGACGATTTCGAATAGCCAAAGCCCGGTGCCGTCCGGCCTGCCGCAGGCTCGAAACAACGACAACGGACACCCGCAGTCAGAATCTTCCTACAAGTCTCCGGGCACTTTTCCGTGACCTACGCCCGCAAGATCCTGATCCCGAAGGGTTCCCCTGGAACCTTCCATTGCGTATCGCGCTGCGTCCGCCGGGCGTTTCTGTGTGGCGAGGATCGGCTGACCGGGCGCTCGTTCGAACACCGGCGGCAGCAAAACGGTGTTTAGAAAGCGATCCGTCCCTCAACGATCCTCGATATCGCAGACGTCCGCTTTGCGACGTCCAACCCGTACCGAACAGGCGATCCTTGCGGTAGAGAAAATGGGTGCCCAGTGCCACTTTGCCACTTCAGCGCCGCTCATGCCGCTCATGCTGCGCATGTCCATGCTGTCTGTGCAGGCAAGCCACAATCGTCCAGCGCGGATCAGCCGCTCCGAGATTATGGGTGTCGGATCTTTGCCGGGATCTTTGGAACAGCGTGAGGAGCCTGGTATGACCTTCGGGCGTGATCCTCGCGCTGAGTTCGTCTGGCAGTCGGGCCAGCAAGTCGAACGCATCGGGTCGGCGTTGCTAGCGGCCGTACTCTGCCGCTGTACAGGCACCGGCGGCGATCGCCCCCGCGGATGTGCCGCCGATGTTCTTGAACCTGTACTTCGACGAGAGCTTCGCCACCAGCTTCGGATAGACCACGCCGCTGGTGATTCCACCCTTCATCACCAAGTCGCACTGGGTGACCATGCCGATCCTCCTTCCTCAAGGCCAACAGACCATGTCGCGTCCGTGTGTCAGAAACCGCGCCGTCGGGCAAACTGCGATGCCTTTTCACAGTTCCGTCGCGGGCCAGCAAGAGTCGAAGTTGATCGAAAGCCGACATGGCCCACCACCTCACTCTCGTCCTGCAGCAGCTCGTTCCGGTTGGACCACTTCAGTGAGAAGGGAACAGTAATCGAATCGGATACCGGGACCTCGTAGCGCAAGCCCAGCAGGGCCTGCGACTTCTTTGCGTTTGCAGGCGCCTCCCAGTTCTTCTCGGCGACGAGAGACACCGCCCAACGGCCTTGGCCGAAGCGCATGGAGGCGTTGAGTTCGTCCACAAACTCCACACCCAGCAAGGCACCGCGCATGCGCTTGGAACCTTCGGCCAGGGCCTCTTGCGAGAAATAGCCCAGGTTGAATACCAGCGACTCACCGGCGGTGGGATCGCTGGTGTCTGGAAAGCCCTTGACGCCGCGGAGCGTGACACCCACGCGGTCCGGGCCCAGATATTCCTTGCGATCGAGCATGCTGATACCCACGCTCATGACCAGGGATCCGTCGACCTTCTTCACCAGCTCGTCCACACTGGACGAAGTCGATGCGCGCAATGCCTGCAGCCCCACGGCGCGATTCTTGAGGTCGACACGATGCTGGAGCGACGTCGCGACCACCTTGGCCGCCGCTTTGCACTCGGGCTCGGTGATCGGTGGCGCGTCCGTTTCCAACTGGATACCGATTGCAGTGTCGAACTCGTCGTCGCCGACCAGTCCGGCTGCCTGATCGGCCAGCCGGTTGGCGGCCAGCGCGAGGTCCTGCTGCCGTTCGAGATAGCGTCGGTCAACCACGATATCGCGTCGCTCCCGGCTGCCGTAGAAACGGTACTGGATGTCGAGCAAGAGGCTGTCGTCCAGTGACTTGGCATCGGCAGGATCCTCGGCGACACCGTCGCCGTCCGAATCCAGCGCAACGCCCCGGTTACCGACAGTCAACGAGCCCGTCAGCCTGCGCAAGTCGCGCGTGGCGACGAAATTGCCGTTGTCGTCGAAGTGTCCATCGGGTGCCGATGCAAGCAGCCAGTCGAAAGGCGAGATCGAAATGGTCACGCCTCCCAGGTCGTTCTCCTTGGCCAACCCCTGCTCGATGGCCAGCGACACCCATCGCGGACGCTCCGGACTGTCGACCGCAGACGTCCCACCGGCGGCAGCCGGTGCGGTCGACTGATTCGTCTTGGGCGCCGCAGGCGCGGCCGCTTCGGTATCGGCTTCGATCACCTGGGCGATGGTGCTTTTGGCCAGCTCGCGTGCAGCCAGTTGCGAGAGTTCGCTGTTGCCGCACAAGTAGTCGGCCGCGAATGCGGAACCGGCAGCAGTATGATGAGGGCAGATATCGCTTTCATGGCGCTCAGGTCCGGTGATGGAGATCGAGTGGAAGTCGACGGGTCCGGCGAGCGATTGCGGCGCCAGACCACAAAGTGCCCGTTCTTCCACACCTCAATCCGCAGATCCGTGTTCGGTGGCATCAGGACGGGGATCAGGTTGATCTTGTATCTCCCGGCAGCGCCGGTCTTGTCGAGCACCTCCACGATCGGGGTGCTCCGCACAAAATCATCATCGTTCCACTGCACGCGGTCGATCGACACCGCTGGCGTGCCCACGCGGACGAGGTCATAGACCAGCGTGAGCACGGGCCCGAGCGTGCGAGACAGGCGCAACTCGAGGGTATCCGCAGGTTTGGCCTTGATGCGGCCGGTACCGATGGCAGGCATTTCCGTTCTCCCATTTCAGTTGGTTGTTTCCAAGCGGCGTCAGTGCGCCATTCCCTGCGGCATCGGTGCCGCTCCGTCACAGGCTGGCCGCCTGGAAGTGCATCCAGTCGTAGTCTCGCTGGCGCCCCAGGCTGGTCCAGCCCTGTTCTTCGACGATCTTCCAGAACGGCTCGTACTCCGCTCTCGCGAAAGCCGCCCGGCTTCGATCCCAGCGCAGGGCGTTGTTGACCGGATCCAGATCGACAGCGGCGCCCCAGGCGTGCACGGAGTAGCTGCTGCCGCCGCGCCGCGGACGCACGTTCAGGCAGCCGCCGAACTGGTCCAGACTGAGCGCTTGCACCCGCTGGAGCCCGAAGTGCTGCAGCGTGTTCGCAAAGATGTTGCGCAGGCTGTCGTGCGCGCGTGGCACAGGGCGAATTGATCTTCTTGCCTGGATCCCAGGCCAGAACCATGGAATAGGGCAGTTGCAGGCGCACCTGTTGCGTGCCGACATCGCCGTAGAAGGCGCGCAGGGCGGCTTGGTCATCCTTCGGGAAAGCAGTCACGATTCACCTCCATCCGGTGGTCTGGGCGTCCGGCTGCTGTTGCGCCCATCCCATCGGCGCATAGCTGGGCTCGCTCGCGTAGTGCCGCGCCATCAGTTCGTCCAGGGATTGCACCCGCGTTTCAGCATCTGCTGGCGGCGGCAACCTGGGCACATCCGCAGCGGCAGCCGTCGCCGAAGCGCCCGGCAACAGCTTGCCCAGCGCACCCTCGATGAAATCCGTGCCCGCGTACCCGGCGGCCATCAGGCCCACGACCAGTTCCTTGCTGGCCTTGATTCCCGTTGCCGGATCCACCAGGAACAACATCGCCAGAATCCCGGCGAGTGCTCCGATGAACAGGGTCGCGACCAAATGGCCGGGCGCAAAGCCAGCCATCGGCGCCAGGCCGCTGCGTTCGTTCTCCGCAGAGAGCTTCTTGAGTCCGATCACTGCACGACCGAACTGCCCGGCCATTCCCATCACGGCCGCGAAACCCAGGTGCACCAGCCAGTCGCCGATCTCCATGCCCACCCCCCGTCACTCGAGACGAAAGCCATGTCCGAGGCGGGCGGCGATCCTCGCAGTCCTCCCAGCACCCGCTGGGAGGATTCTTTGACAATTGATCAACTTTCCGACGAACGGTAGCTCCCGCGGCTGCAAGCTGCCGGCGGACAGCCAGCTCGGCGGGTCACCGCCCTGCGGCTAGTCCCTCGCGAACAAGCCGGCGACCGACGACAGCAAGGGCAGTTCCGGCGTGTTGAAGCACGCAACCATCGAAACGATGCTTGCGATCATCGAAACGATGCTTGCAACCATCGATTGGGTAGCACGCAACCCTCCAACCGAAGCATGCAACCATCCGAAAGGTATCTCGCAACCATCGGATGGGTATCTCGCAACCACAACAACGGACACCCAGTAGCAACCACAACAACGGACACCAGTAGCGCCAGGACGAATCTGGCAGAACATTGGAGGGGCAGTTCCTCTATTCCCGAGTCATGGGTGGGGCTGGAGACGGCTCAGGCCAAGCGTTGACAGGTGAAAGTGCAGGCGCGGTATTGAGCTCCGAAATCATCGTCAGGAACGCCGACCTTGTTGGGTGATGGGGAAGGCCACACGGGTCACCGCGCAATCGCGAGCGGTGGTTCGGTTCCTCGGAGTCAGCAGACCCGTTGCATGCACGGATGTGTTCTGTGCGGAACCTGGGAGGTCCAGGCCGTGGACAACGGAATGCCGCCCACTGAGAAGCGACAGCGGACACCCGAAGCCGGCGAAGCGACAACGGACACCCACGAATCAGAATTTTCCTACAAGTCATCGGGCACTTTTCCGACTGACGGTGGGCGACCGAGCTGCGATGCTGGCTCCATGACCTACGCCCGCAAGATCCTGATCCCCAAGGGTTCCACTGGAACCTTCCACTGCGTCTCGCGCTGTGTTCGCCGAGCTTTCCTGTGTGGGAGGATTGGCTGACGGGGCGTTGGTTCGAACATCGTCGGCAATGGGTGGAGGATCGGATCTTTGAGTTGGCCGGCATCTTCGGCGTGGCGATCTGGGGTTGTGCGTTGATGAGCAACCATTTGCACGTGGTCGTGCAGATCTTGCCGGAAGTGGTGTCGCAATGGTCGAAAGGAGAGGTCGTCAAGCGCTGGATGCGCTTGTATCCACGGCAGGATCAGAACCCGGAGATGCGCGCCGTGGTGCTGGCCGGTAACGACGAGCGGATCAAGGTGCTGCGCGAGCGCTTATCGAATCTGCTAGAGCATTTGCAGGGTCGACACCCATTCCAACTTAGATATTTTCGTCGCAGAAGAGGTTCATGCGCTGCCTGTTGGAACCTATCGCGCGGGCGGCGAACATGGAAAACATCTGCAAGGGACGTTTCTGGGAAGGCCGCTTCAAGGCCCAGAGCCTGCTCGACGACAACGCCACGCTGGCGGCGATGGCCTACGTCAACCTGAATCCGGTACGGGCGAAGATCTGCAACACACTGGAAGCATCCGCCCACACTAGCGCCCGTAAGCGTCTGACCGAGATCGAGCAGGAACCTGCCGCCGCTGATCGGCCGCTGGCTCCGATCGCCGGCATCCGCGGCATGTGCGTGCTGCGCATGACACAGGCCGAGTACCTGAGCCTGGTCGACTACACCGGTCGCCAGATCCGCGCCGACAGGCGCGGCACCATCCAAGGCCCGGCGCCTGCGGCGCTGGCGCGCCTCGGTTATCGCCCGGAGACTTGGGCGCGTCAGGTGTTGGCTGTGAAATCCGACTTCAGCCGCGCGATGGGCGCAGTCGAGTGCCTGATCGATAAGGCAGCAGAGATGGGGCAGTGCTGGTTGCGCGGTATTGCGACAGCGCGGTGGCTGGCGGCGCAATAGCACCCGAGGAACTGGACAGACAGGCAATCGTCCAATGTCGCGGATCTCGACGGTCCATATCTGCGGTCAACGTGAGTTCGGCGACGCCCAACGTCCGGCCGTACCGACGATCCTTCCGGAAGGGAAAAATGGGTGTCCGAGAGCCGGAGCCGGAGCCGGGGCTGGAGCGTGAATTCGCTGCCCGACCGGCAGATCACGCGAAGGTCAGGTGCCAGTCGCAGTCTGGCTGCGTAATCGAGATCCATCGCGGAGAATCCACCGGGAAATCAGGAGATTAGCGTCAACTTGATGATTCGTCTTGCAGCAACAGGCGCCTGCGGCGGCACTTTCTTCTGACGTAGCTCTTCAGGGTTCGGCTGCAGTACTTGTCGCAATCGCGACGTGACGCACTTTGGTAAACCAGTGTAAATCAGGTGAGATATCCTTCGCTCTGGCGGAGCTTGTTGTAAGCCCGACCGGGAAAAGGAGAGTGCCGTGCAGCGAAACGCGTGGGGATCGGCAAGACTGTGTGCGTTGTTGCTCGGGCTGTGGCTAGGTGGCAACGTCAGCGCGCAGACGGTCCCCACGTGTGCGGCGGCAAAGCAGTGCCCGCTGGTGGTTGCGAAGAACCCTGCGCGCTGTCTGGAGCTGGAACGCAAGCTGAAACGTCCGGCCGACTTCGTCGCCGGCGGCCAGATTCAGCTGGATCGATTCGAAAAATCGTCGCCGAGTGGATGGGCGATCTCTGCTATCGCCGCGCCGACGGCGATCTGTACGCGTGGCCGCACGACACCACGGCGCGCGACACCGGGCCCTTCGTCACCACCTTCGCGGACGGCAAGTCCAGCGGACGCAGCTTGGGCACGCATCAGGTGGCGCGCGTGTGGTACTCGCAGGAGATGTTCGACTGGATGGCGGTGAACCGCCCGGCCGACGAAGGCGAGGCGCCGGCCAATCCGCCGTCGATTCCCGATGGCGCCATCATGGTCAAGGAGATGTGGCCGTCGCCGGCCTCGCTGTACACCGGCCAGTGCTTCGACTGCATGGCGCCCGGCAGCAGCGGGGCGGTGATCTTCATCCGCGACAGCCAGAGCTTTTCGACCGGCTGGTTCACCGGCTGGTGGGGCGCTGGCGGGCGCATCGACTGGCCGGCGGCGCCGAGCAATCCGCTGACCAGCATGGGCGACGGCGGCCAAGGTTTCTGCCTGAACTGCCACGGCTCGACGACGCCCGGCAGCACCTTCGCGTCAATGAACAATATTGCCGGCCACCCGGCCACCTTCCTGACCCAGCTGCCGCCGCAATCCACGCAAGCGCCGCCAGACGACTCGCATCATCGCGCCAATGCCATTCCGTTACCGCAACTGACGCCCGTCGATGCGCAGCTGACGAGCCCCGACGCCGGCTACCTGGCGCAGTTTGCGCCCAAGTCCAAGGGCCCGCTGCCGGTGCCGGCGAACATGCCCTCGCAGACCTATGACAGCGTGCTGATTCCGGGCACCGGGCCGGTCGATCACTTCATGACCTCCACGCAATGCGTGGGCTGCCATCAGGCGAATGCCACCGGCCTGCAACTCGACATGCTCGACTACACGCCGGGCCCGCTCGGCGCGGGCGGCGAGGGCAGGCCGGTCAGCATCTCGCCGTACTCGATGTGGAGCAGTTCGCCGATGGGCCTGGCCGGGCGCGATCCGATCTTCTACGCCCAGCTCGAAAGCGAGCAGATCCTGCACGCCGATCTCGACCGCAAGGCATCGCCCAAGCAGAAGGCGGCGCTGCGCGCGCTGATCCAGGACACCTGTCTGCAGTGCCACGGCAATATGGGCCAGCGCCAGAAGGCCATCGACACGCATGCGGAAGCCGGCAGCTGCGGCCAGTTCCTGCGCGCCGACGCCAACGTCGTGCCTTTCCCGTACACCGATCAAAGCTGGCCGCACCAGGCGCAGGCCGCCAGTTACGCGGGGCTAGCCCGCGATGGCATTTCCTGCAGCACCTGCCACCATCTGGCGCTCAACGAGCAGGCCGAACGCTACGCGGACGCGCCGTGGAATACCTGCATCAAGCAGAAGCAGAAGAGCCTGAATCCCACCTTCACCGGCCTCGCCGCCACGTTCACCGGCAGTTTCCCGCTCGGCTCGCCGGAGACGCTGAACGGCCCCTTCCCGGACCCGCTGACCAAGCCGATGCAGAACTCGCTGCGCGTGATCCCGGAGCACAACAACGCGCTGGCGACCAGCGAGGTCTGCGCCTCCTGCCACAGCATCCATCTGCCGGTGCTCGACCGTGAACAGCCCGAGTCGCAGTGCCTGCCGCAAACCGATCCGCCCGATCCCTTCCGCTGCTTCCCGAAGCGCTACGAGCAGACCACCTATCCGGAATGGGCCTTCAGCGCCTACCGCACCGGTCTGCTGGTCACCGAGAACCTGCCCGCCGGCCCTGGCGCCACGCCAAAGAGCTGCCAGCAGTGCCATATGCCCAGCGTCGACAGCGCCGGCAAACCGCTGGTCAGCAAGATCGCGTCGATCGAGGAGTACAGCAACTACCCGCAGACCGACTACCGCCTCCCAGCCGACGAGATCGATCTGCCGCAGCGCAGCGGCTACGCGCAGCACCAGCTGGTCGGCCTCAACGTGTTCCTGATCGAGATGGCGCAGCAGTTCACCGACATCTTCGGCATCCGCAGCCAGGACCCGGGCCTCGGCGGCATGAACGTCGCGCCACTGCAGGTCACCGAGAACATCATCACCCAGGTCGCCGCCGAGCAAACCGTCGACCTGTCACTGACGCCCACCTGGGACGCCGCCACCCGCACGCTGAGCGCCGAGGTGGTGGTCGATAATCTGGTCGGCCACCGATTCCCCTCCGGCGTCGGCTTCCGCCGCGCCTTCATCGAATTCCAGGTACTCGACGCGCGCGGCAGCGTGCTCTGGGCCTCCGGCCGCAGCAATGACGAAGGCGTGCTGATCGACAGCGTTGGCCTGCCGCTGGCGGGCGAGTTCTGGTGGAAGCAGGACTGCAGTGCGCGCCTGCCCAACGCCTGGCAGCCACACTTCGAAGAAATCACCGGCCAGGACCAGGCGCAGATCTACCAGGAACTCGTCACCAACGCACAAGGCGTGCTGACCACCAGCTTCCTGTCGATCAACGGCCACCCCAAAGACAACCGCCTGCAACCCCCACGGCTTCCTGCCTGAGCCCGAGCGCATCGCCATCGCCGCCGCCCTCGGCGACCGCACCCCGATCCAACACGGCCCCGGCTTCCCGATGGACGAAAACCTGGGCGCCGCCGTCAGCCCCGAAGGCGAAGCCGCCAAGGACCCGGATTATCAGAACGGCTCGGGCAAGGACCGGCTGCGCTACGTTGTGAAGGGGCTGGTCGCAAAACCCGCGCGGGTTACTGCACAGATGTATTACCAGTCGATCCCGCCGTTCTACCAGCAGGATCGGTACTGCACGGCAGCGCACGCCAACGGCACGCCGATCACCGACACCCAGCGTCTGCAGTACATGGCTGCGCATCTGGATCTGAACGAGACGGTCGCGGCAGGGTGGAAGTTGCGGGTGGGGGCGAGGAAGGAAGTGGGGTTGTGAGTTTGGGATCGTCACGACAACGGACACCCACAAATCAGCACGACAACGGACACCCACAAATCAGAATTTTCCTACAAGTCTTCGGGCAATTTTCGACTGACGATGAGCCGCTGAGCGGCGATGCTGGCCCCATGACTTACTCGCGCAAGATCCGGTTCCTCGCGGTTCTTCGGGCTCTTCGCGTCCCCAGCGTGTCGCTGCGCGGGTTGAGGACTCAGGCTGCGCTGAACAGATCCAGCGAGCGGTAGTACTCGTCGCCGTAGTTCAGGAAGTTGCGCGCTTCGCGTTGCAATTGCGGCAGTGCGGCTGAAGTTGCCGTGGAGCCGGTGCTGATCTGCAGCACGGCTTGCGCATACGACGCCAGCGCATCTGCATTGCTTTCCCCGATCTGCTGCGCGGCGAGGAAGAGTAGGTCGTGATAGGCGATGACGATTCCCGCCGAATGCGCGGGTGAGACGAGGCCGGAGAGGCGTTCGCCTGCGAGCAGGCGTTTGAGCAAGGCGTTGTTCAGGGCGTGCGCGCGGCTTCGGGTTTCAGCTTGCGGGGCCGTTGCTGGGCCGAGATAGCCGAGGCACAGCATCAGGTCCAGCGTTTCGCGAATGCTTGCCGGGCTGGTGTTTGCGAGCGCGGGCAGTGCCATCAGTGCGGCGATATTCTGCGGGCCGTTCGCGAGCGATGCGAGCAGCACGTCGACCACATCATCCTCCAGGCGCAGCGCTTCAATCGGCGTGCGCACATTGCGCGCACAACTGGCTGGAGGGCGTTGCAGGGCGAGCAGGGTGGTGTTGTATTCCTGCTCGATTTCGGCGGCGCCAAGTGTGCGCGGGCTGCGCACGAATACATCGCGGCGCAATGGCGTTTGCATGGCGAAATCACGCAGCAGTTCGCGCATTCCTAAGTCTTCGGTGGCGTCGATCAGGGCGCGCGATGCGGCGGGCAGCGACCATTGTGGAAAGTTGGAGAACAGCTTGGCCGAGGCGGCAAACTGCAAGTCGGCGCGCGCCATGTCGACGGCGACATCGGTGTGATAGAAGGGTGTCCAGCCGCGCGGGGCGAATTCGTGCAGCAAGTAGGCGTCGCTGGCGTTCGTGATGTCGCGCAGCGCGGTGCGCGCGCCGGGGTTACTGGCGAAGAAGGCGGCGCCGGCGGCGTCCAGTTGCCCCAGCAGATCGCGTGCGGCGTGGAAACGTTGCAGTGCGCTGCCATCGGTTTGCCTTTGCGCGGCTTCGCTCATCAGGCGTTGCAGCGGTGCCTTGTTGGCCCAGCCGGGCATTGAGTTGTAGGACACGTAGACCACGCCACCCGGTTTGAGCAGACGCGCGATCAGCGCGACGATGTGGGCACGATTGTCTGCATTGACCCAGGTGTAGACGCCGTGCAGGACGATGAAATCCATGGGTGGCAGATCGCGGTCGTGCAACTGGGCAAAGCTGTCCTGCACGAGTTGCAGGTTGCTTAGGCAGGCTTGGGTTGCAAGGGCCTGCGCGGCGGCCACATGCGCGGGCATGAAGTCGTTGCCGAAGAATCGGCCTTGCGGGTGTGCGGCGGCCAGCATGTTGAGGCCGAGGCCCTGACCGAAACCGAGTTCGAGGTAGGTGAAATCCTCGTCGATGTTGGGCGCGGCCAGCCCGGCCTGCAGCAGTGCCAGGCGCAGATGCGCAGGCGCCATTTCGGGGAAATGGTTGACGCTGTAGGGAAGCTCGGTGACGTATCCGTCAGTCCAGTCATCCATGGCGTTTGTGGTGATGGTGGCGTGGGGCGGCGATGGTGCCGGGTTGACCGTCGACAAACAACCTGCGGTGCCTTTCTGAGCGCCGTGCGGGTACGTGCTCCGGGCAAGCAATCAGCGATCAGCGGCAATCAGCGGCAACGGACACCGACGGGCGGCAGCGCGAAGGCGCCAAAGGCGGCAGCAGCGGAAACCCACAAATCAGAATTTTCCTACAAGTCATCGGGCACTTTTGCACTGACGGCAAGTGGCTGAGCGGCGATGCTGGCTCCATGACCTACGCCTACAAGATATTGATCCACAAGGGTTCTCCAGGAGCCCGCCATTGTGTCTTGCGCTGTGTCCGCCGGGCGTTCCTGTGTGGCGAGGTTCAACTGACGGGGCGCTCGGTCGAACACCGTCGGCTGTGGTTGGAGGGTCGCATCTCTTGGTTGGCCGGCATCTTTGGTGTAGCCATCTGGGGTATGCGGTGATGAGCAACCAAGTTTGAGTTCGCCCGATGGCATCGATGAGGTCCAGGGTACTCATGCGTGATATGCGGGCAATGTTCGGGTTCATGGCCGGCTACTGTCGGGAGAGTAGCGGCTGACTCTCCGGACACACGCGGCGCATTGTCGGGGTGATCGGGTGTCGTTGTCCGGAGTGTTTAACGGTACCGCCTGGAGCATGGGCGGCGACTGTCGGGTGAGTTGCCCGCTACTGTCGGGACCATTGCACACGACTCTCCGGACCATTGCGCCGTACTCTCCCGACCCATGCGGGTCACTGTCGGGTTGATCGGGCGGCGTTGTCCGGTGAGTTCGGCGCTGCTGTCGGGAGCATGGGCGGGGACTGTCCGGTGATGGGTGGTCCGGTGATGGGCGGGCGATGCTTCAGTGACTAAGGGGCCTCTGAACAAACCGTCATTGCCAGGAGCGAAGCGACGGAGAAAACAAGCACTCCACCGGATTCGTCCCAGCGCTTCTGAATGTCCAGAAGTAGTGGCCACCGCCTACGCCCGTTCGACCCTGGCGCCATCCGGTTCGCTTCAGATCTCTACTGTCCAGATCCGGGTCCAGATCCCCGCGGCTGGGTAATGCCCGCGCGGATCGGGGTCAAGTCGACGTAAGTCATGGCCGCCGAGATGGAGCATTCATCGAACAGTTCTGCGCACTCAGGGCCGAAGGCCTGGCGCAGACCATCTAATGATCCGAACCAGCCAAGTGGTCATCGCAGTTGCTGGGGTCTATTGTGAGTAAGGGCGTTTGGGCAAAATCCACGCCGGCAATCGTGCATTCCTGGCCGCCGTCGAACACGATGCGTACGTCCTGCGGGCTTGCCGGATCCCTCAGCTCGAACGTTCCGGAATGCACGATCCACGAGCCGCTGTCGGCGAGAACATCCTCGCCGCCGACGTGCAACTCTACAATGGTGTCATCCATATCGTTAGAGAATTCTGCCGCGTTGGCACCTATCGGCGCGCAGGCGCAGATCGTGATGACAATGGCGGCGAAGGTGCGCATCGAGGTCCCGTTTGTGGATGGCGTAAACGCACTGTGCAGCGCCAGGCGCTGAATGGCAAGGGCGTCGACGACAACGGACGTTAACTGACGAGCACGAGCTGACTGGCTGGCCGGTCGACTTTGTGGTGGCTACGGCCGACGCCGACCGCGTACACGAGTTGCTGCCGCCCCTAAGCTCTACCCCATCCATTGTAGCCAGGACGCAGCCAACCAGGGCCGTCGGTACTGCCTGTGCAGGTGTCGTTCGGCGACGGCATTGTGTTCTGCCAGATTCGTCCTGGCGCTACTGCGTTTCCATTCTTCGTGCATGTTCTTTCTTCGTGCACGAGAACCGGCTTGACTGAGCTGGCATCACCCAGGTAATTATCGACATCATCGGCCGTGTGCCGAAGCGGCATGTGGGATTTTGAGTCGCATGAAGATGACTCCACAGGATCCGATCGCGGGCGGTGAACTAGCCTCCGTCGCCCCGCTGTGGCAGCACGCCTTTCAGCGCGTCGAATTCGAGCTTCCGTCGGAGACGTTTGAGCGCAAGCTTGCTGCCGCCTGTGGCGGCAATGGCGCGCTGCCGGTCGATACCGCGTCGACGTTTGCATTGCGTGCGGCAATCCAGGTGCACGTCGCGGACGGTGAGTTGGATCGGGCCGCGCGCCTGGCCGGTGCGATCACCGGTCACGCGGAAGCCATCGTCGAAGCGGCGTCGAAGCCGGATGGCGATGTATCGCTGCTCCCCATCGACGCGTGGTTGCATCTTGCGATTGCGGAGTCGTTGGCGAACGCGGCGTCACCGCGACCATCGCATCTACAGGCGCTTGCCGCGTTCGTCGTCGACCGGATCGCTCCCGCTCAAGCGCAAGAATCTGCACATGGCGTTCCTGCTGCGGCTGCAAGCCGTGTATGCCGCTGTTCTGGCGGGCGATCTGGGACTGCTGCGTCGCGTTCTGCTGTTGCGTTCAACAGATGCCACCATGCCACGTCAGTGATGCTGCTGCGGGCGATCGCAAAGCATGGAAAATC
>JADKFD010000050.1 GCA_016717705.1 Rhodanobacteraceae bacterium | reverse complement strand
ACCACCACGGGTCGATGCTCGCTGAGCGGCTTGAATCCGTCAGCTTCCAGCCCGACGCGCTTGCGCTCGTCTGCACTCATCGTTTCCGGATCGAACACCAGAGCCTGGCGCACGCTGAGTTCGCGGCTGTGCAGCATGTAGTCGATCGGGCGCGACGGGAAGGGTGTGCCGCGGCCGTCCCAGGTCCAGACTTCGACGCCATTGGCGTGTTTTGCCTCGGCGATGGCCAGTCGCAACTCGGCTCGCTTGTGCTTGCCCTGCAGCAGGTTGACCGGACGCAGCCCACGAACCGCGTTGAAATCGCCGGCAACGATGACCGCGTCGGGTGAACGGGCGGTCCAGACGCGATCGAGCAGGGTGCGGATCTCACGCGCTTCGACGTGGCGACGGTCTTCTTCCCAGGCGCCGTCGCTGTCGCCGCAGCATTGCAGATCGACGCCGACGGCGATGATGCGCCGACCCCCGAGGCGCGCTTCGACGGCAAAGCTGCCGATCCCGGCGGCCAGGTTGGCATCCAGCCACTCGCGCTGTTGCGGATTGGTCGGCACCTTGCGCAAGCGCGCAACCAGTCGCGGCGGATAGGGCAGATAGTTGAACTGGCGCAGCGGTTCCAGCGGAGCCCGCAGCGCGAACACGACGCGCTGGTTGTAGCCGCTGCTGCCGTAGGCAACTTGCCATGCTTGCGGGTGTGCGGGATCGATCTCCTGCAGCACGCCGGCGACGTCATTTGCGTCGTGCGTGCCGGACATCTCGTCGAAGATCATGAAGTCGGCATTGATCGCGCGCAGCGCCGCGACGTAGGTCCCGCGGTGTTCGTAGAAGCTCTCGCGGGAGACATTCCAGACCATGGCGCGGAAGTCGGTGCCGGCCGCGCGTGGCCAGGTTTCGGCGCTGTTGCCGGCGTGCGGCAGCAGGGCCAGCCACAGGCCGATCAGCCAATACAGGGCCTGCCTGGACATCTGTTGGCTCCGGTCGCAGCGGCAAGAAAGAGGTGCGGGCGAGGATGCTGCCAGCCGCGTGTGCGGAGCAAGTGAACCATTGCTCCGGGGGCAGTTCTCGCGCCCGCGACCGAAGATCCAACAGCGGCGCAGCAGGCGCTGCGCCCTCCAGAAGATGGCGCTACAGCCCGCGCACCGCCTCGGCGACCGCACGGAACACGGCGCGCCCCTTGTTCATCGTTTCCTCCCACTCCTTGGCCGGGTCAGAATCGGCGACGATGCCAGCGCCGGCCTGCACGTGCAGGGTGTGGTCCTTGATCAGCGCGGTGCGGATCGCGATCGCCAGATCGGCCTCGCCATGCCAGTTGATGTAGCCAACGGCGCCGCCGTAGAGGTTGCGCTTGATCGGTTCCAGGTCCTGGATGATCTGCACCGCGCGGATCTTCGGCGCGCCGGACAGCGTGCCGGCGGGGAAGGTGGCGCGCAGCACGTCGATGATGTCGAGTTCCGGGCGCAGCTTGCCGACCACTTGCGAAACGATGTGCATCACGTGCGAGTAGCGCTCGACCACCATCTGGTCGGTCAGGCGCACGCTGCCCGATTGCGCCACGCGACCGACATCGTTGCGGCCAAGATCGATCAGCATCAGGTGCTCGGCGCACTCTTTCGGGTCTTCCAGCAGGCGCAGCGCGTTGGCCTCGTCCTCGGCGGCGGTAGCGCCGCGCGGCAGCGTGCCGGCGATCGGACGAACCACCACTTCGCCCTCTTTCAATCGCACCAGAATTTCTGGTGACGAGCCGACTACGTGCAGGTCGCCCAGATCCATGAAGTACATGTACGGCGACGGGTTGAGCGTGCGCAGCGCGCGGTAGACGTCGATCGGCCGCGCCCGGAAGGGCACCGACAAACGCTGCGACAGCACGATCTGGAAGGCGTCGCCGGCGCGGATGTACTCCTGGCAGCGCAGCACCGCGGACTCGAACTCCTCGCGACTGAAACCGGAAACGAAATGCGCCTCGTCGAGGATGTGTGGGTCGAGCACCTCGGGGTAACCGGGTGCGGGCGCGCGCAGGCGGTGGGTGAGGCGATCCAGACGACGCTCAGCCCGCGCGATGGCGCCGGGTTCGTCGGTCGCGGCGTGCACGATCAGCGACAGCCGGCCCTTGCGGTTGTCGAACACCGCCAGTTCCTCGGTGCGCAGCAGCACGATCTCGGGCGTGCCGAGCTGGTCCGGCCGATCATCGCGCGCCAGCTTGGGCTCGATGTAGCCGAGCGTCTCGAAGGCGAAATAGCCGACCCAGCCGCCGGCAAAGGCAGGCAGACCCGCCTGCGCCGGCACGCGTTCGCTGTGGATCAGTTTCTGCACCTCAGCCAGCGGATCGGCGACCTCGCGTTCATCGACGCAGACGCCATCGACCAGCCGCCGCCACTGGTGGCCGCGCACCTCGATGCGCTCGGCCGCTGGCAGCCCGATGATCGAATAGCGCCCCCAGGTTTCGCTGCCTTCGACCGATTCAAGCAGGTAGGCGTCGGGGCCGTCGACGAGTTTCAGGTAGGCCGACAGCGGTGTATCCAGGTCGGCACGCACATGGCGCACGACCGGCACACGGGTGTAGCCGGCATGGCGCAGGGCGGCGAGGTCGATGGGTTGGGTCACGGGCGAGGGTGTCTGTTACGCGATGCACCCGATCATAGAGATGGTTGTTGGTTGTTGGTTGTCAGCAACCAACAACCGCTGTCAAAGCAACCCGCAACCAACAACCGCTCTTCAGTATCCCGGCTTCACCGCCAGCGCCTCATAGCGCTCGACCGATTCGACGATCTCGCGTTTGGCAGCGTCGATGCCCTCCCATCCGCGCACTTTCACCCACTTGCCCTTCTCCAGGTCCTTGTAGTGCTCGAAGAAGTGGCGGATGCGATCACGCATGGCTTCCGGTACGTCGTCGATGGCATTGATGTGCGCATAGGCCGAGAAGGTTTTCACGATCGGCACGGCGATCAGCTTGGTGTCTTCGCCGGCTTCGTCTTCCATCGACAGCATGCCGATCGGCCGCACGCGGATCACCGAGCCCGGGATCAGCGGCAGCGGGATCAGCACCAGCACGTCGGCGGGATCGCCGTCGCCGGACAGCGTGTGCGGGATGTAGCCGTAGTTGCACGGATAACGCATCGGCGTGGTCAGCACGCGATCGACGAAAATCGCCCCGGAGTCCTTGTCGACCTCGTACTTGACGGGTTCGGAGTTCATCGGAATTTCGATGATGACGTTGACCTCGTCCGGCACGTCGCGGCCGGCGGGTACGCGTTCCAGTCCCATGGGGATGTCCTTGGTGGGTTCGATGCTGGGGAGTATGCCCGTGGGTGGGGGGTGTGGGCGGTCGACGATGGTCTTAAGAGCGGTGAGTAGTGAGTAGTGAGTAAAACCCGGCATGAATGGCGCTTCGGTTGAAACGGCTCTTACTCACCACTCACTATTCACTACTCACTGATTCAACATGACCTAGAACAACCCACCACCCACGCCACCCCGCCACAATCATCACCCGGCATAATCCGGCTCCTTTGTCACAGTCACCGAGGCCCGCCATGCTCGATCCCGCCCTGTTCCGCCAACATCTGCAAGACACTGCGCAGCGCCTGCAAGCGACCCGTGGCCTGGCGTTGCCCGTGGACGAACTGGAAGCGCTGGAGAACGAGCGCAAGCTGGTGCAGACGCAGACCCAGGACCTGCAGGCCGCGCGCAACCGGCTGGCCAAGGAGATCGGCATGCGCAAGGCCAAGGGCGAGAATGCCGATGCGCTGATGGCCGAGAGTCAGGCGCTGCCGGACCGGCTGAACGCTGCCGAGGACCAGTTGGCGGGCCTGCGCGAGCGCCTGATGGCGATCGCGCTGCGCGTGCCGAACATCCCGCACGAGAGCGTGCCGCTGGGCGCCGATGAGACCGGCAATGTCGAGGTGCGTCGCCATGGCGCGCCGCGCAGCTATGACTTCGCGGTCAAGGACCATGTTGAACTGGGTGCCCGCAATGGTTGGCTCGACGGCGAGGCCGGCGCCAAGCTGTCCGGCGCACGCTTCACCGTGCTGCGTGGCGCGCTGGCGCGCATGCATCGGGCGTTGGGGCAGTTCATGCTGGACACGCACACCAACGAGCACCACTACACCGAGGCCAACGTGCCGGTGCTGGTGACCAGCGAGACCATGCAGGGCACCGGTCAGCTGCCCAAGTTCGAAGACGACTTGTTCGAAGTGCCGATCGGTGGCAACAGCCATCTGGCAATCGACGGCAAGGCCAAGGATGCGCTGCGCGGCGCCATGGTGCGTCAGGACCAGCAGGACACGCTGGCGATCATCAATGGCATCTGCACCGACATCGGTCTGCAGACGCTGCCGCGCCTGCCGGCGGCGCTGTGGGACGATCTGCACAAGAACGACGCCATGGTATCCACGCTGCATCGCTGGCTGTGGAAGCGCATGTACCTGATTCCGACCGCCGAGGTGTCGCTGACCAATCTGGTCGCGGGCAGCATCCTCGAAGCTGAAGTGCTGCCGCTGCGCATGACCGCGCACTCGTTGTGTTTCCGCGCCGAAGCCGGCGCTGCCGGTCGCGATACCCGCGGCATGATTCGCCAGCATCAGTTCGAGAAGGTCGAACTGGTGCAGATCGCGCGCCCGGATACCAGCTACCAGCAACTGGAAGAGATGGTCGGCCACGCCGAAACCATCCTCAAGAAGCTCGGCTTGCCGTTCCGCACGATGCAACTGTGCAGCGGCGACATGGGCTTTTCCTCGACCAAGACCTATGACCTGGAAGTCTGGCTGCCGAGCCAGAACACCTATCGCGAAATCAGCTCCTGCTCCAATTGCGAGTCCTTCCAGGCGCGCCGCATGCAGGCGCGCTGGCGCAATCCGGCCACCGGCAAACCGGAACTGGTGCATACCCTGAATGGCTCCGGCGTGGCCATCGGCCGCGCACTGATCGCGGTGATGGAGAACTACCAGAACGCCGATGGCTCGATCACCGTGCCCGAGGTGCTCAGGCCGTACATGGGTGGGGTTGAGGTGATTGCCTAGGCCTGAGTAACTGTGGGAGCGGGTTTATCCCGCGATCTTGAGCAAGTAGATCGCGGGATAAACCCGCTCCCACAGAAAGCACAAGCTCGCGGGATAAACCCGCTCCCACACAAAGCACAAGGCCCGCTTTCGCGGGCCTTGCTGTTTCCAATACCAACACCAGCAACCAACACCGGCTTCTCAATCCTCGCCGCTGAAGAAGGCGAACAGGCGCATCAGGTGCATGAACAGCACCCAGATGCTGCCGAGCAGGCTGGTGGCGATGACGATGTAGTTGGCTTCCGGATCGTGGATCAGTTGGCTGGTTTCCCACAGGATTGCGCCGGAAATCAGCAGCACCGCGGCGCCGGAGATCATCAGGCTCAGGACCGGCATCTGCAGGAAGATGTTGGCGACGATGGCGCCAAGGATCACCAGCGAGCCGACGAACAAAAAGCCACCCATGAAGTTGAAGTTGGTGCGCGACACCAGCGCGTAGCCGGACAGCGAGAAGAAGATCACGCTGGTCGCGGCCAGCGCATAGACCGGGATGTTCGGGTCCATGCGGAAGTAGATGCCGACGATCGGGCCGAGGAAGTAGCCGAGCAGTGCGGCATAGACAAAGGACAGCCCCAGACCGACTACGCTGTTGCGCGTGGCGTTGATCGCGAACGGCATGCCGATCATGAAGGCCAGGAACAGCCAGACATTGATCATGCCGGCGTTGCTGCTGATCGCGTACCAGGCAGTCATTGCCGATACGCCCATGATCATGGTCAGCAACAGATAGGCATTGCGGATGGTCTTGGTGGTCGACAGGCCAGCGACTTCGCTGCGTGTCAACACCGGATTGGCGGTACTCATGGCGGGGTCTCCGTCGGAAAGTGCGGCGATTGTAGCGATATGTACAGTGGATTTGAGCGTACGTGAGAGGGGTGTGTGCGCGGCGTCAATGGACCAGGCGCGTCGGTGCCCGATGTGGTCCTGTTGCCCGCGAATCACGCGATGTCCGTAGGCCAAGCGGCCAACGCCTCGTCACGCACGAAGGCGACGGCCCCAGGCGCCGCCCCAACCTCGCAGCCACTTCCTCCGCCAGCGCCAGACTCGACGTCAATCCCGGCGATTCGATGCCAAACAGGTTCACCAGACCGGCAATGCCATGGACCGTTTCATCCTGGATCACGAAATCCGCGCTGCCCTGGCCGGGGCCGGCCAGTTTTGGCCGCACGCCAACGAAATCCGGCGTCAGGTCGTCATCGCGCAGCGCTGGCCACCACTGCCGGATCGACTTGGCAAATGCCCCGCGCTGACTGTCGTCGAACCGGTAACTCGGTGCATCGACCCAGCGCATGTCGGGGCCGAAGCGGCAGCGACCGCTGATGTCCATGCCCAGGTGCACGCCCAGGCTGGCGGCACCCGGCAGCGGGTAGATCAGGCGCGTAAAGGGCGAACGGCCGCGCAGGTTGTAATAGTGCCCCTGGCCGTACCACAGACGCGGCACGTGGATCGGAGCGAGGCCATCGATGCGCGCCGCCAACCCGGTAGCACCAAGGCCTGCGGCGTTGACCAGACGGCGACAGTTGAGTGCATCGCCGCCTGCAGTCTCGATGCGAAAGCAGCCGACGTCGGCGCGAATCGATTGCACTTCAGTACGACACAGCAGTTGTCCGCCGTGCTGTTCGAGCTCCCCGACCAGGGCAGTGATCAGCTCGGGAACATCGACGATGCCCGAGTTCGGCGAATCCAGCGCTGCCACGCAGCGCAGCGACGGTTCCAGGCGCATCGCCTGCTCGCCTTCCAGCCAGCTGACGGCGACACCATTGGCGGCGGCGCGGGTCGCCAGTGCCTGCAACTCCTCGCGATCGTGTTCGTCGGTGGCGACGATCAGCTTGCCGGTGGGCCGGTGCGCCACGCGGCGGCGCGCGCAGTAGTCGTACATCAGTTGCAGCCCGCGCACGCAGCAACGTGCTTTGAGCGAACCGGTCGGGTAGTACATGCCAGCGTGGATGACGCCGGAATTGCGACTGGATATGCCCTCGCCGGGGCGGTCCTCGGCTTCCAGCACCAGCACTTCGCGCCCGGCCACCGCCAGCGTCCGCGCGACGGCAAGCCCGACCACGCCGGCGCCGACCACCACAGTGTCGATGTCGATGCTCATGGGCGGCGTCCAGCGTGGCGATTGCAACATTCTGCGTCAGCCGAGGCCTTTGTGGGAGCGGGTTTATCCCGCGATGGTTTTGCCGCAACAGCATCGCGCGCAAGCGCGCTCCTACAATTCTTGCGAGGATTCCGGTGAGGCTGTAGGAGCGCGCTCGCGCGCGATGCCTTTGTTCCTGCGCCCGCGACGCCCTTGTGGCAACCGCCCGGGCCCGCGATGCTGTGGCCAAGATCACCGCCGAGGCATGCCATGTCCCCACTGATCCTCGCCCTCGACCAGGGCACGTCCAGTTCACGCGCTCTGCTGATCGATGCGCAGGCGCGGGTGATCGCCAGCCACAGCGAGACCTTCGATTGCGATTACCCGCACCCGGGCTGGGTCGAGGTCGACGCCGATCTGCTCTGGGACACCCAGTTGCGCGCCATCCGCAGCGTTTTGGCGCAAGCCGAAATACACCCGTCGCAGATCACGGCGATCGGACTGACCAACCAGCGCGAGACCGTGATCGCCTGGGATCGCGACAGCGGCGCTCCGCTCGGTCCGGCGATTGTGTGGCAATGCCGGCGCAGCGAGTCGATCTGCGTCGAACTGCGCGCGGCCGGCCTGGAGGGTGAGGTGCGCGAGCGCAGCGGGCTGCTGCTCGATCCGTATTTCACGGCCACCAAGATGCGCTGGATGCTCGATCACTGGCCGCAGGCCAGCAGGCTGGCGGCGCAGGGCCGACTCGCGTTCGGCACGGTCGACAGCTGGCTGATCTGGCGGCTCACCGGCGGGCAAGAGCATCTGACCGACGCCAGCAACGCCTCACGAACGCTGCTCTATCACCTCGATAGCGGCAACTGGGACCCATGGCTGCAGCAGATCATGGGCGTACCGACGGACGCCTTGCCCACCATCGTCGATTCCTCCGGCGTCGTCGCGTACACCGATGCGGCGGTCTTGGGTGCTCGGGTCCCGATCGCGGGGATTGCCGGCGACCAGCAGGCAGCGCTGTTCGGCCAGGCCTGTTTCCAGCCCGGCATGGCCAAGAACACCTACGGCACCGGCTGCTTCCTGCTGCTCAACACCGGCGAGGAGCGCGTGCGCTCAGGCCATGGCCTGCTCAGCACGGTCGCCTGGAAACTGGGCGGCCAGCGCACCTACGCGCTGGAAGGCGCGGTATTTGTCGCTGGCGCGCTGATCCAGTGGTTGCGCGATGGCCTTGGGCTGATCAGCCACGCGGCGCAGAGCGAAGAATTGGCGCGCCAGGTGCCCGACAGCGGTGGTGTGTCGATCGTGCCGGCCTTCGTCGGCCTCGGCGCACCGCACTGGGATGCCGATGCGCGCGGTTTGATCTGCGGCCTGACGCGCGGCAGCACGCGCGCCCACATCGCGCGCGCCGCGCTGGAGGCGGTCGCCCTGCAGAATGCCGATCTGTTGCAGGCGATGCAGCGTGACACAGGAATCGAGCTGACCGAGCTGCGCATCGATGGCGGCATGTGCATCAACGACTTCCTGTGCCAGTTCCAGGCCGATGTGCTCGGCGTGCCGGTGTGTCGGCCAGCACAACACGAGAGCACTGGTCTGGGTGCTGGATTGCTCGCGGGCTTGGCGACCGGTGTGTGGTCGGGGCTGGATGAGATCGCCGCGCTGCGGGTGGAGCAACGGCGCTTTGCGGTGCAGATGGATGCGACCACGCGGCAGGCGCATCTGGCGCAGTGGCATGCGGCGGTGAGCCGGGCTCGCAGTGCAGGCGCGGCGCTTGTGCCGGATTCGTCCAGCGTACGGTAAATGTTTGGCTTTACTGTGGGAGCGGATTCACTCCGCGAGAGCTTTCGCGGAGTAAATCCGCTCCCCACAAAAGCGAGAGCTCGCGGGCAGCTCCCACAGAGCGAGGCTTTCGACCCGCGAGCAAACCTGCTCCCACAAGCGCGAGGCAATCGATCAACTGCGGATGCGCTCGATCACCGCAAGCGTCGACTTGGCGCGGTTGAGCGTATAGAAATGCAGCGCCGGCGCGCCGATCTCGATCAGCCGGGTGCACAGGTCCGCGACCACGTCCGCGCCCAGTTCGCGCACCGAATCGACATCGTCGCCGTAGCTGATCATGCGCCGTTCGATCCAGCGCGGAATTTCGGCGCCGCACAGGTCGGAGAAGCGCTTGAGCTGGCTGAAATTGCTGATCGGCATGATGCCGGGCACGATCGGCACCGAAATGCCCAGCGCGCGCACATCGCGGACGAAGCGCTGGTAGGCGTCGGCATTGAAAAAATACTGGGTGATCACGCCGTTGGCGCCCGCCGCGACCTTTTCCACCAGATGGCGCAGATCGTCGTCGGCGTTACGCGCCTGCGGATGAAATTCCGGGTAGCCGGCAACTTCGATGTGGAACTGGCCGTCGAATTCGCTGCGGATGAAGCGCACCAGATCGATGGCATGGCGGAACTCGCCGGCCACCGCCATGCCCGAGGGCATGTCGCCGCGCAGCGCCACGATGCGCTTGCAGCCGAGGTCGACATAGCGTTGCAGCAGTTCGCGGATCTCTTCGCGGGTACCGCCCATGCACGACAGGTGCGGCGCCACATCCAGGCCCTGCGCCTTGAGCGCGACGACGGTGTCGTAGGTATAGCTCAGCGTCGAACCACCGGCGCCGAAGGTGCAGCTGACGTATTCAGGTGCGTGCGCCTTCAGGCGTTCGGCCGAATGCTGCAGAGAATCGCGCTGTTCGGCGGTCTTGGGCGGGAAAAACTCGAAACTGAGCGGCAGCATGGGCGGTGTAGACGTCCGTAATATCGACCACTGGATACTCGCCGGGATGGTGTGGGCAGGGCAAGCGGGAGGCGCAGCGAGCAAGCTCCCGCAATTCTTGCGTGAGGGCCACGGCGAATCTGGCGATGAGTGCGCTCGCGCGCGATGCCTTTCCCCCTGCCAAGCGACAGCTGGCAATGTGACATGCGCGCCGGGATGATCCGCGCCACAGAGACGGAGATTGCCGATGTGGGACCGCGACCCGATTCAAGCTACGCCCCAGACCGACGAGATCTTCCAGGTCCCCAAGGACACCACGCCGACTTGGGAAGTCGAACTGCTGCTGTCCGGCGCGCTGGTGTTTTCCATGCTGCAGGTGCCGGGCTTGCTCGATGAGGCCATCGCTGCATTGCGGCCGCGTCTCACCGGCAGCCTGAACTACGGCGGCTTCATGCTGTATTTCTACTTGAAGATCACCAGCTACGCACTGATCGCCACCTTTGTACTGCATCTGTCTTCACGCGCGATCTGGGTCGCCGCACTCGGTTTGCGGTCGGTGTACCCGGGTGGGGTGGACTGGGACAAGCTGTCGCGCGGGCCGATCTACCTCGAATACGCGCAGCGCACCACACAGACGCTCGACCAGATGATCGACCGCGCCGACAACCGCGCCAGCCTGGTGTTCGCCTTTGGACTGCTGCTGGTGCTGATGTCGCTGGCCATCATGGCCTGCACCATAGCCTTGGTGGCGATCGGCGGCTTGCTCGGGCCCTGGCTGGTCTCGGCGGCGACGGCACCTGGCTGACCCTGGTCCTGGTGCTGGGCTGCGTCGTGCCGCCGATTGCTGGCGACGTTGATCGACCGGCGCTGGGGCGCGCGGATACCCCCGCGGCATTGGCTGGCAGGCGCTGCACCGCGTGTGTACCGAGGCCAGCGCCATGCTGGTCTGGGGTCGCTTGACCTATCCGATCATGCTGACCTTGTTCAGTCGGCATGGGCATTACCCGCGGCAATGTGTTGATGCTGGGCGCCCTGTACAGCTGATGGCAGTGGTCTTGGTCGAGTTCCTGCTGCGCGCGGGCGTGATATCGCCTTGCCGGGCGAGCGCTATCCCTGCCGGCGAAGCCCGCGGGACGGGAGATGCGTGCGGTCAACTACGCCGAATCCCGCAGCGAGCGCGAGGCGCTGGATGGGCAGCCCTACATCCCGGCGAGATCATGCGCGGACCCTATCTGCGCCTGTTCGTGCCCTACCTGCCGCGGCGCATCGAGCCGGTGATCGAACGTGATTGCCCGGCCGTGCAGCGGTCGCGGTGACCGGCGCGGACGAGACCGAACGTCGCAGCGCTGCTGAACTGCGTACTGCCGCCGTGCTCGATTGCGCCGCCGCTACCCTGCATCCGGTGGCGCTGGATGGCGTGGCGGTCGCCGACCTCCGTTACGACATTGCCGAAGATCCGGAGTCGGGACTGCGCGGTTTCGTCGCCATGATCGATGTGCGCGAGCTGCCGCGCGGGCGCCACGAACTGGTCGTCGCCAGGCCGGTGCGGCCTGATCGCGAGGAGTTGCCGGAACCGGCGATCATTCCGTTCTGGCGGTGAGGACCTGTACCGCCCGGTGTACGCGGCGCCACGCGTTCACGGTGGGCGTCCGTCCAGGCGCCGCCGGTCTACCGTGCACGCGGTACATCGGGCTACCTGCCCCCTTGCGCCGCGCCGCTTTTCAAGCCCCTTGAACCAGATCAATACAGCCGCATTCATCACGCATCGATCATCACCGTAGCCGCGTGCCCGGAGATTAGTCATGCGAATGGACAAGCTCACTTCCAAGTTCCAGCAAGCGCTGGCTGACGCCCAGTCACTGGCGGTCGGCCGCGATCACAATGTCATCGAGCCGGTGCATGTGCTGATTGCGCTGCTCGACCAGCAGGGCGGCTCCACCAAGCCGCTGCTGGGCCAGGCCGGCGTCAACGTCGCCGCGTTGCGCACCAAGCTGGGCGAGGCCTTCGATCGCCTGGCGCAGGTCAGGGGCAACGAGGGCAACGTCAGCATCAGCAATGACCTGAATCGATTGCTGATGCTGACCGACAAGCTGGCGCAGCAGCGCGGCGATGCCTTCATCGCCAGCGAGCTGTTCGTGCTTGCGGCGCTGGACGACAAGGGCGAGGTCGGCAAGGCGCTGAAGGCCGCCGGGGCCGACAAGGCGCGCATCGAGCAGGCGATCGCCGGCATGCGCGGCGGCGACAAGGTGCAGGACGCCAATGCCGAGGAACAGCGCCAGGCGCTGGAGAAGTACACCATCGACCTGACCAAGCGCGCCGAAGAGGGCAAGATCGATCCGGTGATCGGTCGCGACGAGGAGATCCGTCGCACCATCCAGGTGCTGCAGCGGCGCACCAAGAACAACCCGGTGCTGATCGGCGAGCCCGGCGTCGGCAAGACCGCCATCGTCGAAGGCCTGGCGCAGCGCATCGTCGACGGCGAGGTGCCCGAGGGCATCCGCGGCAAGCGCGTGCTGTCGCTGGACATGGGCGCGCTGATTGCCGGCGCCAAGTTCCGCGGCGAGTTCGAGGAGCGCCTGAAGGCGGTGCTGAACGATCTTTCCAAGCAGGAAGGGCAGGTCATCCTGTTCATCGACGAACTGCACACCATGGTCGGCGCCGGCAAGGCCGAAGGCTCGATGGACGCCGGCAACATGCTCAAACCCGCTCGCGCGCGGCGAGTTGCACTGCATCGGCGCGACCACGCTCGACGAGTACCGCAAGTACGTCGAAAAGGACGCCGCGCTGGAACGCCGCTTCCAGAAGGTGTTCGTCGGCGAGCCCTCGGTCGAGGACACCATCGCGATCCTGCGCGGCCTGAAGGAACGCTACGCGCTGCATCACCGGGTCGAGATCACCGATCCGGCGATCGTCGCCGCGGCGACCTTGTCGCATCGCTACATCGCCGACCGGCAGTTGCCGGACAAGGCCATCGACCTGATGGACGAGGCGGCCAGCCGCATCCGCATGGAAATGGACTCCAAGCCGGAAGAGATGGACCGGCTGGAACGTCGATTGATCCAGCTGAAGATGCAGCGCGAGGCGTTGAAGAAGGAGTCCGACGAAGCCAGCAAGCAGCGTCTGCGCGAGCTGGAAGAGTCGATCGGCAAACTTGAGCGCGAGCTGTCGGACCTGGAGGAGATCCTCAAGGGCGAGAAGGCCGCGGTTTCGGGCGAAACCAACATCAAGGAACAGCTGGAAAAGGCGCGCTACGAGTTCGACGCCGCCAAGCGCGCGCAGGATCTGGCGAAGATGGCCGAGCTGCAGTACGGCCGCATTCCGGAGCTGGAGAAGCAACTGGCCGCGGCGCGCGCGACCGAGCACAAGGGCTTCCAACTGCTGAAGAACAAGGTCACCGAGGACGAGATCGCCGAAGTGGTCAGCCGCTGGACCGGCATTCCGGTGTCCAAGATGCTCGAAGGCGAGCGCGAGAAGCTGCTGCGCATGGAAGACGAGTTGCACCAGCGCGTGGTCGGCCAGAACGAGGCGGTCAGCGCGGTGTCCGATGCCATCCGTCGCTCGCGCGCGGGCCTGTCCGATCCCAAGCGCCCGAACGGTTCCTTCCTGTTCCTCGGCCCCACCGGCGTCGGCAAGACCGAGCTGTGCAAGGCGCTCGCCAACTTCCTGTTCGACACCGAGGAAGCGATGGTGCGCATCGACATGAGCGAGTTCATGGAGAAGCACTCGGTGAGCCGATTGATCGGCGCGCCCCCGGGCTACGTCGGCTACGAAGAGGGCGGTTATCTGACCGAAGCCGTGCGCCGTCGCCCGTACAGCGTGATCCTGCTCGACGAGGTCGAGAAGGCGCACAACGACGTGTTCAACGTGCTGCTGCAGGTGCTCGACGACGGGCGGCTGACCGACGGCCAGGGCCGCACCGTGGATTTTCGCAACACGGTGATCGTGATGACCAGCAACCTGGGCTCGCAGGTGATCCAGGAACTGGCCGGCGAGGACAACTACGCGCGCATGAAGAACGCGGTGATGGACATCGTGCAGCAGCACTTCCGTCCCGAGTTCATCAATCGCCTCGATGAGTTGGTGGTGTTCCATCCGCTCGACAAGGCGGCGATCGCGCGCATCGCGTTGATCCAGACCCAGCACCTGGCGCAGCGCCTGGCCGAACGCGACATCCGCTTCGAGATGGACGAATCGGCGCTGACCCTGATCGGCAACTACGGCTACGACCCGGTCTACGGCGCGCGCCCGCTCAAGCGCGCGATCCAGACCCTGATCGAGAACCCGCTGGCCAAGGAAGTGCTGGCCGGGCGTTACGCCCCGCGCGATACCGTACGCGCGCGGGCCGAGGGCGGACGGGTGGTGTTCGACAAGGTGTGAGCCGCAGTTCGTAGCCCGGTGTACGCGGCTCCATCGCGTTCACCGGGCGAAGTGCCGTCGTCACGTTGGCCCGAAGGCTCGTGACGCGCGCTGGGCGGCGCGTACACCGGGCTACGAGACCAACGGCAACACTTCGACATAAAATGTCTTGACATACTATGTCTGGGCGCGATAGCTTGGTTTCCATCGCACATAGCGTCTGACCCGCTCAAGGAGGCGGGCAGTCGATGGCCAGGCCGCGCAAGCTGGTGTCCCTGATCGAACGCAGTGTGCCGCTGCTCAAGCGCCACCTGCTGACCGCGTCGATCGAAGTCGGCTCGATGCCGGGCGATGTGCCGGTGATCGAAGTTTCGTTTCCGACCGGCGATCGCCTGCCGATCTATGTCACCGACGCCGACAGCCAGTTGCTGTGCATCAGCTATCTGTGGCGCGATGCCGACGTCAAACCGAAGCAGCGCAGCAAGCTGCTGGAGACCCTGCTCGATCTCAATCCCAGCGTGCCGCTGTCGGCCTTTGGCCGGATCGGCGAGCACTTCGTGCTGGTCGGCGCCTTGAGTCCGGCGGCGACGCCGGAGGACATGGCGCTGGAACTGGCCACCCTCAGCGACAACGGCCGCGACGCCCTGGCGACGCTGGCCGACTTCCTGGTGTGAGAACGACCATGGCCTGGTGGGACGAAGTGCTCGGGTTGCTGAAAGACGAATGGAAGGCGCTCGGGCCCGGTGCCGACGGCTCGGCGCTGGAGCCGCCGACGGTCAAGCAGGCGCAGGCGCTGCTGGAGCGGACCTCGCGCGAGCTGGCCGACGCCAAGGCACGCGCCGAAGCGGCGCGCCGGCGCATGCTGCGCGCGCAGGCGCAGTTCGAGGCGCTGACGCGCGATCCGGACCAGCACCAGCGTTTCCGCGATCGCTTGTCCGAGCTGGCCACCGCGGTTGCTCACGAGGGCGACATGGTCGCCAGCTTCGATACCCATATCGCAACCTTGACCGCCGTGCACGACCGCATCGACGCGCAACTGCGCGCGTTCAATCGCGATGTGGCGATGGCGCGATCGGTACTGGCGGCGAGTCAGGCAACCCAGGCTGCGGCGCCGGACGGTACACCGAAGAAATCCCGCGAGAAGGCGGGCGGCTTTCAGCACCAGCGGCCCGGCAAGGTGATGGACCAGCTCAAGCGCGGGCCACGGGGCAAGGGCGATGGCTTAGCCTTGCACCTGTGGGAGCGGGTTTACCCGCCGAGCTCGTTGCTGCGCCGTGGCAGAGATCGCGACGGTGGCGCGCTCCCACTGTCGCCCTTCGCGCCACGCCCCAGCCCCAGCCCCGTCACCTACTCCGTGCTTCGCATGAAACCCACCAACCTCCCGACCCGCTGGCAATCCGCGCAACCGGCGCTGCGTGCGGTGCAGGTGGCTTTCGACGTGTCCGAGGCGGTGATCCAGGCGGTGCGGCGTGCGGCTTTCGACGCCAATCTGTCGAATTCCGACCAGATCCGCGTGGTGCTCGATCTGCCGGTGATCCGCCAGGCCAAACGACCGCGGCTGACGGTCAGCTTGAGCCCGGAGGACTACCAACTGCTCGGCAAACGTTACAGACTGGATCCGGCTGATCACCTGGCGATCAAGGAGCGGGTCAACGCCGAGTTGATCGCTTTTGCCGAAGCACAGACCACGACACACACCGCACGCAAGGGTGCCAAGCGATGAACAGCTTTCTCGATCTGCTGACCCACTTTCCCGGACTGGTGCCGTCGGTGCTGATGGGCGCGCTGCTGGTGTTCTGGTTGCTGGCGATCGCTGGCGTGCTCGATTTCGATTCCTTCGGGCCGCATTTCGACACCGACGTCGACCTGCCCGAACACGGCGGCGGCGAGCACAGCGAGGCGCCAGAAACGCTGATGGCGCTGGGCCTCGACAAGCTGCCGTTCTCGATCGTGATCAGCGGCATCGTGTTCTTCTGGTGGCTGTTGACGCTGCTGGCGGTGGCACTGGCGTGGAAATGGATTCCACTGCCCGCGTGGATCGCTGGCTCGCTGATCCTGGTCGCCGCCCTGGTGGTGGCCGTGCCGCTGGCCGCCAAGGCCCTGCGACCCCTGAAGCCGCTGTTTGTCGTGCATGTCAGTGCCAAGCAGGAATCGGTGCTCGGCAAGGCCTGCAAGATCCTGACGCTGAGCGTCGACGAGAAGTTCGGCCAGGCCGAAGTGACCGTCGGCAGCGGCGCCCCGTTGAACGTCCGCGTCTGGGCCGAAACCCCGAACACCCTGACCAAGGGCTCCAGCGCGCTGATCATCGATCTTGACCCGAAGAGCGGGAGATATCGGGTTGAGGCGTATGAGGCCTCGTGAAAGTTTGGCCCGCAGGGACGCGGGGCCCAGGGCGCAAGGGAGCCAAAGGCGGATTGGCGCGCTGGGCAGCATCTTGCCATTCCCTCGTCCCTCCTCGGTCCCTTCCCGTTTGCGTCCTTGCGCTGCTCCCCACTGATCCTCCCGATTCACCAAATCCCACGCCAGTCCCCAGCGGAGCACCCCATGGACCAAGCCATCCTCGTACTGATCGCCGGTGTTGTCGTTCTGGTGATCTTCCTTTTCGGCTTTCTGGCGCTGATCGCGAAGTTCTATCGCAAGGTCGAGCAGGGCCACGCGATGATCGTCAACACCATGCGCGCCGAGCCTGAGGTGACGTTCACCGGGCGCCTGGTGATTCCGGTGCTGCACAAGGTCGAAGAGATGGATGTCTCGATGAAGACCATCGAGATCGAGCGCTCGGGCAAGGAAGGCCTGATCTGCAAGGACAACATGCGCGCCGACATCAAGGTCAAGTTCTTCGTGCGCGTCAACAAGACCGCCGAGGACGTGCTGCGCGTCGCCCAGGCAATCGGTTGCGTGCGCGCCAGTCACCAGGACACGCTCGAGGATCTGTTCTCGGCGAAGTTCTCCGAAGCGCTGAAGACGGTCGGCAAGTCGCTGGATTTCGTCGATCTGTATCAGGCGCGCGACCGCTTCCGCGACGAGATCGTGCGCCAGATCGGCGATGACCTCTCCGGCTATGTGCTGGAAGATGCCGCCATCGACTACCTGGAACAGACGCCGCTCGAAAAGCTCGATCCGCACAACATCCTGGATGCCCAGGGCATCAAGAAGATCACCGAGCTCACCGCGGAAGAGAACATCCGCACCAACGAGTTCCGTCGCAACGAAGAAATGCGCATCAAGAAGAAAGACGTCGAAACCGCCGAGGCGGTGCTCGAACTGGACCGGCAGAAAGCCTACGCGCAGGCGCATCAGTTGCGCGAGATCGCGATCACCAAGGCGCGCGAGGAAGCCGAAGCGGCCAAGGTGCAGGCGGAGGAACGCTCCAAGTCGGAACTGGCGCGGCTGCTGGCCGATCAGCAGATCGCGGTGCAGACGGAGAACGTCAAGCGCGAGACCGAAGTGGCGCACAACAACCGCCTGCGCGCGGTCGCCATCGAGGAAGAAAAGGTCACCCGTGCGCGCCAGTTGGAGATCGTCGATCGCGAACGCGAAGTGACGCTGCAGACGATCGAGAAGGAAAAGGCGGTCGAGGTGCAGAAGAAGGCGATCGCCGACGTCATCCGCGAGCGCATCGTGGTCGAGCGCACCGTCGCCGAGCAGGAAGAAGAGATCAAGAACGTGCGCGTGATGTCCGACGCCGAACGCACGCGCAAGAGCACCATCGTGCTCGCCGAAGGCCAGGCCGAAGAAAAGTACATCGCCGAGGTCAAGTCGGCCGCCGGCGACGAGCAGCGCGCCAAGCACAAGGCGGGCGAAGAACAGATCCTGGCCGAAGCCAAGCTGGCGGTCGCCGGCAAGATGGCCGACGCCAAGAAGCGCGAGGCGGAAGGTATCGAGGCGGTGGCCGCTGCGGCGGGCCTGGCCGAAGCCAAGGTCGCCATCGCCAAGGCCGACGCGCACGAGAAGGAAGGCCTGGTCGCCGCGCGGATCAAGCTGGCCGACGCCGACGCCGTGGTCAAGCTCGGCGATGCCCACGCGCATGCGCTGCAGTCGAAGATGGAGGCCGAGGCGATCGGTCGCGAGAAGCAGGGCGTGGCCGAGGCGCAGGTCAAGCTGGCCGATGCCGATGCGGTGGCCAAGCAGGGCGTCGCCCATGCCGATTCGCTGCGGCTGAAACTGGAGGCCGAGGCCAGCGGCAAGGAGAAGTTCGGTGCCGCCGAGGCGGCCTCGATCGCCGCGCGCTTCGCCGCCGAGTCCGAGGGCCTGACCGCCAAGTTCGAGGCGATGACCAAGATGAGCCCGGAAACCCGCGCCCACGAAGAACAGCGCATGCAGCTCGACTACAGCCACGCCGAAACCCTGCGCGGCATCGACGCCAACCAGGCCATCGCCAAGGAACAGGCCGTGGTGCTGTCGCGTGCGCTGCAGGCGGCGAAGATCGAGATCGTCGGCGGCGACGGCGAGTACTTCGAACGCTTCATGCGCAGCCTGGCGATCGGCAAGGCCATCGACGGCACCGTCGATCACAGCAAGCTGCTGAGCAAGGCCTTCGCCGAGCACAAGGCGGGCAAGCGGGATTTGATCGAAGACGCCAAGGAGTTGGTTGCTTCGGTGGGCGGCGCGGACGCCGTGCGCGATTTGTCGGTGGCCGCACTGATGCAGAAGCTCGCGGCGGGCGGCAATACCAAGGGCGTGGAGTTGCTGAAGAAGTTGGTGGGCGAGGGCTGAGCCGGTGCAGAAGCGGGGCTGGGGCCTGGGGCTGGGGCGCGAAGGCGCTACGCTGTCTGTAGCCGCGGCTCCGGCGCTGCGCAGTGCCGGGCGGCGCGCCGCGGGCACCAGTTGCGCCGGCGGCCGCGCCCATCGCGAAAGCGCCGGGCGTGCCTTGCAGCGGCGTTGCGCCCGGTCGGCCCGGCGCGACCCCTGCGCAGCCACCCCGGACCGGAGAGGCCGTTTCAGCGCCCCAGCCCCGCCCCAGCCCCGCCTCGCCCCCCCATGACCGCCTCCTCCGCCACCTTCGAGCTCCTGCGCAAGCGCCTGGCCGCCGCCGCCGAGACGCTGCGCGCCAAGACCGATGCGCTGAATACGAAGCGCATCAACACTTTCGGCCGCATTGAGCCAAAGCTCCTCGCGCGGCTCTCCGCCCGCACCGAACACAACTGCGTTGCCCGCGACATCGTGCGCGTGGGCGAGTTGCTGCTGTTCGGCTACGAGGTCACGCTCGGGCTGAAGAAGGAGACGCGGGTCGACGACGTCTTCTGCCTGTACCGGCTCAACGAAGCGGGCGATGACCTGACGTCGGTTCCGGTCGCCGGGACCTTCCTCGACGACGCGCGTTTCGTTGCCGATTTCCGCGAGCTCTACACCTACTACAAGGCCACCTCGCTCGATCAATTGCGGATCGCCGGCGAGCGCCTGTTGCTGATCTTCCGCACCGGCAGCCAGCCGGGCGACAAGCGGGTGTTCCGCTTTGCGATCGAGCGCGGCGGCGCGCTGACCTACATCGACAACCGCGGCGAACGCGACCACGTATTGCCGTCGCCGCACAGTTTCGAATGGGTGCCGGTGACCTGCGAGCAACACGTGCTCGGGCGCCATCCGCACGTCAATATCCTCGACACGGTGTTCGTCGAAACCACTGGCGGCGACCTCACGGTCAAGATCGAGAACAACACCGAAACGGGCTTCGGGATCTATGCCGAGGCGGTCGACGACAAGAACCAGGCGCTGGCCGACGCCGAGATCAGCTACGCCGATCTGCGCACGCTGATCGTGCTGGCGATTCGTCCGTACCGCGAAACCGTCGTGCGCCACCTGGTCTACAACAAGCGCCTGAAGCAGGTCGTGCGCATCGACGAGATCGGCGATTCCTGCGTCGAACTGCCGGAAGACCACGGCATCGTGTTCCCCGGCGGTTATTACCTCGAATCCGGCGACTTCAAGCATTTCAAGGACCTGGGACACGACTTCCGCGGTTATCGGCTCAAGCGCACGGTGCGCGCGCCGAGCGGCGAGGACGTGCTCTACGTGTTCTACGACAGCGCGCGCGGCGACTACGCGCTGCTGCCCTACAACCTGATCGACCGCGCCATCGGCCAGCCGCTGCTGGCCTCCGGTTACGCGCGCTTCGACGACGGCCGCATCCTGCTGGTCACGCCGGAAGGCACCGACGCCTCGCGCCTGCACACCATGCAGCTGTGGCGCACGCCGTTCGCGTCCGACGAGCACGCCGGCGCGCAGCCCAAGGTCGCCGGCCTGCTCGGGCGCCTGGGCAATGCCAACGTGGTGCGCGCGCTGGCCGAGTTGCGCGAGCTCTCGCGGCTGGCCGAAGATGCGCAAAGCGAAGCCTCCTACGATCGCTTGCTCAAGCTGGCGGCGCGTTGTGTCGACGCCCATCCCTGGCTGGGCGAAGAGGAACTCGGGCGCATCGCCGCCGATGTGTCGCTGCTCGGTCGCAGCGGTCGCGAGGCGCTGGATGCCTTCGAGAAGCTCGAACGAGCGAAGCAGTCGGCGCAGCAGGCGGTGCAGGCGGCGACGCAGCAGGTCAGCGAACTGCTGTCGCGCGTGGTCAGCCTGCTGTGGCAGAAGCCGGAGGATTTCACCGAGGCGATCCGCTCGCTGAAGCGCAAGCGCGGCGAGCTGACCGGGCTGCGCGAGCAGGCGCATGTCGACATTGCCGCGGTCGACGCGCAGGACGCGCGCCTGACCGAGGAACTGAACCGCATCGGCGAGCGCGCGCTGAAGTTCTTTGCCGATCCGGCGGCTTTCGCCTCGCTGCGCAAGGGACTCACCGAGGCCACGGCAGCGGTCGACGTGGCGAAGTCGACCTCGGCACTGGCACCGATCAGCGACAAGCTCGATGCGCTGGCCGAATCGCTCGATGGCCTGTCCGAGCTGATCGCCAGCTTCGAGCAGACCGATGCGCAGCAGCGCGCAACGCTGCTCGGCCAGACCTCATCGTTGTATTCCGAGGTCAACCGCATCCGCGCCGCGCTGCGCAGCCGCCGCGAGATCCTGCTGGAGCAGGAGCAGGGCCTGGAATTCGGCGCGCAACTGACGGTGCTCGAACAGTCCTTGACCAACCTGTTGTCGCGCGCCGATACGCCGGAAGCGATCGACGAGGCGCTGGCGCGCACGCTCGGCAGCATCGAACAACTGGAAGGGCGCTTTGGCGCGCAACCGGGCTTTCTGGTCGAACTGACCACGCGTCGCGAGTCGGCGCTCGAAGCCTTTGCCGCCCGTCGCGAGCAGATCGCCGCCGCGCGCGACAAGCGTGCGCAGGGTCTGCGCGAAGCTATCGCGCGCGTGCTCGACGGCATTCCGCGGCGCGTCGCCAAGCTCACCGACGCCGACGAACTGCACGCCTTCTTCGCCAGCGATTTGCTGGTCGAACGCGCCAGCACGCAGATCGAAGACCTGCGCAAGCTCGGTGCGGCGGTGCAGGCCGACGAACTCGCCGGCCGGCTGCGCAGCCTCAAGGAAGCGGGCTTACGCGATCTGCGCGATCGACTGGATCTGGGAACGTCGGGCGCCTCGATGGCGCTCGGTCGCCACCGTTTCACCATCGAACGCCGCCCGCTCGATCTGGCGCTGCTGCACGACGCGCGCGGCCTGTCGTTGCAACTGACCGGCACCGATTACCGCGTGCAGCTCGACGAGCCCGCGGCCGAGCAACATCGTCAGGTTTGGGGCCAGACGCTGCCGAATGAAACCGACGCGGTGTATCGCGCCGAATATCTGGCCTGGCGCATCTGGCGTCGCGCCGAGGGTGGCGACAGCGCGCTGGACGCCGCGCTGCGCACTGGCGACGGCGCTACGCTGGCCGACATCGCTGCCGACGAGGCGCAGAAATATCCCGCCGAGGACTACCAGCGCGGCGTGCACGATGCCGACGCGGCGCTGATCGTGCGCGCGCTCGCGCATCGCCGCCACTGCCGGCGAACTGCGCTGGCCGGCCACTGCGCGCGTGCTGGCGCAGGCCTGGTTCGCCGAACTCGACACGGCCGGCCAGCAATCGGCGCGCACGCTGGCCGCTGGTCTGAACTGGTTCCTGGCGCGTGGCGATGCGATGCCGCTGCCGCCATCGTGGCAGACCGCGCTGACCGCGGTCGCCAGCGCGCTGGGTTTCGCCCAGGACGCGAGCAGCGTGGATGCCGCCGCGCGCCATCTGGCCGCCAGCCTGAGCGCGCTGGCACCCGCGTTCGCCAGCAGCGCCGCGGCGCTCGATCTGGCCGAACGCGTGAGCCCGCGAACTGCCGCGACCGCGCTGGCCGCGCTCGAAGCGCCCCTGGCCGACGGCGAGCGCCTGGCGCTGGCCTGCGCCTGGTGCGCGCAGATCGGCCCCCGCGCCGCCCGCCGTGGCGCTCGAAGCGGCCGCCATCCTGTGCTTCCCGGCGCTGCCGCGCGAGCGCGTCAATGTCGAACTGCATGTGCGCATCGACGGTCTGCGCGGCGAGCACGCGCGCGTGCAGGGCGGCGCGATGACGCTCGACTTCCCCGATTTCCTGATCCGCCTGTCGCAGCACGAACAAACCGTCGCGCCCGAATGGCAGGCCTTCGCTGCGTTGCGCCACCGCGTCAGCGAACGCGAGCGCAAGCGCCTGGGGCTGGATCGCTTCCTCGCCAAGCCGATCGCCGGCTTCGTGCGCAACCGCTTGATCGACGAGGTCTACCTGCCGCTGATCGGCAACAACCTCGCCAAGCAGATCGGTACGCTCGGCGACCAGCGCAGCGATCGCTCCGGCCTGTTGTTGCTGATCTCGCCGCCGGGCTACGGCAAGACCACGCTGATGGAGTATCTGGCCGATCGACTCGGCATGATCTTCGTGCGCGTCAACGGCCCGACGCTCGGCCACGACGTGACCGCGCTCGATCCGGCCCAGGTCGAGCAGCGCGGCGCCGCCGAGGAACTGGTCAAGTTGAACCTGGGCCTGGCGATGGGCGTCAACGTGATGCTGTATGTCGACGACATCCAGCATTGCTCGCCGGAGTTCCTGCAGAAGTTCATCTCGCTGGCCGACGGCACCCGGCGCATCGATGCGGTGATCGACGGCGTCGCCCGCACCATTGACCTGCGCGGCAAACGCTTCGCGCTGGTGATGGCCGGCAATCCGTACACCGAAACCGGCGAGGTGTTCCGCATCCCCGACATGCTGGCCAACCGCGCCGATGTCTACAACCTGGGCGATGTGCTCAGCGGCCGCGAGGCGCTGTTCGCCGACAGCTACATCGAGAACGCACTGACCGCCAACCCGGTCGCAGCGCCGCTGGCAGAGCGCCCGCGCGCCGAGATCCTGTCGGTGCTGCGCATCGCCCGCGGCGACGACGAACCCCTGCCGACCGGCCTGCCCGGTGGCGTCGAACTGGTCGAGATCGTCAAGCGCATGGTCGCCGTGCGCGATGTGCTCGGACGCGTCAATGCCGCCTATGTCGCCAGCGCCGCGCAGGACGACGCCTACCGCCGCGAGCCGCCGTTCAAGCTGCAGGGCAGCTATCGCAACATGGTCAAGCTGGCGGCGCAGCTGTCGCCGCTGATGACCGACGCCGAACTCGATGCATTGATCCGCGACCACTACCGCGGCGAAGCGCAAACCCTGGGCGCGCGCGCCGAAGAGAACCTGCTCAAGCTGGCGCACCTGATCGGCCAGCCGAATGCAGACGAAAAGGCGCGCTGGTCATCCCTGGTCGACAACTTCCAGCGCCTGATGAAACAGGGCGGCAAGGAAGCCGACGGCGCCACCCGCGCCGCGCAGGTGCTCGCCGACATCGCCCAGCAATTGCAGAAGCAGAACGAGCAATCCGCCGGCACGCGCGAAGCACTGGACGCACTCAAGTCCCTCGCCGACATCCGCCAACTGCTCGCCCGCGAACCCGCCGACCCGCGCCTCGACATGCCACCGGCACTCGCCGAAACCCTGGCGCGCATGGCCAAGGCCTACGAAGAAACCCTGCTGCCGCTGGTCTCTGCGCTGCACCACAAGATGACGCTGGACCACGACATCTGGCAGCAGGTGCGCTCGGTGCGCACCGAACTCGACACGCTGATGAAGCGCGTGGCGCCGGGGAAGAAGGGGTCATGAACCCCCCGCTATGGGCATGGGCACGGGCTGGCGCGGCGCGCGAGGTTGCTCCGCCGAGCCCCGCCGTCCCGCTCCCGCGCACAGGCATCAGGCCAACCAAGCGCGCAAGCCGCGGGCAAGCCCCCGCCCCGGCAAGCGACCCCGATGGCCAATGACGGTGGCAATAGCGGGTCATGGCACACAGATAGGGCCCGTTTCGGCAACGCCTGCGCGAAGGGCCCACCCCCTGACGCAACATGCGCTGGGCCGACCGGGGCGTGATCGCGTCCCGCTCCCCCTCGGCGCCGCGCCACGCGGCCAGCGTCGTTGCCGCATCAAGGCCGCCACCCCATGAACAGGAACTCGTCCTGCCCGGTGGGGCGATTGTTGAAGCCGCGCGTGCTGAGCAGCATGCGGTTGCGCTCGATGCTGCCAGTGAACTCGAGCGCAGCGTCGCTGGCGCGTATCTCGATACGAATCGTGTCGCCCTTGACGCTATGGGTGCCCTTCGCGATCGCCAGATTCTTCTGGTCGAAACGCCGGGCGAACTCGGACGGCGGATCGGTCGAGACCATGCATAACGCTTTCCCGTCGGGATACAGGCGCAGATAGCAATAGCTGTCGTCGGCCTCATCGTGGGGAAGAAACTTGGTCCGGTAGACGCCATCGAAGCGCAGTTCGTCGGACTGCTTCTTGCCGAATAGTCGGCTGATTGCCGCGAGCCCGCCAGACGGCTTGTCGTCCTTGGGCGGCACACTGTCGAGTGGCACCAAGGTACCTCGCAACTCCAGCTCAGCCTCGCCGCGAAACAGCGCACCCGCAGCATCCTGGCCGATGAAATGAACAGCCGGCGCGCGCGTGGCGGAAAACGACTTGCGGATCTCACTGGTGGAATCCGTGGCAAGCTGGCCCAATGCCAGTAGGGCCCCGGGGCGGGCATAACGTTCGGCGAATTCAGCCGATCCGAGCGCGATCTCTCCGTCGACACCCGCCCGCCACTTGCCACCGATCCAACGCAGACAGCCGAACTCGACGATGGTGAGCTCCGCATGCAAGGCTTCCACAGTGGTGTGGAAGCGCCACACGTATTCGGCAGCGCGCTGCAAGTCGGCGGTGACGACGCCCGGATCGATGACCACCCGCAGCCCTTCCGGGAGCCGACGAAGGTCTTCGAAGGAGCGCTGGTCGCCGCCTTGCTTCCAGCTGCGGACCAGTTCGGGAGGCCACGCCTCGACGGGAAGGAACATCACCGCCGGGGTCGTGGCATGGACCAGAATCGGGAAGCGCGAACCAAGCAGGACGCCGCGCGGCAAATGCTTGCGGAAGGCCATGAATATCGATCCGCGCACGTCGCGATCGGTCAGCGCTTCGGGCACGCGCCAGCCCATGCCACGGTCACTCTCCTCGGTCACCAGGCGCGCCAGCGCCCGCAGTTCCGATCCTCGGGGACTGTGCTTTGAGTTCGAAGATACGGTCGCGCGATCGCCTGCAGCTCGTGTGGGCGGGCGTCGAAATACGGGTCGGTGCTGTACGCCAGAAGGCCCGGGCAATCCTCGTGGCCGGCCTGGAACAGGAGTTGATTGGCCATCACCAGCGCCGCCCACACGACCTCGCCTTCAGCGAGCAACAAGTCTTGCTGCCGGCTGACCTCGTGCAGCGGATCGCGATAGGTCACCCAGGTCGGGTTCTCTGCGCGCATGCGTTTCAAGGTGCCCGTCGCCGCCGTTTGGCGCAGTCCGGCGATCTTGCTGCGCGTCTTTTCGATCAGCTGCGCCATCTGTGTATCGGGCACTTGCGCGGCGATGCGAAAGCGACTGGATGGCGCTGGGCTCGCAGCTTGGGGTGCTTGCGCGTCCACGGCCTGGCTTGCCGGCGTCTGCGTTCGGGCATCTGCGTTGGCTCCGGCCTTACGCTGCCGAATCGTTTCAAACAAGGCGCTGAGCGTGTTGCCACCGGCGCCGCCTTTGTCCCATTGGCGGGCGACCCTCTCCAGCGGCACAACGCCGGAATTGGCTTCGAAGCGAACTGCGTAACCGTCCTTGTGGCTGATCCACGTAGCGCCGAACTGGCGGACCAGGATTTCGCCCAGCACGGCAGCGATGCCCATCAGCATCTTCTGCGGCGGCGCCTCGAACTGCAGGCGCTGCTCCTCGATGATCTGTTCGAGGACACGGACGCCGTTACCATCGCAAGGAAGCTGCCGCCCGAGCTGTGCTTCAAAGGCGCGACGGAAGTCTTCCGCCATTGCAGCCATGATCTGTTCCGGCGCAGCAGGTCCTGCCGAAGCACCGCCCCATCGCGCAGAATCATCAGTTGCGCCGGGTCGGGGAAGCTTCGCAGCCGGTAACGCGCCGGGACCATCGCCGGTTCCAGCGCGGCGCCCAATCGCGCTCGGCCAGTGACCAGGGCACCACCAGCAGTTCCTGGGCGCGCGTCAAGAACCCCAGATGGTCGGCCCTCGGCAGTAGCGCGTGGGTGACGCCTTCAGTGAATTGCGTGTAGTTGAACAGCGGCTCGCTTTCGCTCTTGGCCCCGAGAAAGTAGCTGGCAACAAAGATGTCCTCGCCGCGCGCTTGATGCAGCGCATTCAACAGTTCGGCTTGCTGCTTGTAGTCGCGCTGCAATAGCACATGCCCGGCCCGCACCAGTGCAGGGTGGCGGAAAAGCGCCTGGTCAGCCGTGACCCAAGCCTGCGCACTGCGCTGGATCAACTGGGCCGAGAGCGGACGGCGGGCCTCTGCGATGACATTGACCGTCAGCTGTGCCTGCGCCGCCAGCGCGGCAGAATCCTGCGAGCCGGCCAGCAGCAACAGGTCGGAAGCCGGAAGGCTGGCGATGGCCCTCACCGCGCAGCGGCAGCGATGAAGTCAACTCGGGCAGGAGCAGACACGAGACCGCATATGGATCTCCGCCGCGCGAGCCATAGAGCCCCGGTGCCAGCTCTTCCATCGCAGGTAGACCGCGACGGCGCAGATTGGCGATCGCGCGTTCGCAGGCGGTATCGAAGTCAACCCCCCAGGCTGCGAGATCGGCCTCGGCAAGCGTCTGAATCGTAGTCTCTGAATCCAGCGCCAAGGTCACCACCAGCTCGCCAGCCAGTTCGCGGAAGGGTAGCGCCGGCACCTCTGCGGTTGGCGCCGAGACCTGGGCCATGAGCACCGCAAGGCCGAGATAGCGTCGATCGCGAATCATCGGCAGTAGCCGCGACCCGGCTTCTTCCAACGACCGCGGACCCTCAGACTGCCGTGAGGGAAGGCTATTTGCGCGAGCTTCGATGAAAGCCGCCAGCGAGCGGTCGCCGGCACCAAAGTCGGCATACGCCCTGGTCAGATCCAGGCCGTGTACCTGCCCCGCAAACCGGTAGCGGAGCGTTCTCGTTGTTGCATCAATCTTGACCTCGGTGTGACCGGGCAGACTACTCATGTGCTGCCGGTAGGCTTCAACGAAGTGCTCAAAGCTGATCAAGGATGGATCGGTGGCCAAACTGGGATCTCCAACAGGGCAGGCGGGCCCCCATGGGGCCTCCATGAAAAAGTGACTGACGGGTGCGTTGATCAGTTCCGCCAATCGTGTCCCTTCACCAATTCGCTCCCGGCGAATGGGTTCTGCAAGCGCAAGGTCCAGTCGTACAAGTAGCCGTCCGCGGTGGCCTCTGCGGATGCGTCGCCGCCCATCACCAACAGGCGCGTCGCCGATGGCGTGTGCTGCGCCGGTGTGCGCAGCGGCAGACGCAACTGCTCGGCGATGCAATCGAAATCGGTCGCCGGCACGCACAGGTAGTGCGCGCCTTCGTAGCCCCAGGATGCCCAGTGATGCAGGCTGCGGATGCGCTCGGGATGGCCGCGCACCGCGAGCAGAGCATTGAGTTCGTCGACGACGCTGCCATCGTCCATCCACGTGCCCTGCGGGTAGACGGTGAATTGCTGGTCGACCCCGTCGAGCCGGAAGCAAACCTGCAGCGCGCTGTCCTCGGTGCTGACTACCGGCACGCCGCGCAAGCCGGCGAACGGGGAGTCCGCGCGTCGGCCAGTGTCGACGCATCGGTGTTCACGACATCGAAGCGCATCGAGCCGTGCTGCTGCACCGATTCGACTGGCAGCGGCGGGCACCTGCCCTGCGAGCTTGGCGAACAGGCGGTCGTGATGGTGCTCGTAACCGTTGTCGACCAGATGTTCCTCGTGCAGCGGTCGACCGCAGCGCTCGAACAGATCGAGCAGCGGGTCGCGGTCGGGCACGTCGTCCTCTTCGTCGGCCGACGCCAGCGTGTTGATCGGTGGCAACGCGTCCAGGGTCGATGCCGTCGGTTGCTCGATCATGCGGGCGTCGGCCAACACGCTGGCGATGGCGGCCCAGTCCAGACCGCTGCGTTGCCAATGCAGGCGCATCGCCTGCCACGGCGGCAGCAGGGCCAGGTCCACGCCATCGCGATCGCCAAGGCGCACCTGCCACGCAGCCAGCATGCGGCCGAGCTCCAACTGTCGATGCGGATGTCGATGCAGGCCCAGCGGCGGCGCGGCGGAGGATGTCGATGGCACGCAGGCGGACGGCGGGTTCGGCGTTGGCGTCGAGCGCGCGCAGAAGTGCTTCGATCGCGTACTCCGGCAGCGGCGACACCGTGGTGCATTCCTGCAACGCATTGAGCATCAACGAGGCCGTTTGTGGCGCATCCAACGCTGGCCAGTGTGGGCGCTGATCCAGCAACGGGCCCGTCCACAGCGGATTTCCCAGGCCCTCGCCGGAGCGCGGCCTGACTCAGCAGGCCGCGCCGGCGCCGAGCAGCGCCGGCAGTGTCGTACCGATCCGCTCATCGAGCGGCAGGGCCGCACAGCTCGGACAGGATCTCGGCCACGTGCGTGGCGGCTTGCCGGCGATCGCCTGGTAGTGCACCAGTGCGTGGGCGCGCAGCAGGGGTGCAGTTGCGCCAATGCCGCCATCCGCTGCAACAGCCAGGCGTGCCTCGGACGCTTCGCCGCGACCGCTGAGGCAGCGCTTCGACATCCAGCCAGCCGCCCGCGTTTACCTGCAGCCGGGCAGCGCGATCGTGCGCGTCCATCGCCTGCTGCAACGTACGCAGCGCAATCGTGGCGAGACTTTTCGGCCACTCCGGATGTCGGCTGCCGGCCGCCCATTCGGCCAGCAGCCGACATAATCCGTGCAAACGCTCGCGATCGGATTGTGTGGTGCGGATGCCGGGTTCGCCCAGCCAGCGCTCGAACAGGCCGAGCGTGCCCTCGTCGAGTTCGTGTGTGCGATAGCCACTGAGCACTTGGCGTGCAATCGCCCACTGCGGGTGCGGGCGCAGCGCGGCGAGCGCCGGGCGCGCCGCGGGAAATGCATGTTTGATGCAGAGTTCGCGCGCGAACTGCGCGCCGACGCGCTCAGGGTCTGCCAGCAGCGGCGCCAGGTCGACGGCGATGTCGTCGAACGACAACGTGGTGCCGTCGATGCGACGCTGCGCGTCAAGCTGCAATCCCGAATAGCGGCGCAGCTCGTCGAGAACGACAGGCGCGCGGTGTCGTCTTCGCCCTCCAACGTCGCGCACTGCGGCGCTGCCCTCCTCGCGGCCCAGCCACATCAAGCTCATGCCGATGAAGGTGCGCTGGGCAGCGAATCCTGCTTCGGCACGGCCTGCGCCAGGGTGGCCATCAGCGCCTGTGGGTCGCCGTCGAAGCGGCTCAGGTTGTCGCGCAGCCACCAGGTCGAGCGGCTGAAGAAGCGCTCGAACAACTGCGCCTGGGTGTAGCGGCCGTGCAGCAAGGGATCGGGAGTCGTCGGTTGGGTCATGTGCTTCAGCGGCGCAGCAGGGAAGTCAGTCGGCCGAGCAGGCCGCCCACCGGGCGTGCGGCCGGGCGCTCGCCGGCGATCTGGCGCAGCAGATCCGCGGCGTCGGCTTCGCCGGCCGCCGCCGCCTGGCGCAGGTAGGGCAGTGCGGCGTTCACATCGCCTTGGGCGACATGCCAGCGGCCGAGGTTGAGCTGGCCGAGGGCCAGACCGTGCATCGCTGCAGCCGAGTAGTACGCGAACTGGCGCTGCTCATCCACGGCGACGCCGAGGCCCTGCTCGTAGATCACGCCGAGGTTGTTCAGCGCCTGCGCATGGCCACCGCCGCAGACCGCGGCCTGCTCCCACAGTTCGCGCGCACGCTGGTAGTCGCGCGGCACGCCGTCGCCGCGGAAATGGCGCAGGCCCTCGAGGAAGATCGGAGCTGGATCGGCGCGCTTGCGTTCGAACTCGCTGACCATCTTGTGGCGCGCCGCGCGCGGATCGAAACGGAAGCCGACCCGCTGTTCGCCGATGTCCAGCCAGGCATCGCGCAGCGCTTCCGGCCACAGCGCAGCGGGCAGCGGCAGCACCAGCCCGGGGTCATCGGCGTCGACCAGCAGCGGAAATGACTGCGGCTGGAGCATGCCGTCCGGCAACTGGCATTAGTCGAAATAGGTCGTTGAGGCCAGCAGCGGGTACGGCAGCAGGCGGCCGGCTAGCGGAAAGCCGAACATCCGCGTGCGCTCGTTGCGCAGATGCTCGCCGTAGCGTTGCAGCGCCGGGTCGTCGCCGCCCGCGCTGTCGTCGCGCTTGCAGCGCATCAGCAGTCGCGCGATCGCCTCCAGCGCCTCGGGCTCGCTGCGGCCCCTGCGGGTCGTAGACCACTTCACCGGGAGCACCTAAAGCGGAACTCGGGTTCGAACAGCAGATTGTTGGCCTGCACCAGCGCGCCCCAGACCACGCGGCCGCGCAGCAACAGTTGGTCGCTGTGCGCGAACAATCGATTAAGCGGTTCGTCGGTTTCCATGGTGGCCCAGACGGGCGTCTCCGCGCGCAGCGCGGGAAGCGCATCCGCGGTCACCGCAGGCCGCTCGCCGGCCAGCCCCAGTGGCCAGTTGGCGGCGGGCGCCGGGGGCAACTGCAGGCTGGGCAACGTGTGCGTCGCGTTGGCACCTAGGCACGCGCGTGCCGCAGCGCCGGAGCCCAGGTGCGGGGCCGTGAAGAGATGGTCGAGCGGCTGGCGAGCGGTGCGTATACGGTGGCCGCGCCGGTTACATCAAAATGCCACGGCAGGCTGCCACGCAGTCCGCGCAGGGCGATCGGCAACTTTTCAGGCGCTGGTTGCGGTGGATTGCCGCTGGTCCAGACGGCGTCCTGCGCAGCGCCCGCGCCAGCACTTCGCCGGCATAGAAGGCCAGCAGGAAGACCGAGTTCTGCGTGCCGCGGTCGCCGGCAAGGCATGCGCCGATCGCCGGGTGGGTGGCCAATGTGCGGTCAACGAAGTCGTCGATGCGATCGAGGCTGCCGAGGCTGTAGTCGAGACCACATCCAACCAGCGCCTCGCGATGCGCAAAGCCGCCGTCGATGGGGAGATTGTCGGAGAACGCGCAGGTAACACTGAGCGCTGAGGTTAAGGGACATCCGGAAGCATGGTGTTTGGACTGTGAACGCTCATAATATCACTTTTGGCAACCTTCATGACAATCCCCACGATGAACGAACACCCCGCGCGCTGGTCGCGCTGCATGCCTTCGAACACGGCCTGGAAGTGCCCGGCGGACTGGCCTGCGCGGACGAACTGCACGCGCTCAGGCTGGATTACACACTGGCCAGTCTGGCGCGTATCGATGGCTTTCTGGACACCCTGCGCGCGCAGAATCCGCCGCCCGAAGCGGTCTTCGTTCAAGCTCAAGGCGATGCCAATCTGTTGTGGCTACTGGCTTGCTACGCCGGGGAGCTGATGGGACGCGCCGCGGGCTTGCCGGCGCGCTGGGAGACGTCCGCCGATGACACCGCAAGGCTCACCGTCTTCCGCGAGCGCGCCGGCTGCCGCTTCGGACCTGGCGTTTCGGCGCGCTTCCAGCCGCTGCGCGCGATCTGCGCACGTCTGTTCGGCGCCGCCAGCAGTGGTCTGCAGGCGGCTTTCAGCGATTACTTCAGC
>JADKFD010000049.1 GCA_016717705.1 Rhodanobacteraceae bacterium | reverse complement strand
CGTCGCCGCGCATCTCGGCGCCGGTGGCCAGCGTTCGGCGTGGGCGTCGGCCTGATGGCTGCGCCTGGGCCCAGTCGCGCGCCAGCGCATAAGCATCGTCGGCGCCCCTGGCGGCCCAGCAGGCCGAGCTGGCGCTCCAGATCGATGGATGCGCTTGCGCTAGCATAGGAACCCAGCAGCGAAATGGCGTCGTCGATGTGTCCGGCACGCACGAGCGCCCTGGCGCGGCATGCACCAGCGACGGTTCACCTCGACCCGCACCAGCGCCTTGTCGAGCAGATCGGCGGTGGCATCGAAGCGACCCGAACGCAAGGTCAGATCGCACATCCGCGCCAACATCGGCGCGTCGTCCGCAGTGAAGTCGGTCAGGCGTTGCAGCGTGCTCAGCGCGGCGTCGCCGTCGCCGGCAACTGCGCCTGGTTGCCAGATGGCGCACGCGCACGTTGAACGGATCCAGCCGCAGCGCGTTGTCCAGCGCCTGACGGGCGAAGGCGTGATGGCCCTTGGCCAGCAGCACCATGCCGAGCACGGTCTGCGCGCGCGAGTCCTCGGGCAGTTTTTCGATTCCCGCCTGCGCGTGGGCGAGCGCCTGATCGTTGTCGCCGCGCACCAGCAACACCTGGGCCAGGCCAATGTGGGCCTGGGCGTCGCCAGGGTCGGCACGCAGCGCGGTGCGAAAGCGCTGCTCGGCAGACTCGATCTGGCCCGAGGACAGCGCCAGCTCACCCAGTTGCGCGTGGCCGCGCGACCAAAGCCGATCGACTGCCGCGGCGCGTTCGAGGAATTCGGCCGCGCGCAGCGAATCGCCCCGCTGGGCCAGCAGCAGCCCGTAATTCACCAGATAGCCTGGCTCGCTCGGGGCGGCGTCGATGGCGCGCTTGAAAATGGCTGCGCGCTCCAGCGCATCGCCCTTTCGCGCGCTAGCACCACGCCGTGCCATGTTGAGCGCCCGGGACCGTTCGGAGCCTCGTTGAGGCGGTCGCGTAATCGATATTCGGCCTCGTCGACCTGGCCCTTCTGGATCAACTCGGATGTGTTGCCATGGATACCTTTGCGTGCTGCCGCCGATGCGGCGAACGGATTCAGGTGGGAGAGCCCGCGCATGCTTGCCCCGACCGGGCGGCTCTGACGGATTGATCGGCACAGGATACCAGCGCCGGACCGCAGCGGTGCTGGGCTGGCGCTGAACGCCAGCTGCGCCCGCGCCGGTTGCGCCGGGTGGATGCCTTCCAGCCCTTTCCGCTACGCTTCGCGCCCCTGGATTCCGCCGTCGACTGCCCTGCCATGACCGGCCGTGCTGTTACCGGGGCCGCCGGATTCATCGCGTGCTTGTTGCCCGCGCCTGGCGGCGCGGCGAGCGCGTGCTCGACTGACAATCAACGACTACTATGTGCCGGGCCCTGAAGCGCGACCGCGCGCGCGCTGGGCGCCGGAGCCGACTTCTCGAACTGGTCGCCGGCGGTATCTGCGATGGCGCGCTGCTGGAGCGCATCTGGCGCGAACACCCGCCGACCCGCGCGGTGCACCTGGCGGCCCAGGCCGGCGTGCGCTATTCGATCCAGGCGCCGCGCGCCTGGCGTGCACAGCAACCCGTCGGTTTCGTCGAAACCTGAGGCCCGCGCCACGGCGGCGTCGAGCATCTGGTGTGCGCCAGCACCTCCAGCCCGTACGGTCAGAACTGCGCAACCCTTCCGCGTGGATGCGTCAAGCCGCTGTCGCTGTATGCGTGGCGACCAAGGGCGCTAACGAGCTGATGGTGTACAGTTATGCCCATCTGTACCGGCTATGCCGGTCACCGCGCTGCGTTTCCACCGTGTACTGACCGTGGGGGGGCGGCCGGACATGGCGCCGCTGCTGTTTGCACGCGCAATTGAAGGGCGGCCGATCCAGGTGTTCAAATCCACGGCTGATGGCGATTTTACCCATGTCGACGATATCGTCGCCGGCGTGCTTGGCGCGCTCGACCACGCGCCCGCGGCCACCGGCGCGACGCCCTACCAGGTTTACAATCTCGGCCGCGGCGAACCGGTCGACCTCATGCGTTTCATCGAATTGAGCGAGATCGCCGCCGGGCGCCTGGCGTTGCGCGAGTACCGCGAGATGCAGAGCGGCGACATGCTGGAGACCTTTGCCGACGTCAGCGCCGCGCGCGCCGCCTTCGGCTACGCCCCGAGCACCTCCATCGAGGCTGGCGTGCCGCCGCTGGTGGAGTGGTGTCGGCAGTATTCCTGGCCATCGTAGGAGCGACGTGCACGTCGCGACCGTCAGATTCAACAGCATCGCGACGTACACGTCGCTCCTACCAAGCATCCACCGATGACCACCGAACCGAAACTGTCCGTCGTCGTTCCCGTGCACAACGAGCGCGACAACGTGACCTCCTTGCTGCTCGAGATCGAAGCGGCGCTGACGCCGCTGAACATCGAATGGGAGGCGCTGTTCGTCGACGATTGCAGTCGTGACGATACGCTGAGCGTGTTGCGCAGCCTGCGCAAACAGATCCGCGCTTGCGCGTGTTCCAGGCCCACCAGCGCCAGAGCGGGCAGAGCACGGCGGTGCGCACGGGCGTCAAGGCGGCGCGCGCGGCGTGGATCGCCACGCTCGACGGCGATGGCCAGAACGACCCGGCGGACATCCCGAAACTGCTGCTTGCGCGCGATGCCGGCGACGCCCGAGTGAAGCTCTACGCGGGCTGGCGCGTGCAGCGCAAGGACAGCGGCAGCAAGCGCTGGGCCTCGAAAATTGCCAACGCTATCCGGGTCCTCGCGCCTGCTGCGCGATGAAACCCCGACACCGGTTGTAGGGCCGAAGCGTTCGAACGGGCAGTCTTCCTCGATCTTCCGTATTTCGATCACAGCATCGTTACCCGCCGGCACTGGTCAAGCCGCGCCGGCTGGTAGGTCGGTCAGCGTGCCGGTCAACCATCGCGAACGCACTGCTGGCAAGTCCAAGTACGGCACCGGCCGCGCCTGGGTCGGGTTGAAGGTCTGCGTGGCGTCGCCTGGTGATCCAGCGCAGCAAGCTCACCGCTGTGGACGAGTTCGAGTCGTGAACGAAGAACTGGTTGTGGATGGAATGGACCGGGCTGCACGTCACCTGGTGGAAGCTGATCGGCTATACTGGCGCGTTGATGCCTGGCGGTCGCTGGGTCGTGCAGCTCATCGCCTCCAAGCGCGCCGGCAAACCGGTGATCCCGCGCGTGTTCTGGCATGAGCGTGGTCGGCAGCATGATGACCCTGGAGCTACTCCTGTTCTCGGCCAAGCAGGACTCGTGGCGTGCTGCAGAACCTGTTTCCGATGTTCACCGCCGGATACAGCCTGTATCTGGAGATCGTGCACTTCGGCTGGCATCGGGACCGGGCGCAGCACTGATCCATCCGGGATCGCCGAATTCGCAGTCGGCGTCTTTGCGTCTGGCGCGCTTCGCAGAGCGCCGAGCAACCCGGCGATCCCGTTGCCACCTCGTCCAAGTGGATCGATCTCATGCCTGCATCGTCTTTACAGAGCGCCCGTCGCCCAGAGACTTTCGTCTACGTCGCCGATCCCGAAGGCCTGAAGAAACGCCGACGGCCCTGCAACAGGGCCTCGGTGCACTCAACGAGGTGCTGCGTTTTGAGTTGACCGCGCAGCGCAAGCTGGCGCGCGAAGATGCGCGCCTGGTGCTGCAGAACCTCGAATCCATCGGCTACCACGTGCAGTTTCCACCTGCCGAGCTGATCCCGCAGGTCGATCCCACCCGCTGAACGCAGGTGGCCGGCAGCGCACTGGTTAGCCGAGGAGTGTGGTCGCCCTTTGGCGGTGCGCTTGTTCGTTCGCGCAACGAACCGCGCGATGGTCACGTTGCCCGCGTTGCGGGCTACGTGACGGGTACTTCGATGTCACGTAGGCCTGCGGCCAACGTGACCTACTTTCAATCGGTTACGTGATGTTCGGTGAGAGTCCCGGTCGCCCCTGTCGGTGCGCTTATTCGCGCATCAAACTGGAGGTGGTACTCGCTCCGCTCGGGAGTAAAAGGCGGTGAGCGCTGGGGCCCAGGCCGTCGCCGCACTGGTGCTCGCTGCCCGCGTGAGAGTTTGGCCTGGGCCTTGATCGGCTTCGATTACATTGATGGCCGACAGCGTCACTGCTGTCGCGACCTCGTGTGAGATTGAACTTCAGCCGAGGCCTGACCCAGCGCTCAATTCCCATGTTGGAGGAGCGTGCGATGAAGCGCAAGCAGGAACCCAGGCAGGTGTTGTCAGTGGTGTATCCGGACTCGGCGGGGGTCGATATCGGATCTCGCGAGCACTATGTGTGCGTGCCGGCTGATCGAGATGCGCAACCGATTCGGTCGTTTGCCGCGTTCACCGAGGATCTGTCGGCGTTGGGGGATTGGTTGAAGTCCTGCAAAATCCGTCAGGTGGCGATGGAGGCGACCGGGGTTTACTGGATCCCGCTGTTCGAAGTGCTGGATCGACTCGGATTCGAGGTGATCCTGGTCAATGGACGGCAGACCAAGCGTGCCGCCGCGCGCAAGTCGGACGTGCGCGATTGCCAGTGGATTCAGCAGATGATGATGTTCGGTCTGCTGTCGGGTTGTTCCGGCCGGCCGATGCGCTGTGCGCAGTCCGAGCGGTAGTGCGTTTGCGCGCGCGCCTGATCCGCGATGGTCAGCGCCCGTGCAGCACATGGACAAGGCGCTGGTGCAGATGAACGTGCAGTTGGGTCGATTGCTGGCCGATCTATCGGGCAAGAGCGGCCTGGCGATCATCCGCGCCATCGTGGCCGGCGAGCGCGATGGCGCGATGCTGGCGGCACTGTGCGACCGTCGCGTGCGGACCAGTCCTGAAGTGATCGCCAAGAGCCTGGTGGGTACGTGGCGGGACGAGCACCTGCTGGCGTTGAAGCAGGCGGTGGCGACGTACGATCTGGTCCAGGCGCATATCGCCGAATGCGACGCCGAAATTGCGCAGGCGGTCGCTGCCCGCAGCACCCGCCGGATCCACCGCCGGAGCTACGAACCAAGGCGCGCAAGACCAAGCGCGCATACGGCAGAACAGCAGAGCGACATGCGCACAGCGCTGTTCCAGGCGATGGGCGTGGACCTGACGGCGATTCCGACCATCGAGGTCGACACGGCGCTGGTGATCTTCACCGAGGTCGGCCCGGACCTCTCGCGCTTTCCCACCTCAGAACACTTCTGCGCCTGGACGAACCTGGCGCCAGGAACGCGGATCAGTGGTGGCAAGCGCGCTGGGGCCGTGCGCCGATGCCGGCGGTCAATCGTGTTGGCGAGGCCTGAAGCGGGCAGCAGTGAATGCGCGCAACAGCGACACTTTCATTGGTGCGGCGCACCGCGCACGACTGGCCCGAATGCCCAAAGCCTGCGCCGTTAAAGCCACAGCGCATCAGCTGGCGCGACTGATCTACGCCATGCTCACTAGGGAAAGGCCTACGTCGAATACGGCATCGACCGCTTCGAGTCGGAGCATCGCGACAAACAGCTACGCCAGAAGCGACGAAAGGCCGCGCAGTTCGGCTTTGTACTCGCCGAAAAGGCTGCCTAAATGCCCTATGATCAGATACTTGGGTGATGTTTGGTGAGTCCTGGTCGTCCCTGGCGGCGAAATCCGGCGGTTTCCATCGGCTGTCGCTGCTGCGCGCCATTGGCTTGGGCCCGCTATGCTGCGCGGCCCGACCACCCCAGCACCAGGCCGATGAACCCCGAACAGCGCGCCGAGAATCTGCGCGGCATCGTCATGATGGTGATTGCGGTCGGCGCCTTTGCGCTGATGGACGCGGCGCTGAAACAGCTGACGCCGCACTATCCGGCCACCCAGGTGGCGGCTCTGCGCGGCTATGCCTCGCTGCCGGTGGTGATCGTGTGGGCGGCAGTGCTCGGCAGCCGGGCGCGATTGTTCCAGGTGCGCTGGTCGCTGCATCTACTGCGCGGCGCCATCGGCATTGCCATGCTGGCCAGCTTTGCCTATGGCTTGCGCACCTGCCGTTGTCGGAGGCCTACCTGATCTTTCTTCGTGGCGCAGTTGCCTGATCACCGCGCTTGCCGCGCCGCTGCTCGGCGAGCGCGTCGGCGCCAATCGCTGGTGGGCGATCGTCAAAGGCCTGGTCGGCGTGCTGGTGGTGCTGCGCCCGAGCGGCACGCAGATGCTCTCGCTCGGCGGCATGGCGGTCCTCGGTTCGACCCTGTGCTACGCGATCAGCGCGATCACGCGCGCGTGCTGGGTCGCAGCGACAGCTCGGTGTCGATGGTGTTCCGGCTGATGGTTGCGGTTGCCTTCGGTGCCACACGCGCTGACCGGCAGCGACTGGCGCCCGGTGCAAGGCGCGCACGCCTGGACGCTGCTGGCAATTGCGGTGACCGGTTCGATCGGCCAATACGCCGTGACCGACGCCTTCAAGCGCGGTCAGGCCTCGTTGATCGCACCCTTCGAATACACCGCGCTGGCCTGGGGCCTCGGCCTCGACTGGCTGTTCTGGCGCAGTGCCGCCGCAGCCGATCGTGGATAGCTGGGCGCCGCCATCGTCGTCGCTGGCGGCTTGTATCTGCTGTGGAGCGAACGGCGCCCTCGATTCGACGCCCGCTGCATTGTAGGGGAGCGACGTGGACGTCGCGACTGAGGACGCGGCAGATTCCCGAATGGCGGTCGCGACGAAAACCTCGCCCTGCCAGGGTTCTCGCTTGCCGGCAAACCTCAGTCGTGCGCATCCAGCATCGCGCTGATTTCGGAGGAGCTGGCGCGGCTGTAGTCCTTGCTGATGGTCTTGGCTACCAGTTTGGACACTTGCTGACCCAGGGCTTGGTTGAGCTGGCCCAGGAAGCGCGGCGGCGCCGCCAGCACCAAGCGTCCGTAGCTGTGCTCGACACGCCCCTGCTCGAGAATCTCGGCCAGGCCGTGGGCGAACTTGAGCGCCGGTTTGTCGTGCGGGTCGGTGTGCGGTTCCAGCGCATGGCGGGCAGGGGACGCGCTCTCCTGTGCTCGCGGTGGCTTGTCGCGTCCGATGTCGCTGGGTTTGCTGTGTGCCTCCGGATTGGCGTAACCGCCGACTTCGAACAGCAATCCGTCCTTTGCGCCGACTTCGAACACGCGAGCGCGTGCGCTGTCGGCCACCAGGATCCAGGTCTTCATGGTGCTCTCCTTGGGACTAGGACAGTTCCCAACCGAGGTCGAGATCGGCTCCGCTGTCGGCAACCTGACGCACGATGAGCCGCAGATTGTCGGAGGCGCCGATCGACTCCAGACGCTTGATGGCGCTGGCATCCAGCTGCGGAATCTTGCTTGTCGAGTTCGGGCTGCCGCATCAGTTCCTGAAACATCGCAAACTCGGCGATATCCAGCACGCCGATCGTGCGTTGGCTCCCTGCGATCGAAGATCCTAGGGCATGCTGCGCTCCTGATCCGTCGCCGCGTTCCGGCAACTGCTATGGAACACCCTGCCGACATGCTCCGCGTTGATGCCGATCAACCAGGCGGCCGGTGCCGCTGAATGGCTGCGCATCGGGCACGCGCAATCGTGTCGAGGACGCGTCGGGCCGCCGCGATCCCGGCACGGCGCTCAAGCAAGACCCGGTCCATGTAGAATCGCGACCTCTGCAGCGCTGCGGGATGCATCTGATACGCCCCAGGCCACGGTCTACATCATCGACGACGAAGCCCAGGTTTGCGCGGGTCTGGCGCGACTTGCGTTCGGTCGGGCTGCAGCCGCAGACTTTCACCGATGCAGCCCAGTTTCTGGCGCATGTACCGACCGAGGGCGTCGGGCGCATCTTGCTGATGTCAACATGCCCGGCATGAGCGGCCCGGAACTGCACTTGCACCTGAGTGAGATGGGGCTCAGCTTTCCGGTCATTTACCTCACCGGCGTCGGCAATGTGCCGCTGAGTGTGCAGGCGATGAAGCGCGGTGCGGTGGATTTCCGGAGAAGCCCATCGATGCGGAGTTGTTGCTGCCGGTAATCGACAAGGCGATTGCGCTGCATCGAGAGCGCTACGTCCACGACGGACGCCTGGCCGAGATCCAGGGGCGCTTTGGCAAGCTGTCGGCGCGCGAGCGGGAGGTCCTGGCGCATGTCATCGCCGGACGTCTGAACAAGCAGATTGCCTATGATCTCGGCATCGCGGAGAAGACCGTCAAGGTGCACCGCGGCCGGGTGATGGCCAAGGTGGGCGCTCGCTGGCGCATCTGGTGCACATCTGCGACGAATTGGGCATCGAAGCGGCCGCGGGGCGGCGGCAGAACTAGGCCGCAGCGGCCGGCGTTGCGCGGCCGCGATCAGCGCCAACTGACCGCGGCCGCTTGGCCTGGCTGCCTAGAACTCCATGCGCAGGCCGAGGTTGACCTCGTCGCGGTCGTAGAGATCCTCGGAGAAATTCGCGCGGTAGCTCAAGAAGCCGGACCAGCCGTTGGCCCATTGAGCGCTCAGGCCGAGGGCGGCGCTGCCGTAGCTGTCGTCCTCATCGTCGGCAACCATGAAGAAGTCCACCGGGGCGGCGTTGACGTTGGCGGAGAGATCGCCGGCATAACGCACGCGCGCGGCGTTGGCATCGACACCGGAGACGCCGATCCAGGACAAGTCGAAGAACGGCACGTAGACCCCGTTGCTCGCGCTGATCGCATAGGCGGCGCGCAAACCGATGACACCACGCGTGAAGGTCTCCTCCATTTCGTCCACCAGCAGCGCCCAGCCGCCACCAGCCGAGGTCGGCGCGCGCGAACGTTCGGCATAGCCATCGCTCTGGGCGTCGACGAACTCGATGCGCGCGTAGGGATCGAAACTGGCGGCGCCGCTGGAGAACTGATAGCCGGCGGTGAGCGCCAGGAGGCGTTCGTCGGCGTCGAACTGGGCGTCGAAAGCCTGATTCACGGTGTTGGCACCGAGTCCATAGTTGATTCGGCGAACCTGCTCGTGGTCGCGGCTGTTGAAGGACAGCAGCGAGTCCAGATAGAGCCCGCTTGCGCCTTGCCAGCCGGCGTACAGCTCGAAGCCCACATCGGTAGCGTCGAGCGATCCGGAGTTGTCGCCGAAGTCGAGGTTGCTGGTGCCGTAGACCACGGCGGCGCCGACATGCGTGGCAGCGCTGGTGCGCAGGTCAAAGCCGACGGTGACCGCGTTGCCGTCGCTGTCGAAACTGTCCTCGTTGCTGCTGGCGTCGCGGGAGTCGTTGTTGAAACGCGCATTGATGTACATCGACCAATCGCTGCCAGCGCTGCCGTCGCCGGCAATGTTGAGCGCGACCATCGACTCATCCGCGCTGAGCAGCGCGGCCCAGCCGGGGCCGGTCGCCGAGGGCGCATTCGGCAGCCGGTTCAACTTGCCGAGGCCCGAGCGGTCGATCGGAATGGTGGCATTGTCCGCGGTAATGCTGCGCAGCGCGGTGTGCACGGCGGTGTCGGTGTCGGGATCGGCCACGAAAGCATTGCCGACCAGGTTGTTGCAGTCGTCCTGCAGTCGCGCCGTCAGGCGATTGCCGGGAAAGCACAGCACGCCGATCGCCGTGGCGTTCGCTTGCTGCGGTTCGGTTTCGGCAAATTGGGTCAGTTGGTCTACAGCCGGGTTCTGCGCATACGCGCTGCCTGCAAAAGTCATTGCAAGCAGCAGCAGTCCGATCGATTTCTTGAAGTTCATGAAGCCTCCGTTTCCCAGAGTGATGCGGATCGGGACGCGAATCGCTCCCGATAGCATGTGAATTGTAATCGCTTGCATCAGGCAATGCGCTGGTGCGATCGCGCGCCTACAGGGCGCTCCCGATCGCCGCACTGCAGTCGGCGCTTTGGCTTGAGAAACCCCGTATCATCTCCAACAACGCGCCCGTAGCTCAGCTGGATAGAGTACTGCCCTCCGAAGGCAGTGGTCGGGGGTTCGAATCCCTCCAGGCGCGCCAGCTAAACGACTGATTCAGATAGAAATTCTCTCCGGATCGGTCAGCGCGGGAAGGCGAAGAAAGCGGCATTTTCCCGCTATGTTCCCGCCGCAGGCACCGCAGCATCCCGGCTCTATACAGCCGATATCAACACAACAACCACGTCCCCGAAAATCTCGTGACTAGCGCTCGCCTGCGCGCCTTGGCACCCGTAGTGCTGGCCATCCTGCAGGGTCCCAGACCGTCAATTGATGTGGAGGCGCATGCAACCGAACAATGCGTATGGGATGCGATCCCGGCCTCGCCGACAGTGGTTTGAAACCCCAGGAGCCTCCGTCATCATGCCGCGCGCGTCGACATAATCTCGCGGCACAAAATTGTGCCGACCGAATTCCTCGCTGCATTCGACCTTGCCGATGGCGCCAACAAAAAGCCCGGCGCTTGGCCGGGCTCTGTGTCCAATCGTAGGGAAGTCCTACCGACTCAGCCGCTCGATCCTCTTGATCTCCGGCATGATCACGTCTGAGATCAACTGCCGCCAGGTCTCCCGGTCACTCGGTAGCCCGTTGACGGTGATCGCTATCGGCGCCTCGATCCGAGATCCGGCGCCGGCTGTAGTGCCGCGCCCTGCGGATGCTCCGGTGCCAGCGGCTGCTACTGGGGCGCCCTGCGTACCAATGCCGCCGGCCTGACCCGCGCGCCGCGCCTCTATCTCGATCTCGCGCTCTGATTCCTGGTTCCGCTGGCGCTTGGCTTCGGCCAGTTTCAGTTCGAGCTGTACCAGTTCCTCCAGCCGGCGCGATGACGTGCCGTACTGCTGTTCGAGCCGCGCCCGGATCTGCGCTTCCTCGTCGGTTGCCGCCGTCAGGCGGGTCAGCAGCTCGATACGGTCGCTGAGCGCTCGGCTGACGTCTTCCGACTGCGCGATGAACTGGTTCCAGGTGCTGATGTAGTCGCTTGCGCTCGTCGCTGACCCGGCAGCAGCAAGCGCCTGTTGAACGAATGCCGCGGATAAATTGCCCAGGCTGATCGCGGGGGAACTTGATTGCCGGCCGATGTTGCCGAAGGAGTCGGCTACCTGAGAGTTGCTGGACGACGCGCGATCGGCGGACCGGCTGGCGTCGTCTGCGGCGTTGCCGTAGTTGCGCATGGACTGCGCGGCGCGATCGGTCTTGTTCGCCAGATCGTCTTGGGCCTGCTTGGCCTTGTCTGCCGCGCCGGTCAGCTCATTCAGCCGCGCCTCTGCAGCAAGAAACTGAGCATTCAGCGCCTTGTATGCGTCTGATCCGGCTTGCCCGGACCTGAAAAGCTCATCCATCTGCTTCAGCAGATTGCCGATCTTGATCCTTTCAATGTTCGCCGCCGTTGCTGCGGCTGCATCGCCAACCTTGTTGATGCCCTCAGCGCCGGCTGCGGCCGCTTCCGGAGTGTCCTTTTTCAGCAGCAGGCCAAACTTCGACAGCCGCTCTATCGTTGCATCGATGCTGCTTTTCGGCAGCGCTTGTTCTAACGCCTTGAAGTCGCCGGACGCGACCCGTGCAGAAAGTGCCGCATCACGGGTTGCGGTAGCCAGTGCAGTTGCCTGCTGGCTCGTGAGCCCGAACCGTCGCGACAGGTCCGCCAGCGCATCGTCGCTCAGCCCGCGGGCATTGCGGGACATATCCGCGAACATGCGCGAGATTTCTGCCGCATCGTCGGACACCAGCCCAGCTACGCCGGCGATGTCCGACGCTACGCCGGTGAAGGCTTCCGCCAGCACCGCCGCCCCGCCCTTGACTACATCGTACATCGTACCGACGGCGGCGCCGGCTACGTTTGCGACCTTTACAACACTGGCGAGATTGTCGGCGAATGCCGAAGCGAATTCGGCAATCTTCGTGGTAGCCGCGTTGAGGTCGATGCCCTCAGCAAACTTGGCGAACTCCTCCAGTCCTGCAGTTACAAATCGCGCGATCTCATCCGCAATCTGCTTGAACTGCTCGCTCTGCGCAAAAGTGTTGATGCGCGTCGCGAAGCTTCGAAGGCGCCGGCCAGTGGCTCCAGTAGCGGCGTCGCAAGCGCAATCCTCACGTTGTCCAGGGATTCGGCCAGGCGCTTTTGCGCGAGCGTAAATCCTTCGCCGAGCTGATCGCTTGCGCGCTGACTGGCGCCCGCTGATTCCTCGATCGCCTTGGTGATGCCGGCCAGCGACTTGCCACCGTCAGCCAACAGCAGCTTCAGGGCAGCACGCGGCTTGTCCCCAAGGCTGGACAGCACCTTCTCGCTGAGCGCTGCATCGGTCGCCAGCTTCTGCATGACGCCGGATAGGTCGCCACCGTTGAGCCCGGCCTGCCTCAATGCCGCGCCAGCCTTGCTCGCCGGGTCGCTCAACTCCTGCAGCACCTTGACCAGCGCAGCGCCACCGCGACCACCTTCAAGGCCGCGCTCAGCCAGTGCGCCGATCAGCGCGACAGTCTCGTCGAGCGACAGGTTGGCTTGCTCGGCGGCGATGCCGGCGCGTGCGACGCCTTCCTCGATAGCCTTGGTCGATGTGCCCGCAGCAACCGCGGTAGCCGTCAGAGCGTCAGCCAGTGCGCCAATCTTCGCGGGCGCCTCGCCGAACGCATCGAGCGCGGCGCCCAGGCCCTGCACAGTCTCGGCCAAGCCGCGCGTGTTGGCCTGCGCGTAGGCGACGACCTCGCCCAGGTTCTGCGCGGACTCCGTGGCGCTGGCGCCATCCTCCGCCATAAGTCGCAACGCATCGGCCGCAGCAGTGGCGCCGACTGCGGTGTCCTGTAACGCCTGCTGGATTGCCTCGCGCAGCAGCTTTGATTCTTCGGCGGTCGCGCCTGTGCGGGCCTGAACCTGCAGCAACGCCTGTTCGAACTGTCCGGCATCGTTGACGAGATCGCCGAAGAAATTGCCGACCGACGACAGGCCGTCAAACGCCTTGCCGGCGAGCTCCGCGACCTGGTTCAACTTCGCGAGCTCAGCGCCGACACCGCCGACGCCCTTCTGAATTTCTTTCAGGTTCTTGGTGACGCCATCGATCAGCGATAGCTTTATGGTTTCGTCGCGTGCCATGTGGCTGGTTCCTTGGTTATGAATTGGTGTTGCCGCCTCACGTGCGCCAGGAAACTCGGAGCTACACGCGGCGGCTGCCGGGGTTTTGTTCCGCAGGCACTCACCGGCCAATCCCGCCGCGGACTAGCCGCGTTGAATGTTGGCCGCGTGCTCGCTCGCCGATGCCTGCGAGCGCTTTGCAAAGACCTCGTTGCTGTGTGCCTCAGTGCCGAAGGCTGGCGCGCCGCGTGAGTCCGTCGGTGGCGACGCGGTGACTTGCTGGCGCGCGGCGTAAATCGCGGTTACCTTCTCGGCGCTGATCTGCGGCTCTTCCTTCGGCGCCGGTGTCGTCGCGCTGCCATCATTGACGTAGGCGCGAAGCATCGCGGCCACTGCGCGCCTCTCTTGCGTCGGTGTCAGGCGCTTCAGCGCTTTGACGCGCTCGTCGTTGCTCATCTTGAGGAGCTTTGGCAGCAATGCCACAAATTCTGTTTCGTCCATCTGTGTACTCCGGTGGTGAAGGTTGATCAGAGCCCGAGCACAAGCGCGGGGTTGGTATCGCCGCGAATCGGCAATCCCTGTTCAATGCAGGTCTGGTACTCGATCCGCTCCAGTTCGGTCAGTTCGCCGTTGAGTTTCTCCAGGCGCTTCAGCCGTTCGGGTTCGGCCATGGGTGCGCCAGCACTAGAGGCGTAGAAGTCGCGGATGCGCTGGGCAATGGCATCGCGGTAGAGCGCCGGGTTAGCCGCGCAGATGCTGGCCTCTACGTTGCGCATCAACTGGTCAGCGTTGCCGGCCCAATAGTTGCTGATGAGCAGCACCGGATGTTTCGTGCGCCGTGAAAGATTCTTTGCTTGGTCGATCAGGTGTTGGTTGCCTTCCTCGACAAGCACCTTGATGTGCGCATCCAACCGCGCCAGCGCGTCGACTTCGGACACTGGCAAGTCAGCACGCTGAAGCTCTGCGATCTGTTCGCGGGTGCGTGTGATTTCGGCGCGGATCTGATCGAGCGTGCGGGGCTTACTCATTGGCCGCGTCTCCCATAACTGCAGTGTGTTCGGCGCGCGCACGGTCAATCAAAGGTTTCGCCTGATCGCGCAAACGGCCGCGGCGTTGTGATTCTTCGGTATGCACTTCCACGGCTTTCTGGAGCACTTCCAAGCGAATCTCGGATTCCTTTTCTTCGAGTTTGAGAAGTGCCATGCGCCGGCTTTCGTGAAGCCTGTCGAGTGCGCTTGCACGCATCGGCGCGCCACTGCGTACCTTGGCGATTGTCTGTTTCAGTTCCAGCAGATTCGAGCGCTCGAAGCGCACGCTCTCGCTAGTCTCGCGAACTGCTGCGAAACCCGCGGCTGCCTCCACTTCAAGCTCCGCATATCGCTTGACTGCGGCGTAATACCTTTCGGCATCCATTTTGCTGCTATCTCCCGTTATGGCAGTTTTGATTATCCGCCGACCGCTGGGAGTTACAACGCCACCTTTGCCGCTATATACCGCTATATACCAATTGGCGCCAGATTATGCCGCGCGATTTTCTCGGGATGCCAGAAACTCTAGGACCGCGCTGATTCTGTAGGTCAATCGGCCGGCGCGAATGAATACCGGTGCCGTATCCGCAGCGCGCCATTTCCTCAGCGTTTCCGTCGAGCATCCGAGCAACTCCGCGGCGCCGGCCTCATACACGCGGTCGTCATCGCTTACCCAATGGCCCTTAGCGCGCAGGCGTTCGGCGATGCGATCAACGGTGGCTTGGTCGGTCATGGCGTCGGGCCTTTGTCCTTGCGGCCCTTCCGGCTCGGCGGCTGGTCTGGCCAGTGCTCGGCTAAAAACTCGTCGACCTTGCCAGCACCGACCGCGCGCATAGCCTTCTGAGAAAAAGAGTCAGGCGGTAGTTCGATTTCCCAATCTGGATTTTCGCTGGCCTCAGCGCCGACGATTGCGAGCGGAAACGCGATAAGGCTGTAGGCGGTGATCGCGTGGGGCTTCGACAAGCCAAAGTGCAGGCACATGCCGAGATAGGTCTCCCGCGGCTCGTTCGACTCCATGACGCAACCGCAGAGCTTCGAGAATGCGCCGGCCACGTCCGCGATCAAGCGGTCGCCGGGATCAACCCGCGGTGCGGGTGCTTGCCTGCGAGTTTCGGCCAGCCAGCGGGAAAACGCGGCGGCCGGATACCTGCCAGCACGATTCTTCGGCGGCGGGTTTTTCTCGGCGTCCAGTTGACGCAACCGCCGTGCAGTGATTCCGGCCAGCGCCGCGGCTTGACCTTGGCTAAGTGTTTGAGTGTCCATGTGTATTTACCTTCTTAGGTAGGAAGCTAAAGGGGTCAAAATTGTTTGGCTGCTCGCGACTCGGGCCCCTCCGACAGGGTTTGTGATCCACTGGGGCCCCAGTTGTTTACAATTGCCCGCTCTGCTGCCTGTGGTGGAGCACCATGGAGTGCCGGAAGACCCTACGAATCCACGCACTTGCCACCGTGGTGCTTCGCTTGCGCTCACATGGGACCCCAGTTGCTCACATCGCTGTCCATGCCGCGCCTCGACACATCGTTCCCGCCCGCGACCGCATCGGCGATGCACTGCACCGCCGTCTTGGTTGGCATGGTTGCAGTTCACCCGTGCGCCTCGACAGTCACGACACGATCAGCGCCGAACTGATCGCGGCAGCTTTCGAGAATTGCGGCATGGGTGCAGCCCGCGGGGCGAACGGCTGCAAGGCGGGTTCCATCGACCAGGGTGACGTGCCAGCATCGATGCACGCCGAGTGCGGCGCGGATGTCGTCAGCATTCCGCTTGATCAACTCCGACAGTTCAGGCGTGAGCCTTGATGCGGGCGCGGCCTGCAGCTTGCCAGCCGGACCGATGCGGACGCGGAAGCCTTCAGCATGCAGGCGAGCGAGTGCGTTCATGCGACGTCGCGCCAGTCGTCGTCGGCTTCGTTATTTTGCACTTTGGACGGCGGCCGACCACTTTCAGAGCCTTTTGGAGCAGAGATTTCAGAGCTTTGAGCAACAGCCTGTTCGTCTGCCTCAGCCCCAGCGCCAGACACTGGGTATGGCATATATGCATAACTGTGCTCTGGCTGCACAAACTCACCATCAGAAATGGCCCTGACTTGTGCTCCTACTGCACAAGTCGTCGTTTGTTTGTGCACTGGCTGCACAAACTCCCCGGCGACTTGTGCTCCTACTGCACTAAGTTTGTGCACTGGCTGCACAAAGGATTTATTGCAGAACGCCGGTAAGTCTTGGTCCCATTCGTTCGTCGGCTGCATGACGGGCATGGGTCGATCGAACGGGCGGCCCGCCTTCTCCTCGATCCTGCGGAAGGTGAAGCCGTAGTAGCTTGGTCGATTCTTTCCGCCTCGGACGGTCTGAGTGATGATCTGATAGTGAAGTAGCTCCTGAATCGCTGCGTGCAGTGTGTGAGTCGAACGCCAGCCCATCGGCTTCATGACATTGATGCCGGGGTGTAGGTATCCGTTGTTCGATCCGTTGAACTGGCGCCCAAGATCGAACAGCAGCTTGCAGGCATGCGGCGATAGCCGCGCAGGTTCTCATGCATCAATAGCAGGACGGGCGGCACGAATGCTTGCCCCCCTTGATGATGTCACGCCAGCCGGTGTCCTTCTTCGGTTTCCTTTTGGGCATGACCTCCATTTGCTTTCCTTACGCCACCGAAGGCTTGGCCAAGATGGCAACCCGCGCCCGATGCGCTGCGCGGCGGATGCCCTCCGCATGCGCTGCGATCTGATCGCAAAGCGCCGCGTTGCGGGTCATGGACAGTTGCTCGGCGAGCCCATGAAGACCTTCAGCGCCAGCCAACAGATCGGCCAGCACCTTGTCAGGGTCAACGGAGTGGAGCGCCGCTACTGCGGCGCTTTGCTGGTGATGTTCCAGGCTGCCGGCTTTCACGGCTGCGTGCCCCGCGTACGCTTCACCAGCTCGCCGTGCTTGGCCTCGACCTCGATAGCGATGGCCTCGCCAAGGAACGAAAGCGCGCCCATCTCCTCGTGCCGGTCGTCAGAACTGATCAGAGGGATGAGCGCCGAGAACAGTGAGCGCGACAGCCAAAGACCCTGCGCGATGCCGTCGTGCAGGTCGATTTGGCTGCACGCCACAAGCGGTTTTGGGTTTCGATGGTGGTGCTCATGCCGCACCCCGCATCGCACCCTGCGCGCGCTCAGCGGCGACGCCGTGTAGCTGGCGGTACCGTGCGCCTCGTTGATCCGTTCAAGCGCTTGCTCGATCAGCGCGTAGGCGATGGCGCAGCGCTCGCGGACCTCTTCAAGCTCGGCGGCCAGTTCGATCGCGCTGCGCGGCTCGTACATCCTCGCCTCCGCGTCTACCTGAATCAGGCGCGCGCCCTGTGCTATCTGCGCCAGGTGCGAGCCGATCGCGTCGCGGATCTGAGACGCCAGGTCGATCTTGCTGGCGGGGCTGGTCTTGCGGGGAGCGTCCACGAAGACGCCGGCAGGCGCAGAAGGTGCGCCGTTCATGATGTCGATCATCGCGGCGGCCAAGGCGGCGAACTTTTCGGCTTTCGTTTCGGTGCTCATGCCTGCACCTCGACATAAGTCAGGCGGTCGGTCTTGGCGTTGTAGCGGAAGGTTCCCAGGTCACCGCGGACGTTGCGCAGGGTCAGGATCTGCGTGGCCTCGTTGAAGGTGGAGAGCGCCTTGCAGGGCTCTTCGTAGACAATCCGTCGCGCTTGGGCCTTGAGCATGGCGGCGGCGGAGCGCTCGATCAGGGCGTCTTCGTTGATGCGCGTCGGGTCAGGGCGCTGAAGGTGCAGCGAACCCGGCAGACTCGGCAGCTCGCGCGTCTCCATGACCAGGTTCAGCACTTGGCCCATGCAGTACCTGGTTCGCGCCGGATCTCTGCGCGCTGATCGTGCCGGAATGTCTGCAGCGGGGACGATGACGCCGGCCTTGAAGGCGTCCAGGAGCGATGCCAGCGCGTGGAGGGTTGCCGTCGATCATTGCGGCGGCGTTGATGGCTGCATTGGTGGTCGTGTTACTCTGTTCCATGGTTCTGATTCCTTTGGTGGGTGTCAGATCAACTGAAGCCCTGACCGTTCGAGCGGTTGGGGCTTCGTCGTTTTGGGGGTTCATCACGCCACCTTGCGGCGGCTGGCTTCGGCCTGCTGTGCGTCGATGTAGCTCTGCAGCGCCTGGCGCGTGACCATCCGGCGCCGGCCGATCTTGAATGTCTTCAACTTGCCGGCCTGCATCAACTCGTAGCAGTAGGAAAGCCCGACTCCGATCAACCTCGCGCCTTCCGTCAGCGGGATGGCGAGGCGATCGGCTGTGGGTACTTGGGTCTTGGTTGCCATGTTGTCTCCGATGTTATGCACGTTTCCGAGTGCGAAAGCTCCCGGTGGGTAAGCGATATACTCGGAAACATCGGTAAGTTCAAGCGTGGTAGGATGCTGCCCGCCGGGAATGCGGAATCGATGCGGTGGCCAAAGAGAAGAAGTTGACGGGAAGGCCGCGCAGGAACCCCGATGAGGTTCTTGGCCAGCTCACAATCAGGCTGTCGTCAAAGCTGAAGTTCGGCTTGGAACTGCTCGCGCGCGCTCAGCACCGATCACTCAGCCAGGCTGTGGAGTGGGCGCTTCAGGCTGGGCTTGCGCGTAAAGTTGCCAAGACGGGGCGACAAGGATCAGGACTCGTTATGGACGGCACTGGAATATGCGTGGGAGAAGCCGGAGGGATGGCAGCGCACATACGTGCTGTTCGAATTCGACCCTTCCCTGGTGACGTTTGAAGAGCGACACGCTTGCTCGATCATTGCTCGCAGCGTCGAGCAAATGGTGGTGGAGCACCTTCGGATGGACGCGCCCGACCGATACTTCGACATTGCGCCGCTCTGGCACCCACTCGTCGATTACCACTGGCAACAACTGATCGACGATTCAGCGCAATCGCGCATCAGCGAGCGATTGAGCACGTCCAATTGGTCGATGCTCGGCGCGCTTGGCGTGACGAAGTGGATGCTTCAGCAGATGTCGCCCGAACAGCAGATAGTGGAGGCGCACAAGCGGCACGTCTGGTTCACCGACACAACCGCTCCACCGCCGTAGCCGTGTCACTCTGCGCCAGGTGCGCATATTTCAGCGTCATAGCCAGTCCGCATGGCCCAGCAGCTCGCGCACCGTGTTCAGCGGCACGCCGGCCTGAACCAGCTTGCTGGCGAAGTGGTGGCGCAGGTCGTGGAACCGAAACCCAACAATCTTGGCATCGGTCATCAGTGTGGCCCATGCCGTCTTGATGCTGCCGACCTCGAACAGCCGGCCGGTGGGCTTCTGTTTCTTCCAGCGCTCAAGCGCGCTCAGAGCTTCACTGTTCAGTGGAACATGGCGCGCGGCGCCCGACTTCGAGATAGCCGGCCTGGATCGTCACCGCTTGCGCTTGAGGTCCACGTCCCCCAGGTAAGGGACGTCAGCTCGCCGCGCCTCAGCCCGGTGTTCATGGCGACCAACGCCATCGGCGTCAGGTGGTCCGCGAACCCATCCGCCGGCAGCGGCTGCACGTCGGCATGCTGGGCGCGTCCGCCGGCAATGGTGCGGGCTCTGGCCTCGATCGCGTTGCTGTCACGTGTGACGAGCGCGTTACGCAAGCGCTGTTCCTCCCCGTCGTCGACCGACCCCAGATAGCGCACGACACCAGAATGCTTGTCCTTGGCGGGCTTGACCTTGGCCAGCGGGTGAACGTCGATCAGGTCCCACTTGAGTGCCAGCGACAGCGCCGACTTCAGCGCCACCAGGTCGCGGTTGGCGGTGCCGACCTTGGTGCCTGACTTGCGGCGCGCGGTCAGGTGCGCTTCTCGACTTCGTTGAGGTGATCTCGCCATGGACTTGTTCAACAGCGCCGCCCAGGTCGAACGCAGGCGGGCCAGCGTGCTGCTGGCGCTCTTGTTGTGCAGGTCAGGTGATCTTCAAGCCGGTGCTCGATCAGTTCGCCCAGGGTGGTGATCGCGCGGCCCTCAGCGCGTGCCTGTGCCCGCTGCTGCTCGATCACCTCAATGGGTGCGCCGTGCTCCGTGATCTCCGTCAGGATGCGCCGGGCAGCATCTCGCGCAGCCTGCAGCGTCAGGCCAGGGTGACGCCCGAGGATCATGCTTTTGGACTGCCGCGGCCCATAGCGCAGCTCGAAGAGCTTTCGGCCGCTGGGTTGGACGCGAACCCGCAGTTCGGGTACTTTCGTGTCCGCCAGCCGGTAGGCCTTCGCCTCCGGCAGCGCGCGTTCAATGTCGGAACCGGTCTTGACCGGCTCGCGTTTTCCCGTCCATCTGCCCGTCCGCTTTCCCGCAATGTTCCCGCCACAATGGTATATGGTGGCGTGAAATACAGGAAGGTACGGGACGAAGAATCAAGCACATAGCTCCTAAGTGCCTGATTCAAAAGGGCTTTTCGGTCTCCGAAGGCAGTGGTCGGGGGTTCGAATCCCTCCGGGCGCGCCATGGCTGCGACGCACAGGCGTCGCGTTTGGCCCTCGTCACCGCGAGCCTCGCTTCTCCCTGGCGTCGGTAGAGCGCCCCCGGGCGCCGGTATCGCGAAACGATCGCGCTCCAGGCTACAGTCCGCCGCCCCAGCGGTACTGCCAGACGATGCCGATCAGGTCGTAACTGTTGCCGGTCCGGTCCGACACCCCGCTGCTCGCATAGAACTTCACCGAGTTCTTGCGATTCACCGGCACCGCGAAGGTAGCGCCCAGACGCCAGTTCTGCTGCAGGTCCTGCTTGTCGACGCCATTGAAGGTGGTGCGTCCGCCGCCGAACCAGGTCAGGTCGAAGGACGCCCATTTGCCGGATTTGAAGCCGTAGATGGTGTGCGCCTGCGCCGAGTAGATCGGGTCCTGTTTGCGTGTATTGCCACCGAAGAAGTCGTCGTTTTCGGTGTAGATCGTCGCCGCCAGCTGTCCTTCGACGGTCCACTGTCCGAGGGTCTTCGAGATGCCCAGTTCCGGCTTGAACGACCAGCGGTTGGTGCCGATGTTGACCAGCCGGCTGGAATCGTACTGGCTCCACGGCGCCGACACCCGCAGGCTGGCACCGATCACCAGATCCTGCTGCCAGGTGCGAAATTCCCCGAGCCCCATGGCCGGCGCGCCGTAGAAGTTCCACGACAGTCGGAACGCCGGATTGGACATGCCGTCGACCTGGCGCTCGACCGGTTCGCCCTCGTAGATGGCCTCACCCGAGAGAAAGGTGTAAGGCAAGGTCAGGTCGAAGATGCCCGACTTGCCGCCGAGATTGAGCACCCTGGCGTAACCGATCACCGCGTTGTTCGTGCGCAGGTCGGCATCGGTCAGCGACAGCGCCGGATCGAAGGACAATGCGCCCTGGGTGTAGGCGTAGCCGGCGACCAGGAAATTGACACCGATCGGCGCGTTGGAATAGGCGCGCGGCTCGATATCCTGGGCATCGGCAACGGCAATCAGGCCCAGCAAGGCGCAGAAAGCCAGCAATTGCGAGCCGATTGTCTTCAGTCTCCAGGCCACCTGGTCCTCCAGAAAGATGGGCCGACGGTGGGGCCGCCCCGATCGATGCGGTTCGCGTCCCGCAGCGCATCACTGCGGGCGTTACTGGGCCGCTGGCAGTTTGGCAATGATCGCCTCGACCACATCGTCGACGCGCTGCCCGGGGGTCTTGCTCGCCAGCGGATCGATCTCGCCTTCGGCCTGTCCCTGCCAGGCCACCACCTTCTTGCCGGGATCGACCAGATCGATGGTGAGCGTGCCTTCGCGGTAGTTCTCGACGCTGCTGCCGGTACTCGCCCAGCCGTTGTAGTAGCCGGCGCGATAGCTGTAATAGCCGTAGCCGACCGGCGCCGACGCGGTCGAGTGAATCTCCTGCTTGGCCTCGATGTTGGCGAAGAAGTTCACCAGCATGTCGGGCTCGCTTTCCGTGTACACATAACCCTTGGCCTCGAGGTTGCGTCGGGTTGCCTGCTTCAGGCGCTTGCTCAGCACCGTCTCGCTGCCGTCGTGATCGGTCGCCAGTGGCGAAAAGAAGGCGAAAGTACGGTATTGCGACAGCTGCGCGTCCGGATTGGTGTCGCTCCGCACCTTGGCACCGCCTGCCGCGCAGGCGACCAGAAACGCAAACGCCATCAGCACCAGCAGGCGCGCGGCGAGGCGGGAAACGGCGTCCATGAGATCTCCAGTGCGTGGCGGGGAAGTTGCCTGAATACTAGTCAATGACGAGGGCCGCGGCATCGGACCTTGGTCCCCCAATGTTGCTTCGGCATGAGAGCTATTCTTGACTCGACGCACAAGCTCCATGGGGACCGTCAATGATGGCAGACAGCGCCCAACCGACACTCTCCGCCGCACAGGCGTTGCAGCGCCTGAAAGACGGCAACCAACGATTCCTCAACGGCTAGGCAAGATTCCCGACCGTGCAGAAGGAAGTGCTGGCCGATCTCGCCAAAGGCCAGCAGCCCTATGCGACGGTGCTCGGCTGCAGCGACAGCCGGGTGCCCCCGGAACTGCTGTTCGACGCCGGCTTTGGCGAGCTGTTTGTGGTGCGCGTGGCGGGCAACGTGCTTGGCGCCTCCATACGCGGGACCCTGCAGTACGCCGGGGTGCATCTGCACACGCCGCTGTTCGTGATCCTCGGCCATGAGGGGTGTGGGGCCGTCGAGGCGGCGATCGCCGAGCAGTTCCACGGCGCGCGCCATCGCAGCCGGATTTCCGCGCTGCTGGCGCTCATCCGGCCGGCGCTGGAGCATCTGGACCCGAGCTTGCCAGCGGCCGAACTGCTCCACGCGGCGGTCGAAGCCAACGTGCGCTCGATGGTGCGCCAGGCTATCGAAACGCCTGAAGCCCACGCGCGCATGAAGGAGGGAGTATTCCAGCTCGTCGGCGCGGTTTATGACATCAACACCGGTGCAGTGCGCTTCCTGGATTAGCGCTCGCGACCTGCCCCATGCATCCGCGCCAGCGCCAGCGCCAGCCGGTAGACTTTCGCCCATGGCCAAGCTCTATTTCTACTACTCGGCGATGAACGCCGGTAAGACCACGGTACTGCTGCAGAGCGCGCACAACTACACCGAGCGCGGCATGCGTACGCGCATCTACACGCCGCGCATCGACAACCGCTTCGGCGTCGGTCAGGTGCGCTCGCGCATCGGCCTGGCGGCCGAGGGGCATGTGTTCGATCGCGACGACAACCTGTTGGCGCGGGTCGAGGCGGATATCGCCGAGAACGGGCCGCTGCACTGCGTGCTCGTCGACGAGGCGCAGTTCCTGAGCAAGGCGCAGGTGTGGCAGCTGACCGACATCGTCGACAAGCTCAATATCCCGGTGCTGGCCTATGGGCTGCGCACCGATTTCCAGGGCGAGCTGTTCGAGGGCAGCCAGTACCTGCTGGCCTGGGCCGATTCGATCAGCGAGATCAAGACCATCTGCCACACCGGGCGCAAGGCCACCATGGTGGTGCGCGTCGACGATTCCGGGCGCGCCGTCACCCAGGGCGCGCAGGTCGAGATCGGCGGCAACGAGCGCTACGTGTCGGTGTCGCGTGCCGAGTTCAAGCGCGTGTTCGATGGCGACGGCGCGATTCCATTGAAGCAGGGGAATCTGTTTCCGGAGGCTTGAGCGGCGCTCGCTTCGCTGGATCGCCGAGTTGCACTCGGCGCCTTTCGCCGGCAAGCAACGGCGCCGACTGCAAGTCGGCGATCCGGGTATCAGCCGCAGGCGCGCTCTCGGCCTGCGACTGCCGGGGCTACGCCAACCACAGGGGAATCTGCCGCCAGAAGCGTTCCTGGGCCGCGGTCGGCTCCACCGGCGGATGCCGCTGCAGTTTGACCAGGTCGTCGACGGTGTCCAGATCCTGCTGCGCGTCCAGGCGCGTCAGCGGCAGCTCCGGCCCCACGTTGGCGATGAAACGAGCCGCGGTGTTGGCGGCGCCGTAGGGCACGCCGGACCAGTCGCCATGGTCGAGATCGGCATTGGCGCCGAACAGCACGAAGCCGCCGTCATCCGCCGGTGCGATCACCCGCGCCGGTCCGCCGCCGAGCACGGCGCAGGCCTCGCCGATCAGCCACGGCGACAGCGCCGGCGCATCGGCACCGAACAACAGCGCGCCGCGATGGCGCCGGCGCAGCGCCCGGTGGATGCCGGCCATGCGCGTGCCGAGATCGCCCTCGGGCTGCACCAGCACCGCCCATTCGCCCCAGGCCGGTGCGCCTTCGGGCTCGGCCACCGCCCAATAGGGCTGCAACGCTGCCAGTCGGGCCGCCTGGGTCACGCTGTCGCGCACGCAGGCGACGCTGGCGCGATAGACCTCGAGCGCGACCTTTGGCCCAAGCGACGCCGCCAGCCGGGTCTTCACCGGGCTCAGCGCGGAGGTCTTGACGAACACGGCGATGCCGATGCTCATGGCGAGCGCGACTCCTGCCAGACCTGCGACCAGGTCAGGCGCTGGTGGCGCCAGGTGGTCGCCAGCCAGCCGTGTTCGCGATATTTGCGCGCGCTGGTGTAGAGCGGTGCCGCGATGCGCCGGATCGGCACGCCGTGGCGGCGCGCTTCCCCAGACCAGCGCGTGGTCTTCGCCGTAGCCACGGGACTCGTCGAAACAACCCAGCTCGTAAAAGCGCTGGCGTCGCAAAAGCAGGCCCTGGTCGCCAAATGGCAAGCCGAAGCCGCGACAGCGCCACCAGGCGCCAAGTTCGGTCAGCCGCATCAACGCCGGTCCATCGTCGAGGAAAGCGCAGGTCAAAGTAGCCCAGCGCATCTTCGCCGTGCGTGACGAAGGATTGCAGCGCCGAGAGCGTCGCGGCGGTGGGGCGGCTGTCGGCATGCAGGAACCACAGCCAGTCGTGATCGAGTCCGGCGGCGCCGGCATTTTGCTGCCGCGCGCGACCACGACTGGCTTCGGTCCAGCGTTCGCTGGCCTGTCGCGGACGCGCCTGCAGGTCGCCGCGCGCGAACACCAGCCGCCGTTGCAGCGTCGGCGCCAGGCGATCGAGCAGACCGATCAGCCCATGCCAGTTGCGGTCGCCCGGACCGACGCGATGACGGCCGGCTGGCCACCGAGAGGGCCGCTCGCGCTTCCCAGGGACGATCCCCGACGCTCACTCCGGCTTCGCCAGTTCCTCGTCGGTCGGCAGCGGCTGACCGGTGTAGGCGTGCAGGAAGGCTTCCGTGAGCAGTTCGGAAATCGTGCCGTGACGCAACTTCTTGATCTGCCGACGGGTGCGCTCGTCGGTGAGGATCTTCAGCACATGCACCGGAATGGTCACGGTGATCTTCTTCGTCGCATCGGCGCGCTTGCCCCGATCGACGTACGGATTGACGAATTTGTTCTTGGTCATGCCGCCCTCCATTCGCCCGGAAGGCTACTGACTTGGGTGGTTGCGGTCCAGCAGCGATTGGGGCGGGGAACGGGGCACGGGGCACGGGGCACGGGCACGGGCAGGGGGGGCACGGGAAGGGCGTGCACGCTGGCTCAATGGGGATTGTTGCAAGCCCGCCGGGAGCGCCTTCCGGCCCCCCCCCCCCCCCCCCCCCCCCCCCCCCGTGCCCCGTGCCCCGCTCCATCAGCCCCCTTGACGCCTCCACGCCAACCCGTCTACGATTCGCATCAACAGACGTCTAGACGTCTAAACATCTACACCTCCAGACTTCCAGAAGGCGACGCCGCGATGAGCCAGGGCCCGAATTACCGCTTCGAAACGCTGCAACTGCACGCCGGCCAGACGCCGGCCCCCGGCACCAACGCGCGCGCGGTGCCGATCTACCAGACCACCAGCTACACCTTCGATTCGGCCGAGCACGGCGCCAAGCTGTTCGCGCTGCAGCAGTTCGGCAACATCTACACGCGGATCATGAATCCGACCACCGACGTGTTCGAGCAGCGCATCGCCGCGCTCGAAGGCGGCGTCGCGGCGGTGGCGACCAGCTCCGGCCAGGCGGCGCAGTTCCTGACCATCGCCACCATCTGCCAGGCCGGCGACAACATCGTCTCCACCAGCCTGCTCTACGGCGGCACCTACAACCAGTTCAAGGTCACGCTGCCGCGGCTCGGGATCAACGTGAAGTTCGTCGACGGCGACGATCCGGAGGCCTTCCGCAAGCTGATCGACGCCAACACCAAGGCGCTCTACGTCGAGACCATCGGCAATCCGGGCTCCAACGTGCCGGATTTCGAGAAGATCGCGAAGATCGCGCACGAGCACGGCATCCCGCTGATCGTCGACAACACCTTCGGCGCTGGCGGCTATCTGGCGCGGCCGATCGATTTTGGCGCCGACATCGTGGTCGCCTCGGCCACCAAGTGGATCGGCGGCCATGGCACCAGCATCGGCGGCGTGATCGTCGATTCCGGCAAGTTCGACTGGGGCAACGGCAAGTTTCCGTTGTTCACCGAGCCGTCCCCGGCTTACCACGGCCTGAAGTTCTGGGAAGTGTTCGGCAAGGACGGCCCCTTCGGCAACATCGCCTTCGCCATCCGCGCGCGTGTTGAAGGACTGCGCGACATCGGCCCGTCGCAGTCGCCGTTCAACAGTTTCCTGCTGCTGCAGGGGCTGGAAACGCTCAGCTTGCGCGTCGAGCGCCATAACCAGAACGCCAACGCATTGGCGCACTGGCTGCGTTCGCACCCGCAGGTCGCCAACGTCAACTACCTCGGCTTCACCGAACACCCGAGCCATCTGCGCGCCAAGAAGTACCTGCGTCACGGCTTCGGCTCGGTGTTCACCTTCGAGGTGCTCGGCGGCAAGGATGCGGCGGAAGGCTTCATCAATGGCCTCAAGCTGGCCAGCCACCTGGCCAATGTCGGCGACGCCAAGACCCTGGTGATCAGCCCGGCCTCGACCACCCACCAGCAGCTGTCCGAGTCCGAGCAGAAGAGCGCCGGGGTCACGCCGGGCCTGATCCGCGTTTCGGTGGGCATCGAGCACATCGAGGACATCGTGGCGGACTTTGCGCAGGCGCTGGAGGGGGTGGCGTTGCGGAAGAGTGCGTGATTGCGCGGTCCCGTGGCACCAACTGGCGACACGGGTAAGCAAGTGAAAAGTGAAATGTGAAACGTGAAGAGGCCGTGCCAGCGGGCCGGCTTCTCCTTTCGTTTCACGTTTTCCCCTGCTGCAAATCTGGAAGATGCCATGTCCCACCTCCACCACACCCCAACCGCCATCCAGCACTACACCCCGACCGCGCCCCTGCGCCTGGCCAGTGGCGCACTGCTGCGTGGCGCCACGGTCGGCTACCAGACCTGGGGCACGCTGAATGCCGGGCGGGACAATGTGGTGTGGGTGTGCCACGCGCTGACCGCGTCGAGCGATGTCGAATCCTGGTGGCCGGGCGCATTCGGGCCGGGGCGCCTGCTCGATCCGGCGCGGCATTTCATCGTCTGCGCCAATGCCCTCGGTGGTTGCTACGGCAGCGCCGGGCCGACCACGGTGGATCCGACCACGGGTGAACGCTTCGGTGCGCACTTTCCCGAACTGACGGTCGGCGATTTGACCGAGCACCAGCGCCTGCTGGCCGATCACCTGGGCATCCGCGCGATCGAACTGGTGGTCGGGGCCTCGATGGGCGGCTTCCAGGTACTCGAATGGGCGCGCCGTGAGCCGGTGCGCGTGCGCCGCATCGCGCTGATCGCCACCAGTTGGCGGCAACCGCCGCAGGCGCTGGCGCAGGCGCGACTGCAGTGCGAGTTCATCCGACGCGACCCCAAGTTTCGCGATGGTCACTACCCGGAGCACGATGGCCCGGTGGAAGGACTGGCGCTGGCGCGGCAGCTCGGGCATCTGACCTATCGCTCGGCCGAGGAACTCGATCGCCGTTTTGGCCGCGAACGCCGCGACGATGGCCACTATCAGGTGCTGTCCTACCTCGACTACCAGGGCGACAAGCTGGTGCGGCGTTTCGACGCGCTGAGCTATCTGCGCCTGACCGAGGCGATGAACCATTACGATTTCGCCGCGGGCACGCCGCCGCAGGAGGCCCTGGCGGGCATCGCGCAGCCGGCACTGGTGGTGGCGCTGGACAGCGACCAGCTGTACTACCCTTCCGAACAGGCGCGACTGGCGGACTGGCTGCCGCGCGGGCGCTTGCTCGAGATCCAGACGCCTTTACGGCCACGACGGTTTCCTCGTCGATGCCGCCAAGCTCGACCCGGCGCTGAGCGCGTTCCGCGACGAGCCGCTGGCCGACGCCAGTGTCACCCGCTTGCCGATCCCGGTTGCGCGGTCCGCTGCCCGCGCGCGCGTGCCGCTGGCGCTGATCGGCGCCAGCGGTCGCGTCGGCGCCGATCTGCTCAAGCTGCTGGCGCAGCCGGCGATCGATGCGCCGGTGCAATTGGTGGGCGTCGCCAATTCGCGCGCGGCGCTGTGGCAGGCCGAGGGGCTGGCGCCGGGCCTGGCGGCCGAGCGCCTGCGCGCGCAGGCCGGCGGCAGCGCGGAAGCCCTGATCGAGCAGTTGATCGCCGGCGAGCGACCGGCGCTGCTGGTCGACTGCACCGCCAGTGCCGCGATCGCCGCCCACAGCGCGCGCCTCCTCGAAGCGGGGGTGTCGCTGGTGACACCGAACAAGATCGCCTTCGCCGGCACCCAGCGCGACTACCAGCGGCTGCGCCAGGCAGCGCTGACCACCCCGGCCGCGTGGTCGGCCACCGTCGGCGCCGGCCTGCCGATCCTGTCGACGATTCGCCGCCTGCGCGCGGCCGGCGATCGCCTGACCGCCATCGAGGCGACCCTGTCCGGCACGCTCGGCTCGCTGCTGACCCGCGTGCACGACGGCGTCAGCCTGCGCCAGGCCCTGACCGAGGCGGTCCACCACGGTCTGGCGGAACCCGATCCACGCATCGATCTGTCCGGACAGGACGTGCGCCGCAAGCTCACGATCATGCTGCGCGAGGCCGGTGTCGAGATCGAACCCGGCGCCATCGCCCTCGACCCGTTGCTGCACCTCGGCAGCGAGCAGCCGTGGGACGAAGCGGTCGGCGCGCACGAGCGCGACTGGCTGGGCCTGATCCAGGATGCGCGACGTTCGCAGTCACGCTTTGTCTATCGCGCCCGCTGGAGCCTCGCCGACGGCGCCCACGTGGCCCTGGCGCTGGTGCCCGACGCGCACCCGCTGGCCGGTGCGCGTGGCACCGAGAATCGCGTCGTGCTGCACAGCGAGTATCAGGGCGATACGCCGATCGTGATCGCCGGTGCCGGCGCCGGCGTGCGCATCACCGCCGCGGCGGTGCTGGCCGATGTGCAAGCGGTGTGCGAGCAGTTGTTGCCGCTGGCCTCGGTGCGCGAACAGCCCGTGCGGCTGCGGCGGATAGCCTGAAGAGCGGTAAGTGGTGAGTAGTGAGTGGTGAGTAAAACCCGGGGATACCGAGGGTTTGCGGCGGATTGTAGGAGCGCGCTTGCGCGCGATCAGGCGACGTCGTACCCCATTCGCGCGCAAGCGCGCTCCTACAGGTTTCAGCGAGCCTCCGGGCCCGGTTTTACCCTACTCACCACCCACTCACCCCCCACTCACCCCTGCATTCACCCATGTCCCCTTGAGGACTACAATCCCGTTCAACTTAGATGGCCCCCAAGCGTGATCAGCCCATGGCGGAACGCGAATTCGATACGCTGACGACGCAACGTGGCAGCCTGGCCAAGCTGGCCGAGGCCATCGCGACCAAGAACAGCGCTTTTCTCACGGTCACCCAGGGCGAGAGCCAGGGCCGCCGACTCAAGCTCGGCGATGTGCCGGTGACCATGGGGCGCTCCGCTGACTGCGATTTCCGCCTGCTCAACCGCGCGATCTCGCGCTTGCATTGCCGCGTGTGGCGCGACAACTCCGGCTTCTGGGTGCGCGATCTCAATTCGACCAACAAGACCTATCTCAACGATCGGCCGGTGGTCGAGGCGCGCCTCAAGGACGGCGATTTCATCACCGTCGGCGGCACCGTGGTGCAGTTCACCCAGGAAAAGGATGTCGATCACGCCGCGCAGAGCGAGTTCTTCGATCTGGTCACCCACGACCAGCTGACCGGCCTGTCGCAGCGGCGCGTGTTCGAGCAATCGCTGGAGCAGGAAATCGCGCGCAGCACCCGGCGCAACCGCGAGTTCGTGCTCGCCATCGTGGATGTCGACGAACTCTCGAAGATCAACCGCGAGTGGGGCAAGGTGGCCGGCGACGATGTGCTCAAGCAGGTCGCCAAGGCGCTCAAGGCCGGCCTGCGCGAGGAGGATCTGCTGTGTCGCTTCGGCGGTGAGGAATTTGCCGCGATGTTGCCGGAAACCGGCATCGACGAAGCGGAAAAGCTGCTGAATTCGGTGCGCTCGGCGATCGCCAACGTCGAGTTCTTCATCCAGGGCCAGAGCCGCAGCGCCAGCGTCAGCATCGGTGCGGTGCTGTGGAACCCGTCCTACAAGACCGGCGCCGCCCTGATCGACCGCACCGAAGAGAAGCTCAAGGCGGCCAAGGATGGCGGGCGCAACCGGATTGCGTGGTGACCGATGCTCTGTAGAAGCGCGCTTGCGCGCGATCTCGGTCCTTTGTAGGAGCGCGCTTGCGCGCGATCGCTCTCCGTTTCGCGCGCAAGCGCGCTCCTACACGTGTCCCGCCGATTCACGTTTGCCCAGAGCCTGCAACAGAGCATCGACATCTTCGACGGTATGCGCCGCCGACAGGCTGATGCGCAGCCGCGCACTGCCCTTGGGCACCGTCGGCGGACGCACCGCGGGACAGTAGAACCCGGCCGCCTCCAATTGCCGAGACAGGTCCACAGCGTCGGCGCTGGTGCCCACGATCAGCGGTTGGATCGGCGTCACCGACGGCAGCAGCTTCCACCCCAGCTCGCAGGCACCGATGCGGAAATGGGCGACCAGCGTCTGTAGATGCGCGCGCTCGGCATCCGCCTCACGCGCCAATCCGACCGCCACGACCATCGCCTGCGCCAGCGCCGGCGGCAGCGCCGTGGTGTAGATGTAGCTGCGCGCGGAGTTGACCAGTGCGTCGATCAGGGCCTCGCTGCCGGCAATCACCGCCCCGAAGCCGCCGAGCGCCTTGCCCAGCGTGCCCATCCACACGGGAACGTCGTGCGCGGCCAGGCCGGCCGCCGCGCAAGCGCCGCGTCCCTGCGGACCGAGCACGCCCAGGCCATGCGCTTCGTCGACCATCAGCCAGGCGCGTTCGCGCTGCGCCAGGGCTGCAAGTTCGGCCAGCGGCGCGACATCGCCGTCCATGCTGAACACGCTGTCGCTCACCAGCAGTGCGCGCTGATCCGGTCTGCTCGCGAGCAGGCGTGCCGCATCCACCGCGTCGGCGTGGGCAAAGCGCCGCAGGTCGGCGCCCGCCAGCCGTGCACCGTCGATCAGGCAGGCATGGTTGAGACGATCCTGCACACACAGATCGTGGCGTCCGAGCAGCGCGCTCAACGCACCGGTGGCTGCCATGTAGCCGGTCGAAAACAGCAGCGCGCGCGGGTAGCCGATCCACTCGGCCAACGCCCGCTGCAGCGCCTCGTGCGCATCGTGATGACCGCCGAGCAGATGCGAGGCGCGCGCGCCGACGCCGATGGTCGCTGCCATCGTCAGCGCCTCGATCAGCCGCGGATGGCGCGCCAGACCGAGATAATCGTTGCTGCCGAAGTCGATCAGCTCGCGGCCATCGAGCACGATGCGACCGGGGCGCGCATCGCCAGCGGTGCGGACGCGACGCAACAGGCCCGACTCGACGCGCTTGGCGTGGTCGTGGGTCAGCTTTGTGGAGAATGCCGGGCGCATCGGCCGTGTGTAGGAGCGCGCTCGCGCGCGAGCTCTAATTCGGCAGATCCGACGCCACCGGGTGTCCGCAGGTCTGATCGCGCGCAAGCGCGCTCCTACAGGTCGACGCGGCGGCGTCGCTGGCGACTACGCCCAAGCCCACCAACCCCAGCTTCGCAAACAACTGGCGATCCTTCTCCGCTTCCGGATTGTCGGTGGTCAGCAGCTTCTCGCCGTAGAAGATCGAGTTGGCGCCAGCGAGGAAACACAGCGCCTGCAGTTCCTCGCTCATGCCCTCGCGACCGGCCGACAGGCGCACCACCGAGGCCGGCATGGCGATCCGCGCCACCGCAATCGTGCGCACGAACTCGAAGGGTTCCAGCGACGGCGCATCGGCCAGCGGGGTACCCGGCACGCGCACCAAAAGGTTGATCGGCACCGATTCCGGATGCCGCGGCAGGGTGGCCAGCGCGTGCAGCAGCCCGACGCGATCGGCGCGCGCCTCGTTCATGCCGACGATGCCGCCGCAGCAGACTTTCATGCCGGCATCGCGCACCGCGGCCAGCGTGTCCAGGCGGTCTTCGAAGCTGCGCGTGGTGATGATGTCGCCGTAGTACTCGGGGCTGGTGTCGAGGTTGTGGTTGTAATAGTCCAGGCCCGCCGCTTGCAGCCGCTGCGCCTGTTCGGTGCGCAGCATGCCGGCGGTGACGCAGGTTTCCAGGCCGAGCTCGCGCACCGCCTGGACCATCTCGATGACCGCATCCAGATCCTTGTCGCGCGGACTGCGCCAGGCAGCGCCCATGCAGAAGCGTGTCGCACCGGCGGCCTTGGCCTGCGCCGCGTGTTCGCGGACCACGTCAAGCGGCAGCAGGCGTTCGACCTGAAGACCGGTCTTGAAGTGCGCGCTCTGCGGGCAGTAGGCGCAGTCCTCGGGACAGGCGCCGGTCTTGATCGACAGCAGCGTCGACACCTGCACCTCGCGCGCATCGAAATGCTGGCGGTGCACGCTGGCGGCGCGATGGATCAGATCGAGCAGCGGCAGATCGAACAGGCCCGCCAGTTCGTCGCGGGTCCAATCGTGGCGGATGGGGTCCATGGTTTTCTTCGCGGCCGGTCGGTGGGGCGCGATTCGACGGGAAGGGCGGCGGCGAGTCAACAGCGGGGCCGCGTGAATGTAGGCCGCGTGTGCCGCGCAGCGGCTCACCGGCGCTCTTGGTTGCCAGCGAAGCGCCGGTGAGCGCGATGAAGCTGCGCACACACGGCCTACATTTACGGCAGCGGCTACACTTGCGGAATGTCCATGCGCACACTCTGGTCGCAACTGCTCAGCTTCGCTGGCGACACGCTGCTCGCGCCCGCCTGCGTGCTGTGCGGGATCGAGGCGGCCGGCGCGCGGCTGTGCGCCGACTGCGCCGCGCTGCTGGAGCGCAACGACAGCGCCTGTGCGCGCTGTGCCGAGCCGTTGCCGCTGCCGTCACCGCTGTGTGGCAAGTGTCTGCAGCGGCCGCCGGCGTTTGACGCCGCCTGGGCCGGATACCTCTACCGCGCGCCTTTCGATCATCTGGTGCAGCGCATGAAATTCAACAATGCGCTGGCAGTTGGTCGCGCCTTGCTGCCCGACTGGAGTGCGGCGCTGCGCGGCCATCTCTCCACGCGCCCGGAGCCGCCGCCGCAGGCGCTGATTCCGATCCCGCTGCACCGTTCGCGCCTGCGCCAACGCGGCTACAACCAGGCGCTGGAGCTGGCGCGCGATCTGGGTCGCGAACTGCAACTGCCGGTGCTGCCCTCCGCGCTGTCGCGTGCGCGGGCGACGGCACCGATGCCGGGCCTCGACCTCAAGGCGCGGCGCCGCAATGTGCGCGGCGCCTTTGCGGTCAACGGTACGGCGCTGCCGGCCCGCGTCGCCCTGATCGACGACGTGATGACCAGCGGCGCGACGCTCAACGAAGCCGCCAAGATGCTCAAGCGTGCCGGCGTGGCCTGGGTCGAAGTCTGGGTGCTGTCGCGCAAGCCTTGAGCCCAGGCAAACCGAACCCGCAGGTCACGTTGTTCGCGCAGCGAACTACCTGACAATGCGCCGACGCTGTCACGTAGCCTGCTGCGCCGGCAACGTGACCTACGAAGGCTGGGTTGGCCGGTGTTGGTCAACCACCTTGCTTCTCGACCGTTGCTGAGCACGGATTCCTCGAACTCCCACGCACATGCCGACCCTCGCCCGCACCCTGATCCTGTTCGCCCTGCTCGCGCTGTCGCCACTGGCCGCGCAGACGCCAGATCTGACGCCGGTCACCACCCGGGTGCAGGCGCTGGTCGCCACGGCCGGGCTGCCCGGCGCCGCGGTGCTGATCGTGCGCAATGGCGAGCCGATCTATCAAAGGCCTTCGGCAACTACACGCTGGATCAGCGCGTGCCGATCGCCTCGGCAAGCAAGTGGTTGTCGGCAGCGGTGATCGCGCGACTGGTCGAGCGCGGCGTGCTGCGCTGGGATGACCGCATCGAGCGCTATCTGCCCAATGCCCCGGCCGACAAACGTGCGATCACGCTGCGCCAATTGTTCTCGCACACCTCCGGTCTGACCGGGGCGGCCGCATTCTGTTTGAGCGATCCAACCGCGAGCATGCAAGCCTGCGTCGACAACATCCTGGCAACGCCCTTGCTGTACGCGCCGGGACGCGGATTTCTGTATGGCGGCAACTCGATGCAGGTGGCCGGCCGCATGGCCGAGATCGCCAGCGGGCTGCGCTGGGACGATCTGTTTCGCGCCGAGGTGGCCCAGCCTCTGGGACTGACCCAGACCGACTACGGCTTTTTCAGCATGGCACCCGATTACGTCGAAATCAGCAATCCGCGCATTGCCGGCGGCGCGCGTTCGACGCTGCACGACTACGGACGATTCCTGCAGGCGCTGCTGGAGCGCGGCTCGGTCAACGGCGTGCAGTGGCTGTCGTCGGCGATGATCGACCAGATGGCCGAGGATCAGACGCGCGGCGCGCCGGTCATCGAGACGCCGTTGCCGGGCGCCTTGGGTTATGGCATTGGCCAGTGGATCGAACGCGTCGATGCCAATGGGCGCGCCAGCCTGCTGTCCAGCCCCGGTGCCTTCGGCTTCTATCCGGTGATCGATCACGCGGCGGGTTTTGCCGGGGTGTTCCTGGTCAACAGCGATCTGTCCGCGGTCGCCACGCCCGTCAGTGCGATGTGGGCCGATGTGCGCACGATTCTGAGCACGCAGGCGCCGCAGTTGCCGCGACTGATCGTCGCCAACGGCTACGGTGGCGGACTTGTCGCAGCGGGCAGCGTTGTCGATGCCTTCGCGCAGGCGCCGGGCGAAGCGCGCCTGTTCGCACGCTGGCGCGGCGACGCGCCGGCGCTGGCCGATCCACGCGCCTGGCATGCGCCGCTGACGACGAGTTCGCGCGCCAGCACCTTGACCGCCGAGTTCATCAGCATTCCCGCGGCTCTGGACACCACCACCGGCGACATCAACGGCTCGCGCTATCGCCAGCTGATTCCGGCAAATGCACGCGGTCTGGTGTTCTCCTTCCACGGCAGCGGCGGCAGTGGCGATCTGCCGTTCACCAAGTCCGAAGCCAAGGTCGCGACGCGCCTGCTGCTGTCGCGCGGCTTCGGCGTGGTCGGGCTCGACAGCGTCAATCGTGTCGATCGCCAGTGGAACCCGCAATTCAGCTTGAGCAATCCGGACGTGGTCAATGTGCAGGGCATCATCGAGCGCCTGCGCGCGGCCGGGTTGATCAGCGGGAGCACGCCGATCTACTGCGAAGGCACGTCCAACGGCGGAGGTTTCTGCAGCCGCATCAGTGCGCTGCTGAACTTCCGCGCGCAATCGCTGATGATCGCCGATGGCATCGAGCCGATCATGGCGCAGACCCCGGTGCCGACCATCTGGACGCTCGGGCGCTTTGATCCGACGCTGGCGCCCGGCTATCTGGAGCGCGCGGCGCAAAGCGCCGCCGGCATGAGCACCCGCGGCATCCCCAACGAGCTGAACATCGTCGAGCCCTCGCCGGTGTACCCGGAACGCTTCGCGCGCATCGACGGTATCAGCGTCGCCGACTCGACCGCACTGGTGGCCAGCCTGCGCTCGGCCGGCTTCCTTGACGCCGCCGGCAAGGTGATCCGCGACCCGCGCAGCAGCGCCCTCGACGCCCTCATTCCGGCGTCACTGCGCAGCAAGAGCGGCGAGATCGTGGCGCAGATGGAAATCGCGGCCGGCTTGCACGAGTACTACAGCGACCACGCCCATCGCGTGGTGCATTTCTTCGAGGCGCAACTGGCGGCGAACTACACCGGTCTATGGTGGAAGGCCGATGAGCCGGGCTGGGGCGTGTCGCTGGCGCAGCAGGGCAACTCGCTGTTTCCCACGTGGTACACCTTTGGCCCGGACGGGCGACCGACCTGGTACGTCGGCGGCGTGCTGGCTCTGCACGCCGATGGCAGCTATCGCGGCCCTGCCTACCGGACGACCGGCCGGCGCTTCGATCAGATCGCCGGCGACGTCGGCGCCATCGCCACCGAGGTCGGCAGCTTCAGTGTGCGCCCGCTGAGCGACGGTGGCCTCGAATTCACCACGATCATCGGCACCGTGCAACAGACCCGGCGCATCGAACGCACGCGCTTCGGGCGCCAACCCGCCTGTCGCTTCAAGGAGGGCTCGCGCAGCGACAGCGCCAATCGCAGCGATATCTGGTGGAACCCGAATGAGTCCGGCTGGGGTGTCTATCTGAGCGAACAGGACCGCACGCTGGTCGTCACCTGGTACACCTACGGCAGCGACGGACAGCCGATGTGGCTGCTGGGAGCGCTGACCCGCGACGCACAAGGCGCGTTTGCCGGTGCCCTGACGCGGCCCGTGTCGGGCACGCCATTTGATCGCATCAACGGGGCCGCGACCAGTTTCCCGGTGCCGACCGTCGGCAGCGCCCGCGTCGAGTTCGTCGACGGCGAGCGCGCCGTATTCCGCTACACGCTGGATGGCATCAGCCAGAGCAAGGACATCGAGCGGCTGATCTACGCGGGGCCGGGGTTGAGCGATTGTCAGTAGGGCGTGCAGAACGTAGGCCGGGTACGCGCGTCCTTGATTCCCATCCGTGCGATATGGCCATTACGCGCGACACCCGGCTGGGCTTGCCGCAGACCGACGCGGCCGTCGGCGCGAACAGCCTACTCGCACGTCCACGCAACCCGCGCGCCGTGGCCGCGCTACTAAAGCCGCGCGCACCTCGAACGTAGGCCGGGTACGCGCGTCCTCGAGTCCCATCCGTGCGCCATGACCGTTACGCGCGACACCCGGCAGGACTTGCGGCACACCACCGCGGCCGTCGGCGCGAACAGCCCTGCCGCACGTACAGACAACCCGCGCGCCGTGGCCGCGCTACGAAAGCCGCGTGCACCTCGAACGTAGGCCGGGTACGCGCGTCCTCGAGTCCCATTCGTGCGATATGGCCGTTACGCGCGACACCCGGCTGGGCTTGCCGCAGACCGACGCGGCCGTCGGCGCGAACAGCCTACTCGCACGTCCACGCAACCCGCGCGCCGTGGCCGCGCTACTAAAGCCGCGTGCACCTCGAACGTAGGCCGGGTACGCGCGTCCTCGATCCCGTCCGCGCCCCACGACCGTTACGCGCGACACCCGGCAGGACTTGCCGCAGACCGACGCGGCCGTCGGCGCGAACACCCTTGCCGCATGCCCGAGCAACCCGCGCGCCGTGGCCGCGCTACCACGGCCGCGGCGCACGCGCTCTGTCCGTTACTGCGCCGCTGGCTTGACGAACTTCAAGGTCATCCGGTCGGACTCGCCGATGGCCTTGTACTTGGCCTGGTCGGCTTCGGCAATGCCCTCGACCTGATTGCTCGGCGGCAGCGTCCAGACCCCATTCGGATGGTCCTTGGTATCGGCCGGGTTGGCGTTGATCTCGCTCTTTTCCGCCAGCGTGAAGCCGGCCTTGGTCGCCATCTCGATCACTGCGGCTTCCGGGAAGTAGCCGGTCTTGGCCAGTTCCTTGAGATCCATGGTCTCGTCGGCCTTGGCGCGATGTTCGACCACGCCGAGCACGCCGCCCGGCTTGAGCACCTTGAAGAAGCCGTCGAACATGCCCTGCACGGCATCCTGGCCCACCCAGTTGTGCACATTGCGGAAGGTCACCACCAGGTCGGCGGAGTTGTCGGCGCCAAAGTTCGGCGCGCTCATGTTGAACTCGACCAGCTGCGCCTCGCCGTACAGCTCCGGATTGGCGGCGAGCTTGTCGCGCAGCGCCTGGTTACCCTTGGTGTAATAGGCCTTGGCGCCTTCGCTGGTCACGCCGGTCGGATCGATGATGGCGCCAACGAAAGTACCGTCGCCCTTCAATGTGGGCGCCAGGATCTCGGTGTACCAGCCGCCGCCCGGCGTGATCTCGATCACCGTCTGTCCCGGCGCCAGGCCAAAGAAGCCGAGCGTTTCCTTCGGGTGACGGAACTGATCGCGTGCCTTGTTGGCGTCCGCGCGATGGGCGCCGGCAAGGGCGTTGTCGAGCTTGGCGGCAAAGGCCTCGGCCGGGCTCGGTGCCGGGGCTGGTGCCGGTTCAGCGACTGGCGCCGGAGCGGGCGCCGGAGCCGCCGCTTCCTTGGGCGCTTCCGACGGCTGGCAGGCCGCCAGCGTGAACATCAGAGTGGAGACCAACAGAGTCTTGCGCATGGTGGATTCCTGCAGCAGTAGGGGTGGCGCTTTTTAGCACAGCTGGCGTCGCGGCGGGCTGAAGCCGGTGCTCGTGGGGGATGCGCGCACAGCAAAACGCCCGGCACGAGGCCGGGCGTTGAGAAACAAGATGCATCAGCCGAGTAGGGCGGATCCCGCGCGCCGAAGGCAATGGCGCCGCCGTAAAACAGCCGCGCGGAACCGCCCGGACCGCGACACACCCACGCCCCCGCCCACGCGGACAATCCACAGACCTGCGGTCCACCCCGTTTAATACGCCTTACGCGGGTTGAAGCCGGCGCCCGCGAATCTGGAGTGCGGTGGCTTGCCACCGCCCTGGATGCCATCAGCATATGCGATCAGTGATCCAAAGCGCCGGCACGCCGGCGCACTCCAGGTCGCGCAGGCCGATGTGTCGCGCAGCGATTAACCGGCTCCGGCATGCGGCAAGCACCCGGTGAACCGCGCATCGGCGAGCACACCGGGCGACCCTGCGCGAGCCCAGGCAGCCCGAACAGGACGCCGTGAGCGTCACGTACCGCATCGATCGTGGCCTTTCGCGGCCAACGAATTGCCGGGAGGGCCCGGTGAACTTCCGTGCGATTCAAGGCTCGCGCAGATCGCTTGCTTCGCTGCGACCGCGCAATAACCCAGTCGCACATTGCCTCGCGCAGCACGAGCAAGTCTTCCGACAATCGGCAGCATCCCGCCGCGCCGCCGCCGCGCAAATCTCTCTACAATCCGCGCTCCAAATCGGCAGTCGGAGCGTCACGATGAAAGGTATGCGTCTTAGCGCGCTGGTGCTCGCGCTGGGTTGTGGCAGTCTGACGGTCGCCTTGGCGGCGCCTTTGAACGTGGCGACGCGTACGCGCGAGGCGGCGCCGACTCCCGAGCAGTACGCGAATGCGCATGATCCCAGGCTGCTGGTGCTCGCCGCCGGCATCTTCGATCCGACTGCCGAGCGCCTGGTCAATCCGCTGGCGTCGATCCGCGCGCCGGGTGCTGGCCGCTATGCCATCGTCCAGTTTGATACCGATTCCCGCGTCGATGCGGCTTGGCTGACTGCCCAGGGCGCGCGCGTGGTCGGCTATGTGCCGAACAACGCCTACCTGATCGAGGCCGGTGCGGAAACCCGCGCCGCGCTGGCGGCGGATGCGCGTATCCGCCATGTCGGCCCGTGGCGCGAGGACTACAAGATTGCCGATGGCATCGACGCCGGCGACGCCGCGCAGGTGTCCTTGACCATCGTGCTGTTCCGTGGCGAGAAGCCGGCTTCGCTGCTGTCGACGGTGGCCGCACTGAGCGGTGACGCCGCGCCCAGTGTGCTCGACCAGGGCGCTTTCCCGCTGCTGCGCATCGCCGTGCCGCGCGCGCGCCTCGCTACTACGGTGGCGGCACTCGCGGCGCTCGATGAAGTGCAGTGGATCGAGCGTTTCGAGTATCCGAAATTGCACAATGCCGCAGCGGTGTGGCCGATCCAGGCCAATCAGGCGGCCGGCGCCAATCCGATCGGCAATGCGCCGATCTGGGCCCAGGACATCATCGGCAGCGGCCAGATCGTCGCCATCGCCGACTCCGGCATGGATCGCAACGAAGGCTGGTTCAACCGTTACAACAACGGTGGCGCGACCAACACCGAGATCACCGACGCCTCGAACCCGACGCCGCCGGCAATCGGCGCGGTGTTCCCCAACCGCAAGGTCTACGCCTATTTCGTGCAACCGGGTGCCACTGCCTACGACAACAATTCGACGTGCCCGGGTGGCTCATCGACCAGCTTCCACGGCACGCACACGACCGGTACGGTAGCAGGCGATTCGGGTACCGCATCGACGCCGACCGAGCCCAACTACGACACCGGCGACGGCATGGCGCCGAATGCGCAGATCCTGTTCCAGGACCTGGGCAACGACACCTCGGGCTGCCTGGCCGGTATCGGCGGGCTGCCGATGTGGCAGCAGGCACGCGCGGCCGGCGCCTACATTTCCAGCAACAGCTATGGCTCGGACTTTGCCAGCGCACCGTTCTATACCTCGAGCGACGCCGACGTCGACCAGGCGTTGTGGCTGAACGACGACATGCTGATCGCCTTCTCCGCCGGCAACGAAGGTTCTGCCGCCTCGACCATCGGTCATCCCGCGCATGCCAAGCACGCGCTGACGGTCGGCGCCCTGGGTTCGGGAAATTCGACTACGGTCGCCGGCTTCAGTTCGCGCGGTCCGACCAGCGATGGCCGGCGCAAGCCCGACATCATGGGGCCCGGCACGCTGAGTTCGGCGCTAGGCAATACCGAGAACAGTAACCCGCCGGCCAACCCGAATCAGGCGTTGACGCAGACGCTGTCGGGCACCTCGATGTCGACGCCGGCTGTGGCCGGCGGCACGGCGCTGCTGCGCCAGTACTTCAGCGACGGTTTCTACCCGACCGGCGTGAAGACGCCGGCCAATGCGCGCAAGCCGCTCGGCGCAGAAATGAAGGCGCTGCTGACCAATGGCACCGCGTTCATCAGCACCACTCCCGGCAACGCCTACGGCTGGGGTCGCATCTGGCTCGACAACAATCTGTATTTCCCGGGCGATGCCCGCGATCTGCGCACCTTCGCCCGCCAGCAATCGGTAGGCCTGAGTACTGGCGAGCAGCACGAGTACCAGGTGCAGGTGGGTGCCGGCCAGGAATTCCGCGCCACGCTGGCGTGGTACGACCCGCCCGGTACGCCGGGCGCCGCGGGTACTGCCCTGGTCAACAACCTTGATCTCGAAGTGGTCGAGGGCGCCAATACCTATCGCGGCAACGTGATCACCGGTACCGGCGCGGCGGCCAATTCGAACACCGGCGGCACTGCCGACACGCTGAACCCGCTGGAACAGGTGCGCCTGACGGCGCCGACCGCGGGGGTCTACACCATCCGCGTCAAGGGCACGGCGGTGCCGGGTGATGGCCAGCCGTATGCGAATCGACAGGGCTATGGTCTGGCCGTCTCCACGGCGCAATGTGCGACGGCGGTGACCGCGGCGCCGGGCAATGTCGTTGCCAACAGTGCCGGCAACACGGTCAGCGTGAGCAGCAACCCGGCGGCCAATGCCACCGGCTATCAGCTGTACCGCGCCAACGGCATTTGCGCCTCCGCCGTCGCCAGCGATTTCCAGCTGGTGGCCCAGGGCGCCAGCTCGACGGTCACCGACACGCTGACCCAGGGCGGCTTCACCTACGCCTACAAGTTGCGCGGCGTCGATGCCTGCGGCGAGGGCCCGATCAGCGTCTGCTCCGACATCATGTCCACCGCCGCCTGCACCCTGTATCCCAGCTTCGACCAGGCCACGGTGACGGCGACCCGCGTCACGCCGAGCGGCTGTGCAACGCGCGTGCAGTGGTCCGCCGGCAGCAGCAGCTGCCCGGCCGCCAGCGGCATCCGCTACAACGTCTACCGATCGACCGATCCGCTGTTCACGCCGGCGCCGGCCAATCGCATCGCCACCGCCGTCACCGGTACCGAGTTCATCGACAGCACGGCGCTGTCGCTGACCACCTACTACTACGTGGTGCGCGCCGAAGACACCACCAGCGGCAATCCGGGTCCGTCCGGCGGCAATGAGTCGCTCGGCAGCCTGCGGCTGAAGTACACGCCATCCGCTCAGGCGCAAGTTCCCGGGACGTTCACCGATGGCGCCGATTCGCCGTCCTTCCTGGAACTCGTGGCGCCGTGGTCGATCAGCAACAACTTCGCTTCCGCCGGCACTTACAGCTACCGCAATGCGCCCGACGCGGCCACCACCTATGCGCCCGACACCTGCGCCGCGTTGACGTCGCCGGTGTTCAACCTGCCGATCGGCAGCTCCGTTCTCACCTTCAAGGCGCGCTACAACCTGGAAGTCAACTGGGACGGCGTGGTGCTGGAAGCGGCGATCGATGGCGGTGCTTTCGCGCCGGTCGCGCCGGATGCGGGTTACCCGTCGAACTTCTCGCAGACCGGCTCGCCGCCCCTGAATGCCTGCGGCTACCCGGCATCGCAGGGCGCCTTCTCGGGCAGCACGGCCAACGCCTTCCAGACCTTCACCCGCACCTTCACCGGCGCGGCGCCGCGCACCGTGCAGTTGCGCTGGCGCTTCTCGTCCGACCCGGGCTCGGAAGAGGCGGGTTTCTTCCTCGACGAAGTGCAGTTCACCAACGCCAGCACCCCGGGCATGTGCCTGGATGCCGACAGCGTGTTCCGCAACGGCTTCGAGTAAGCGACGAGAGCGCGCGCTGGCAATTGGCCAGCGCGCGCAGCGCCCCCGGTGAATGCGCGGACACGCGTACGGCGGGCCGCAAGGTGCGGTTGTCGTGGGAGCGACGGGCACGTCGCGCCTGTCAACCGCGGCGCTTCAACGGTCGCGACGTACACGTCGCTCCTACATCGCGTAACCCGAATGAATGGCAACAATCCCGCCCAGCAGATTGTGCACGCTGACGCGTTCCAGGCCGGCGGCGGTCATCAGGCCGGCCAGGGTTTCCTGGTTGGGATGTTTGCGGATCGATTCGGCGAGGTAGCGGTAGCTCGCCTCGTCCTTGGCCACGGACGTCCAAGCGCCGGCAACACTGCGAATGAATAAACGTCGTACAGGGGCTTGAGCAGCGGCTGACGCACTTCGGAAAACTCCAGCACCAGCGCGCGCCCACCCGGGCGCAGCACGCGTTTCATTTCGGCCAGTGCGCGCGGCTGGTCGGTGACGTTGCGCAGGCCGAAGGCGATGGTGATCACGTCGAAGCTGCGATCGGGGAACGGCAGCGCCTCGGCATTGATCCGCGCGCAGGCGATGCGCGCGCTGTGGCCTTCGTCGAGCATGCGGTCGCGGCCGCGCGCCAACATTTCGGCATTGATGTCCGATAGCACCACCATGCCGGTATCGCCGACCAGCGGCGCCATCAGCCCGGAAATGTCGCCGGTACCGCCGGCCAGATCGAGCACACGATCGCCCTTGCGCACATTGGCGGTGGCGACGAAATGCCGCTTCCACAGCCGGTGCAGGCCGAGCGACATCAGATCGTTCATGACGTCGTAGCGCGAGGCGACCGAGGTGAACACCTCGCCGACCAGCGACTGCTTCTCGGTCACCGGGACGTCGCGATAACCGAAATGAGTGGTGGGTTTGTCCATGGGGCCGAGGATACGCGAGGGCGGTGGAGGCGGGGCTTGATCTGCCGCCGTTGCGGGGCCTGCGCGGGGCGGGTCTGTTTTTGTTGGTCCGCAAAGGACGCAAAGGACGCAAAGAAGAGCCAAGTGTGATTGGTTTCGATCGAATCAGGCGCCCGGCTCAATTCGCCGATCAACCCAGAGCTTCCGCTTTCCTTTGCGTCCTTTGCGGACAAAATGCCCTTCCGTTGATGCCGCAAACTCGAGGAAAGAGCGCGCCAATCACGCCGTCGCCGGCTTCTCCAGCTCGTCGACGATGTCGCGCACCTTGAACACGGTGCGGATGAATTCCGGGTCGCGCTGCATTTCCCTGGCGGGGCGGTCGGAATGCGCCATCGGCAGCTGGTGCAGGATGGTGCCGGGTGCGCGCGACATGATCAGCACGCGGTCGCCCAGGTACACCGCTTCCTCGATCGAGTGGGTGATGAAGAACACCGTGGCCTGCTGCTCGCGCCACAGGCTGATCAGCAGGTCCTGCATCGCATAGCGGGTGCCCGGATCGAGTGCGCCGAAGGGCTCGTCCATCAGGATGATGCGCGGCTTCAGGATCAGCGTGCGTGCGATCGCCACGCGCTGGCGCATGCCACCGGACAACTGATGCGGGTATTTCAGCGCATCGGTGCCCGGATTCAGGCCGACCTTTTCGATCCACTGCATGGCCTGCGCCCGGCGCTCCGCCAGCGCCACGCCGCGGCATTCCAGGCCGAAGGCGATGTTGTCGACCACCGACAGGTGATCGAAGCTGGTGTAGTCCTGGAACACCATGCCGCGGTCGGAGCCGGCGCCGTCCACCGGTTTGCCGAACACATGCACGGTGCCGCTGGTCGCCGGGAACTGCGGCGACAGCCCGGCGATCATCCGCAGGATGGTGCTCTTGCCACAGCCGGAGGGCCCGAGGATGGACACGAACTCGCCGTGGTCGACGCGGTCTTCGACGACGAAATTGACGTCCTTGATCGCAGTGTAGGCGCTCGGGCCTTCGCCATAGGTCTTGCTGACCTTGGTGAACTCGACCACATGCGGACGGGGCGCGGTTGCCGCGGGCGCCGGCGTGGCTGCGACCGGTTCGGCTGCGGGGAGGGCGTCGGTGGACATGGCGTTGATTCCAGCGATGAGGCCGCCATGATCACCCGAAACGTCGGCCTCTTGTAGGAGCGCGCTCGCGCGCGATGCTTTTGATCGCGACCAAGCTCGCTCCTACAGCTGCTCCGCGGCCCCGCGCATGGCCTGCCGATACAGCTCCTGAAAATGATGAATGCCCTGCTCGCGCTTGGGGTGCACGCGGCCGACCGTGTACGAGCCGCTGGCAAAGGCCTTGTGCACCCGCTCGCAGATGGTGATGTCTTCCTGCTGCGTGAGCTCGGCCAGCGCCTGGTCCTGGGTGATGCGCGCGGCGTTGCCCTCGGCCAGGCCGGGCGCGTAGTAGTAGTCGAAATCGATGCGGCAACGGTCGACCCCGAGCGGCACCACGTGGTTGGTCTGCAGCCGGCCGGGCAGGATGTTGAGCATGGTGTTCGGCCACATCAGGTAGTACAGGCCCTCGCCGCTGCCGTAGAAACTGCTGTCGTCGTCGAGCGGGCTGGATTGCAGCGAATGCCAGCGCGCGCAATCGGTGGTGTAGCTGCGGTAGTCGAGCAACTGGTTCAGCGCGGGATGCACATGCGGGACGTGATAGCCCTCGGCGTAGTTGTCGACATAGGCCTTCCAGTTGCAGTTCGCGGTGTAACTGACGTGCCGCTGGTGCACATAGCCGCCCATGCCGCGGCCAGCCAGGCGCGCGTCGATGCCTTCGACGAGTTCGGCGAAATCCGCTGTGGTTGGATCGAGCGCCACGAACACCAGGCCCTGCCATTCGGCCGTGCGAGCCGTCGGCAGGCGCGTGTTGGCGCGATCCAGACCGGCGATGGCATCCAGTTCCGGGCCGCTCTTCAGGCAGCCGGCGAGGTCGTAGGTCCAGCCGTGGTAGTGGCAGCGCAACTGCTTCAGGCCGTGCCCGTCGGCGATCGCCAGCGGCCCGCCGCGATGACGGCAGACGTTGTGCAGTGCGCGCAAGGTCCCGGTGTCGTCGCGCAACAACAGCAGCGGTGTACCGGCGACCTCGGCAACCACGTGATCACCCGGATTGACCAGCTGCGCGCGATGCGCGACCAGCTGCCAACTGCGCGCGAAGATCGCGCCGCGTTCGCGCGCGGCGAGGTCGGCGTCCGTGTAGCAGAAAGCCGGCAGGCCGTGGGCGTCGGCGAGGGTTTGCGACTGGCGCCAGTCGATCGGGGCGGCGATGGGCATGGTGACACGGGTGGCGGCGAGAAGCCGTCAGTCTAACGGCAGCCCATCTGGAGTGCGGTGGCTTGCCACCGCTTTGGATGCTTCTGCGGTTGTCCGCCAATGGCATCCAGAGCGCCGGCAAGCCGGCGCACTCCAAAGGAAGCACCCGCACCGACCTCACTCGCGCAGGTATGCTCGCCGCTCCACGTCTGCGGAGGCCACGCCATGTCTGCCGAGCAACATCGCGCGCTGATCACGCGGTTCTATGAGGCTTTCGCGCGCAAGGATGGCGCGGCGATGGCGGCCTGTTACCACCGCGATGCGCGCTTCTCCGACCCGGCCTTTCCGAACCTGCGCGGCGCCGAGATCGGGGCCATGTGGACCATGCTGTGCGAACGCGCGCAGGACTTCTCGCTGAGCTTCAAGGATGTCGACGCCGACGCCGAACGCGGTCGTGCGCACTGGGAGGCCAAGTACCTGTTCAGCAAGACCGGTCGTCATGTGCACAACATCATCGACGCGCAGTTCAAGTTCAAGGACGGCTTGATCGTGGAACACGACGATCGATTCGACTTCTGGCGCTGGAGCCGCCAGGCGCTCGGCGCGCCGGGCGTTTTGCTCGGCTGGAGCGGCTTCCTGCGCGGAAAGGTGCAGGCCGAGGCGGCCAAGGGACTGGCCGCGTTCCAGCGCAAGCGCTGACGCGGGGGTAGCCGATCATGACGATGGCCGTCCTTTCGCTGTTGTTCGGCGTAGTGCTTGCCGGCCTCGGTGGCGAACTATTCCTGCGCGGTGTGCTCGGGTTGGCGCGCTGGCGGCGCATCCCGCCGGCGATCGCGGCGGCCACCTTCGGCGCGTTCGCCACGTCGAGCCCTGAAGTGTTCGTGTCGACCATCGCCGCGGTGAATGGCGAGCCGGCGATCGGCCTCGGCGATGCGCTGGGCAGCAACGTCGTCAACATTGCGCTGATCCTGGCAATTGCATTGCTGGTCAAGCCGCTGGTCACCCAGCGCAAGGTCATCGCACTGGACTTCGGTGCGGCAATCGGTGCCACCGTCGCGGTTGCGCTGGTGGCGATGGACGGGGTGATTTCGCGTCTGGATGGACTGCTGCTGATTCTCGGCTGGGCCGGCTGGATGACGCTGCACGTGATGTCGGCGCGGCGTCAGCGGGACGAGCAGGACGTCGCCACCGACGCGCGTCCATGGCTGATCGCGGTCCAGGGTGTGGGTGGGCTGGCGATGCTGATCGCTGCCGGCGTACTGGTGGTTGGCGGCGCCACGACCATCGCCCAGTCCTTCGGCATCGCGCCGTATCTGATCGGTGCCACGCTGGTTGCACTGGGTACCTCGATGCCGGAACTGGCGACCACGCTGATCGCGGTGTTTCGTGGCCACGACGAGGTCGGCGTCGGCGGTCTGCTCGGCAGCAATGTGTTCAATGCGCTGTTCATCGTCGGCATCGCGGCGACGATCACGCCGATTGCCACCGGCGGGCCGGCGTTGTGGATCGCGCTGGGCGCCGGTGCGCTGGCCGTGGCATGCGTCTGGCCCGGAAGCTCAGGAATGCTCGGCCGCGGGCGCGGCGTCGTGCTGATCCTGATCTACGCGCTGACGATTTCGCTGCTGGGGGTGTTTGCGGGGTGAGGGCCTAGGATTGCATCGTCGCTACACCCTTCGTGACCCAGAATCGCAAGTTATTGATTCGTCGTCACAGGGTGCGAACAGTTGTCGTAGCGCGGCTCCGGCGCGCCAAAGTCCCCATGGTGCAGGAAGGGCTCATCGCGCCGGCGGCCGCGGCTCCAGGTTGGGTCGGACAGCGCCGGGTGCCTCGCGTACACGCCCTGGCGCTCGATCGAACACTATTGACGCGAAGGACCCGGCCTACTCACTCAACAGGCTGGCAGGCCGCGTCGACATCGACGTCGCGCGTGACTTGTAGGCCCGGCAGCCAATCCTGCACCTGAAGTGTCTTGGCCGGCCCAGCGTCGAGCACGATCCGCCGGCCACTTACCGACACCCGCAACACGTCGCCCGGGCGCAGCTGCAAACGCTCGCGAACTGCCTTGGGGATTACCAGTTGACCTTTGCTGGTCAGGGTCGTGGACTCGGGCAATGACGTGCGTTGGTAAGAACGGTCAATCTTCACGCAGCCTGGCACTCAGTTCGCGAGCCGAGCGTGCTGACCACGCTCGGCCCGGTCAGTCCTTCGCCCTCAAACCGTCCCCGGATTCGGCCGTTCCACTTCGATCCCGTACTTCTTGATCGCCGCCGCCACCACCTTGCGTTCGAGCGTCCCTTCATCGGCCAACGCCGACAGCGCGGCCACCGCGATCTGGTAGCGGTCGACCTCGAAGAAACGGCGCAGGTTGGCGCGTGTATCCGAGCGGCCGAAACCGTCGGTGCCGAGCGCGGTGTAGCGCATGCCGTGTGGCAGGTACGGGCGGATCTGCTCGGCGTAGGCGCGCACGTAGTCGGTTGCGGCGATGGTCGGGCCGCTGGCCTTGGCCAGCACCTGGCTGACGTAGGGCACGCGTTGTTCGGCCATTGGATGCAGCCGGTTGTGGCGCTCGACATCGACGCCATCGCGACGCAGCTCGTTGAAGCTCGGGCAGCTGTAAATGTCGGAAGCGACGCCGAAATCGGCCGCCAGCAATTCCGCCGCCGCCATCGCCTCGCGCAGGATCGTCCCCGACCCCAGCAGATTGACGTGCGCCGCGGCTTTTTTGCTCTTGCCTTTCCCGGGTCCCGGGTCCCGGGTCCCGGGTCCCGAAAGCTTGTACATGCCCCGAATCACGCCCTCCGCCGCACCCTCCGGCATCTCCGGGTGCACGTAGTTCTCGTTCATCAGCGTGATGTAGTAGTACTCGTCGACCTGCTCGGTCAGCATGCGCTGCATGCCGTGCTGCAGGATCACCGCAACTTCGAAGGAGAAGGTCGGGTCGTAGCTCTTGCAGTTGGGGATGGAACCGGCGAGCAGGTGCGAATGGCCGTCCTCGTGCTGCAGGCCCTCGCCGTTGAGCGTGGTGCGACCGGCGGTGGCGCCGAGCAGGAAGCCGCGCGCGCGCATGTCGCCGGCCAGCCAGGCGAGGTCGCCGACGCGCTGCATGCCGAACATCGAGTAGAAGATGAAGAACGGCAGCATCTGCAGGTTGTTGGTGCTGTAGCTGGTCGCCGCCGCCAGCCAGGAGCTGAACGCACCGGCTTCGGTGATGCCTTCCTGCAATACCTGGCCGGCCTGATCTTCGCGGTAGTACATCAGCTGGTCGGCGTCCATCGGCTTGTACTTCTGGCCGAAGGGCGCGTAGATGCCGATCTGCCGGAACAGGCCTTCCATGCCGAAGGTGCGCGCCTCGTCGGCGACGATCGGCACCGTGCGCGGGCCGACGGCCGGATCGCGCAGGATCAGGTTCAGCGCCTGCACGAAGGCCATCGTGGTGCTGATCTCACGCTCGCCGCTGGCTTTCAGCAGGCGCTCGAACACGCTCAACGCGGGCGCCGTGAGTGCCTCGTCGGCCTTGCGGCGACGTTGCGGCAAGTAGCCGCCGAGTGCGGCGCGTCGCGCCTGCAGGTATTTGACCTCGACCGAATCCGGACCCGGGTGGTAGTACGGCACCTCTTCCAGCTTGTCGTCGGGAATCGGGATGTTGAAGCGGTCGCGGAAGGCCTGGACCGCTGCGGTATCCATCTTCTTCTGCTGGTGCGTGATGTTCTGCGCCTCACCCGCCTTGCCCATGCCGTAGCCCTTGACCGTCTTGGCCAAAATCACCGTGGGCTGACTCTTGTGCTGGGTGGCCGCGTGATAGGCGGCGTAAACCTTGTGCGGATCGTGGCCGCCGCGATTCAGATGCCAGATGTCGTAGTCGGACATGTTGGCGACCATCGCCGCGGTTTCCGGCGTCTTGCCGAAGAACTGCTCGCGCGTGTAGGCGCCGCCCTTGGCCTTGTAGTTCTGATACTCGCCGTCGACGGTATCCATCATGATCTTGCGCAGCGCGCCCTTGCTGTCGCGCGCGAACAGCGGATCCCAGTGGCCGCCCCAGAGCACCTTGAGCACATTCCAGCCACCGCCGCGGAACACGCCTTCGAGTTCCTGCACGATCTTGCCGTTGCCGCGCACCGGGCCGTCGAGGCGCTGCAGATTGCAGTTGACCACGAAGATCAGGTTGTCGAGGCCCTCGCGACCGGCGAGCGCAATCGCGCCCAGCGACTCGGGTTCGTCCGACTCGCCGTCGCCGATGAAGCACCAGACCTTGCGATTGCTTGGCGCAATCAGGCCACGGTGTTCCAGGTACTTGAAGAAGCGCGCCTGGTAGATCGCGGTGATCGGCCCCAGGCCCATCGACACCGTCGGCGTCTGCCAGAAATCCGGCATCAGCCAGGGGTGCGGATAGGAGCTGATGCCCTTGCCGTCGACCTCCATGCGGAAGTTGTCGAGCTGGTCCTCGCTCAATCGACCTTCGAGATAGGCGCGCGCATACACGCCGGGCGAACTGTGGCCCTGGATGTACAGCAAGTCGCCCGGATGGCCGTCGCCGGCGGCATGCCAGAAGTGGTTGAAGCCGACGTCGTACAGCGTGGCCGACGAGGCGAAACTGGCAATGTGGCCGCCGAGTTCACCCGGCTTGCGGTTGCCACGCAGCACCATCGCCATCGCATTCCAGCGCAGGATGGTGCGGATGCGCCACTCCAGTGCGTGGTCGCCCGGACTGCGTGCTTCCAGGTGCGTCGGAATCGTGTTGATGTATTCGGTGGTTGGGTCGAAGGGCAGCAGCAGACCGGCGCGGCGGCTGAGCTCCACCAGGTGATCGAGCAGAAAGTGCGCGCGCTCCGGCCCGTCGCGCTCAAGCACCGATTCCAGCGCCTCCAGCCACTCGCGGGTTTCGGCCGCGTCGATATCGGTTTTTGTGGCGTCGATCTTCTGGTCCATGCGCCCTCCGCGGCTGCCGCAATGTGGTCATCAGTCACCGATTATGACCTACGCGCTGCGGGGGCGACATGTAGTTGCGAGGTACGGCAGAGCCACGCGGGAGTCGCCCCCGCAGAAGGGGGGAGAATGGGATCGGAGATCGTTGCCTGCAGCCCATATCGACGATGGTGCGTTCCGCCCGCGCAGCGTGTAGCCCGATGTGCGGCGTCAGCCGCTCACCGGGTACTTGCCGCAAGCACCCGGTGAACGCGCTTCGCGCGTACATCGGGCTACTCACTTGCCGGCGCTTTGGATGGGCAAGCGCCACAGGCAACCAGAGCGGTGGCAAGCCACCGCACTCCAGATGACGGCGCGCGCAGTGGGGCGAGTTCGGCCCGCAATTACCCGGCGACCAACCCAGAGCACTTCAATCTAGGGGAATCCTGCACCAGGCAGGATTCCCCTACATATCGAATTTGCGCACATCGAATCCGCGCCGCCGATATTCGGCCCAGCGCTTGCGCGAACCTTCGCGTTCGGCGGGATCGGCGGCAACCACTTCCTTGACCGACTCGAAGACGCCCTCGGCGCATTCCTCGCGCAGATTGATCACCATGGCGCGATCTGCAACCTGAGCGCCAGGCGGGGCGATCAGCACCGCGGTGACCTCGTCCTCCTCGTCACCGGCGATCTGGTGCGGGATGAAGGCATCGGCGTCGAAGGACCACAGCAGATCGTCGAGCGCCTCGGCTTCATCCAGCGTGCGCGTCAGGATCAAGGTCGGCATTTCCGCGCCATAGGCTTTTTTCGCCAGTTCGCAGACCAGCAGCAAGGGCTGCTCGCGAAAGCGCGGTTTGTCGATCAGGTAGAAGTCGGCGCGGGGCATGGGTGGGAGACGGGCGTAAACGTAAACTGTTAAACGGCCAACCAGGTTGAAGCAGCAAACTCGCGGCTCTGATTTACGTTTCACCTTTCTTTCACCTTTCACTTTTGCCCCAACAACCACTGCACCAGCATTCCCACCGGGCGGCCGGTGGCGGTGCCCTTGCGGCCGGCGTCCCAGGCGGTGCCGGCGATGTCGAGGTGGGCCCAGCGCTGGCCTTCGGTGAAGCGGCCGAGGAAGCAGCCGGCGGTGATCGCGCCGCCGTACTTGCCGCCGATGTTGGCGAAATCGGCAAAGCCGGTTTCCAGCTGGCTCTGGTAGTCCTCCCACAGCGGCAGGCGCCAGGCGCGGTCGGTGCTGATTTCGCCGGCGGCCAGCAACTCGTCGGCCAACTGGTCGTCACGGCTCATCAATCCGGTGGCCACCGTGCCCAGCGCGACGACGCAGGCGCCGGTCAGCGTGGCGATGTCGATCAGCGTGTGCGGCTCGAAGCGCAGCGCGTAGGTCAGCGCGTCGCACAGGATCAAGCGCCCCTCGGCGTCGGTGTTGAGGATCTCGACCTGGTGCCCGGCCATGGTCTTGACCACGTCGGACGGCCGGTAGCTCTTGCCGTCGGGCATGTTCTCCACCGCCGGGGTGATGCCGATCACGTGCAGCGGCAGCTTCAGGCGCGCGACCGCTTCCATCAGGCCGAACACCGAGGCGGCGCCGCACATGTCGAACTTCATCTCTTCCATGCCGGCGGCCGGCTTGATGTCGATGCCGCCGGTATCGAAGGTGATGCCCTTGCCGACGAACACGAAGGGTTTGCCGTTGCCGCCCTTGTAGTCCATGACGACCAGCTTGGGCGCGTTGTCGCTGCCCGCCGACACCGCCAGCAGCGCACCCATGCCCAGGGTTTCCATCTCCTCGCGTTCGAGGACCTGCACCTGGACTTCCGGATGGCGCCGGGCGAGTTCGATGGCCTGGTCCGCCAGATACGCCGGATTGCAGATGTTCGGCGGCAAATTGCCCAGCTCGCGCGCCAGAGCGACGCCCGCAGCCACCGCGGTGGCGCGGTCCAGCGCGTCGCCCTGATAACTGCCGGCGCTGAACTGCACTTCGCGCAATTCCACCCGTTCCGGGCGCGCTTTCAGTGTCGCCGTGTACTTGTATGCCGAATAGTCCGCCGCCAGCGCCGATTGCACCAGCTTCCAGGCCATGTCCTGCCTGGGCACTTCGACTTCGGTCAGGTAGGAGGCTACGGTCTCGACCGGCAGTCCCTTGAGTGCCTTGTGCGCTTCGCGGGTGGCGCGCAGGAAGCGCGCCGCATCGAACTTGCGCTGCTCGCCGAGGCCGACCACCAGCACGCGCGGCGCCGACAGGCCGCCGACCTGATGCAGCAAGGAGGTGGTGCCGACGCGCCCGGTGACGTCGCCGCTTTCCATCAGTCGCTTGAGTACGCCAGTGCTGGCGGCATCCAGTTCGGCAGCGGCACTGGTCAACATGCGCTCCTCGAAAACGCCGACAATGACCAGCGAAGCGGCGACGTCCTTGGGACGACCAGTGAGGGGCTTGAACTCCAGCATGAACAGTCTCCGCGTCAAAATGGGTAATTGTGCTCGGCGGCGGGCAGAATGCGCGCCTTGAGCATGCCGGCGCTGTGCCGGCCTCCAGCAGACCCGGAAGTCTAACCGCAACCATGGCCAGCCGCGCCGATCGTTACCTCGAACGCGAGGTCTGGTACGTCTTGATCGGCGTTCTGGCGATCTTGCTGCTGGTCGTGCTCGGTGGCCTGCTGACCGACGTGCTCAACAAGATTGCGCGCGGCAAGGTGCCACCGGTGCTGCTGCTGAGCCAGATCGGCCTGCGCATTCCCGATGCGCTGACGCTGTTGTTGCCGCTCGGCAGCCTGCTGGCGGTGCTGCTGTCCTATGGCCGGCTCTATCGTGACAGCGAGATGGCGGTGCTGGCCGCGTCTGGCTATGGCCCGCTGCAGACGCTGCGCCCGTTGCTGCGCCTGGGCGGTCTGCTGGTGTTGCTGCAGGCGGCGCTGGCGTTTTACATCGCCCCCTTCGGTCGCGAAATTGCGGCGAAGATGATCAGCGAGACGCAGCGTTCGGTCGCGGTCGCCGGTCTGTCGTCCGGGCGATTCGTCGAACTGCCCGGCGGTGCGGGCGTGCTCTATGTGTCGCGCGTCAGTGCCGACCAACGCTCGGTCGACGAAATCATGCTGGTGCGCGAGCGCGACGGCAGTCGCGTGGTGCTCACCGCGCGCAAGGGCACCATTCAGGTCGACGCGGTCTCCGACGAGGTGGTGCTGCGCCTGGACAGCGGCGAGCGCGTCGACGGCCGCCCCGGCGAACCGGCCTATCGGCGCATCCGCTTCGAGCAGGCGGACATCGCGTTTCCGCGCCAGCAGGCCGACCCCGGGGACGATCCACGCCAGGCGCGGCGCACGCTGGAGCTCGTGCAGGCTGACGACGTCGAGTCCAAGGCCGAACTGACCCGCCGACTGGCGCAGCCCCTGGTGTTGCTGATGTTGCTCCTGCTGGCGCCGGTGATGGCGCAAAGCGCGCCGCGGCAGCCGCGTTACGACAAGGTGGTGGTGGCCATCCTGCTGTACCTGACCTATTCCAATCTGGTCGAACTGGCGCGCGTCTGGGCGCTCACCGGCATCGTGCCAGCGTGGCTCGGCACCTGGTGGGTGCATGTCGGGTTTCTGCTGATCGTGATCGTCGCCTGGGGACGCGAGCTATTGTCCTGGCGCCGCGGCCGTCGCGCGCTGGCGCAATTGGGCGTCAAGTAATGCTGATCTCGCGCCTCGACAAGGTGGTGTTCAAGGCGGTGATCCCGGCGGTTCTGGCCACCTGCGGCATCTTCGCCGGCCTGGATACCTTGCTGGCGCTGTTGAACGAACTCGATGAGGTGGGCGTTGGCAGCTACGACCTGACGACGGTGATCGAATACGTGGCGCTGACGGTGCCGCGCCGGCTGTATCAGATGTACTCGACGGCCGCGATCGTCGGCACCATGCTCGGTCTTGGTGCACTGGCGGCGCGCAGCGAGTTGATCGCCTTGCAGGCGGCGGGCGCCAGTCGTGTGCGCATCGCCGCGTCGGCGGTCTATGCCGTCGCCATCCCGTTGGTGTTCGTGCTGGCGCTGGGCGAGTGGATCGGCCCGGTCGCCGACCGCATGGCCGCCGATCTGTCGGCGCATTCCAAGACCGAGGGCATCGCTTTTGGCGGCAGCGGCTTGTGGCTGCGCGACGGCAGTTCGGTGTGGAACGCCAAGCGCGTCGTGGTACCCGGTCCGGAACAGATCGAATTGTGGGAAGTCTGGCGCTACCAGTTTGGTGTCGATGCGCGCCTCGAAGAGGTCATCAAGGCCGAGCGTGCCAGTTACCGCGGCGCCAGTTTCGCGCTGACCGGCGTGATTCGCGACCGACTCAGCGACGCCGCGGTGGTCAGCGACAAACAGGCCGACATGAGTATCCCGACGCTGCTCGATCCCGGGCTGATCGGATCGCACACGGTGCGTCCAAATCAGCAAGGCACCCGCGACCTTCTGGAGACCATCCGCTACGCGCGCATCAACCGGCTCGACGCGCTGGCCTTCGAAAGTGCCTTCTGGTATCGCGTGTTCTATCCGCTGGTGGCGCTGACGCTGGCGTTTGCCGCGGTGCCGTTCGCCTTCGGCAATCTGCGCAGCGGCGGCCTCGGCCAGCGCCTGTTGCTCGGCATGGCGCTCGGCATCGGCTTCTATTTTGGCCAGCGCACGCTGATCAACCTCGCCGAGACCAATCGCGACGGCCTGATCCTGGTCAACGCCGGGCCGCCGCTGCTGCTGATCATTTTCACCATCTGGGCGCTGCGGCGGCCGGCGCGGTAGGCCACGGGCACCGGATTGCGCGAATCGCTGTCGTAGCGCGGCTCCGGCGCGCCTGGGGTACGCAGGAGCGCCACGGCTGATCGCGCCGGCGCCGCGGCTTTTGGCGCACATGCGCAAGAGCGCCGGGTGTCGCGCGTAATCAACCAGGCGCACTGGTGAAACCTGGGGACGCGCGTACCCGGCCTACGCCTCGGCGTGTGCCCGGGTTGCGCCTCGGCGTGTACTGGTTCTATGCCGCAACCAGATCGCCCAAGCGAAACCCGGCAATGCGCTCGATCTGCGCCAAGGCCGTGGCGATCTCCACCTCGCGCTCGTTGGCGACGCGCGCAGCCATGTTGGCGATGATGCTGTCGCGGTCGTGCCCGCGTACCGCGAGAATGAAGGGAAAACCGAAGCGCGCGATGTAGGCCGCGTTCAATTCGGTAAGCCGGGAAAATTCCTCCGGACTGCACTGGTTGAGTCCCGCGCCGGCCTGCTCGCGCAAGGAGGCGTCGGTCAGCTCGCCGCGGATGGCCAGCTTGCCGGCCAGTTCCGGATGCGCCCGGATCAGCGCCAGCTTGGCGTCGAGGTCCGCTGCCGCCAGCGTCGCGCACATCTGCGCGTGCAGCTCATCGACCGAGGCAAACGGGCGTCGTGGCCAAGTGGCCTCGGGGATCCACGGGCTGTGTTCGAAGATGCCGGCGAGGGCGGCGGTGAAATCGGCTTGCGACAAGCCGTTGAGTTCGGTCAGGTTCATGGCCGTAGATTAGCCGGCCGGGCGCCGATGTGGGAGCGGGTTCATCCCCCGATGTATCTGGCTCCAGAGCATCGCGCGCTAGCGCGCTCCTACAACTTTGCCGAAGATCCACGCAAGAATTGCAGGAGCGCGCTTGCGCGCGATGCTGTTGATCGCGACGAATCAGCCGGCAAAGGGATGCCGCTGCCGCCAATGCCGCGCGATATCGATGCGCCGGCACACCCAGACGCGATCATGCCGGGCGATGTGGTCGAGGAAGCGCTGCAACGCGCGGAAGCGCCCCGGTCGGCCGAGCAGGCGGCAGTGCATGCCGATCGACAGCATGCGCGGCTGTTCATCGCCTTGCGCGTAGAGCACATCGAAACTGTCGCGCAGGTATTCGAAGAACTGCGTGGCGGTGTTGAAGCCCTGCGGCGTGGCAAAACGCATGTCGTTGGTGTCCAGCGTGTAGGGCACCACCAGATGTGGCTGGCTGCTGCCATCGGCGCATTCGACGCGGGTCCAGAACGGCAGATCGTCACCGTAATAGTCGCTGTCGTATTCGAAGCCGCCGTGTTCGACGACCAGTCGCCGCGTGTTCGGGCTGTCGCGCCCGGTGTACCAGCCGAGCGGAGCGGCGCCGGTGAGCTCGCGGTGGATGGCGACCGCGCGCATGAGGTGCTCGCGCTCCTGCACCGGGTCCATCGCCTGGTAGTGGATCCAGCGCCAGCCATGCGAGGCGATCTCGTGGCCGGCCTCGATGCAGGCGCGGATGAAGTCCGGGTGCCGCTGCATCGCCATGGCCACGCCAAACACCGTCAGCGGCAGTCCACGCCGCGCGAATTCGTCGAGGATGCGCCAGCCGCCCACGCGCGAGCCGTATTCGTAGATCGATTCCATCGACAAATGGCGCGCCGGATAGCTCGCCGCGCCGATGATCTCGGAGAGGAACTGCTCGCTGCCGGCGTCGCCGTGCAGCACGCAGTTCTCGCCGCCTTCCTCGTAGTTGAGCACGAACTGCACGGCGATGCGCGCGCCGCCGGGCCAGTCGGCATGCGGCGGGTTGCGGCCGTAGCCGATCAGGTCGCGCGGGTAGGAAGCCGGCATGACTACTCGGCCATCACTCGGGACACGGCCATCTGGCCGTCCGGGTGGGGGTGGGTGACGTTCATGGGCTGATCCGCGATGGCATTGAAAGCAGAATCGTAGCAGCTCACGAGGGCATGATTTCCAGACCTTGGCTGTCCATATCCTCGGGCCGTCCGCACGGACCAGACTGGGTTCAGAACTGGAAGTAGACGAAAGGAATCTGCGTCTCGAACTGGCCGAAGATCTCCAGACACAGCAGGGCGATCGCACCGATGGCGGCGACGGTTGGCAGCGAGGCGCGTTCGACCAGCCAGTCCTGGCAGCGCCGCTGGCGGTCCAGCCGGCACCAGATCAGGCTGGCCAGCGGGATCAGCCAGATGCCCCAATGCTGGGCGGCGAAATCGAGCTGCGGCCAGCTGGCCAATGCGACCAGCATCGAGCGCGTGGCGGCGAAGTCGGCGGCCCGAAATGGCACCCAGCCGAGGCTGACCAGCACGAAGGTGCAGCCGATCCACAGCGGCTGCCAGAGCGGGCGCGCACCGGCCGCTTGCAGGCCGCTGGCCTGCAGCACGCGCTGCCAGCCGCGATGGGCGATCAGCAACAGACCGTGATACAGGCCCCAGATGGCGAAATTCCAGCTGGCGCCGTGCCACAGGCCGCCCAGGCCCATGACGATCAACAAATTCAGCAAGGTGCGCCTGGCGCCGCGGCGATTGCCGCCGAGCGGGACATACAGGTAGTCGCGCAGCCAGAACGACAGCGAGATATGCCAGCGGCGCCAGAAATCGCTGATGTTCGCGCTCAGGTACGGGCGCTCGAAATTCGCCGGGAAGCGGTAACCGAGCAGCCTGGCGCAGCCGCGGGCGATGTCGGTGTAGCCGGAAAAATCGAAGTAGATCTGCAGCGAAAAGGCGAGCACGCCGGCCCAGGCCGGCACTGCGGCGCCGGCGTAACTGCCACCGTTGAAGCAGGCATCGGCAATCGGCGCGAAGTAGTTGGCCAGTGCCACTTTCTTGAACAGGCCCTTCAATATCTCGCGCAGGCCCCAGCGCGAGTCCTCCGATGTCAGCAGCGGCCGCGTGCCGAGCTGCGGGAAAAAATCCATCGGCCGGATGATCGGGCCGGCCACCAGATGCGGGAAAAATGCGATGAACAGCGCAAAATCGGTCTTGCTGCGCACCGCCGGCAGCTGGCGTCGATACACATCGGTGGCGTAGGCCACGCCCTCGAAAGTCACGAAGCTGATGCCGACCGGCAGCACGATGTTGAGCAGCGCGCCGGCGGGATCGATGCCGAGCAGGCTGGCCATCGATTCGATGAAGAAGTTGTAGTACTTGAATACCGCCAGCAGGCCGAGATTGAAACTCACCGCCGCCAGCAGCGCCCGTTTGCGCGCCGCGCCTGCGGCAGACTCGATCCACAGCCCGAACCCGTAGTTGACCGCGGTGGAGGCCGCCAGCAGCAGGCAAAAGCGCACGTCCCAGCCGCTGTAGAAGACGTAGCTCGCCAGCACCAGCGCAATCTTGGCCGGGCGATCGCGCAGGCAGGCGAGCAGCACCAGGGTGGCGCCGAAGAACAGCCAGTAGGCCAGCGTGTCGAAGAGCATCAGTCGCGCCCGTCGAGCGCGGCGCGCACGCGTGCACCCACCACGGCGCTGATCTGCTCACGGCCATGGCGGTTGGCATGCAGACCATCGAAAAAGTACGCCGGCTGTTCCAGCGACTGCAGCAGATCGACCGGCAGCGCGATCGCTCCGGCTACGCTCGCCACCGCCTGCACCAAGGATGGATCCACCGTCGCGCCCAGCGCCTCCTGATACGGGCCGCGCGGCAGCGGAAACACGATCAGGCGCGCGTCGTTGCGCGCGGCCAGCTCGGCCATGGCGCCCAGCCACTGCGTCAGGTAGCGCGCGTTGGCGGCGCGGATGGCCGGATCGATCGGCGCCGCCAGCTCGGCCAGATGGGTCTGCGCCAATGCCCGCTCGGCAGCGCCGACGGCGCTCCAGTCGAGCACCGTTCCATCCGAAAATGGCAGCTGCGGCATCCGCTGTTCACGTCCGGGATAGAGCGGCACGTAGGAAATGAAGCCCGGACGAAACTCGTACAGCTGGCGCCAGCGCTGCCGCGGCGACTGCAGCAGGTCCAGCGTGTCGCTGCGCAGCGTCAGCGCCGGAAACAGCAGGGCCTGGCGCGCGCGGGTACGCATCGCCGGCCCCGCATAGCTGGCCGGGTAGGCAAACACATCGGACACGCCGATCAGCGCGACGTCCTGGCTCGGCGCCAGCGGCCAATCGGACAGCAGCGAACCGACCGGCCGATACAACATGCCGACCAGCACCGCTTCGAAGCGGTAGCCGCGGCGCTCGATCTCGCGCAACAGGTAATACCAGGTACGCGGGGTGCTGCCGGGCACGGCCATGTTGATGAACGCAAGCTCCGATCCGGCGCCCGCCAGCGGTCCGGAGAAACCTTCGGCCACGCGCGAATCGCCCAGCACCAGCACGGTGCGCACACCGGGCCGGTATTGGCCCTCGAGCATCAGCAGTGCGTTGACCACCGCCCCGGCATTCGATTCCGGCGCCGCCAGCGCGTAGTAGGCGCCGCTGCGGTAGACCAGGCTTTCGACGGCGAACCACAGCAGCGCAACTACCCCAGCCAGCAGCAGCGGCGCGCGCAATCGGGCACGGATACGGTCGCTACGATCGAACAAGGCAGGTCCCGCGGCGTCGATGTCGGCGCGACAATGCCGGTTTGCCGCGCAGCGAAGCAACCCGGCAGCGCCCGCTGGCCGGGGACTTGTCGCCGCTGGTGCCTTTGGCCAGCATTGGCGCAACACCGAAGAATTCCCCGCGATGGACCTTCCCCACCTGAATCCTGCGGTGATCGCCGCCGCAGCTGAGCTGGCCGGGCAATTTGCACGGCGCGACCCGTTTCGCCATGTGGTCATCGATGACTTCTTTGCGGCGGACTTCCTCAGCCGCCTGCTCGCCGATTTTCCGGCCTTCGAGCGCGGCGATGCGCGCAACGAAGCCGGCGAGCTGGGCGGCAAGAGCGTGGTCGAACGCATCCGCAATCTCGGGGATGCCTACGCGCAACTGGATGAGCTGATCCAGTCGCCCGCTTTCCTCGGCTTGATCAGCGCCATCACCGGCATCCCGGATCTGCTCTACGACCCGCACTATTTCGGCGGCGGCACCCACGAGAACCGCGCCGGGCAGGAGCTCGACCCGCACGTCGACTTCAACCGGCACCCGCTGACCGGCACGCATCGGCGGTTGAATTTGATTGTCTACCTGAACCGGCAATGGCAGGACAGCTGGGGTGGCAGTCTGGAACTGCACAGCGACCCGCGCAGTGGCGACAACCGCATCAGACAGGTGACGCCGCTGCTGAATCGGGCGGTGATCTTCGAAAACCACCGAGTGCAGCTGGCATGGCTTTGCGCGTATCCAGCCACCGCGGGACGACATCAGCCGGCGCTCGATCGCGCTCTATTTCTACACCGAGCAGCGCCCGGCCGAGGAACTGGCCGCAGCGCACTCGACGATCTACGTCGACCGTCCGCTGCCGCCACATCTGGTGGCCGGCCATAGCCTCAGCGACGACGACGTCGAGCGATTGCGCGAGCTGCTCGCGCGGCGCGACCAGCATCTGGCGCGCCTGTATCGCGATTGCCAGCGGCTGGAAGCCCAGCTGGCGCAGGCGCAGGCGCTGCTGCGCGCGCGCTGGCTGTCGCGCATCAAGCGCGCGCTACTGCGCGCTCTTGGCCGCGCTCCCTGACGCTTGCCGGACATGCCGCAAGGCATTGATTTTAATGTGGGAGCGGATTCATTCCGCGAGAGCTTTCGCCGGAATGAATCCGCTCCCACAGCTTCGATGCGCCAACGAGCGCCGCGACAGGCGCGACCGGGAGGCCCAAACCCCCTCGCGGAAGCGTTAAAGCCGGCGCAACCAGTAGCTGCCGCCGCCGAATGCGTGGCCGGACGGCGACGCGAGGGCCTGGCGCACCCGTTGCGGATGGCGCAACCAGGCGTAATAGCAGCCGAACATCGTCTTGAACGCGGTCGAGTGCATCAACAGCGCGCGCAGCAGGTACTGCTCGTTCCATGAGCGGTTCTGATCGATCGCCCAGCTCTGGATGTAGTCGGCCGGCAGGAAGATGTCGTGCACGTGGATGATCACGCCGGACTTGAGGCGCGGCAGCACCTCGAAGAACAGGTAATTGACGTCGCTACCGGTCTTGGCGACGTGCGATGAGTCGATGAACAGGATGTCGTTGGCCTCCAGCGCTTCAAAGGTCGCCAGTGGCACCTGCTGCACGCGTTCGACGATGACCTCGCGCAGGCCGGGCACGCCGCGCGTCAAGAACTCGCGCGGGTAGGGCTCGACGCAGCGGATGTCGATGGCGCTGTCGAAGAAACGGCAATTGATATCGGCCATCAACAGCGAGGAATAGCCCGAGCCCACCTCGATCATCCGGCGCGGCGCCAGCGCGCGCATCAGCACGAACAGCGCGCGCGAGTCGAGCCAGCTGAACTGCGAGTTCTGCGTATAAAAGAACGACAGCTCGCTGTCCTCGGGCCCGTGCTCCGGATAGTCGTAGTCGCCGATGAAGCGCGGAAACCACTCGTCCAGCACCTTGAGGTGTGAGGCATCGTCGAAATCGATGCCCAGGCAGTCGGGCACGTTGGCCGGCCAGATTTCATCGCGCCGCGCCAGCAGGTCCTCCGGATCGCAGATCGGCGAGTAGAAATGACCGTTCGCGTGCGCGCTGCCTACGCCAGCCAGGTGCAGCAGCGCATACGGCGGAAGCTCCGGCGCCGGGGCAGCCGGAGGCGCCGGGGCCAGCGCGAAGCGCGCCTGATGTTGCCCGAGCGGCGCCGGCAGCAGCGAAGCGACGACGTCTTCGGTGATCACGGCGGCGTCGACGATCAGGCAGCGCGCGCGCGCGGCGGTGGTGCCGGTCCTGGCGGAGTGCAGATCGATCACCAGGATCAGCGCCGGCGGCGCCAGGCCCTCGCCGGCGGCAGGCTGCAGCGCCAGATCCGCAATGCCGGTGAGCTGCGACACGGCTGCCAACAATTCGGCCAGGTCGAGCTGCTCTGCCAGCGGTGCTCCAGCGGCCACGGCGGCGTCAAGCCCAAGCGTGCTGTCGCGATCGAAGCAATCGTCGAGCAGCAGATATGGCGGCGGCGATTCGCGCACTTGCGCGGCGAGGCGGTCGAGGTCGGCGATGACCGCCGGGTGCAAATGAGCCATGGGTGCTTCCGACTGGTTTTGGCCAGTATAGGTGCGCGCACGGCGACCGGCGACGCGACGCCTGGCTGCGCCCTGCGTTGCCGACACGGCACTTTTTGCCTTTGCCGTGGTCTTTGCATGCTCACCCTGGCTGGTGGAAGCGACTCCAGCCCGCAATTGCTGTGCGCTTCGCTCAACCCGCATCATTGCCGCCCGCCTTGCCCGCTGCGCAAACTCATGCAATTTGATCTTCCCCACGGATTCAAGCGCTGGCAGTCGCTCGACGCGGTGCAAGCCGCAGCAGTGCAGCTGGCCGAGGAATGGCGCGGGCAGCAGGCCTTCCAGAAGCACCTGCTGGCCAATTCACGCTCACCCGAGGTGGCCGGCTTCTGCGCCGTGTGCCAGAGCGAAGCGACCTTCCATATCAAGGATGCCGCAGGCGGCGATCCGTCCTGGCGCGAGACCATGGCCTGTTCCGGCTGCCAGCTGATCAACCGCTGGCGCGCCAGCCTGCACTTGTATCGCATGCTCGCAGCCACCATCCCGGACGGGCCGGTGTATCTGACCGAACAGACCACGCCGGTGTACAACTGGTTGTCGGAACGCCTGCCCGGCGTGATCGGCAGCGAGTACGTGTCGGCGACCGCCCGGCCCGGCGAAATCGTCGACTGGAATTCGTTCAAGCTGCG
>JADKFD010000048.1 GCA_016717705.1 Rhodanobacteraceae bacterium | reverse complement strand
GCGCGCAGGCGCAGTTCGTCAACTCGCCGTTCGAGACTGCACGGCTGGAACGCCAATACGACAACGTCATCATGACCCACGTCCTCGAACATCTGGATGATCCGGTCAAGGTGCTCAGACGCATCAACGACGAATGGTTGTCCAGTCGCGGACGGCTGTTCCTCGCATGTCCCAACGCCAATGCGCCTTCCCGGCAGATCGCGGTGAAAATGGGCCTGATCGCGCACAACGCGGCGGTGACCCCGGCTGAGGCGGCACATGGACACCGGTGCACTTACGCGTTGGATACGCTCGAGCGTGACGCCCGAGCCGCAGGATTGGCTGTCGTCCACCGCGGCGGCATCTTCTTCAAGGCGCTGGCCAATCAATGGGATCGGCTGTTGCAGACCGACATCATCTCGCCGGAATACCTGGAAGGCTGTTACCAGCTTGGTCAGCTTTACCCTGATCTTTGTTCCAGCATCTTCCTGGTGTGCGAACGCCCGGCCAGCAACCAGGGGCTCTCAGAAAGGGTTCTGCGAGGCGCCCTGTGACCCTCCGCGCCTGTCGCCAATCGCGGTCCGAAGATCGCAGCCTGAGCTGCGAAGCCGAGGAAGGGAACGACGCGGCGGGAACAATGAACCGCGGAATTGACCGCCTCGACAAAGTGAACGATTGCTGGTGCGCCCTGATCAGCTTCCCGGATCGCCGGGTTTCCCGGTTGATGCTAAACAGCCCACGGCATTGACTGCATCGAGTATCGACCGCTGACCTGGAAGCAGCTGAGCCGTCGGCTTGGACTTCATTTCGGCAATGCCGACGAGCGCATCGTCGGCGCGGGGTGGCGCGCGGCCGACCGCTGCAAGTGCGCTGCGGGAGAGTTCACCGACGAGTTTTGATTCGCGCAGACGCACCCAGGTCTGCACCGCGTCTTCGTGCCGACACAGTCCCGCCTGGAAAAATGCCGCGTTGTAGGTGGCGCGGTCGGAACCGCTCGACCCGGCTGTGCAGTAAGCCAGTGACTGTTCCAACCAATCCCTTGGTGGTCGCGCGGCGGTCGAACTTTGTTCCCAGGCGTACAGGCGCGCCGAACATACCAGGGCGATGGCCACGGTACGCTCGGGGTTTCGCTCAATGACTTTCTGCGCCCACTGTTCGGCCTCTTGCCACTTTCCCGCTGCCAGCGAGGCGCTGGCAACCAGCGCCCAGTCTTCACTGACCGTACCCTGGCGCAGCGATTCTGCGACCGGGACAGCCGCAGTGGCAGCAACGGCCACAGCGGTGATCATTCCGGCAAATACGGCGGCCGGCGGGCCACTGGGAGACTGCCGCCAATGCGTGATCAGGGTGGCCCAACCACCCGCCAGCACACACAGCCAGCCAGCCATCGGCACGCGGAAGCGCGCGCTGACGAAATACAGCAGCAGTCCGCAGGCGTACGCACCGGCCAGCAGCAGGAACAACTGGCGCGCCCCCGGACGCATCGGCAGCCACGCGGCACCGGCCGCCAGTGCCAGGATCAGCGCCCAGCAGAGCGGGTTCCAGCGCAACCAGGGCGCGCGGTCCTTGTGGAACCAGTAGGTCTTGTTGTTGTACTGCTCATAGTTGTTGACCAGGTACCAGGTCTTGCTGGCCATCAGCTGGAGCCACTCGCCGGGATGGGCAACGACGTAGTCGACCCAACGACCGCGCCAGTACGCCTGGAAGTCGTCGATATCGATGCCGTCCGCACACGGTCGATCGCGGCAATACAGGATTTCCGCTTCGGCGCGGGCCGGATTGGTGCCGGGCACCAGATCAGGGATCGAAATCGTGTGCTGGTAAAAGAGTCCGGTCACGCCGGGCCCATTGGCGTCCCAGATCGCATGGCTGCCCTGCCACGGCAGCAGGCGGAACTGCTTGCCGACGATCAGGTTGACCAAGCCCATGCTGCCCAGTACCAGCGCGGCGCCCAATACCCCGGCGACGACCAGGCGCAGCGCGGGGCGATTGCGCCAAGCGATGAGTGCAAACCAGAACAGCAACGCCGGCAGACACAGCAGGAAGTTGGGGCGCGCAAGCGCGGCCAGCGCCAGCAGCACCGCCGCCAGCGCTGCAGCCCGTACCGAGGTCCGTTCCCACGCGATCCACGCCGCCAGCGTCGCCGCCAGCGCCAGCGTGGCGGCCAAGGTGATGTCCAGCGGATCGCCGGCGAAGTGCAGTGCGACTGGATACAGCGCATACATCAGGCCGCCGAGCACGCCAGCGCGCAGATCGACAAACACCCGCCGCGACAACTCGAAGACCAGGGTGGCCGACGCGACGTGCGCCAGCAGGTTGAGCAGCCGTGCCGCGTCCGGCAGGAAGGCTTCGGGAATGCCCAGCTTGATGAACAAGGCGATGACGGCCGGATACAGCGGTGCCCGATAGAAGGGCTCGGCAGGTAGCGTTCCAGCCGCGATGGCCTTGGCCAGTTCCAGGATTTCGCGGCCGTCCAGCACCGGGAACCCACCGAGTGGCGTGGTCCCGTACCAGGCCAGGTGCGCTGCCCCGTATAGAAGGGCGGTCGCAATGACCAGAAGTCGGGCGGTGCGGCTATCGATGCCTGCGTTCAAGCGGGGCAGTCCTCTGCGGGATTCGATCCGAACCATGTCCCTCGAAGTTGGCTGTGCATCGCGGGGTAGCCGGTCGCCGCGACGTCTCGGTCACGACCCCGAGGCTTGGCTGGCCGGCCGACGCGCCTGGATCCGGTACCCAGCCGTGAATGCTGGCCAGTGCGGCAACAGCATGCCCATAAGCCAGGCTCCCAGATTGACAGCGGGTACCAGCAATAGCAGCAACGGCGCGAGCAACATGCTGAGGTGCCTGCGGCGAATGCTCTCGACCGCGCTGCCGGCCAACGCCAGGCAGGTCAGCATTCCCGCCGCCTCAAGGCTGCTGGTGGTGGCTTGCAGCGACTCGACACGCAATCCCGCCATCTCCAGTCGACGCGTGAGTCCATGCTCCGTGTAGCGCTGGAAGTCGTGCGGGGCGTCGTGAATCGGGTACAGAAAGGGTACTGACATCAACAGCAGCCCGCCCGGGCGGATGACGCGGGCAATCTCGGCAAACGCGCAGTCCGGTTCAGCCAAGTGTTCGGCGACCTCCAGAAACAGGACGGTGTCAATGCACGCATCCCCTAGTGGCAGCGCACTGGCAGTGGCGAAGATGTCTGGTCGGGCGCGGTAAATTGCTGCGCCGGTGACCGGATAGTCGAGGGCCAGATAGCGGCACTCTGGCAGCAGGCGACGTTCAGCCCAACGATCGGCGCATCCAATATCGAGCACCACGCCACGCGCGTTTCGCGCGACCCATGATGTCGTCGAGAACTTTGTTGACAGCAGCCATTGGGGATGGAACGGAGTCCGCCGCAAGAAGGCAACTTTCTTCTTCAGTTGTCCGAGCAACTCGCTCATAGATCCAGGGGCACGCCGTTTGTCGACGATCATCGCATACCCCGGGCGACTCATCTGGCAGGACGGACTGCCACCCGGACCAGCATTCCCCGCAGCACTCCGTCGCGATCGATGAAATGGTGCTTGAGCGCGGCGACGACGTGCAGGGTCAGCAACACCAGGAACACGGTGCCCAGGATCTTGTGGATGTCCTCGGATTGATGCGCCCAATACTTGTCGGGGCTGAGCCAGGCCGGCAGGTCGGCGAGTCCGAACCAGGATGTGGTCTTTCCACGAAACTGCCGATAGAGGATGCCGCTCAAGGGCAGGGCCAGCATCAACAGATACCAGGACAGGTGCATGAGGCGGGCAACGGTGCGCTCCCAGGCCGGCGCGGAAGACGGCAATGCGGGCACCGGATGGGTGACGCGCCAGCCCAGGCGGATCAGGACCAGCAGCATCAGCGTCAGGCCGAGCGAGAAGTGAAAGCTCATCCCGCCGAAGGCCTTGCTCTCTTCGCCCGAGAACCACTGCAGGATCATCAATGCCGCCATCAGCCAGTGCAGCGCCCTCGCCACCGCACCGTATCCCTGGTTCTGCGCATCCATGATTGCACCTGTCTGTGGTTGAGAGCCGGTGCCGGATCGCACCCTGGATAACAGTGTCGATTCACCAGCTTAGCGATGGATTAAGGGCACGCCGTTCGTTCACGCCGTGGTCAGGCCCAGCCCCAACAGCGCAGCCAACCCAGCGGGTGGTGGGCACGCGCTATGCCGAACATGAGCAGATAGGTGGCGAGGGCGGCCAGCAGGCAGGCCAGACGGGCGCCACGGCTGCGCGCACGCCGCAGCGCGTAGCTGCCGAGTGCGATGTAGACCAGCAACAGTGGCATTGGGGTCAGCCGTCCTGGCGCTGAACGGGTACATGTGGACCATCGACATCAGCACGCCGGCGGCCCCCAAAAGTGCGATGTCGATGGCGTAGCTGAGCCGGCGCAGCGCCCAATGCTGTGCCGCTGGCTGATTGTTCAGCGACAGCAGGCCGCGCAGGGCGAACAGGCTGCCGCTGGCGAGCACCAGCCCGACGTGCGCCGATTTGATCGCCGGTTAATATTCGATCATCCACGACCAGGTCCCTTCTGCGGCAATGGGGTCATGCTCCATGGCGGCCACGATCGGCGCCAATGACTTGCATCAACCGTCGCAAGCTTGATGCGAATTAACCATTGTCGGTGACCTGCATCAAGGCGCGCTGAGCGACACTTGCAAAGTCCCAAGCCCCGAGGCCACGCCGATGAAATCCGCTTCCTTGCTGTGCCTGGCGCTGTGCGCCGTGGCGGTCGTCCAGCCTGCAGCCGCCTCCGAGCCCTCGCAGCAGGCCAAGGTCTGCAGCACGCTCGGCAAGGTGCACGCCCAGCGGGACCGCCAACTCTACGTGGTGTCCTTGCAGTCCATCGATGGGAAATTGTCCGCGCACCGCGGCGACTCCTGCATCACGCTGTCCCCCGGCGAACACCTGATTGGCATGACCTCGGGCACCGAGGCTGCGGCGTTTCCGCGGCGGCGGCAGCCACAGGGGGCGCTCAAGGAGCAGGTCCTGAAACTGCAGGTGGAACCGCGGCGCACCTACACCGTCGCCGCGCAACTGGACGACCGTTATGAGGCCAGCTGGATTCCGGTGGTGCAGCGGGTGGAACTGTGGGACCAGGACGGGGCGCTCTGACGCGCGCCGGAACCGAGGTCTACCGCCCCGCGATCTGATGCAATATAGGAAGCATCCCGAATCTGCAGGTCTGGTTCCGATGCGAAGTCTGCTCGCTGTGCTGTGTCTGGCCCCCCTGGCTGCCTTTGCCGACGACGGCTGGCGCGAAGTCATGCACGATGCCCATGAGGCGTCGATCGACGCTGCGCACGAGCGAGCCCACCGTGCACTCGAGCATCTGGCGCCCGATGCCTACGGCCGCAGCGACGCGCCGGGCGCGCTGGCTTTGCTCGATGCGCCGCTGCGGGTCACCGATTACGAGGCACTGCTGGGCAACTGGCGCTGCCGCTCGACCCAGGTCGACAGCAGCACTGGCGTGTTCGCCTATCCGGCGTTCCGCTGCATCGTCGAGCTGACCGAGGACGGCACCCTGGTGTTCACCAAGACCAGCGGATCGCAGCGCCGGCACGGGCAGATCTATCCTTCGGGCGAAGGCCGCTGGGTGTTTCTCGGCGGGCAGTCGGTCAACGACGAGCCCTACCGCAGTTACAGCGGCCTTTCCGGCGATGCCGATGGCGAGGACCTGGCGCTGGACAGCGTTGGCCTGGTCGAGACACTGAAGGATGGACGTGTGCGCATGATTTTCGATGCGCAGGCCGATCACGTCGAGTTCTACGAGTTGAGTCGCTGAGCGTAAGTTGGAGCGGGCTTTGCTCGGGGAGCGGATTTGGACGGCATCGAGCGCGCTCCTGCAATTTGCCGGAAGTTCACGCAAGATGTCGGGCGCGGGGACTGCGCGGGATGCGGTGCCCGGTCCGCGCCCACTGGGCGCGGCGGAAATTGCGATAGGCTCGGAGAATCCGAACCAACGCAGGACTCGGCCCATGGCTCTCTGGAAAAGCGCATTGACCCCCGAGCAACTGAACGCCCTGTCGCACAACACCATCGGCGAACACCTCGGGATGGAGATCACCGAGGTCGGCGACGACTTCGTGCGTGGGCGCATGCCGGTGGACCGGCGCACGCACCAGCCCTACGGCCTGCTGCACGGCGGCGCCTCGGTGGTGCTGGCCGAATCGCTGGGCAGCATCGGCGCTGGCATGGTGGCGGGCGGCGACGCGGCAGTGGTCGGCATCGAGATCAATGCGAATCATCTGCGCGGCGTGCGCGCCGGCTGGGTGACCGGAACCGCGCGGCCGCTGCATACCGGCCGCTCCACCCAGGTGTGGGAAATCCGCATCGAGAATGACGAAGGCGCACTGGTGTGCATTTCGCGGCTGACGATGGCCGTCGTGTCCAAAGTGCCGTGAGCGGCAACCAGGCGCCGTCGGTCGCGGTTGCGGGGGCCAACGGCCACCCGTTCGACGCGCTGCGCCCGGAAACCGTACTCGACGCGGTCGAACACCTCGGTGTCGCCAGCGACGGCCGATTGTTCGCGCTCAACAGTTTCGAGAACCGCGTTTATCTGGTGGGTCGCGAGGGCGCCGAACCGCTGATCGCCAAGTTCTACCGGCCGGGACGTCTGAGTGACGCGGAAATCCTCGAAGAGCATGCCTTTCTCGATGAACTGGCGGCTGCCGACCTGCCCGTAGCCGCGGCCATTCGCGACGGCGACGGTCGCAGCCTGGTCGAGATCCATCTGGATGCGCGCGCGGCCAGCGAGGATGCCTCGGGCAGTGCCGCGTCGACCTATCGGGTCGCGCTGTTCCCCAAGTTGCGCGGACGCGCACCGGAGCTCGAAGCCGATGAGCATCTGGAGTGGCTCGGTCGCTTGATCGCGCGCCTGCACGGGGTCGGCCGCGCCGGGCGCTTTCAGCAGCGCCCGCCGTTGTCGATTGCGCGCCTGGGCGACGCCGGCCTCGCGGCAACCCTTGCAGGCCCGCTGCTTCCGGAAGCGATGAAGCCGCGTTTCGCATCCTCGGTGGGCGATCTGCTCGGCGCCGTGCGCGCGGCTTTCGAACGTTGCGGTCCGATGTCGATGCTGCGCCTGCATGGCGACATGCATCCGGGCAACCTGTTGTGGAACGACGACGGCCCGGCCTTCGTCGATTTCGACGATGCCTGCAGCGGGCCGGCGATCCAGGATCTGTGGATGTTGCTGCCCGGCGACGACGATGGGCGGCGCCGCGCGCTGGCAGCGCTGGTCAGCGGTTACGAGATGTTCCGCCCCTTCGACTGGAGCGAAGCGGCGCTGATCGAGCCCTTGCGCGCTTTGCGCATGATCCACTACGGCGGCTGGCTGTCGGCACGCTTCGACGATCCGGCCTTCCCGCGCGCCTTTCCCTTCGCGGCACAGGCACGCTTCTGGGAAGAACATCTGATCACGCTGGAGCAGCAGGCCGAGCGGTTGTAGATGCGGCGCGCCAGGTCCAATACTGTTGTGGAGCGACGTGTACGTCGCGACCATCCGCCCGTCGCGACGTACACGTCGCTCCTGCAACTGGCGGCTGGAACTCGCACGACTTGCCTGGGTCTTTGCATTTCGATCGGTCAATCGGAGGGTGGCGATGGCAGTTCGACTCGGGATCTGGCTTTCTTGGCCTGGCTACCACCCCCGCGCCAGCCCAGCAATGCCTGGTCGACGCCAGTCGCACCCAGATCGGCGTGACCTTGGGCTATGACCCGAGCTATGTGCGCCTCGCCTATCCCGGCGGCGATGTGCCGCTGGAGAGCGGCGTCTGCACCGATGTCGTGATCCGTGCCTATCGCGCGGTCGGCATCGACCTGCAAAAGGCGGTGCATGAGGACATGGCGGCGCACTTTTCCAGCTATCCGCGCAACTGGGGCCTGCGCACGACCGATCGCAACATCGACCACCGGCGAGTGCCCAATCTGCAACGCTTTTTCAGCCGCCACGGGCTTTCCCTGGGTAGCGACGGTGCGGACGCCGACTATCTGCCCGGCGACCTGGTGACCTGGCGATTGCCCGCCGGCGTGCCGCATATCGGCATCGTGTCCGATCGCGTCAGCGCGGCAGGGACGCCGCTGGTCGTGCACAACATCGGCGCCGGCGCGCGCGAAGAAGATGTGCTGCACGAGTTCGAGATCACCGGGCACTACCGCTATCGGCCGGAGGGGCTGGTGCCGGCATGTACCGAGGGACCTCCAGCGGCCGATTGATGCAGCACACGCCACACCCAAAAAGCGCGCATGTAGGCCGTGCGTGCCGCGCAGCGGCTCACCGGCGCAATGTGTTACCGGCAAAGCGCCGGTGAGCGCGATGAAGCTGCGCACACGCGGCCTACTTTCACGGCGACCCTTCACGCGATCCAGAAGGACAGTTAGCATTCGTGAAGATTTTGCGAACAAGAGTAATCGGCCGTGCTCGATGACGTGGATCTGGAAGGCGACGACGGTGACGCAGGTGGCAGTTGGTTCAGTCGTACCACCGGCGGAGTGCGCTCGCTGGGATCGGGCTTGTTGTTCCTCGGTGCGCTGTTCGTGTTGTTCTGGAACGAGGGTTACAGCAAGCGCCATGGCGACGCCCTGATCGAGGTTGCGCAGCAGGTGCAGCCGGCGCCGCCGACTGCGATCAGTCCAGCGCTGGAAGGCAAACCGATCCACCTCTCGGCGCGGGTGAACAGTCAGGCCGGCGCCCGCGACGATGTGTTTGGCATCCGCACCGACGGTGTCGCCCTGTATCGCTACGTCGAGATGTTCCAGTGGATCGAATACGAGGAAAGCAGCGGGCGCGGCCGCAAGAAGAAGACCACCTACCACTACGAGCAGGACTGGTCGAACGAATATCAGGACTCCAGCCAGTTCCACGAACCGGCCGGCCACGAGAATCCCAAGCCGGCGTTGAGCAGCGACAGCTTCTTCGCCGCCGACGCGCGTTTTGGGCCGTATCGCTTCAACAATCGCGACGTCGCCGATCAGGCGCTGGACGATATGTACGACCCCGACGCGCTCGGCAGCCTCGGGAAATGGCCGGCCCTGGTCGAAGATCTGCCGGAACTCAGCTCCGCGCTGACCGCCAAGCGCTGGTATCAACTGGAGCCCGGCGTCTACTACCGTGGCAATCAGGCGTCCGAAGAGGCGCAGCTTGGCGACCTCAGCGTCAGCTTCTACCGCTTCGCCAACGACTACCCGCTGACCATGATCGGCGCCCAGCAGGGCGAGTTCATCGTGCCCTGGCGCGCCAGCAGCGGCGACACGATCCTGCTGGCCTCCGGGGGTAGCCGCGGCGCCAAGGACTTGATCAAGCAGGCGCAGGCCGAGAGCGCGGGCTTCACCCACATCCTGCGCGTCGGTGGCCTGATCTGCGCAGTCATGGGCGCCGCCGGCATCGCCTCGTGGCTGGGCAGCTTCCTGTCGATGATTCCGGTCGTCGGGCGGCTGGTCACGGTGTCGCTGAGCATTGCCGGAGGATTGTTCGGCCTGATCGCCGGGCTGGTCACCATCGTGGTTGGTTGGCTCGCGGCGCGCCCGTGGATCGCCGCATTGCTGCTGATCGCGATCGGCAGCGCGGTGACCTGGGCGATCAAGAAGCGCCGCGAGGCCGACGGCGTGGCACGCCGCGCGGCGCGCGCCGGCAAGCTCGCCGAGGCAGCGCGGCAGCGTGCGGCGCAAGTCCTGCAGGCGGCAACGCCAGCGGCACCGATGGCGCTGGCGACGGCCGCTGCCGCAGGCAGTGCACCACCGCCACCGCCCGGCGCGGCGCGCTTTGCCGCCACCGATCCACACCCGCCAAGGCTGGCCGCACCACCGCCGCCGCCCCCGCCTGCGGTGGTCGACGACTCCAAGGAGTTGCCGCCGCTGGAATGGACGCCGGGACTGATCTCCACCAAGCCGCCCGCGGTGCGTCCGCAGACTGCGCCAGCGCCCGCAGCCGCGCCGGCGTCTGTACCCGCACCCGCGCCGAAGGTGGTTGCCGCCGAGCGTGTGCCCGAACGCCCGGCGCGGCCCGCCGCGCCACCCCCGGACATCCCTGGTTTCGACTCGGTACCGCTGCGTGAGCCGGCGCAGCCGCTGTTCGATCAGGTACCGCTGCGCGAAACCAGTGCGCCGTTGTTCGACACCGTGCCGCTGCGCGAGCCGGAAACGCCGTTGATGTTCGACCTGGCGTCGATGGCGGAAGAGTCGCCACCCCCAGTTGCCGCACCGCCGCCGCCGGAACCCAAGATGGTGCGCATCGCCCTGGGCAGCAAGGGCGACTACTCGCTCAACAAGATCGTGCGCCAGCATGCCGACGGCAAGCAGGAAACCGTGTGCTTCGAGCTGAGCCGCGGCGGCAAGCCGATCAAGCGTGGCAGCCAGGACGAGGTCAAGGAGGCCCTGCGGCTGGCGTTGTCCGGCGGTTGAGCCGCGACAGCCGCGGATCCGTTGCAGAAGCGACCGCGGTCGCGACCAGGAGCATCGCGCGCCAGCGCGCTCCTACAATTCTTGGGTGAGTTTTCGGCAGTGTTGTAGGAGCGCGCTCGCGCGCGATCAATTGCGCCACGCGCACACGCAATCACTGCGTCGCCAATTCCCCACGCTCCGCCGGCCGCGCCGGGATCGTCATGGCGCCTATCCCCAGTGCCAGCGGCAGCAGTGCCAGCAGCACCGAGCCCGGCCACAGGGGCACGCTGGCTGCCGCCAGCAACCCGGCCAGCAGCAGTTGCGAGCCACCGCGTTGCTCGGTCCAGCGGCCGAGCGCCCACAGCGACAGCACCACCCAGGCCGCATACAGGGCGCCCGGGACCTGGATATCGCCCCGGACCAGATCGGCGCCGCCCAGCGCCAGCACGTGGGTGCCGGCGGCGACCAACAGCACGAACAGTAATCCGGCGTAGATCGCCGCCGCCGTCGACAGCGGCGGGTCGTACTTGCGCACCGCCTTGATGTCGAACTGCGCGGCCGGCTCTTGCGCGGCCAGATCGGGCGGCCGCCAGCCCGGCGGTTTCAGCCAGACGCGCAGTTTGTCGGCCAGCTTGCGCGTGCGCCAGCTGTCGCGCGCGAGCGCTGCATAGACTTCCAGATTGGCCCAGATCGGATCATGGCTTTGCAGCGGCTTGCGCGTGCCGTAGACCACCGGGTCATCGTCGCGCTCATCCTCGAAAGTGCCGAACATCCGGTCCCAGAGAATCAGGATGCCGCCGTAGTTCTTGTCCAGATAGCGCTCGTTGACGCCGTGATGCACGCGATGATTCGATGGCGACGCAAATACCCGGTCGAACCAGCCCAGGCGCCCGATCTGCTCGGTGTGGATCCAGTATTGGTACAGAAGATCGATCAGCGCGACCACCGCGAATACCAGTGGCGGAAAACCGAGCAAGGCCATCGGCACATAGAAGATCCAGCCGGCGACGAAACCGCTGCTGCTTTGCCTGAGCGCGGTACCCAGATTGAAGTCCTCACTCTGGTGGTGCACCACGTGCGCGGCCCAGAACAGCGCCACCTCGTGGCCGAGGCGGTGATTCCAGTAGTAGAGGAAGTCATACAGGATCAGGCCCGTCACCCAGACCCACCAGGCATCGGTCGGCAGTTCGAACAGCGCCAGATGCTGCGCCACCAGCACGTAGATGCCAAAGCTGATCGCCTTGGAATACAGCCCGCTGACCTGGGAAACAGCGCCCAGGCCGACGCTGGCGATGGTGTCGCCGAGGCGATAGACACGTTGCTGGCGCGCGTGGGCAACCGCCCACTCCAGCGCCATCAGCACGAAGAACACCGGTATGGCATAGACGATCGGATTCATGGGGTGAAGCGTTCCACGCGTGGCTGCCGTTCGCAAGGGCTGGCTTGTTTCGAAGCAAACGTAGGTCACGTTGCCCGCGTTGCGGGCTACGTGACAGGAGGTCCGCGATGTCACGTAGGCCGAAACCGGCCAACGTGACCTACGCCAGCAACTCCACGAAGCTGCGCGCAAAGGTATGCGCATCCCCGGGCCAGCGCGCCGAGACGTAGTTGCCATCGACCACGACAAACGCCGGACGGGCATCCTGCGGCGTGTCGCGGGCCAGGCCGCCACGCTTCAGACGTGCATCCGGCGCGTTCGCATCGACATCGAGGAAATCGGCCGGATCAGCCAGCGCGCGGGTGACTTCGGCCTGCACGCTGCGATGGCCGTCCGGCTCGCCCGGCGCTTCGAGATAGGTGCGGTAGTAGTCGCGATCCCACCAACGGCCGCCGTAGCGACTGATCATCCATGCCTTGCGCTCGAAGGCCCAGGTCAGCGCGGTGGTCTTGCGGCCATGCAGCACCGAGCGGGTGGTTCCGGCGACACACGCGCGCGCCGCCAGCACGACACCATGGCAGATCGCGCCGACCGGCTTGCCGGCCGCAAAGAAAGCCGCAACCGCCTGCTGCAACAGCGCGCTCTCCAGGTACGACCGCATGCCCTGGGCGTGACCACCGGGTAACAGCAGCGCGTCAAACCGGTCCGGATCGATGTCGTCATACCGCAAGGGCCGCGCAAACGCCGGATCAGCCTGCATCGCCGCGTTCGCGGCGCGCCCACGGCGATCGGCGCGCAGGAATCGCCCGATCAGAACCACCCGACGCAGCAGCGGCACGCGGCCCCAGACATCGAATCCCGCCCCGCTGACCATGACCGGATCGGCCTGAGCGGGTCGCCCGTCAGGCGTGGCAAAGCTCACCTCGTGTCCGGCGGCGCGGATCAACGCATGGCTGACGCCGGCCTCGCTGGGGTCATAATCGACGGACGGCAATGGCATCAACACCTTCATGGGGTAGTCTCGGCAAGGCCAGGCAAGCTGGACGAAAGTCCAGCGGCATGTTCACACAGGCAGTCGCCAAGTGGCTGCTGCACTGCCGCACTGGCTTTGAATACGTTTGCACCCCTGCCGCGCTGCCGATCCCGGCGATTAAGCTCCCAGCGACAACGCTGGCCGCGGCTGGCGCGACCGCCACTGCGGTCGGCAACCGGGGAAAATCCATGCACGCCCAGTCGCGCCAGTCGCTGCGACTGTGCAAGCGTTTCGTTGTCGATCCATAACGTGAGTGCCGCATGAGCGAAAGTCCAGTTTTCAGCAGCCGCGTCGATTCCGAATTCACCGACGCCATCCGCGCCGAACTTGCGGTCGAGGTGCTGCCGCGCCCGTCCAGCGTCGAGCAGCGTCGCGACGCGCTGCTGCGCGCGCTGGCCAAGGTCTGCCGCGGTGAACTGGTGCAGCGCTGGGCGCGCACCCAGGGCGCCGATGCGCAGGCACTGGCGCAGGGGCGTGTGCGCCGGGTGCACTATCTGTCGATGGAATTTCTGATCGGCCGCGCGCTGGGCAATGCGCTGTCGGCGCTGGATCTGATTCCGGCACTGCAGCCGGTGCTGGACGGCCTCGGGCTGAACCTTGGCGATGTGCTCGAAGGCGAGGCCGATGCGGCGCTGGGCAATGGCGGCCTCGGTCGCCTGGCTGCGTGTTTTCTCGATGCTTTCGCCGAGCTCGGTCTGCCGGCATTTGGCTACGGGCTGCGCTATCAGTACGGCATGTTCGCCCAGCGCATCCAGGACGGGCGCCAGATCGAGGTGCCGGACGACTGGATGCACAATGGCAATGCCTGGGAAGTTGCGCGCCCGGAGCTGCGCTATCTGGTCGGCTTTGGCGGCCGCGTGCAGTCCGACGGCGACGGCCGCCGCTGGGCGCCGAGCGAGCTGATCAACGCCCAGGCCTACGACTTCATCGTGCCGGCGCACCACAGCGAACATGTCGCCACGCTGCGTCAGTGGCATGCCAGCACTGCCGAGCCGATCGACTTTCAGGCCTTCTGCCGCGGCGACTATGTCGGGGCGGCGCAACAACGCATGTCCGCCGACGCGCTGAACTGGGTGCTGTATCCGGACGACAGCACCGACGCCGGCCGCGAGTTGCGCCTGAAGCAGGAGTACTTGCTGGTTTCCGCCTCGCTGCAGGATCTGCTGGCGCGCCATCTGGCCGAGGGCGGTCGCATCGAGCAGCTTGGGCGCCGCAACACCATCCATCTGAACGACACGCATCCGGCGTTGGCGCCGGCGGAACTGCTGCGCCTGCTGATGGACGAGCACGGCCTTGATCGCGTCAGCGCCTGGCGCATCACCCGGCAGGCGCTCTCCTACACCAACCACACGCTGCTGCCCGAGGCGCTGGAATCCTGGCCGGTCGAACTGATCGCGCGCCTGCTGCCGCGGCACATGGAGCTGATCTACGAGATCAACGAGCGCTTCCTGTCCGATGTGCGCGCGCGTTACCCGGGCGACGAGGCGCTGGTGCAGCGGGTGTCGATCATCGAGGAAGGCCATGGCCGCCGCGTGCGCATGGCAGCGCTGGCGATCGTCGCCTCGCACAAGGTCAACGGTGTCGCCGCCTTGCACTCGCGGCTGATGGTGGAGACCATTTTCGCCGACTACGCGCGGCTGTTCCCGCAGCGCTTCTTCAACGTCACCAATGGCGTTACCCCGCGGCGCTGGCTGCAACAAGCCAACCCGGGTCTGTCGGCGCTGCTCGATCAGCGCATCGGCGGCGGCTGGCGACGCGACCTCGAACAACTGGCGCAGTTGCGTGCACAAGCGGACGACGCTGCGCTGCAGACCGAATTTCTGGCGGTCAAGTACGCCAACAAGCAGCGGCTGGCGGCCCTGATCCGCCGCGAACTCGGTGTGATCGTCGATCCGGCCAGCCTGTTCGACGTGCAGATCAAGCGCATCCACGAGTACAAGCGGCAACTGCTGAACCTGTTGCACGTGGTCGGGCGCTACCAGGCCATGCTCGCCAAACCGGAAGGCCCGGATGGGCGCGGCTGGACGCCGCGCACCGTGATCCTCGCCGGCAAGGCCGCATCGGCCTACCGCGTGGCCAAGCAGATCGTGCAACTGGCGCACGACATCGGCCGCGTCATCAACAGCGACTCGCGCGTGTCCGATCGGCTGAAACTGGTGTTCGTGCCCAATTACGGCGTCAGCCTGGCCGAGGTCATCATCCCGGCCGCCGATCTGTCCGAACAGATCTCCACCGCCGGCACCGAAGCCTCGGGCACCGGCAACATGAAGTTCGCCATGAACGGTGCGCTGACCATCGGCACCTGGGATGGCGCCAACATCGAGATGGCGGAAGCGATCGGCGTCGATGACGTGTTCATCTTCGGTCGCCGCGTCGAAGACATTGCCGGCTTGCGCGCCACCGGCTACGAACCGCGCCTTTTCGCCGAACAGAATCTCGCCTTGCACAGGGTGCTCGACGCGATCGGCGGCGGAGCCTTCTCGCCGGGCGAACCGGGCCGCTACCGCGAACTGATCGACAGCCTGCTGCATCGCGACCGCTATTTCCTGCTCGCCGATTACGCCGACTACGTGGCCGCGCAGGCGCGCGTCGATGCGCTCTACCGCACGCCGCAGCAATGGGCCGCGGTGGCGCTGCGCAATGTCGCCGGCATGGGCATGTTCTCGGTCGACCGCAGCGTGCGCGAGTACTGGGATCAGGTGTGGTCGCCGGCCGCACTGCACGCCAGCCATCTGGACCGTCGCAGCAATGCTTGATCCGGCGGCGGTCGCAGCGCTGCTGGCCGCGCGCCACAGCGATCCATTCTCGGTGCTCGGCCTGCACGCCGATGCCGGCGGTGCGCTGTGGCTGCGCGCACTGCTGCCGGGCGCCAGCGCGGTCGTCGTGCTCGATGCGACCAGCGGCAAGCAGTTGGTCGAGCTGATGCGCATCCACAACGACGGCTTGTTCGAGGCGCGCATCCCGTTGCGCCGCGAACGCTTCGACTATCGCCTGGCGGTGCGCTGGCTGGCGGGCGGCGAGGGCGTCTATGCCGATGCCTACGCCTATGGATCGCTGATCGGCGATGCCGAGTTGCAGGCTTTCCACGAGGGACGGCACGGTCGGCCGTACGCCTTGTTGGGGGCGCATCCGGTGGTGGTGAGTACAGATGCCGCAGACGACCCAGATAGCTGCAGGAGCGCGCTTGCGCGCGATGAAGTCTCCGGGCAGAGCGATCGCGCGCAAGCGCGCTCCTACAACGCTGACGGGACACCGCGCGAGGTTCCCGGCACCCGCTTCGCCGTCTGGGCGCCCAATGCCAGTCGCGTCAGCGTGGTCGGCAACTTCAACGATTGGGATGGCCGCCGCCACCCGATGCGGCTGCGTCACCAGGCCGGCATCTGGGAGATCTTCATCCCGCATGTGGCGATTGGCGATCTGTACAAGTTCGAGATCGTCGACCGCCATGGACTGCTGCTGCCGCTCAAGTCCGACCCCTATGCCTTCGCCATGCAACTGCGTCCGGACACGGCCAGCCGCGTTGCCGGCATGCCGGCTGAACGCCGCCTGCCGGCCGGGCGTGCCGTCGCCAACGAGCGCCATGCGCCGATCGCCATCTACGAGGTCCACGCGGCGTCCTGGCGTCGTGGCGCCAGCGGCGGTTTCCCCGACTGGCGCGAACTGGCCGCGCAACTGCCGGCCTACGCCGCCAGCCTGGGGTTCACCCACATCGAGCTGCTGCCGGTCAGCGAGCATCCTTTCGACGGCTCCTGGGGCTACCAGCCGGTGGGCCTTTACGCGCCGACCGCGCGCCATGGCGATCCGGCCGGCTTTGGCGAGTTCGTCGACGCCTGCCACGCACACGGTCTCGGTCTGCTGCTCGACTGGGTGCCGGCGCATTTCCCCTCCGATGCCCATGGCCTGGCCCACTTCGACGGCACCGCGCTTTACGAATACGGCAATCCGCAGGAGGGTTTCCACCGCGACTGGAATACGCTGATCTACAACTTCGGGCGCACCGAGGTCAAAAGCTTCCTGATCGGCAGCGCGCGTTACTGGCTGGAGCGCTACGCGGTCGATGGCCTGCGCGTCGATGCAGTGGCGTCGATGCTCTACCGCGACTACTCGCGCAACGCCGGCGAGTGGCTGCCGAATGCCTTCGGCGGGCGCGAAAACCTGGAGGCGATTGCGCTGTTTCGCGCGCTGCACGAGCAGGTCGGCCACGAGTTTCCGGGCGCGATCACCCTTGCCGAAGAGTCCACCGCGTTTCCTGGCGTGTCGGCGCCGACCTACGCCGGCGGCCTCGGTTTCCACTACAAGTGGAACATGGGGTGGATGAACGACACGCTGCGCTACATCAGCGAAGACCCGGTGCACCGTCGCTGGCACCACGACAAGATGAGTTTCGGCCTGATCTACGCCTTCAGCGAGAACTACGTGCTGCCGATCTCGCACGACGAGGTGGTTCACGGCAAGGGTTCGATGCTGGGCAAGATGCCCGGCGACGACTGGCAGCGCTTTGCCAATCTGCGCGCCTACTACGGCTTCATGTGGGGTCATCCCGGCAAGAAGCTGTTGTTCATGGGTCAGGAGTTCGCGCAGCCCGGCGAGTGGGACCACGAGCAGGCCCTGCCCTGGCAGGTGCTCGACGACGCCCGGCACGCTGGCGTGCAGCGACTGATCGGCGATCTGAACCGGCTTTATCGCGCCACGCCGGCGCTGCACGAGCTCGATTGCGAGGGTACCGGCTTCCAGTGGCTGATCGGCGACGATCGCGCCAATTCGGTGTACGCCTGGGCGCGCCGCGACGGCAATGGCGGCATGGCGCTGGTGGTCTGCAATTTCACCCCGGTGCCGCGCCACGACTACCGTGTGCCGCTGCCGCCGGGCCCGTGTGGCTGGCGTGAGGTGCTGAACACCGATTCGGCGCACTACGGCGGCAGCGACAGCGGCAACGGCGGCGCGCAGCTCGACAGCCATGACGACGGTTGCCTGCATCTGACGCTGCCGCCGCTGGCCACCTTGTTCCTGGTGCCGGCATGAGCGTGCGCCTGCCCGCGACCTTGTTGCCGGGTCGGCCGGCGCCCTTCGGTGCCCACCTCGTCGACGGCGGCGTCAACTTTGCCGTGTGGTCGGAGAACGCCACGCGCATCGAGCTGTGCGTGTTCGACGGCGATGGTGCGCGGGAAGTCTGTCGCTACGATCTGGCCGGTCCTGAAGACGGTGTGTTCTGCGGTCTGCTGCCCGGCTTCGGCGCCGGTCTGGTCTACGGTTTTCGCGCCCATGGTGCGTATGCGCCGGAGCGCGGCCAGCGCTTCAATGCGAACAAGCTGTTGCTGGATCCCTACGCACGCGAGATCGTCGGCAAGTTCCGCTGGGACGACGTCCACCACGGCTATGCGCTTGGCCATCCGGACGGCGCGCGCTCCTTCGACAGCCGCGACAACGCCATCGGCGCGCTCAAGGCGCGGGTACTGGCGCCATTGCCGGTGATCCATTGGCAGCGACCGCTGCGACGCAGCGCCGATGTGGTCCTTTACGAAGTGCATGTGAAGGGCTTTTCGATGCAGCTGCCCGGCCTGCCGGCCGAGCTGCGCGGCAGCTATGCGGCGCTCGCGCATCCGCTGGCGATCGCCCATTTCCAGCGCCTCGGCGTGACCACGCTGGCACTGCTGCCGGTGCAGCAGCGGATCAGCGAGGCGACGCTGGCGCGGGCCAGCATGAGCAATTACTGGGGCTACAACACGATCGGGTTCTTTTGTGCCGATCCGCGGTTGGCGATGAACAGCGGGAATCGGGAATCGGGAATCGGGAATCGGAGCGGCGCGGCTCTGAGCGATTCCCCATTCCCGATTCCCCATTCCCCGGCACATGAATTTCGCGCCGCGGTCCAGGCCCTGCACGCCGCCAACATCGAAGTCGTGCTCGATGTGGTCTACAACCACAGCGCCGAGGGCAGCGAACTCGGTCCGACGATCAGTTTTCGTGGCCTCGACAATGCCAGCTGGTACCGCTTGATGGCGGATGACCCCGGTCGCAGCGAGAACTTCAGCGGCTGCGGCAACACCTTCAACATCGCGCATCCGCGGGTGACCCAGTTCGTGCTCGATTCCTTGCGCTTCTGGGTACAGGAGATGGGCGTCGACGGCTTCCGTTTCGATCTGGCCAGCGTGCTCGGGCGCACCGGACACGGCTTCGACCCGAATGCCGCCTTCTTCGTGGCGCTGCGTCAGGATCCGGTGCTGGCGCAGGCGCGGCTGATCTCCGAACCATGGGACTGTGGCCCGAACAGTTACCAGCTCGGCCGTTTCCCGGGCCGCTTTCTCGACTGGAATGACCGTTTCCGCGACGCCGTGCGTGGCTATTGGCTGCAGCGCGGCGTCACCCGGGGCGAGTTTGCGCGACGTTTCTGTGGTTCCAGCGATCTGTTCCACCACGGCCAGCGCCGGCCCACCGCGAGCGTCAACTTCATCACCGCGCACGACGGTTTCACCCTGGCCGACATGGTCAGTTTCTCGCACAAGCACAACCAGGCCAACGGCGAGAACAACCAGGACGGCCGCGGCAACGAGCTGTGCGCCAACTTTGGCGTCGAAGGTGCGAGCACGGACGAAGCGGTCGTGGCGGTGCGCCGCCGGGTGCGCCACGCCTTGCTGGCCACACTGCTGCTGGCCCAGGGCACGCCGATGCTGCTGGCCGGCGATGAGACCGGCAACAGCCAGCAGGGCAACAACAATGCCTATTGCCAGGACAATCCGCTCGGCTGGCTCGACTGGAACAGCGCCCACGACGATACCGCCGAACTCGTGCACGCCTTGCTGCAGCTGCGCGCCAGCGAGCCGCTGCTGCACTGCAACGAGTGGTTCGGCAGCGCCCACGAAGAAGCGCTGGCGCGTGTGCTCTGGCGCACACCGGCCGGCGGCGAGATGCAGGTCCAGGATTGGCACGCCCACGAGCAACGGGCGTTTGCCTGCGAGTTGATGGCCGCCGGAGCCGTCAGACCGCGCCTGCGCCTGCTGTTCAATCCGGAAGCGGTGCCGATCATGTTTGCGCTGGGCGCGTCCGACTGGTCACTGCAACTGGACAGCAGCGGCGAGCGCCTGGCCAGCGGCGCAGCGCCTTTGGTCATCAACGACACGCAGATCCTTGCGCCAGCCCGGGCCCTGCTCGTGCTGACGCGCCACTCAAGTCCCGAGACTCGTCCATGATCGACCTCCATCAGCGCAGCGCCGGTGTCCTGCTGCACCTGACTTCCTTGCCCGGACCGCACGGCATCGGTGATTTCGGCCCCGGCGCCTACCAGTTCGTCGATTGGCTGGCGACTGCCGGCCAGCACCTGTGGCAATGGCTGCCGATCAATCCGATCGGCCCCGGCGATTCGCCCTACCAGAGCGTCAGCGCCTTCGCCGGCAGCCCGCTGATGGTCGCGCTGGAGCCGTTGATCGCCGCTGGCTGGCTGCTGCAGCCGGCCTTGCCGGACGGCGGCTTCGACAGCGATCGGGTCGACTTCACGCGCGTGGTGCCGTGGCGTCTGGCGCAGTTGCGCCGCGCCGCGCGTGGCTTCTTTGCCCGGGCGGATGCCGCCGAGCAGGCCGCGTTTGCGCACTGGTGCGCGGCCCAGGCCAGCTGGCTCGACGACTACACGCTGTTCATGGCACTGGAGGAAGCGCATTCCGGCGCCGCCTGGTGGCACTGGCAGCCCGAACTGCGCGACCGCGTCCCGGCGGCGCTGGCCGCCGCGCGCAGCGAGCATGCAGAAGCGATCCGTTTCTGGCAGTTCGTGCAATGGTGTTTCGACAATCAGGCTTGCGCGCTCAAGGCCTATGCCAACCAGCGCCAGGTCAGCCTGATGGGCGATCTGCCGATCTTCATCGCCCACCACAGCGCCGACTGCTGGGCGCGCCCGGATCTGTATTACCTCGACGAGAACTTCCAGCCGACCGTGGTCGCCGGTTGTCCGCCCGATGCAATGGCGCCGACCGGTCAGCGCTGGGGCAATCCGCTGTATCGCTGGGAGCGGATGGCGGCAGAGAACTATGCCTGGTGGACCGCGCGCCTGAAGCGCGCGCTGCACCAGGCCGATGTGTTCCGCATCGACCACTTCCGTGGCTTTGCCGGCTACTACGAGATTCCCGCGAGTTGCCCGACCGCCGAAGAGGGCGAGTGGGTCGCGGGTCCCGGCAAGGCGCTGTTCGACGCCATCGGTGCGGAGTTGGGCGAACTGCCGATCGTGGCCGAGGATCTTGGCCTGATCACCACCGATGTCATCGAGCTGCGCGATGGTTGCGGCTTCCCCGGCATGAAGATCCTGCAGTTCGGTTTCGCCTCGGACGCTGGCGACGAATTCCTGCCGCACAACTATGTCCGCCATTGCGTGGCCTACACCGGCACCCACGACAACGACACCGTGCGCGGCTGGTGGCACAAGGCCAGCGCGCGCGAACGTGCGTACGCCGGCAGCTACCTGGCCACCAGCGAGACCGATGTGCACTGGGCGATGATCCGCGCCTGCTGGAATTCGGTCGCCAACATCGCCGTGTGCCAGTTCCAGGACGTGCTCGGCCTCGACGGCGGCCATCGCATGAACATCCCCGGCACCATGGGCGGCCACAACTGGAGCTGGCGTTTCCGCTGGGACATGGTCGGTAGCGAACCGGCCCGCGTGCTCGGCCTGATCACCGCCGCCAGCGGCCGCGGGCCGTTCGCCTTGCTCGGCTTGCCAGGCGCAGCGGCAGCAGCGCCGGAGTTGGCGGCGAAGGCGGCGTAGCCCGGGGTACGCGCCACCGGCGCGTTCCCCGGGTGCTTGCCGCGCGACCGCGGCGGTGAATCGCTGCGCGATACACCGCCCACAAGCCCCCCCCTGCGGTCGGCCGCAGGCCGCAATCCGCAAACGCTCATCCCGGTCTGCGTGGTGAACAGCTCCAGCGCCGCGGTGCCGGCCAGCGAATTGCCCTTGGCGTTCAACGCCGGCGACCACACCGCCACCGCCAGCTGGTTGGGAATGATGCCGACAATGCCGCCACCAACACCGCTCTTGGCCGGAATGCCGACCGCGTAGGCGAAGTCGCCTGCCGCGTCGTAGGTGCCGCAGGTCAGCATCAGCGCACTGATGCGCTTGGCTTGCGAGGGCGTCAGCACCGGCTCGCCGGTCCACGGGCAGATGCCGCGATTGGCGAGGAACAGAAAACCGCGCGCCAGATCGGCGCAGCTTGGTCAGCGAGCACTGGTAGAAATAGAAGTCGAGCACCGCCTCGACCTCGTGATCGAGGTTGCCGAAGCTCTTCAGGAAATTCGCCAGCGCGCGATTGCGAAAACCGGTCAGGCTTTCCGAATGTGCGACCTCCGGATCGTCGCCGACGCTGGGGTCGTCGGACCGCCGGCGCACGAAATCGAGCAGTTGCGCGCGCGCATCTAGCCCCTGGCCGATCAGCACATCGGCGACCACATGCGCGCCGGCATTGATCAGCGGATTGCGCGGAATGCCGCGTTCCGATTCCAGCTGCACCAGCGAATTGAAGGCGCTGCCCGAGGGCTCGCGTCCGACCCGATCCCACAGCGCATCGCCAATCGCCTTCAGTGCCAGTGTCAGCGTGTAGACCTTGGAGATCGACTGGATCGAAAAATGCTCTTCGGCGTCGCCCCAACCGCCGCGCGCCACCGCCATCCGAACTTGTCGCCGGCACGGCCAGCATCGGGAGTCGGCGACCTTGCCCGCGTCAGCGGCGCACCGTGGCGATGTTGTCGAGTACGGCCTGGAGTGACCATGGTGGTTCTGGGCGCTCGCGGCGCGGTTGGCTGATTCTGCGGCAAATCGCCCGTGATCGCGCGCCCGCGCCCGCTGCGTGATCCACGGAGGATTTGTAGGAGCGCGCTCGCGCGCGATGCTTCTGATTCAGGCCACCAGCGGCACCGGCGCCACCGCCGGCCCGCAATCGCAAGCATCCTCCAGCTTCGGCGGCAGCAGCTTGTACATCACCGGCGTGACCAGCCGCGCGAGCACGGTGGACGACACCAGGCCGCCGATGATCACCCAGGCCATCGGCGAGTACATGCCGACCTGCTGCAGCGCCAGCGGCAGCAGGCCGCCAATCGCGGTGGCACTGGTCAGCAGGATCGGCAGGAAGCGCACTTCGCCGGCGCGTTCGACGGCGGCGTCGATCGAGAGGCCTTCCTGGCGCAACTGGTTGGTGAAGTCGACCAGCAGGATCGAGTTCTTGATCTCGATGCCGACCAGCGCGATGAAGCCGATCATCGCGGTGAACGACAGGCTGTAGCCGGACAGGAACAGCGCGACCAGGCCGCCGAGCACGCCGAGCGGAATCACCGTCGCCACGATCAGCGTCGAGCGGAAGCTGCCGAATTCCAGCACCAGCACGGCGAGGATGCCGAAGATCGCCAGCAATGCGGCGGCGCCGAGGCCGTCGAAACTCTCGGCGCGGCTTTCCACCTCGCCGGCCGCCTGGAAACGATAGCCGCGCGGCCAGTCCATCGCGTTCAGGCGCGTGATCACTTCCTGGGTGACCTTGTCGGTGTTGAAACCGGTCTGCGTGTAGGCGCTGACGATCACCGTGCGCTCGCGGTTGTAGCGCTGGATCTGCGGCGGCGAGCGGTCGAATTCGAGCTTGGCCAGTTGCGCCGCCGGCAGCAGCGCGCCCGACAGCGAGGGCACGCGCACCTGATCGAGTTGCTCCAGCGTCGGCCGGCCGTCGATCGGCGCTGCGCACCACGATGTCGTAGCTCTCGCCGTCGCTGTCGCGATAGTCGCCGGCGTCGACGCCGCTGACCGCCAGGCGCACGGCGCGATCGAACTCGACGCTGGGCACGCCGAGCAGCGCGGCCTTTTCCGCGTCCAGCTTGAGCTTGAGATCGGTGCGGTCGAGGCGCAGCGGATTGTCCACATCGCGCGATCCGGGCACCGCCTTGATGATGCCCTCGACCTGCGCCGAGAGCTGCTTGAGCACATCCAGATCGCTGCCGAGCACGCGTATCGCGATCGGCGCATCGATCGGCGGACCGTTCTCGAATTCCTTGATCACGATGCGCGCGTTCGGGTACTCGCGCAGCTTGCCGCGCAGGCTGTCGATGAAGGCCGGTGTGGCATTCGGGTCATAGTGCTTGACCTGCACGTAGACCTCCGCCAGGTTCGACGATTGCTCGGCCGGGATGATGTTGTAGTAGACCTTCGGGTTGCCCTTGCCGAGGTTGCTGAACCAGAAATCGATCTCCTCGTGATTGGCCAATTCCGCTTCGACGAAGCGCAGCGCGCGATCGGTTTCGGCCAGACTGGCGCCGTTTGGCGCGGTGACCGTGATCAGGAACTGCGGCGTGTCGGCCTTGGGGAACAGGCTGAAGCCAACCACCGGCACCAGTCCGAGCGACAGCACGAACAGGCCCAGCGACGCCACCACCGTGGTGATCGGCCGCGCCAGCGCGAAGTGCAGCAGCGGACGGTAGAAGCGATGGATGCCGCGCATCACCGCCTGCAACAGCCAGTTGCCATGCTCCGACTCCTGGCGCGGCAGCATGCGGCTGGCGAGGAAGGGGATGATGGTCAGCGCGACGATCAGCGAGGCGACCACGGTCATCACCACCGCCATCGGCAGCACGCGGATGAACTGACCGGCGGTACCGGGCAGCGCCAGCAGCGGCAGGAAGGCGAACAACAGCGTACCGGTGCAACCCATGATGGCGACGAAGATCTGCTGCGTCGCCAGCACCGCCGCGCGCTCGCGGCTGTGGCCCTGGCGCAGGAAGCGGGCGATGTTCTCGACCACCACGATGGAGTCGTCGACCAGCAGGCCGAGCGCCACCACGAAGCCGGCAATCGACAACTGGTTCAACGAGTAGCCGATCGCGTAGAGCCCGGCCAGACCCATCGCCAGCGACAGCGGAATCGAAATCATCACCACGCTCGCCGCGCGCAGGCCGAGCGGCAGCAGCGTCAGCAGCACCAGCGCGATTGCGATGCCAAAATCCATGCCGAGCCGATCCAGCCGCGAGCCGACGTTCTCGCTCTGGCGAAAGCCGCGCTCCAGCTTGACCCGCGCCGGCAGCCCGGCCTCGAAGCGATCCAGCGCGGCGTCGATGCGCTTCTGCATGTCGAAGATGTTGATGCCATCTTTTTGGTTGGCGGTGACGAACACCGCGCGCTGGCCGGAATAGCGGCCGAGATAACGCTGCTCGGCAGTGTCCCAGCTGACCTCGGCGACGTCGCGCACGCGCACCGTGCGCCCCTCGCTGGCGCTGACCACGGTGGCGCGCACCTGATCCAGCGTGGTGTAGGCGCCCGAGGTCTTCAGCGAGAAACTGCGCGGACCGACATCGATGCTGCCGGCCGGGATGTTGGCGTTGTCGCTCTGCACCGCCTGCACCACCTGGCCCGGCGTCAGGCCAAGTTCGGCGAGGCGCTTCAGGTCCACTGCCACGCGCAGTTCGCGCGTCGGATAAGCCCAGGATTCGGCCGTGCGGATACCCGGCAGCGTCTTCAGCGAGTCCTTCAGCTCGCGCGCCAGCGTTTCCAGCTCGGCGAACGGCGCGTCCTCGCTGACCAGCGCCATCTGCACGATGTTGACCAGGCCGGGGTTGACCTTGCGGATCTCCAGCTTGACGATTTCGGCGGGCAAGTCGGGCCGCAGCGCATTGACCTCGCGCACGATCTCCTCGTACTTGCGCTCGACATCCACGCCGGCGATGAACTCGGGGATCACCACCGCAAGTCCGTCGGAACTGGTCGAGTTGATCACCTTGATGTCATCCAGCTCCGCCAGCCGATCCTCGATCGGCTTGCTCACCAGGCGCTCCATCTCGACCGGATCGCCACCGGGCAGGATCGCCGAGATCACGAAAGCCGGAATCGGAAAATACGGATCCTCCGAGCGCGCGATCGAGTTGAACGAATAGACCCCGAGCGCGATCAGCCCGAGAAAGGCGATCAGCGTGAACGGGTAGCGCTTGATGGGGAATTCGAGGAAGGACATGGGGGGGCTCGGGTGCGGGTCGCTAGGTGCTTGTCGAAACCAGGGGAAGGGTCAGCAGCTACTGAAAAGCGGGGCAGGGGGCAGGGGGCAGGGGACCAACAGTGCGGCACGTGTCATCTGTGTCGCGGGCTGAAGATCACGAGGCCGAAGTCCGCTGCCCGCTTTGTCGCCCGAAAGAGCCCCGCGGCAGGTCCCCTGCCCCTTGCCCCGCTTCTGCTTGCCACCCGCCTCATCGCTCCACCACCCGCACCTTCTTCCCTTCCTCCACGTACGCCGCGCCATCGGTGACGACCTTGGCGCCGGCGTCGAGGCCGCTGGCGAGGGCCACTTGCTCGCCGTCGATGAAGGCCACCTCGACATTGCGGCGGGCGACGGACTGCGCGGTCGCGTCGTAGACGAATACCGAGGCGCGTTCGCGGTCGCCTTCCAGGATGGCGGCGATCGGCACGTGCACCAGCGTGCCGGCGCGGCGCTGGCAGGTATCAGCGCCAGGCGCGCGACCAGGCCGCTCTTCAGGCGTGGGTCGGTGGTGGCCAGTGCCAGTTCGATGTCGAACATGCCGGTGCGCGAGTCGGCGGCGGCGGGCAGGCGGGTGACCGTCGCGGCCAATGCGGCGCCAGGAAGGGCGTCGAATCGAACCTCGGCTTGGTCGCCCAGTGCCAGTTGCACGACATCGCGATCGGCCAGACTGGCCTTGAGCACGTAGCCGGCATCGGCGCTGCCGAGCACCAGCACCGGCGCTCCCGGGGCGATGGTTTCACTCGCCTGCGCCAGTTTGCGCAGCACCACGCCATCGGATGGCGCAGTGATCACCGCGTATTCGCGGTTGAAACTGGTCGCCTTGAGCGCTTGCGCGGCGATGTCGCGCTGGGTCTTCAGGTCCTGCAGCGATTCCAGCGGGATGACCTGGTCGCGGTACAGACGCACGCCGCGCTCCAGATCGCGCTGCGCCTTGTGCAGCAGCTGCCGGCTCTGTTCGACCTGGCTGCCGACCTCGGCCAGTTCGAGTTCGGCAAGCACCTGACCGGCCTTGACCGCCGCGCCTTCGTCGACGCTGATGTTGGCGATGACACCGCCGATCTTGAACGCCAGGCGCATCTCGTCCTTGTGCGCGAGCATCGCGGTGGTGCGAATGGTCGGCGCTGCCGCGCCGTTCTCGGCGACGGCCACGGCGATCGGAATCACGCGCTCTGCCTCGGCATTGATGGCGCCATTGCCGTCAGAGCAAGCCCAAAGTGCGAGAGTGAGTGTTGCGATCAGCATGGGGCGGAACATGGCGGTCGATCCTGGTTGTTGGTTGTTGGTTGCTGGTTGTTGGTTGCTGGCAGCAGGCTCTCGGGCTCGCCGGCTGCTGCTTCACCACTCACCACTACATCTTCTACTGCTTCACATACCCAACGCCGCGCCGCGCGCAGCTCGGCCAGTCGCACGAGCACATCGAAACGGGTCAGGTTGAAATTGAGCTCGGCGCTGGTCAGCGCGCTGCGCGCATCGATGAATTCGACCTGCGCAATCGAGCCGGCGTCGCGCTTGCGCGCGGCGATGCGAAAACCCTCCGCGGCAGCCTTCTGGCGTGCCTGCGCGGTGGCCAGCGAGGCTTGCGAGGTGCGCAGTCGATCCGCCGCCTGACGCACTTCCAGCGCGATCTGGCTGGACACCTCTTTGCGTGCAATTTGTGCGCGCTCCAGCGTTGCACGGGCGGCGGCGACGCGGCTGCGGCTCTGGCCGAAGTCGGCGATGCGCCAGTCGAGTACCACTGAGGCAATGGCGTAGTTCTGGCCGGAGCCGAAGCCGTAGTCCTCGCCCTGGATGCCGGCGTCGACGCCAAAGCCGATGGTGGGCAGGGTGTTCGCGCGCTCGACGTCGATGCCGGCGCTGGCGGCGCGCACCTGGGCGCCGATCTGCGTCATTTCGGCACGCGCGCGCTGCGCCGCCTGTTCCAGTTCGCCGACATCCAGCGCCGCGGCATCGCCGCCGAGCGCCGCCAGTTGTTGCTGCGCGTGGACATCGGGATCGGGCGTCTCGGTGCCCTCGATCGCCGTGTCCAGCGGCCGGTTGAGCAGGAAATTGAAATAGTTGCGTGCCTGGGTGACCGCATTGCCGACGAACTGGCTCTGCTGCTCGACGGCGAGCATCTCGGCCTTGGCGCGCAGCACCTGGTCCAGTGTGATCTTGCCGTTGTCGTGCAGCACCTGATTGACGCGCAGGTTCTCCGCCAGCAGCTCGCGACTGGCATCGACGATCTTGAGCGAGGCATTGGCGCGCAGCCAGTCGAGATACGCCACCTCGATGTCGCGTGCCAGCGTGCGCTCGTAGGCTGCGCGCGCGGCGTCGGTGGCTGCCAGGGTGGCATCAGCGGCGGCAATCCCGGCGCCGATGGCCGGTGCGTACAGCGGCTGGGTCAGGCTCAGCCGCGTGTCCTGCTCGCGCTCGCGCAGGAAGCGGATCTCCTGGTTGTCGATGTCGGCGAAGCGCGGCGGCTGGCCCTGCGCCTGCAGCAACTCATTCAGCGTGCGATAGGCCGGATTGACCAGATCGCCGACCGGGAGTGCCTGCGTGCGGCCGCCGTCGGCTGCGCTGTATCGGGCGCTCAGCGCGATCACCGGCCGGTAGCGCGCGCGCGCCTCGTCGAGCTGCGCCTGCGCCCGGCGCACATCGGCGCCGGCGGCATTCAGCGCCAGATTCGATTCGCGCCCGGCGGCAATGTAGCCGGCGATGCGCTGTGCATAGTCATCGCCAGCCGATGCGCTCCCCGCGGCCAGGGCCAGCAAAACTCCGAAAATCCATCGGCGCGTCGTCATGTGTTCGGTGCTCGTGTAGTCGTTAGACACGTGTCAATTTCGGGTGAAAAAAAGGGACGTAGGTCACCTTGCTCGCTTGCGAGCTAGGTGACAGGCGAGCGTCGTTGTGACGTAGTTCGCTGCGCGAACAACGTGACCTACGAAGCCGCGACGTGCGCGAGTCACGCCACATCCTTCGGGCTCAAGCCCAGACTCGACATCCGCAGCGCATGGTCGATCAACTGCTGCGTGCTGATGCCATCGGCCGCCATCATGTTGGCCTTGGTCGCGGCGATCTGGATGATCCCGTGCATGAAGCCCCACAGCGTCACCGCGGTCAGGTAGGGATTGCCGAGGTCGGCGCGGATCGAACCGTCGTTCATGCCCAGCGTGATGCACTCGACCATGATCGCGTGCACCCGCTGGCCCGCCAGCATGCACGCCGCCTCGTTGCTCTCGCCCTCGACATGCGTCGGCGAATGCGCCTCGAAGCGCGCCAGCGCCTGGAAGTAGTGCGGCACTTCCTGCGAGAAGGCGACATAGGAACGGCCCAGCGCCTCGACCTGATCGCGGCCGCGCTTGTGGCGCGCCGCGGCCTGCTCGAAGCGATCACCGAGCAGTTGCAGCGCGCGTTCGCAGATGGCGCAATGCAGATCGAACTTGTCCTTGAAATAGACATAGACCAACGCCCGCGACAGCCGCGCACGACGCGCAACCTGATCGATGGTCAGCTCGTCCCAGCCGGTATCGGCATAGACCTCTTCCGCCGCATCGACAATCTGCTTGCGACGCGCTTCCTTTTCTTCCAGACGACGTTCGGCGATATAGTTCATGGGGTGGACGATAGTGTATGCGTTGACATCGTGTCAATGGATGGCGTGCTGGTAGGTCGTTAGTAATGAGGAATGAGTAGTGAGTAGTGAGTGGTGAGTGGTGAGTAAGAGCCGGTATGGCCGCTGCCCTGCGTCGCGGTTGTAGGAGCGACGCGTGCGTCGCGACCGCCGGTCGTAGGTCACGTTGGCCGGAACGGCCTACGTGACATCGCGGCGTGTCACGTAGACCCTTGCGGGTCAACGTGACCTACAAAAAAGGGCGCTGAGCGTGGAAGTGCGCCAGGCCGCAAGCCCATCGCATCTCCACCCTCCGCGCCCTTCCCCTACCTTGCTGCGCGTCAGCGCAGCAAGGAACTACTGAGCCTTCTGCTCCAGACCGCGACGCTTCAGCAGCGGCGCGATGTCCGGCTCGCGGCCGGCGAACTCGACGAACTGGTCCATCTGCGGCTTGGTGTCGCCGCGCGACAGCACCAGGTCGCGGAAGCGCGCGCCGTTTTCGGCCTTGAGGCCGCCGTTGGCTTCGAACCAGGCATTGGCGTCGGCATCCAGCACTTCGGCCCACAGATAGCTGTAGTAGCCCGAGCCGTAGCCGCCCGGCCAGATATGCGCGAAGTAGGTGCTGCGATAGCGCGGCGGCACCGGCGCGAAATCGACGCCGTACTTGGCCAGCGTGGCCTTCTCGAAGTCCTGCGCATTGGCGATCGGCGTGGCGCTGCCCTGCAGATGCCATTCCAGATCGAGCAGCGACGCCCCGAGATACTCCATCGTCGCGAAGCCCTGGTTGAACTTGCTGGCGTTGTCGATCTTCTTGATCAGCTCTTCCGGGATCGGCTCGCCGGTCTGGTAGTGCTTGGCGTAGTTGCGCAGCACGGTCGGATGCAGCGTCCAGTTCTCGTTCCACTGCGACGGGAACTCGACGAAATCGCGCGGGACGCTGGTGCCGGTCAGCAAGGGGATAGCGCACGTTCGACAGCAATCCGTGCAGCGCGTGGCCGAACTCATGGAACAGCGTGTTGGTGTCGTCGAAGCTGAGCAGCGTCGGCTCGCCGGCCGGCGGCTTGGGCACGTTCAGCACGTTGAGTACCACCGGCTTGGTGCCGAGCAGACCGGCCTGGTCGACAAAACTGTCCATCCAGGCACCGCCGCGCTTGCTCGCCCGCGCGTAGTAGTCGGCGTAGAACAGGCCCAGGGTCGAGCCGTCGGCATTCAGGATCTCGAACACGCGCACATCCGGGTGGTAGACCGGCATGTCCTTGCGTTCCTTCGCGGTGATGCCGAACAGCTGGTTGGCGGCGAAGAACACGCCGTCGTTGAGCACGCGCTCGAGTTCAAAGTACGGCCGCACCGCGGCGTCGTCGAGGTCGAACTCGGCCTTGCGCACCTTCTCGGCGTAGTAGGCCCAGTCCCACGGCTCCAGCGTGAAGCCGCCCTTCTCGGCGTCGATCATCGCCTGCAGCTTGGCGGCTTCGGCCTCGGCGTTGACACGCGCGGCCGGCACCAGGCCGGTGAGCATGTCGAGCACCTTCTGCGGCGTCTGCGCCATCTGCGCTTCCAGGGTAAAGGCCGCGTGGTTGGCCGTTCCCATCAGCTCGGCGCGCTGCGCGCGCAGCTTGGCGATCTCGATGATCAGCGCGTTGTTGTCTTCGGCGTTGCCCTGATTGCCGCGCGTCGACGAGGCCTTGAACAGACGTTCGCGCACGCTGCGGTTTTTCAGATTGGTCAGCGCCGGTTGGCCCGTCGGCAGTTGCAGTGCGATCACCCACTTGCCGCTCAGGCCGCGTTCCTTGGCGGTTTCGGCGGCTGCGGCGATATCGCCGGCCGACAGACCGTCGAGCTCAGCCTCGCTGTCGACGACCAGCGCGCTGGCATTGGTGTCCTTCAGCAGGTGCTCGGAAAAGCGCGTCTGCAGCGTCGACAGCTGTTCGTTGAGCGCGCGCAGCTGGTCCTTCTCGGCGTCGCCCAGGGTGGCGCCGCCGCGCACGAAGTTCTGGTTGTAACGCTCGATCAGGCGCGTCGACTCGGCGTCGAGGCCGAGCGTGGCGCGCGCGTCATAGAGCGCCTTGACCCGGGCGTACAGCGCCGAGTCGAGGAAGATCGCATCCTGGTGCTGCGCCAGCTTGGGCGCCACCTCGGCCTGGACCTTCTGGATGGTCTCGTTGGTGTTGGACTCGGTCAGGTTGAAGAACACCTTGGCGGTGCGGTAGAGCACCGCGCCGGAGCGCTCCATCGCCTCGATGGTGTTGGCGAAGGTGGCCGGCTCGGAATTGGCGGCAATCGCGTCGATCTCGGCGCGCTGCTGCTTCATGCCCTCTTCGAACGCCGCCGCGTAATGCTCGTCCTTGATCAGATCGAAATGCGGAGCCTGGAAGGGCAGGGTGCTCTGCACCAGGAAAGGATTGGCCTGGGCCGCCGGCGTGGCCGGAGCGGTGGCAGTAGTAGCAGCGTCTTTGGGAGCCATGGTGGTATCGGAAGCCGGTTCGGAACAGGCGGCGAGGGCGCTGACGATCAGCGCGGTGAGCAGGGTGATGCGCATGCGGGAGTGCTGCCAGAAAAAGAGGGGTCGCGGATGCTAGCGCGGCGCATGGTCGGGCGCGCCTGTGCCCCAAGGGCAGTGAATAGTGAATAGTTAGTAGTGAGTAACAACCGGTGAAGTGGAGTGAGATGGTCTCGTTGGCGCTTCGCTGGTAGGCCGGACACGCGCGTCCTGGCCCGCCTGTGCCCCAGTGTGTTTAGCGCGACGTCCGGCGCTCTGCCTTGCGCCAGACCGGCGCCGGCGCGATCACTCTACGCAAAGCCCACCAATCAAGCCCGCGCTCGTCGCGCCGTGGCACGGACTTCGAGGGCGGCATCTACAACCCGACCGCTATGCTGCAATCCACACCGGAGTCACGGCTACGCCGGGTTTTACTCACTACTCACTACTTACCCAAGAAGATGACCGAACTCACGCTGGTGCGCCACGGCCAGGCGGGTGCCACGCCGGACAACTACGACGAGCTCTCGTCGCTGGGCCACCAGCAGGCGCGCCATCTGGGGCATTGGCTGCTGTCGCATCAGCGCGAATTTTCGACGCTGGTGGTCGGACGCATGCGCCGCCAGCGCGAGACCATGCAGGCGATCTGCGAGGTGTACGCGCAGGCGGGACGCACTCTGCCGGCGGTCGAAGTGCTGCCTGGTCTCGATGAGTACCGGTTTGCCGACATGCTGCAGATCTTTGCCAGCAACCATCCCGAGCACCCGGAGCTGGCGTTGGTGCGCGCGTGCCCGACCGACAGACGCCGGTGGGTGGCGCTGCTGCGCACCACGCTGGCGGCGTGGTCTGCAGGCACGCTGGCCGGAGTCAGCGAGTCTTACGCCGAGTTCCAGCTGCGCACGCGGGCGGCATTGTCGGAAATCGAGGCGCGGTTACCGCAGGGGCCGGTGCTGGCAGTCAGCTCGGGTGGCGTGATGGGCCAGATCAGCCAGCGCGTGCTGGGTTTCGACGATGCCACTTTCATCGACGTCAACTTGAGCTTCATGAACACCTCGCTGTGCGAATACCGCTTGACCCAGGGCGGGCTGAAGCTGGCGTGCCTCAATGCCTTGCCACACTTGGCGGCGCCGGAGCAGCGCGGGATGGTGACGGCGGTTTGAGGCGGGGCAGCGCGATCGCGCGCGAGCGCGCTCCTACAAATTCGCCGAAAATCCACGCAAGAATGTAGGAGCGCGCTTGCGCGCGATGCCTTTGATCGCGGGGTAAACCCGCTCCCACAGAAGCAAACGGCATCGCGGGGTAAACCCGCTCCCACAGAAGCAAACGGCATCGCGGGGTAAACCCGCTTCCACAAGAAAGCCAGGATCAATCGCTGCGCAGCGCCGCAATCGGATCCAGCTCCGCCGCCTGGCGCGCCGGATAGACGCCAAAAGCAAGGCCAACGGCGGCGCAGGTCGCCGCCGACAGCAGCACCGGCAGCGGCGCCCAGGCCACCGGCCAACCGGCCAGCGCGGCGATCAGATAGGCGAGCAGGCCGCCGAACAGCAAGCCCAGACCCGCGCCGATGGCGCAGATCAGCGCGGTCTCGCGCAGGAACTGCTGCACGATGTCGCTGCGCCGCGCGCCGATGGCGCGCATCAGGCCGATCTCGCGGCGGCGTTCGAGCACGTTGGCAAGCATGATGTTCATGATGCCGATGCCGCCGACCAGCAGGCTCACTGCGGCAATCGCGGCCATCACGAAGCGGAAGATGCGCTGCGTCTGCTGGTGCTGGCGATACAGCTGCGCCGGCACGATCAGGCTGTAGTCGTCGATGCCGCCGTGGCGCTGATCCAGCACCGCCGCGAGCACGCGCGAGCCACCGACGATGCGCTCGGGGTCGTCGACGCGCAGCCAGAAGCGGTCGACCTCGTCCTCCATCGGCTGGAAGCGCAGGCGTGCCCGCGCGCTGGCGAGCGGCACGAAAACCCGGTTGGTCTCCAGTCCCAATTGCACGCCCTCGAACTGGTCCTTGGCCAGATCGCGATCGGCGAGCACACCGACGACTTCGAACCAGGCGTGGTTGATCTTGACCAGTTGGCCCACCGGATCGCCCTGCGGAAACAGCGTGCGTGCGGCCTGGTGGCCAAGCACCGCAACGGCGGCCAGACTGCGCTCGTCGTCTTCGCTGAGTGCGCGCCCGCTGCCGAGTTTCAGACTGGCCAGTTCGAAGTAAGCCGGATCCACCGCGCTGGCCTGCACATCGCCGCTGCCGACATCGCTGTACACCTGATGGGTGCGGATTTCCTTTTCGGCGGCGACCTCGACGGCGCCGGGCACCACGGCCAGCGCGGCCTTGGCATCGGCGCGTGTCAGGCCCAGGCTGCGCAGGCGGATCTCCTTCAGCGACTCGGTGTCCTGCTCCTTGGCGCGCACGATCAGGTTGTGCAGGCCGAGTTCTTCGACCAGCGCCAGCGCTTCCAGGCGCGAACCCTCGCCGACGCCTTGCATGGCGACGATCGCGCCGACACCGAAGATCAAGCCGAGCAGGGTCAGGCCGGTGCGCAGTTTGCGCCGGCTGAGTTCGACCAGCGCCTCGCGCCAGATATTGCGCATGGCCAGCGGTGCCGGGCTCAAGACTTCTCTCCGGTTTCCGGCGTCAGCACCACGGCATCGCCGGGACTCAGGCCTTCGAGTACCTGCGAGCGCGCCAGGCCGCGTTCGCCGAGGCGGATCGGATGGCGCTGCCGCACGCCGTCGCGCCACAGCTCGACCATGGTCTGGGCGCCCTCCGAGACCACCGCGACGTTGGCCACCGACAGTCCCTCGGCCACGCGCACCGCATACACGCGCGCGGCCAGTGTCTGGCCCGGCACCAGTTGCAGGCGCTGCACATCAGCGCTGGCGACATTGGCCTTCATGCGCACGTACTTGATCGGATTGCCGCGGCTGATCGGCTGCGCCGCCGCGGCGACCCACTCGACTTTCGACGTGAAGGTCTGCTCGGGACGCCCCAGCGGTGCCAGTTCGATCTGTGCCCCGAGCTTGACGCCGGCGGCGTCCAGTTGCGTCAACGCGAACTGCACTTCCATCGCGCTCAAGTCGGGAATGTTGCCGAACTCGTTGCCGGCCCACAGCGTCGCGCCCACGCGCGGACGCTCGCCCGACCAGTCGGCGGTGAGCATCAGCACACCGTCATGCGGTGCGATCAGCTCCAGCGCGGCGAGGTCCTCTTCGCGCGTCTTCGCGCTCAGCTCATGCGTCTGTCGCTGGCTGTCGAGCACCGCCAGCTCGGCCGCGCCGCGCTGCCCGGTCTGATCGCGCTTCCAGCCGAGGAAGCCCTGCTTGGAGCCGAGGAACTCGCGATCCTGGATGGCGTCGAGCAATTCGTTGCGCGCGATCATCGTCAGCTCCGCCGAGGCGTAGCGCTCGGCGATGGTCAGATCGGTGTCGACCTGCGAAAGATCGGCTTCGATGCGCGCCTCGACGGTGCCCAGGTCCGCCTCCTTGCTCGACCGCGCCAGCACATTGCGCAGCAGATTGACGCGTGCCTCGGCCAGGTCGACTTCCCCACGGGCGGCGGAAAAGCGCGCGATGACGTCGCCGGTCTTGACCCGGCTGCCCTCGTCGAGCATCCAGGTCAGCTGGCGCTGCGCAAAGTTGCTGCCGGGCACCGACAGTGGCGTCGCCTTGGCCGAACGCAACTCGCCCAGCGCTTCCACGCTCAGCTCCAACGGGCGCGCGCTGATGATCTCCACTGGTGGTGCGTCGCTGGGCGCGTCGCTGCAGCCTGCCATGGCCAGCGTCAGCATCAGCAACAGGCAACCAAGGCGCGTTCTTGCAGGGCCGCCGCTGTGTGACTCCGTGGCGACACTCATGCGCCTTCCCCCGCCTGCAGTTCCACGCGCACCGGCTGGCCCGGTTTCAACCGCGCCGCCTCGGCCGGCGCGTCGAACTCGATGTTGACGTCGATCACCGGCACCGGCTTGGCCTTGGAACGCGAACGCACCACCCGGCTGATCTGGGTGACGCGGCCGCTCAGCGTGGGCACGGCGCCACCCTCGACATCGATCTTCGCCGTTTGCCCCAACTGCACCGAAGCAATCTGCCGTTCCGGCACCTGCATGCGCGTCGCCAGCCGCGACAGGTCCGGGATCTGCGCCACCGATTGCCCGCGGAACACCTGCGAGCCGACATCGAACTTCTCGCCCTGCCAGTTCGACAGATGCAGCATGACGCCGCTGCGCGCGGCGGTGACGTTCAGCGCAGCCATGCCGGCCTGGAATTCGTCGACTTCGCCCTGTAGCGCGGAAATCTCGGCCTCGATCTGCGCGCGCTCGGCGCTCCGCTGCTGCGCGGCCAGGCGCTCGCGGCGTTCCAGCAATTCCATCTCGATTTCCGCGAGACGGCGGTCGGCGACCAGCTTCTTGTATTCCAGCGCGGCGATCAGGTTCTCCGGCTGCGCAGCCTTGCGCTGCGCCTTGGTCAGCTTGGCGCGCTGCTCGGCCGTGGCAATGCGCTCGGCGCGCTCGCGCTCGGCCAGTTCCAGTTGCAGGCGCTCCAATTGCCGCGTCTTCTCGTTGAGCTGACTGCTCTTCTCGTTGAGCACGCGCATCACTTCGTTGCCGTCGAAGGCCGCCACCACATCGCCGGCCTTGACCGGCGTGCCGTCGGCCACCAACTGGGTCAGGGTGAGCATCCACACATCACCCACCGCGGGCGGCGAGATCGCGCTGGCGTCGAGCGCGATGATCTCGCCTTCGAAACGCCGCTGAGGGGTGATCGTCGCCGCAAGCGCTCCGACGTTGCCGCCGCCGGCGCGTACCCGCGCGCTGCTGCCGGGGCGCAGCGCAGCCTTGTCGGCGGCATCCAGCTCGACGTCGATCTCCACCTCGAAATAGCGGCCATTGCCCCACTCGGCCTTTTCTGCGGGTGCGCCGGCGACGCGCGCGACCTTTCCCGCCACGCTGCGGGCGCCCAGGGCATCGAAGCTGACGGCAACGCTGTCGCCGACCTTGAGCGCCGAGCGATCCACCTCCAGCGCAAATGCACGCACGCCGAGGCGCTGCTGGTCGCTGCCATCGACAATCTCGCCGACGCGTTGGCCGGGATAGGACGAGGAGCCCTCGTCGTAACGGGTGCCGCGCCAGGGATCGAAGCCATGCACGACCACGCCGTCCCGCTCTGCACGCAGCTCGGACGCGGCGACCTGGGTCTGCCAATAGTCGATCTGCTTCTGCAACTGACCGAGTTCCAGTCGGGCGTCCTCGTGGCGCCGCTGCGCCGCCGCGCTGGCCGCGTCCCAGTCGCCGCGTTTGACCACCAGGTCACGTTCGGCGCGCGTTTGCTCGCCCTGATAGCGATCGAAGTCGAGCGCCGACAAGTGCTCGCGTGGAATGCCGGCATCCGCCTGCGCCTTGACCAGCGCGGTCTGCGCGTTGCGCCAGGCGCGCTCGGCGTCGACCGCCTTGACCTTGAGTTCGGCGATCTCCTTGTCGGCGCGCGCCCGCGCCTGCACCTGTTGCGACTTGAAATTGCGGATGCTGGTCGCTGCGGCGCCGCCATCGATGCGCAACACCACGTCGCCGGTTTTCACCCGCTCGCCCTCGGCGACGAAACTGCGCAGCACGATCGGCGAGGAATTGCTCGGCGGCGTCAGCAGGGCCTGCGCGCCGTGCGCGTAGACCTCGCCGCTGAGGATCGCCGGGCGCTCGGCGGCGTGCAGGATTGCGCGGCAGCGCAGACCGTCCGTCAGGACAGCCAGTAATCAGACCGCGAACAGCATCGCCCTGGGACCCCGGACCGGACCCGGGGCGCGCCATTCGACGGTCTGGTGCAGCAGAGTCGATGAACTGGCCCCTGACATCCCCAGCCGGCGCTGATGCAAGCGTGGACGCCTCAGGTCCCGCGTCCCGCCCGGCCGGCTAAACGTCTCCAGAGTCTCAGCCACGGCGGGAGTCCTCCTCGACGCGGCCATCGCGCAGGCGCACATGGCGCGGCGCGCGCGCGGCGACATCGGCATCGTGGGTGACCAGCACGATGGTCTGGCCCTCGCGGTGCAATTCCTCGATCAGCCCGAGCACATCGGTGGCGCTCTTCGAATCCAGGTTCCCGGTCGGTTCGTCGGCCAGCAGCAAGCGTGGCTGGCGCACCAGCGCCCGGGCAATCGCCGCGCGCTGCTGCTGGCCGCCGGAGAGTTCATTCGGCCGATGGTCAAGACGGTCGCTCAGGCCGACACGGTCGAGCAAGGCACGCGCGCGCTGTGGCGCCTGCAGGTCGGGCTCATGCGCGTAGCGCAAGGGCAGCAGCACGTTTTCCAGCACATTCAGGCGCGGCAGCAGGAAGAAACTCTGGAACACGAAGCCGATCTTGCGGCTGCGCAGCGCACTGACGCGCTCGTCATCGAGTGCGGCTACCGCTTCGCCATCCAGCCGGTATTCGCCCGAGCTCGGCTTGTCGAGACAGCCGAGCAGGTTCAGCAGGCTTGACTTGCCGGAGCCCGACGGCCCGGTGATGGCGACGAACTCGCCGGCCGCGATGCGCAGGTCGACGCCCGCGAGCGCGCGCACCTCGCTGCCGCCCATGGTGTAGCTGCGGGTCACCGCGGAAAGCTCGATCATGCGATGTGAACGTATGTGACGGACGCCTTTGGAACGCGCGAGCATGCCGAAGTTCCGCGAAGGGCGGAAGCGGCGGCGGGGTGCGCGCTCCAAAGGCACTACTGGTTGCCGTGGTCTGATCGCGCATCGAACCGGAGGGCACGAGGGCGAGAGGGCACGAGGCACGTAAAGGCGGATTCGGAGCGAGCTTGACCTCTTACGTGCCCTCGTGTCCTCGTGCCCCTACAGCTGCTCCTCCACCGGCAACACCCGCGCCAGCGCCGCAACGATGCGCCGGGTCCAGCTGGAGCTGGGTTCGTGGAATTGCTGGCGCGGTTGGCCATCCTTGGTGTCGGTCCAGACCAGCTTGTCGCCTTCCAGTGAGAGCTGATAGCTGTGTTCGGGCGTCAGGCTGCGTTCGATGTTGGCGCGCACGATCTCGGCGAAGCGTGCATCGTCGATCAGCGCGCCCATTTCGGTGTTGATCCAGGTCGAGCGCGGATCGAGGTTGAAGGAGCCGACGAAGGCGACACGACCGTCGACGAGCACCGCCTTGGTGTGCAGGCTCGCTCGCGACGAGCCACGAAAGGTCGAATGCGGGCGCGCTTGGGTCAGCGGTTTCAGCTCATGCAGCTCGATGCCCGCGCGCAGCAGCCGGTGCCGATAGTTGGAATAGGCGCCATGCACGGCGGGTACGTCGGTGGCGTCCAGCGAATTGGTCAGCACGCGCACGCGCACGCCGCGCTCACGCAGCCCGCGCAGCCAGTCCATGCCCTCGCGCCCGGGTATGAAATAGGGCGAAACCAGGATCACCTCCTGCTCGGCGGCGTCGATGACGGTCCGCAGATCGGCGGCGACGCCGATGAACACGTCAGAGCGTTGCAGCCACTTGTCCGGCGGGTCGTTGACCACGCGCGAGCGGTCGCTGACCAGCCGCGACTGCCGGCTGCGCACTTCGACCACCAGATCCTGCGCCGCCAGCACCGGCGCAAATTCGGGCGAGGCCATCGCGGCGGTGCGCTCGCGCTCCAGCGCTTCCCTGGCCTGTGCCAGCGTCGGGCCGCCATCAGGTTTGGGGATCGCCGCCAGCGGGATCACGATCGGCGAATTCCAGTAGCGGTCGAAATCGGCGCTTGCCGCGAGCACCGCGTGGCCGGCCAGCAGCACGCCCAGATCACGGAAGTCGAACTCGTCGTTCAGCCCGTAATACTCGTCGCCGACGTTGCGACCGCCGACGATCGCCAGCAACCCGTCGGTGATCCACGCCTTGTTGTGCATGCGGTGGTTCAGGCGGAATCCGCCGAGCACGAACTCGAAGGCATTGCCGACCTTGTTGCCGCGCGTGCGCCAGGGGTTGTAGACGCGCAACTCCACATTGGGATGGCTGTCGAGCGCAGCAAACTCCAGATCGTGCGTGCGCACATAGGTGTCATCGAGCAGCACGCGCACGCGCACACCGCGATCCGCCGCGCGCAGCAACTCGCTGGAGAGCAAGCGTCCGCTGACGTCGTTCAGCCACATGTAGTACTTGAGGTCGAGGCTCACCTGCGCCAGTTGCGCGCTGCGGATCTGCAGCGCCAGCGCATCGGTGTTCGACTGGGTCAGGCGGTAGCTGGATTCGCCCTCGCGCAGACCGATGGCAGCGACAGCCGCGGCGATCGGTCCGCTGGTGGCGGGTAGCAGGGCGCTGTCGAGCGCACGCGGCTCGCGCACCTGCATCGGCGCGCACGCGGCCAGAAATGCGCAAAGCGTCGCGATCCACGTGGCCCGAATCCAAGCTGCAAACATCCCATCCTGACCTGCACTGGCGATGGCCAAGACTCGGCGCAGCCGTCCGTTCCCGTCTGTGCTGCAGCGTACGCAGCCCGGCGCTGTATCGTTCGCATCACTGCACAGATCAGGGCATTGCTCATGCGCATCCACAGCGACAGCTTCACCGCACTCGCGCGGATTCCCGGCGAGTACGCTTTCGGCATTCCCGGGGTTAACGAGCCGATGGCCCTTGGCGCCAACCGCAATCCGCATCTGGCCTGGGACGGCGTGCCGGACGCGACCCGCTCATTCGCGCTGATCTGTGTCGACGACGACGTGCCGGCAGTGTTCGACGATGCCAACCAGCCCGGCCGGGTGATCCGCGCCGATCTGCCGCGGCGCGATTTCATCCACTGGGTGATGGTCGACATCCCGTCGGACTTGCGCGAAATTGCCGCCGGCAGTTGTTCCGATGGGGTCGTCGAGGCCGGCAAGCGCAACCCGCCGGGCCCGCCGGGCGTGCGCCAGGGGATCAACGACTATGGCGCGACACATCATGGTTACGACGGTCCTTGTCCGCCGTGGAACGACGAGCGCCTGCATCACTACCACTTCCGGCTGTATGCGCTGGATCTGCCGAGCCTGGCCGTCGGCACGCACTTCACGGCGGCCGATGCATTGCGTGCGATGCACGGGCATGTGCTGGCGATGGCGGAGTTGACCGGGACCTACACGCTCAACCCCGCGCTGTAGCAGCGCCGCGCAGGTCGCGAACAGAAGCATCGCGCGCGAGCGCGCTCCTACAAATCCTGCGTGGACTTGCGGAGAGATTGTAGGAGCGCGCTCGCGCGCGATCAAAGGCCCGACATTCGCCCGATCACTCAGATTCGCCGCAGCTTTTGACAACTCGGCTCGGCCCCGGCTACTATGCCGCTCTTTTCTTCGACCGATCCTTGGAGTCCGCGATGAAGCGCACTTTTCAACCGAGCAAACTCAAGCGCGCTCGCACCCACGGTTTCCGTGCGCGCATGGCCACCGCCAGCGGCCGTGCGATCCTGAACGCCCGTCGCGCCAAGGGCCGCAAGCATCTGATCCCGTAAACTTAAGGTGATGATGCCGGGTACGCGCTTTCCGCGTCACGCCCGGCTGCTGCTGCCGCGCGAGTTTGACGCAGTGTTCCAGAGCGGTCGGCGTGAGCGCGGCCGCTTTTTCGTTTGTGTCGTGGCAGCCGGCGCCTGTGCCCGGGCGCGCATCGGCTTTGCGGTGGGCAAGAAGCATCTGCCCGCCGCGCACGATCGCAATCTGGTCAAACGCCTGGCGCGCGAGAGCTTCCGCGCGCGCCGTGAGCGCATGCCCGCAGTCGATCTGGTGCTGTCGCCGGGTCGTGAAGTCAGTCGCGGCGATCGTGTGCTGCTGCGACGTGACCTCGACGCCCTGTTCGATCGCGTGATCGCAGGCCCGATCCCCGTTTCCGCATCCGTTCGCACGCCGACTCCGGTCGGCGGCGAGGAGAGCCCCCGATGAGTAACCTGCGTCTGTTCCTGCTGCTCGGCCTCGCACTGGTCGGGCTGCAATTGTGGTCGGCCTGGCAAAAGGACTACGGTCCGTCGCCGGAGAACACCGCAGTCACCACCGAAACCGCGCTGCCGGCGAGCACCGCTGACGGCGTTCCTGTTGCCGACGCTACGGTTGCCGGCGACGAAATCCCGACCGCCCCGAGCGAGACACCCGCAACTGCCGAAGCGATGGCCGCCGCGCCCGCGGCGACAGCCGCCAGCGACGACCGCCGCATCACCATCGCCAGCGACGTGCTGCGCCTGACCGTCTCGCTGCGCGGTGCCGAAATTCGCCAGGCCGAACTGCTCACTTACCCGATCAGCCTCGAGCAGAAGAATGTCCCGGTCAAGCTGCTGAACGAAGAGGTCGAGCGCTATTTCGTATCGCAGACCGGCCTGGTGGCGAAGGACCAGCCGGCGCCGGACCACACGGCGAGCTATGCCGTTGACGGCGACAAGTTCGAACTCGCCGCCGGCAGCGATGCCATCGAAGTGCCGCTGACCTGGACCGATCCTTCCGGTGTTTCGGTACGCAAGGTCATTCGCCTGGAGCGCGGCAGCTTCACCGTCGGCGTGCGCCAGGAAATCACCAATCAGAGTGCAACGCCGTGGCGCGGCAGCCAGTATCGGCAGATGCAGCGCGTGCCGCCGCCCAAACCCAGTGCCTTCGCCTTCAACAATCCGGAGCTTTACGCCTACGTCGGCGCCGCGGTCTACAGCCCGGACGAGAAGTTCCAGAAGCTCAAGTTCGACAACTTCGTCGAAGAACCCTTTCAGCGCACCTTTGCCGGCGGTTGGTCGGCGA
>JADKFD010000047.1 GCA_016717705.1 Rhodanobacteraceae bacterium | reverse complement strand
GCTGGTAGTCCCACTGGCCGATGGAAACTCGATGGATTAGTGAACCTTTGCGGTCGACCAGCTCGATCCAGCTTCGGCGGCGACATGCCCTGCGGCATGTAGGGCACACACAGCGCGGCCACCGCCAGCGTGCGCTCGGATGGTGCAGACGCGATCGGCCGGTCCACCGGCGCGCCAGGTCGTGGCCGACGCCGACCGCCTCGCGCCCGGTCGGGCCAGCGGTTCCAGCATGTCGGCCACGCAGGCGCTTCGAGTGCATAGTCGGTCTTGGCCGGATGCACAGTCGACTGGCCATAACCCCGCATGTCCAGGGGCCAGGGCACGAAAACCAGCGCGCCCGAGAGCCGGCAGCTGGTGCCGCCGGCCGAGCGCCAGGTCGGGCCAGCCGTGCAAGAAGATGACCGGCGTGCCGTCAGCCCGGCCCACAGGCCAGGTAATGCACGTCGTGTGGCGGTCCGAGCGCGTCTGATGCTCGGTGATCTCGTCGGTGTGTATATCGCTGCAAGCTCCCGTGTTCAGGTCCGCCGGTCAGGCGAGCATCCGGCACCTAACGCCCGGTGTCGCACACCCACCTTGCCCTCGAACCAGGCTTCGGCGGTCTCGGCCGTCACGCCCACCGCCTCCCGGTAGATGCGGAGTGAAGGTGTCGCTTACGGCGGGCGCCATGCGCTTGCCGTCGCCACGAAACCGTACACGTTGGCGCGCTTCGGAACAGGTCGGCGATGTCGGCGCGGTCTTGCCAGACCGGATACTGCACAAACGTCACCTCGCCCTGCAGCGCCTTCGATACGCGGGCCGCACGCTGACCACGCCCGCCGCCTCCCAGCCGGCCAACTCATCCTTGTAGATGTGGTCGACATCGGGATGGTCGCAGCCGAGAACAGCGCGGCGCCGGCCCCACCTTCTGGCGGTTGGCGGCCTGCACCGCGCGGTCTTGCAGGAAGCCGCGGAACGGCGCCAGCCCGGTACCGGCACAGACCATGACCATCGGCGTCAGCGGACTCGGCCGGCGGGTGGAAGTGTTCGTTCGACGTCCGCACCACCACCGCCACCTTGGTTCCCCCGGCGAGCAATTGGCCGGGTGCCAGCGAGGCCATGCCCTGGTAGCGGCCCTGGCCCGGGATGCGCCCGGCGCATCGACCACCGCCACCGTCAGCGTGCGGCGGTTGGCATCCCCGCAACGGCGACGACGAGATCCCGATACTGCCGCGCCATGGTCGGCAACGGCGCATCGCGAGGGAAGGCGCCGAAGCTCAACTCACGACGCAAACCGTTCCAGCGGGTCGAGCACGCTCGGGCGCTTGCCCAGCACCTGTTGGTGGTAGGGCGGCGTCGTCGGCCAGCTGGTCAAGCTCGGCCTTTTCGGGCGGGCGGCAGGTGGCGACGGCCAGCTAAACGACCTGGGCCCGGGTGGCCGGCTGGGCAAGCTCGGCAGTAGTGGAACAACAGCTCGCTGGCCGTCTGGACCACCCGCTTGCGGGGTGATGCTGGTCTCCGGGCTTGCTGATCACCACCTGGCTGTCCGAGCGCCAGGCCGAAGCGCTTGAGGCGCGCGCATCACGACGCCGATCGGGTTGTGCGGCAGCACGGCCAGATATGTTCGCCGGCACGGTAGCTCATGCCCTAGGCGCAGCGGCGATGTCGATCGTGGCGCTTCAAAGGCGGCCCAGCGGCGACTTCATGTCGACCAGCTCGTGAGGTTCTCGACCACCTCGCCGTACTCGAGCTCGCATGACGCAGGATCGACGTGCGACCGGTGTTGACGATCTCGACATCGAGCTGGCCGCCGGTCGGCGCAAGCGCTGACCTCCTTGCCGGGCGGCTTGCCCAGTTCGTCCCTAGGCCGGCATACCAGTCATCGAAGGCGCCGAAGAAGTCGCCGCCCGAATCGGTCTCACCACGGTCCTTGATGCGCGTGGCGCCGGCTGCCTCAAGCGCGGCATCAAAGCGCTTGGGCACGGCCCGGTAGGTGCGCGCCCATTGCCGGTTGCCGCAGCCGAAGACGGCATAACGCACACCCTTCAGCGCATCGGCGCCCTGGCTGTCGAGCCAGGCCGCAAACTGGCGTGCGTTGTCGGGCGGCTGGCCTTCATACGATGCCGTCAGCAGCACCACCGCCGTCGGTCGGCAGCCGGCCGTGTGTTCATCCAGCGGCGCCACCTGCACCGCATAACCCTGTTGCGGCGCGTCGCTGGCGATGCGCTCGGCAAAGGCTTCGGCCGATCCGGTGTTCGATCCGTACAGCACCCAGCAGCGGCGTTGTCTGGCCGACCGGCGCTGTCTTGGCCGCGGCAGGTGTCTGCGCTGGCTTGGCCGTGGTGGCCGGTGCGGAACGCGCTGCGGGCCTTGAACGATGCGCTGCCGCGCGGCTGGCGCGGATGCGAGCCATGGGGCTTGCGCGTCAGCGTCTCCGACACCTGCAGCTGGTACGACGGATCGTCCTCGATCAGGTCAAAGCGCTGCAGCATCATCGCCAGCAGCAGCTGCGCCGTCCTGCATGGCAAACGGGCGGCCGATGCAGGCGCGCTGGCCGATGCCAAACGGCTTCCATGAATTGGGCGGCATCGCGGCAAAGGTGTCGGGCTCGAAGCGCTCGGGCCTGAACGCCTCGACATCGTTGCCCCAGACCTTGGTGTCGCGGTGCAGCATCGGCACCAGCACCATCACCGTGTCCCATTTGCGCGCGCGTAACGCCCGGCCAGCAGCGTGTCTTCACATAGGGCTTGAGCGCAAACGCCGGCGCGGTGGGCCAGATGCGCAAGCGTCTCCATCAGGATCTGCTCGATGTAGCGCAGCTTGGCCAGGTGCTCGATGCGCAGCATCTCGTTGCCGAATGCAGCATCGACCTCGGCCCGCGCCTTGGCCAGCACCGGCGGGTTCTTGCACAGGAAGCGGTCGCAAACGACGGCAGGCCGCTGGTCGTTTCATGGCCGGCGATCAGGAAGGTGACCAGCTGGTAGCGGATGTTCTCCGTCCGACAGGCCCTCGCCGGTCACCGGGTCGCGGCCTTGCAGCATCAGGCCCAGCAGGTCTTTCTTGCTGGCGCCGTTGGGGTCGCGCTTGCGCTCGGCGATCAGGCCGTCGGCCACCTCGCGCATCATGTGCAGGTTGTCCTCCGTAGGTCCGGCGCGTGCGCAGCATCAGCTTGTTGGCGATGTCGGGCCGCCGTTCGCGCGCGCCCGATTCGACAGCGCCTCGACCATCGCGCCCACGAACGGGTGCATCTCGCGCTGGTAGAAGCTGTTGAAGCGGTAGTCGAATGCACACAGCGCGATCGTGTCGAGCGTGAGGCGGCTCGTGTCCTCGGTGACCTCGATCCCGTTGTCGGGGCCGAAGCGCTCCCAGCGCATCAGCATCTGGTCGGCGATGTCGGCATCTGGTCGAACATGCCGCGGATTCCCAGCGGGCCGAATGCCGGCATCAACAGCCGGTGCGCCTTGCCCCCAGTTGGGCTCTTCGGTGCGCGCGGTGAAGAGGCCGTCGCCGGCAAAATCGCGGATGTTCTTCAGGTGGCATGCACCCGCTTGTCGAAGCGCTTTTCATCGCACAGCTCGTTGACGATCTCCCCGCGAGCTGACCAGGATCAGCGGCTTGCCGAAGAACTCGAGCTGGAAGATCGGGCCATGGATGCGGGCCAGCCGCATGAAGCCCTGCATCGGCGCGTCGCCGTCGATGGCGCGCATGTTGCCGATGAACGGGTCGCCCTTGGGCTGCGGAATGGGCTCGGTGCGGGGCATGCGGGTCTCCTGGGTGGCGATTTGTCGTGGCGTCGGTCGCTTGGCCGTGGGGCATAGTACTTTCAAACGCCCTCGGGTTCGACGCGTGACTGGCCTGACTGGCCTGCGGCTGTCGGAAAGCGCCTGGATTCTGCGGCCGTGACGTCGCGCAATGCTGGTTCGGAAGTCCCTTCAGCGCTCACAAGGCTCGCTGGTGACCAAGCTCTCGGGTTGACCCTGCTTCGACGGCGCTGCGCTGGCGCGCCGCGACGCCGCCCAGGCTGCGGTCTGGCGTCGCAGCCTGGGGCGTGGTTTTGTGACGGCCGGCGCGACTCAGGTGACGAAATCTTGTCCGGCCTCGTGCGCTCGGCCCCTGGGCGGCGGCTGCGGATATAGCCCCAGGTGGGTGAGGATCTTCCCGATGACCGGCCACTCGAGGATGGCGGCGATGATCTTCAGTTCCCCGGCGCCGCAGTTCGGGCAGTGCTGCATGTCGATGTCGAACACGCGCTTGAGCAGCCGCGCCCAGCTGATGCGCTGCGGCCGGGCCTGAACCGTCTGGACCGCGCATTCGCCGGCAACTGTGACATCGGTGGCCAGCTTTTGCACCTCGGATCCCTGCGGCACCACCAGCGGGCGCAGCTTGGCGTTGGGCGCCATAACACAGGATCTCTTTGACAACCGGCTGCCGCAGTATGCGGGGCACCTCAGTCTCGGCATGAACCCGGCGCTCGCCGAGCGGCTGCGCACCGCCGATGTCGTGCTCGCCGTCGGCACCAGGATCACCGACGTCGCGAGCGACAGCTACACGTTGATCTTGGCACCGAACCCCGAACAGCTGCTCATCCACTTCCGTCCCGAGGCGCACGAGGTCGGCCGCGTGTTTCGTCCCGAGATGGGTTTCGAGGCCGGCGTGGCCGCAGCCTCCGCGTCGCTGGTTGCGCTGGCCCCGCCCGATGCGAGGGCGTGGGACCTTTGGACGCAGTCGGCTCAGGAGGCCTTTCTAGGCTTCGGCGAGTTGCCGCCGCGCAGGACTCGCGGGCCACCGGCGTGGACCTCGCCGCGGCCATGCATCAGATGCGGGAGGCGCTGCCCGACGATGCGATCGTGACGAACGGCGCGGGCAACTATGCCGTCTGGCTGCACCGGTTCTTCGAGTACCGGTCACCCCGGACCGAGCTCGCGCCAACCTGCGGCGCGATGGGCTACGGCTTGCCGGCCGCCATTGCGGCCGCGCTGCGTCACCCCGAGCGCCAGGTCGTCTGTGTCGCCGGCGACGGCTGCTTCCTGATGTACTCGCAGGAACTGGCAACCGCCGCGCAGTACGGCGCCCGGCTCACGGTGCTGGTCGTCAACAACGGGATGTACGGGAGCATCCGCATGCACCAGGAGAAGCGCTACCCGAACCGGGTCAGCGGCACGCAGCTGGCGAGCCCGGACTATGTCGCGCTGGCCCGATCATTCGGTGCGCACGCGGAGCGGGTGTCACGAACCGAGGACTTCGCAGGCGCGTTCAGTCGCGCGAATGCGCATGTTGGCTTGGCGCTGCTGGAGTTTGTCACTGACCCCAACAGATACTGCCGATCACACGCATCGCGTCGTCGGGCTGAGTCAGCTGCGAACCCGTCGACTCGCCCGGTCGCGCGATGGCCGTGGCCTACGCGCCCGTGAACGCAAAGTCCACTTCCGGCGCCAGACCGCTCACGATGCGGGCGATCGACTTGCCCGAACCGCACGAATGCGTCCAGCCCAGCGTGCCATGGCCGGTGTTGAGGAAAAGTTCGGCAGCTTGGTCTTGCCGATCAGCGGCACGTTGCTCGGCGTCGCGGGGCGCAGCCCGGTCCAGAACTGAGCACGCGTGGCGTCACCGGCGCCGGGAAGAGCTGCTCGACGCGGCGCACGATGGCCTCGCACCGCACACGGTTCAGGTCGCGGTCGTAGCCGTTGAGTTCGGCCGTGCCGGCGATGCGCAGGCGGTCGCCGGCTTCGTCGGTGTAGCGCGAGACCACGAGCTTGAATTCGTCGTCGGTCAGCGAGACCTGGTGCGCTCGGGATGCGTCGATCACCGGCATCGTGACGGAGTAGCCCTTGGCCGGGTAGATCGGCAGCCGGATGCCCAGCGGCGCGCCGTAGAACGGGCTGTGCGAGCCCATCGCCAGCACATAGGCATCGCCCGTGACGCGCTGGAAGCGGCCTTCGTTGTCGGTCGCCTCGACATGCTCGACCTGGCCCCGGCTTCGCGGATCGCGGTGACGGTGTGGCTCATCGAGAACCTGACGCCGGCCGCTTCGCAGAGCTTGACCAGTTCGCGCGCGAAGCGGTTGGCGTCACCCGATTCGTCTTCGGCCGTGTAGGTGGCGCCAGCCAATTGCGGACGGATGTGGGACAGCGCCGACTCGATCTTGACGGCCTCGTCGGCCGAGATCACCTGGCGCTCGCAGCCGAGTGCGCGCATCTGCTCGGCCGGCTTCAACGCACCGTCAAATTCCTTCTGCGTCGTATAGAGGTGCAGGATGCCCTGGGTGCGCTCGTGGTAGCTGATGCCCGCCTCGTGGCGCAGTGCCTGCAGCATCTCGCGGCTGTAGGTACCCAGCCGCACGATCTGCGCGATGTTGTGGCACGTGCGCGCTGGCGTGCACTCTCGAAGGAACTGCAGGCCCCAAAGCCATTGCCGCATGTCTGCGCGAATGCGAAACAGCAGCGGCGCGTCCTCCTTGCCGAGCCACTGCAGCACCTTCAGCGGCACGCTCGGGTTGGCCCAAGGCTCGGCATGGCTGACGGAAATCTGCCCGCCGTTGGCAAAGCCGGTCTCGGCCGCCGGGGAGGCCTGCCGGTCGATCACGGTCACCTCGTGGCCAAGCCTTTGCAGGTAGTAGGCAGACGTGACACTGAGCAGGCCGGCGCCGAGAACGATCACACGCATGATGTCCCTCCTCGTCGTGTGTTCGGAACGTCGCCCTCGGCACGTCCCTAGCGAATCCGGAAGTCCGACGGGTTCTTGCCAGTCCACGACGTGAATGCGCGGCGGAAGTTCGCAGCGTCGCTGTAGCCGAGCCGGTTCGCGATCTCTTCGCTGGTCATCTTGGTCCGGCGCAGGTACTCGATCGCGAGGCGCGACCGCACCTCGGCGAGCAGGTGACGGTACGAGGTCTTCTCGGTGTTGAGCCGGCGGCGCAATGCGCGCGGATGCATCGCCAACTGCTCGGCCATCGCCTCGGCGTCCGGGAAGCGGCCAGGGTGCATGATCAGCGCGCTGCGGATTTCGGAGGCGAGGCTGCCGTCGGCGCTCAGTTCGCCCAGGAGGCGATCGCACATTTCGCTGCACGAAGCGAAGGCGATCGGGTTGGCCAGCGGCAACGGCTTCGCGATCCAGGCCGCGTCGAATGCCATCTCGTTGTTGGGCTGCAGAAAATCCACGCGGCATTGGAGCCGGGTGCGGTAGGCGCGTGCGTGTGCCGGGGGGGGGTAGGCCACGCTCACGCGCACCGGTTTGGCAGCCTTGCCGACAAGATCCTGGATCACCGTCAGGTGACTCGCGAGAGCAAACTCGATCGCGAAGCGGTACAGATCCTGGCTCGGGTCCGACCAGATCAGCGGTTCGTACGCGTAGACAGCGTTCTGGCCGTCAGTCGAAAACGCCATGTCCACCACCGAACCAGCAATGCGGTGGTACTTGACCCCGAAGGCAATGGCGTCACTGACGGTCGCTGCACACAGGTTCGCATAGCCATAGGTGCCGTAGGCGGTGATGTGCATGCGTCGGCCCGCCCGCAACGCAATGGCCGGGTCCTTCGAGAGGCGCAAGGCATTGCGGGCGACGGTCTCGAGCTGACGATACGACACGCGCGTGTCGGGATCGGTTAGTCGTTTCGCGTCGAGCCCGCTGCCCGCGAGGGCCATTTCGCTCGCGATCCCTTCTTCGGCGAGCGTGGCAAGCACCGCGTGAATACGAAACGCCAAGTACACGCGGCGCTCGGGGTCGGGCGGCGTGCGATAGACGATCTGCGGGCTAGCGGCGCTGCTCGGCGCATCAGGCGACATATGTAGCGCGCGAGCTTAGCGCCGCTGGCGGGCGCTGTCCAAAAGTGACTGTCTGAGTGCACCAAACGGACCTTCCGTGCCGTGTCCACGAACCCAAGAATCCGCCATCGAGGAGACACGATGACGGTAGAGATTCCGTATACGTCAGCATCGCTCGCCAAGGCCAACGGCATTGAGCTGTGTTACGACACGTTCGGCGACCCATCTGCACCGCCGCTGGTGCTGATCATGGGCCTGGGGACGCAGATGATTGCTTGGGACGAGGCGTTCTGCGGCAGGTTGGCCGCGCGCGGCCATCGCGTGATCCGCTTCGACAACCGCGACATCGGTCTGTCGACGCGCTTCGATGCGGCCGGCGTGCCGGATGTCGGTGCGGCGCTGATGGCCGCAATGATGGGGCGCCCGGTCGACGCGCCATATCGACTGCACGACCTGGCCGACGACGTGGCAGGCCTGCTCGACGCGCTCGGCATCGAATCGGCCGATGTCGCCGGGGCGTCGATGGGCGGCGCAGTCGCTCAGCTCATGGCCATCCACCATCCACAGCGCGTGCGCACGCTGACCTCGATCATGGCGACCACCGGCGAGCCCGGCCTGCCGCCACCGACGCCCGAGGCGATGGCGGTCCTGACGAAGCCGACCCCGATCGACAAGGCGGCCTATCTCCAGAGCTACCGGCAGACCTTGAAGGTGCTGCGCAGTGGCAGCTTCCCGGAGGACGAGGCACTCGACTTCGAGCGTGCCGAGCGCAACTTCACACGAGGTTGAACCCGGCCGGCGTCGCGCGGCAATTGGTGGCGGTTCTCGCGTCCGGCGGGCGCAAGCGCGCGCTGGCCAACGTGCGGGTGCCCACGCTCGTGCTCCACGGCGACGTCGATCCGCTGGTTCCATTGGCTTGCGGCATCGATACTGCCGAAGCCGTGCCAGGCGCGCGCCTGTGCGTCGTCGAAGGCATGGGCCACGCGTTGCCCATCACCATGTGGCCGCAAATCGTTGACGCCATCGCGGCGCACGCCAACCAGGATCGATGAACTATGCTCACACACGTTGCCGACCGCATTCGACCCCTGATCGACCGTTCCGACCCGTTGAGCCCGCCGTCGCGTGCGCTGCTGCTGCTCGAGATCCGGGCGGTATGGGAACTGGGTGCCTTTTTTGCCATGGCGCCGATGCTGCGGCTGGCGCCGGCCGGCGACGGTCACCCGGTGCTCGTGCTGCCGGGGCTCGCCGCCAGCGATGTGTCCACCCAAGGCTTGCGCGCCTTCCTGAGTGACCGCGGCTACGCGGCCCACGGCTGGCAGCTCGGGCGCAATGCCGGACCCCGTCCGGGCGTGGAAGCAGCGTTGCAGCGGCGGCTGGCCGAGCTGCACGAGCGCCACGGCCGCAAGGTCAGCATCATCGGCTGGAGTCTCGGCGGCATCTTCGCGCGCGAGGTCGCACGCCGGGCTCCGCAGCAGGTGCGCAGCGTCATCACGCTCGGCAGCCCGTTCGCAGGCGAGCCACGGGCCAGCAATGCCTGGCGGGTCTACGAGGCGCTGAGCGGCCTCGAGGTTGATGCGCATCCCTGGCGCGAAGCGATGAAGCAACCGCCGCCGGTGCCGAGCACGGCGATCTTCAGCCGCAGCGACGGCATCGTCTCCTGGCAGGGGATGCCTGGAGCGCCAAAGCCCGACGACCGAGAACATTGAGGTCGAGGGCAGCCACAGCGGACTCGGCCACCACCCTGCGGTGCTGTACGCGATTGCCGACCGGCTGGCGCAACCCGAAGGCGCATGGCGGCCCTTTGACCGCAGCGGTCTGCGACGCTTCGTCTATCCCGATCCGCATCGAGATCAGCACCAGCCCAGAGCGGGTGGAGTCGGCCGGGAATGACGCGCAGTGGCGCCAGTCCTGGCCCGACGGTCCGCGGCTAGCCCCCCAATTTCCTCGAACAAGGAGACGACGATGGACCACCTGAGCGGCATGGATGCATCGTTCTTGCACCTCGAGACCCCCGAGACGCCGATGCACGTCGGCAGCCTGATGTTGTTCGAGCTGCCCAAGGGATACGAGGGCGACTTCTACGAAGTAGTGAAGGCAATGATCGGCCGCCGCATGCACCTGTGCTCGGTGCTACATCGCAAGCTGGCGCAAATGCCATTCGAGCTCGCCGAGCCCGTATGGATCGAGGACGACGACCTTGACCTCGACTATCACATCCGCAGTTTGACCCTGCCCCGGCCCGGCACGATGAAGCAGTTGCACCAGCTCGTCTCGCGACTGCACTCGACCCTGCTCGATCGCAGTCGCCCGCTGTGGGAGATGGTCGTGATCGAAGGCCTGCAGAACGGGCAGGTCGCCTTCTACAGCAAGGCGCATCACAGCGGCGTCGACGGCAAGGCGGGCTCCGAGATGGCCAAGGTGCTCTACGACGTCTCGCCCACGGTGCGCGAGGTGCCGCCACCGCGGCGCCGGCCGGCCAGCAGCGGCTACCAGCTCGGTGTCACCGAGTTGCTGCAAGCAGCCGTCGAGAACTCGGCGCGGCAGTACCTCAAGGTCGCGCAGCTGTTGCCGACGGCGGTGAAGGCGGTCGGTGCGGCGGGCAAGGCGATCGCGAGCACCCGCACGCCGAAGGGCGAGCGCTCGCTCAACCTCGGTTTGGCGCCGAAGACGATCTTCAACGAATCGATCACCAACCAGCGCTCGTACAGCACCTGGTCGGTGCCGCTGGACGACATCAAGGCGCTCGGCAAGCGCGTCGGCGGCACGGTGAACACCGTGGTGATGGCGATCTGCAGCGGCGCGCTGCGCCGCTTTCTGAAGGAGCGTGACCTGCTGCCGAAGAAGTCGCTGATCGCGATGGTGCCGGTCAGCCTGCGCGCAGCCGACAACGACGACATGAACAACCAGGTGTCGGCGATCCGCGTCGATCTGGCGACCGAGATTCACGACCTGCCGGCGCGATTCAGGCGATCCACGCCTCGTCCGGAGTCGGCCAAGGCGGTGGTGAAGGAACTGAAGCCCGTGCTCGGTGTGGATACGCCGATCACCGGCGCACCGTGGTTGATGACCGGGATCGCGTCGCTGCTCGGCCGCTCGGCCCTGGCGGCGCGAATGCCGGCGGCGGGCAACGTCGCCATCTCCAACGTGCCGGGGCCCCGGTGCCGTTGTACATGGCGGGTGCGCGCATGTTGAGCTTCTACCCCGTGTCGATTCCTTACCATGGCTCGGCCTTGAACATCACCGTGCAGAGTTATGCCGGTTCGCTCGACTTCGGTCTCATTGCGTGCAGGCGCGTGGTGTCGCAGGAGGAGTCGTACGAACTGATCGAGCACATGAAGGCGGCGCTGAAGGAGATCGAGGCGCTGCCGTCGATCGAGACGTCGGCCGAGGCCGTGACTGCGCCGGCCCCGCCTGCGCGCGTCGCCGATGCGGCGGCGAAGGCGCCAGCCGTCAAGCCCGCTCGAAAGTCATCGCCACCCGGCAAGTCGGTCGGCGCGAAGAAGACAGCCGCTGCGGCGCGACGCACCGCAGCGGCCCGCACGCCGCGCAAGGGAACACCCCGGTGAACCGCCGGAGCAGGACGCGACGCCGTGCACGCGCAGTGTCCAGCACCCGCACCCGCACCGCAGCTCCAAGACCGTCGCGTTGGCAACGGGGTCGGCGCTGATCCTGCCCGGCCGGCCAGCGGCGGTGGGGACAGAACTGAGACCTGCGGTCGAGGCCTGAATGCCCATGCTGATCTACCCTTTGCTCTTCATTGCGTTGGTCGTCGCCATGTTCTGGGTTCTCGGAATGGTCTGGTTCTTCGGTGCGCTCTGCATCGTCGTCGCGGCCTGCTTTTGGGCCGCCACCCGCCTGAAAGGGCAGAGCCTGGCGGCCTTCGACCAGCCGGCCAGCGAGCGTTTCTCGACCGGGCCGAGCGCCGAACTGAAAACGGCGCTGGCGTCGCTGGCACGAATGAGCGAGGTCGTGCAGCGTGCGCCTCGTTGGCGGCGCTTGGCCAAGGCGCGCGAGGCGATGGATCAGCTGTTCGAAGGTCGCAGTTTCAACGCCAGCTTCACGCCAGCCGACTGCGCCGGCGTGCCCGCCGAATGGGTGCTTGCGCCTGGTGCCGACGCCACCCGGCGCACGCTCTACATCCATGGCGGCGCCTTTGTCGTCGGCAGCCCGAAGAGCCACCGCACGCTGACGAGCGCCTTCTCGTCGATCACCGGCGGCGCCGTGCTCGCGATCGACTACCGGCTGATGCCGGAGCATCCGCGCATGGCCGGCATCGAGGACTGCCGCAGCGCCTACCGCTGGATGCTCGACAACGGCCCGCAAGGTCCACAGGCGGCGCGCGTGGTGTTCGTCGCTGGCGATTCGGCCGGCGGCAACCTCACGTTGTCGCTCATCGCCTGGGTGCGCGACGAGGGCTTGCGTGAACCCGATGCCGCGGTGGCGCTGTCGCCCGCCACCGACAGCACCAGCGCCAGCCCAAGCCTGAAATCCAACCTGGCGACCGACCCGATGCTCGGCCCGCTGTTCGCGCCGCTGGCGAAGGTGCCACGGTCGATGCTGCTGCTGTTCGGCTGGATGCAGAACCGCATCAACCCGCGCGACCCGCTGATTTCGCCGGTCTACGGCGACCTGTCGCGGCTGCCGCCGCTGCTGGTGCAGGCCAGCGAGTCGGAGATGCTGCTCGACGACGCCCGGCGCTATGTCAACCGCGCGCGAGCGGCCGGCTCACCGGCGCGGCTGCAGACCTGGGACCACATGGTCCACGTCTGGCAAATATTCAATCCTGAGCTGCCCGAGGCTCACCAGGCGCTGGAAGAGATTCGCAAGTTCCTCGCGACGGTGCCACGGCGCGACGACGTCGCTGGCCAGGGGCTGACGCGCTGACCTTCAGCGCGGCCCACTGGGCGCTTGATTTCCACCTCGCGCAGAGGGGCTGCCAGATCGCTGACGAACACGCGCCGACCCTCGGCGTTGTGCGCCAGACAGATGCCCTCTTCGAGATGGCACTGGACACTAGCGGCTCGTCTGCAGGCTGAACCGCACGCCGCCGACCATCACGGCATCGCCGTCCCAGGCACAGCCGCAGGCAGTCGCAGCCGCCGTGATGGACTGCGGATCGGTGACTTCCAGGTCGATGCCGGCCAACCCTTCGCCGCGGCCGTCGCGCGCTTCGACAAAGCGCAGCACCGCGTTGCCGACCTCCACTTGCCATCGCCCATTGCCAGCGCGGCTGGCTGGTTGGGCGAGCACCTCGCCCCAGCGCCTGGCCAGTCGTTCGTGTTGGCGCCGACCGAAAACTGACCATCAGGGGGGTGCGGCCAAAAACTTGGACTGGTTAAACAGCGATCCCCAGGCTCCTGCGGTGCTCGACGGGACTGCGGAAGCCGAGTGAGATCTTGATCCGCGCGTCGTTGTACCAGCGGATGTACGCGTCCAAGGCAGCGACGAACTCCTCGATGGTTGTGGATAGCCAGTCGCGCGAGAAGAACATCTCGATCTTCAGGCGACCGAAGAAGCCTTCGCACGCCGCGTTGTCTGGCGAGTAACCCTTGCGGGACATCGAGCGCACCAGCTTGGCCTCAGCGATTCGGGATAGCCAGCCAGGCCATCGATAGTGACCGCCACGGTCCGAATGCACAACGGGCCGCTCACCGCTGGCGGCGACCTTATCGATGGCGGCGTCCAGCATCGTGTTGACCAACTCGGCGTTCGGCCGCGTGCCGATCGACCAGCTGACGACCATGCCATCGAAGCAATCGATCATCGGCGACAGATACACCTTGCCAGCCGGGATCTGGAACTCCGTGATGTCGGTGAGCCACTTCTCGTTCGGCGCACTCGCGCTGAAGTCGCGGTTCAGAACGTTGTCCGGGGCTGGACTGATCTCGCCCAGGTACGAGCCGTATCGACGTCGTTTGCTCGTCGCGGCCACCAGGCACTCCTGCTTCATCAGGCGCCGCACGACCTTCTCCGAGATGTTCACAGACTGATCGGTCAACGAGGCGCGCATCCGGCGGTAGCCATAGCAGCGGTAGTTGCGCTCGAAGATGTCGGTCATCACCTGTCGCGCCTCGACGTACTTGTCCACGACCTGGAGCCGGGCGCGATGGTAGAAGTAGGAGCTGCGTGGCAAGCCCACCTCGCAGAGCAGCTCCGCCATTGCATAGGTTGGTCTCAGGGCATCAACCAGCAGCGTCTTCTCCCGATTCGTCAGGTCCTGCTGGTCGATGCCCAGTTCTTTTTTTAGGAGTTCGTTCGCCTTCTTCAGCAGGTCCTTCTCGAGCTGCAGGCGCCTGATGTCTCGCCGAAGCGTCTCGAGCTGCTGTTCCAGCTCGGATCGATCAGGGCTTGCCGGGGCGTCTTGCTGGCGATTCATGGATGTGGATGCGTCGTGGCCGAGCAATTGATTCTTCCACTTGTACAGCGAGCCTCGCGACACGCCCAGCTCCTCAGCCACCACCTGCGCGCTGGCTGGTCGCATGCACAAGGCGATGACGGCAGATTGCTTGACCTCAGGCGCCAGTTCCTGGGATCGAACATTGCCGCGAGCGCGCGCCTGCGGATCGAGCTCCTGAAGCCAATCGGACAGCAATGACCTCGATGGATAGCCCAGTTCCCTGATCGTCGCCGCGATGCAGCGGCCGTGCTCGCGGTAGTGCCGGACGGCAAGCTCCTTGCGCACCTGCGAGTACCTCGGCTGGCGCACGTAGCCGGCGGGCAGGTCAAGGCGCTGCTCGTACTCGCGATGCCAGCTCAAGAGCGCATTCTTCGTCGGATAGCCCAGCTGACGGATGGTCAAGCCGATGCGCTTGTCCAGCTTGATGTAGAGCTGCACGGCTCGAAGCCGGTCCTCGTATGAAAACATGAACTACCCTCCAAGTAGTCCAAGAAATCGTCCGCACCCCCAGGGGGTCAAAATTCGGTCGGCGCCAACACGAACAGCGGCTGAAGGCGATCGTCACGGCGCAAGCCGAGAGCTTCGGCGTGCGCGCGCAGATCGACTACCGCAAGGGCTACGCGGTGCTCGTGAACACGCCCGAGGAGACCGAGTTCGCGCGCCGCATCGGCTTCGAACTTGTCGGGGCTGAGCGCGTCGTGCCGAACGCACCCGCCACCACGGGCAGCGAGGACTTCGCCTTCATGCTCGAACGGCGCCCCGGCTGCTACCTGTTCATCGGCAACGGTGCGGGCGACGAACACGGCGCATGCATGATCCACAACCCGGGCTACGACTTCAACGATGGCAACCTGCCGATCGGCGCTGCTTACTGGGCCCTGCTTGCGGAGACCTACTTGCAGTAGCGCGAGGGTTGGCCGCTCAGACGAGCGACCGTGGAATTCGCGGCGACGAACGAGTTGACGGGTGCGCAGCGAGAATCGCTCGCGGCGCATGCGCTTGCGCTCGATGAGCAGGCACGTCGACTGCGCTTCGGTGCCCAGTTGAGCGACGAGGCTATTCGCGCCTACGTCGATTCGATCGACTTCGATCGCGATGCCGTGTTTGTCATCTTCGATGCAGAGCTGCGCATCGCCGGTGCGGCGCACCTGGTGTGCAGCGACGACGGCGCCGAGCTCGGTATCTCTGTGCTGGCTGGGCATCGCGGGCGAGGCATCGGGCAGGCATTGCTCGCGCGCGCGCGATTGCATGCGCGCAATCGCACCATCGACGTGCTGTTCATGCATTGCCTGGCGGAGAACGAGACGATGCGGCATCTGGCCCGCAAGCAAGGCATGGCGGTCGTGGTCGAGCGCGGCGAGGCGACTGCACGCGTAGCACTCGAGCCGGGCAATCTATCGACGGTCGCCCGGGAGTTCATCGCCAATCAGGTGGGGCTGTTCGATTACGCGCTGAAGGCGCATGTGTTGAGTGCGCGGCGGCTTGCGGATGCGTTGAGCGGCGCTACGACAATGGTGGTGCCGGGCAATACCGCGCTGGCGGCGGAGCCCGTTGGCCTGTCTGGCGATGCGCCGACCGCCAGTGCGCCGAAGGTTTCGGCCGCGGTTGGTCCTGGGAGATCCAACGGCGAGCCTGAAGCACCGTGATGAACCGTCCTGTCGGAGCCCACCGGCAGTGCTCTGCAAGGCCAGCGGGCAGTTGCGCCAGTGATGAGAAGCTGCCAGGCCTCTGTGAAGTGGCGCTGCCGTACCGGCGCAGAAGGGCCGGCTGCGGAAACCCTAACTGTCACGGTCCGGATCGGGGTACAACGGACGCATCAGCGTGCGACGACCGGCGAAGGGCTTCCACTCGCCTTCGCGCTGGGCGAGCCGGTCGGCGATCGCCAGCAGCACGGCGCCATTGACGCCCAATCCGACGTGGCTGCCATGGACCTCGATGTTCTCCACCTGCGGCGCGGACGGCAGACGGCTCGACGTCCACGCGACCACGCCGTCGCTGCGACTGTAGATCGAGGTCATCGGAGATGACACCGTGGCTCGTGCCGCGGCAAGCTCGGTGGCGTCGTCGGCGAGTTTGCCGCTGGTCGCCTCGTACAGTCGCCAGGCGTTGGACGAGCGTGGGTTGCCCTCCAGCGGGCTGCCCAGCATGATGGTATTGCGCATGGCGTCGGGCCGGGCCGCGGCGAGACGGCGCGCGTAGGCGCCGCCCAGGCTCCAGCCGACCAGACTGACGCGGCGGCCGCTGCGTTCGTGCAGTTGGTCGAGGCGCTGGAGCATCGCCGTCGCCACACCGCGGCGCGGTCCGAGGTTGCGCCCCAGGCCCCAGCCATGCGTGTCGTAGCCGCGTTCGCGCAGGTACGCGCGCAGCAGGCGTGTCGAAGCGTCGCTCGCGAACAAGCCGGGCAGTACAAGCACCGGATGGCCGTCGCCCTTGGGGGCCAGCCTCAGCAACGGCCATGCCGCCAACGTGGCCGCGAACTCATGCGCGGCGCGCGACTCGGCCCAGAGAAGCCAGCGCGACGGGGGTGAAGGCAGGGTGGAGGCGTGGTCCATCGATGATTTCTTGCGTTTTTGTGGTGGAAGGGAAGCCTACTTTAGGTACTTGGCTCGCAGGAAGTTCAGGTAGTCGCGCGACTCGCCGACGACGAAAGGCGCGAGCAGCCCGAGCGTGTAGTAGGCGGCCAGTGCGGCGTCGCCTTGCGCGGGCGATTTGCGCTTCGGCATCAGCCGCTTGAACGAATACCAGCAGGTGGTGGCGAAGACAAGCTGCAGCGCCAACATGTCGATATCGTCGGCGCTGGCATCGAGGACCCCGGCGTCGGCCAGGCCGGTGCACAGCGCCTGCGCGGCGACCAACTGGCGCGAGACAAGCGCCTGGGCGCGCGATTCGATTTCGGGCGACTCGTTCAGCACGTATTCCATATCTCGCAGGATGAACCGGTACTCGTCGATCGCCTCGAAGGTCAGATGCAGCGACAGCCACAGGTCGTCCAGCGCGGTCGCCGATGCCGCGGCATCGAGGCAGGGCGTCAGCCGGTCTTCGAAGCGCCGGAACAGCCACGCGACGATGAGCCGCTTGGAGCGGAAGTGATAGTGCAGGTTGCCGGAGCTGATGTCGACTTCCGCAGCGATGCGGTGCGTCGATACAGCTGGCAAGCCATGTTCGTTGAACAGCCGGCGCGCGGCGTCGACGATACGGTCGCGGGTCTTCGGAGCCGCTGCGGCCATCGGGGATCGCCGCGCTCACCGTCCGGTGCGCGACTTCGCGGGCCGCTGCAGCGTGCGCTCGATGCGGCGCAGGCGCTCGTCGATGTCGGCGAGCTGCGACCGTAGGCCAGCGATCCCTTCAGTGGCGCCAAGCCGCTCGAGCGAGCGCGCCACGCGCTCGTCGAACAGGTCCTCGAAGGTCGGCAGTCCGAACAGGTCGCCGGCCTTGCGACGTGCCGCCCGCGGGTCGATGCCGAGCAGCGACTCGAAGAAGCGGCTGTGCTGCGCGGCGACCTCTTCGCTGAGCGCCTTCAGCAGGCCGGCGCCGCGAAGCGCCGGTTCCGCCGGCTTGGAGGGCCGGGCGGTGGCTGGCTTGCGAACCGGCCGCGTCGTCATCGCGGCCTTAACCGCGGCGGCGCACCGCACGCTTCGGCGTGGGCTCAGCGTCGACCGTCTCGACGGCGGTGTCGTCGGCACCCTCACCGATGCGATTGGCGCCGTTGGCGACCACCTTGGCCACCGCCAGCGACAGTTGCGCCGACGGCATGCCAAGCTGCGCCAGCGTATCGACGGCGTTGCTGTTGAACGCAGTGCCGATGCGTTCGGCATGTCCCGCCAGCGTGCAGACGCCGCTCGTTGCGGTCTCGGCAATGCGGTCGTTGGCGGCGGCCACACGTTCGTTGTTGGCGCGCACGGCGCCGACCAGGATGGCGGACGCCTGGCGCTGTGCTTCGATCACGCTGGACTTGACGTCGGCGTCGACGAGAGGCAACTCGCGCTTTTCGAGGAACTTTGTGAGCTGCCCACCTATCGCATCGGCTGCGCGTTGCAGGCCGCGTTCATAGGCGCGTGCCAGTCGTTGGCCGGCCTGATGGTACTGGCCGATGATTTCGATCGTCACTGAGCTCAGGTTCTGTGTGGACATCGGGATTCTCCTTGGGTTGGTAGTGCTGCGGGACTCCGCAACCGACCCCTGCATCTTGGCCCAAAGACGCTGGGCTGGTCGAGCTAGCAACAGTCGATAGTTAGGCCGACCGGCCTAAGGTTCGCGCGTCGAGCCGACGATGTCCGCAATTGACGTTCAACGCGTCCGGAATCCACCTTTTCGTTGTGTGTTGCCATGCGCAAGATCAGATCCGCAAGGATTGCATCGTCGAGGGGCGAATGAGGGAAGCGGCGGATTGTGAACGTGAAGCACTGATGCAGTTGGTGAGCTTCAAGTGGTTGATGTCAGGCAAGGGTTGGAGCGTGGATGTTCGGCGGATTCAGGACGAGCCGGCATACGCCGATAGCTGCCTGCGACGCGGTGCCGCGAGCGATCTCGCGCCGCTGCGAAGGTGTAGCGGCGAACTGCGTGGTTTGCTGGATGCATCGGCCCGCGCAGGCCCTCCCGTGACTGCGGCGCCACTGTCGGGATCGCAGCCGAGGTGGCCGCAACGCGCGGCCGACCTCTCCCGATCGGTGTGGCTGTTGGCTCCCTGACCAGTTCCCCGAAGGGGCGGCAGCTGCAGCCGTCGCCGCCTCGGCGCGACGGGCACCAGTTGCCGCGGTTACGCGATCGTCGCGATGACCACTCCCGCGGCCACATGAACTCCGCGCTCAGCCTTCAGCGCAATGCGCCCCGCGCGATGGGCCGTCACTTGCATCTCCATCTTCATCGCCTCCATCGTGGCGATGGTGTCGCCCTGCGCGACGGTGTCGCCATCGACGACCTTCCACGCTTGCAGGCTGCCGGCGATGGGCGCGGCGACCGCTGCGGGGTCCGCTTCAACAGGTGCCGCCGGCGCGGGCGACGCGCCGCCGCCCGCCACGGCCTGCAAGCCGCGCAGCAGTTCTGCCGGCAGCCCCAGCGCCATCCGCCGCCCGTCGATCTCGACTGCCGTGCGCACCAGGGCCGCATCGGACGCCGGCGGTTCGCTGCGCACCGCAGCTGCCAGGGTGTTGGCAAAGTCGGTTTCGATCCAGCGCGTGTGCACCTTGAACGCATCGGCCGAGGTGAAGTCGAGCTGTTCCATCACCGCGCGATGAAAGGGCAGCACGGAAGCCAGGCCCTCGATGCGGAACTCCTTCAGCGCGCGGCGGGCGCGGGCGATGGCCTGGGCGCGCGTGGTGCCGGTGACGATCAACTTGGCCATCAGCGAGTCGAAGGTGCCGGGCACCGTGGAGCCCGACAGCACGCCGCTGTCGACGCGCACGCCGGGGCCCGAGGGAGGCTCCAACACGCGCACCAGGCCGGGTGTCGGCAGGAAGCCGCGGCCCACGTCCTCGGCGTTGATGCGGAACTCAAAAGCATGGCCGCGCGGCACGGGCGTGTCGGTGATCGACAACGGCAGGCCGTCGGCCACGCGCAGTTGCTCGACCACCAGGTCGATGCCCGAGGTTTCCTCGGTGACCGGGTGCTCGACCTGCAGACGCGTGTTGACCTCGAGAAACGAGATCGTGCCCGACGGGCTCAGCAGGAACTCCACCGTGCCGGCACTGACGTAGCCGACCCGGGCGCAGATGTCGCGCGCCGACTGGTGGATGCGCTCGCGCTGGGTGTCGGTCAAGAAGGGCGCCGGCGCCTCTTCGACCAGCTTCTGGTTGCGCCGCTGAAGCGAGCAGTCGCGCGTGCCGAGCACGACCACATGGCCGTGCGTGTCGGCAATCACCTGCGCCTCGATGTGGCGCGGCCGGTCGAGAAACTGCTCGACGAAACACTCGCCGCGGCCGAAGGCCGTGACGGCCTCGCGCGACGCCGACTCGTAGAGGTCGGCCACTTCGTCCATGCGCCACGCGATCTTCATGCCGCGGCCGCCGCCACCGAATGCGGCCTTGATGATGATGGGCAGGCCGTGCTGCTCGGCGAACGCCAACACCTCGGCCACGTCCTTGACCGGCCCGGGGGTGCCGGCGACCAGCGGCGCGCCGACTTCCAGCGCGATCTTGCGCGCCTGCACCTTGTCGCCCAGCGCGGCGATGGCGGCCGGTGGCGGCCCGATCCAGGCCAGGCCGGCAGCGATGACGGCGCGCGCGAAGCCTGCGTTCTTGGACAGGAAGCCGTAGCCCGGATGCACCGCATCGGCGCCGCTGCGCGCGGCCACCGCCAGCAGCTTGTCGATGTTCAGGTAGGTCTCGGCCGGGCGCTGGCCGTCCAGGCCATAGGCCTCGTCGGCCTTGCGCGCGTGCAGCGCGTCGAGGTCGGCATCGGCATACACCGCGACCGACTTCACGCCGTAGTCGGCGCAGGCGCGAACGATCCGCACGGCGATTTCGCCGCGGTTGGCGATCAGGACTTTTCTCATGGCGTACCGAAAGGCTGAATGGGGTTGAAGCGCACGCTGGCGCCGATGGGGATCTGCCCCGCGCGGTCGAGGTGGTAGGTCGCAACGGCGCCGATCACCGGGTAGCCGCCCGTCAGCGGGTGATCGGCCAGGAACAGCACGGGCTGCCCGCTGGGCGGCACCTGGATGGCGCCAACTACCGTGCCCTCGCTCGGCAGTTCGGCCGGGTTGGCCCGCACCAGCGGCTGCTTGCCGGTCAGGCGAAGGCCGACGCGGTTGGACTGCGGTGTGGCCGTCCACACCTGGCTCGCCAACAGCGCCACCGCCTCGGGCGTGAACCAGTCGGTGCGCGGGCCCATCACCACGTCGAGCGTGACGGTCTGCTCCACCGTGGGCAGGTCGGCGGGCGGCTGCTCGTACAGGCCAATGACAGCGCCTCGTGCCACCTGGTGCACCGGCAGCAGGTCGCCGGCCGCGATGGGCGCGGGGCCCACATGGGCCAGTGTGTCGGTGGACCGGCTGCCCAGCACCGGCGCAATGGCGAAGCCGCCACGCACCGCCAGGTACGAGCGACTGCCCGCGCGTGGCGCGCCGAGCGTGAGGCTGTCACCGTCCGACAGTGCGATGGCCTGGTAGCCGGGCACGGTTGATCGTGCGCCGTCGGCAGCGGCGAGCTCGATGGGTGCATCGGCGCCGGTGAAGGCCACCACTGCCTCGCCGCGGCAGACGAACTGGAAGCCGCCGTAGGCGATCTCGACGCAGGCCGCGTCGCTCGCATTGCCGACCAGGCGATTCGCCGCGCGCAATGCGCCCTGGTCCATCGCGCCCGAAGCCGAGACACCCTGACCGGCCTGGCCGTGGCGGCCGGTGTCCTGGAACAGGGCCTGCAGGCCCGCGCTGCGGATCTCGAGCGCGGCACCGTCGTGCGCGATCGCCATCGGCGCCGCGGCCGGCCTCGGCGCTGGCGCCGGGGGAGCGGCTGAGGTGAAGGCAGGCCGTTGCGCCATGTCGATGAAGCGAACGCGAAAGCCCGGCTGCAGCAAGGCCGGCACCTCGCGCCCCAGATCCCACATCGGCGTTGCCGTCACGCCGATGATCTGCCAGCCGCCCGGGCTGGACTGCGGATAGACCGCGCTGAACTCGCCCGCCAGCCCCACGGCACCGGCCGGGATGCGCGTGCGCGGCGTGCTGCGGCGTGGCACGTTCAGGCCCGGGCCGCCGCCGCTCAGGTAGGCGAAGCCCGGCGCGAAGCCGGTGAAGGCGACACGGTATTCGCTGCCCGTGTGGCGGCGGATCACCTCTTCGCGCGAGATGCCCAGCATCTGCGCCACCTCGTCGAGGTCTTCGCCGCTGTAGACCACGGGGATCTCGATCAGCGTGGCCGCGCGCTCGACCGGGGCCGTCAGGCTGCGCGCGCCGATGTGCTCGACCAGCGCGGCATGCGACACCTTTACGGGGCGGTAGCGGACCAGCAGCGTGCGCGCCGCCGGCACCAGTTCTTCGATGCCGGCGATCGGCTCGGCCTGCAGCGAGGTGAGCAGTGCCAGGGTCTGAGGCAAGTCGTCGAGTTCGACCAGCAGGGCATCCAGGTTGACCGGCAGAAACCGCATCATTGCGGCACCCCGTCGGCAACGAACGATCGCACGGTCACGCCCGAGCGCTCGAACAGCGCGCGCACGGCCCGCGCCATCTCGACCGCGCCGGGGCTGTCGCCATGCACGCAGACCGAATCGGCCTCGATGCGCACCGTGCTGCCGTCGATGGCCGTGACCACGCCCTCGGTCGCCAGGCGCAGCATGCGTGCCGCCACCTCGTGCGGGTCGTGCAGCACGGCGCCCTTTTCGCGCCGCGAAACCAGCGTGCCTTGCGGCGTGTAGGCGCGGTCGGCAAACGCCTCGGCCGCGGTGCGCAAGCCGCTGGCCTGCGCCCAGCCCAACAACGGCGAGCCGGCCAGCCCGAGGAGAACCAGGCTCGCGTCGATCGCACGGATCGCCGCGATCACGTCGCGCGCCTGGCG